>JAZRMX010000001.1:0-52640 GCA_045647885.1 Bacteroidaceae bacterium
GGATGTTGGTGGGGGTTACATAAACATAGCCGGGTTCGGGGAAGTACATAAAGCTGTTGGCAATTGCATCGCTGACTACGGGAGTGATGGTCTTTACTGCCTCGAACTTACCGTCGGTGCTTATCTTGGCTACGAATGCGTAGTATTGGCTGCCGTCGCCTTCGAGAATTGTCTCCTCGCCATCGGTACCGATGCAGATTACTGCATCCATATAATGACCGGCAGCATAGAGTGTACCATCGGCTGTGGTGGTGAGGGCAAAGATTTCGGCTGCGCCGAAGATTGTGGTTGCCCACTGCTCCTCGCCTTTACCGTTGTACTTGACAATAGCCGATGAGGTGAGACCTTCGGGGTCGGCAACCTCGCTGTTACCAAAGCTGAATGCTTTGTTGTAAGTGCTCGATACGTATACCGAGCCGTCGGCAGAAACAGTGGTGTTTACACCTCTGATTTCCTGCGATTCCGACACAGGCTCAAACGAAGAGGCCCAAGTCTGGCCGAAGTCGTCCTGTGCATACGTAGCCATAGTGGCCACGCAAGCAACTAAAAATAGTAAAACTTTCTTCATAATTTTTTATTAATAAGGTTAATATGTAAATTGTATTCGCTTTTTATAACGTATTTTAAGCGCAGCTTATTTATCCCATATTTCAATCTCCGGGTTAGCTTCAACAGCAGAGGTGGGGAAGCGCATTGTATATTTATCTGGAGTCAATGTATATATTTCGGGTTCTTTACCCTCGTTATTCTCGAACTTGCCATTCATATCATAGTCATAGGAGTGTGAAAGTTCGGGTTGTGTAGTGCGACGAAGGTCGTACCAACGATGTCCTTCGAATGCAAGTTCACGGGCACGTTCATCGAGAATTTCCTGAATGAGTTGCTCATTATTCATTGCGCCCATAAGTTGTACCGTTGTATTGTATCCACTTGTATCAAGACGTTTCGCTATAAGAGGCAAAAGATAATCTATTGCTTCGCCTGTTTCGCCCAAACGCGCTGCAGCCTCGGCTGCTGTAAGATACATCTCCGATGTACGGAAACTGCTCACACAATCTTCCACTCCGCCTTTCAGCAGTGAATACGTTGTTACTGTTACACGCTTAAAGAATTTTTTAATGCGATGATCACCCTTGCGATACATATTTATAAAATTGCGCGAGGGCATATTTATCACAGTATACATATTGCTGCTGAAACGTTCCAAAGAAACTATACTCTCGATTGATTTATAGCTATTGGGCAAAATACTCTCGTTCAATGCTAGATTTTCTATCTCGTTATAAACTTCGAGCACCGCTTTTGCTGCGTCGAGCGAATTTTGCCAATCACCCATATACAGATAAGCGCGCGCCTTTAGAGCCTGTGCCGATATTTTATTAAAACGGTAGTTTTCCCCTTCGTCCCATTTTTCCACGTTGAGATACTTTTCGGCCTCATCAAGGTCGCTCAACACCTGACGATAAATATCCTCGACACTGCTGCTACGAGGAATGGCATTCACATCGGCAGCCAGCAACATCGGCACGCCGCGTGTTGTCACGGGATTGCAATGTGTATAAGGCTCGGCATAGAGGTTTACAAGAAGAAAATGTGAGTAGGCGCGCATCATATACGCCTCGCCCACCAACTGGTTGATTTCCTCTTCGGGTGCTTCACTTATCTCGTTGCGGTGTTCAATTATGTAGTTAGCAATGTAGATTGGATGATAATATTCGCGCCACGAAAAATAGCTTGTGGTGAGAGAGAGGTTCTCTTTCCACAACCAAAGGTCGAGATAGGCATCCTTATCGGCATCTTTTGAGGTCTTTGCATCCATATTCAGCTCATCGGTGAGCAAGGTTGTCATATATCTGTCTTTCGCAAACTTGTTATACTCGTAGGTGAGGAGCGAGCGATACTCATCGCCAGTTTGTGCAATTACTTTTCCCGTGGGAGTAATGTCGAGAAAATCGTCGCACGCAGTAAAGGCAAGCAGTGCCAAGGTGGCAAAAAGGAGATTTTTTATTTTCATTGTGTATTGTTCTTTTTAGGTTACGTTTGTCAGAAGGTAACATTCAGTCCAAAGATATAACTCTTCGGGATAGGCTGTGCATAGGGATTACCCATAGTTTCCGGGTCGAGATAGTTCTCGTAATCGCTTGATATGACAAGCAGGTTGCGACCCTCAAACGAGAGTGATGCCGATGTTACACCCAGCGGAGCAAGCAGTTTCTTGGGAATGCGGTACCCGAGACGCACACTTTGCAGACGGCAATAATTCTGCTTTTTCACCCAAATATCGAGCATACTGTATGTGTTATACTCCTGATAGTGTGTGTATTCATCGCCGCGTCCTTCCTTGTTTGTCATAAGCGCCGGCAACGAGGTGTTGGTGTTGGCCGCGGTCCAACGATTAAGTATATCCTTGTTGGTGTTAAGTCCACGATCGTAATATACCGATGAATATGAAGGCTGCACACGCACCTTCATTCCGAGGTTAAACACAAAGTTCACATTCAACTGCCAATTACCCCAGTCGAAGGTATTTATGAAACCTCCCGAACATTTAGGCTCCGATGTTCCCATATAGGTATAGAGATCGCGCTGCTCCTCGGCCGAAAGAGTACTTGCACCGAAGCGGTTAAGTTTAAAGAACTCCTTAGCCGTGAGAAGGTTGCCATCATTGCCTACAAAGAGCGGGTAGCCATCACTGTCGAGGCCAGCAGTCTTATAAGCAAATATTGCACCTATGGGATAACCTTCACGCGAGGGGGTTGTTGAATTCTCGGCTACGCTCTCATTGAGAATTTTGTTGGTATTGAATCCCAAATTCAACATCGTTGTCCACTTGAAATTCTTGGTCTTTATATTTGTGGTGCTCACCGCAAATTCCCAACCCTCGTTCTCCATCGATGCCCAATTTATGGTAGTGCTTGAAAAGCCTGTTTCCAATGGGAGTTGACGCGAACTGATGAGGTCGGTACCGCGACGGTAATAATAATCGACATTTACACGCAAACGATTGTGGAAGAACTCCATATTCAGTCCCACATTGACGTTCTTTGTCTTTTCCCATTTAAGATTTGGGTTTGGAGCTGTTTCGGCAGCAATCACATACTCGATATTACCGGGCAGCACCGATATCTTATCGTATTTTCCAATGAGATAAGGCGATGTATTCTTGTCTATGTTACCCTGCAAGCCAAATGACGCGCGCAGTGAGAGTTCGTCAATCCAATCGGCTTTTTGCAACAACGCCTCTTCCTTTGCACGCCACATTGTACTCACCGAGTATAGTGGCAAATAACGGTACTTCTTGGCAACACCAAAGACATCGCTGCCATCGAAACGAACACTTGCGCCCAATGTGTAACGATAGAGGTATGTGTAAGAACCTGTAGCAAACCAAGATGCATAGGCATTCTCGGTCTGTGTTTCCTGATAAAGGGGATAGCTTTCTGCAATGCTTTGCGAGGGGAATACCACCGGTTGTGTGGTGAGAGTACGGCTGTCGTATCCATAGACGGTGGATGTGGTAGCTCCAGTTTCGGTGTGACGAATTTCGGTACCTCCCATCAATTCAAGGTCGTGTACGTTGAAGAGACGTCTGTTCCATTCGAGCATAGCCTTCAAGGTCCACTGGTCCGTGTGCGACTCTGTGACTTTGTTCATTCCTCCGTCGGGGAAAATAGACTTACGCTCGCCGTCAATCATAAATGTTCCATACTCCTTTAACTTGCGCATTGCATAGCTGTCGTGTCCGGCATAGCGTGTAAGGGTATAGTTGTCGTGCTGCAAGCCAAATTGTGTTACCAATTTGAGATGACCGGTTATATCGAACCTAGCACCGAAGAGCGCCATAATCGAGCGGTCGATACGCTCTTTCGATGTATTGGCTCGTTCCTCGAAAATATTAAAATCGGGAACCTCGCTCTCGCGGCCCTGCACATTCTTGTCGTATATGTAGTTACCTTTTGAGTCAAAAGGAACAAAATAGGGGTTGGCCATACGGGAATAATAGACGGGATTTGTGAAGCCCGCAGCATCGGTCATATAGCTCTCCTGTGTACGTTGATTGGCAAATATAGATGCGTCAACAGTGATATAGCGGTTTATCTTGAAATCACTTTTCAACGTCACATTATAACGCTCGTTCTCTACACCCTTAACATTACCCTGCTCGTCATAAAAACCTACCGATGCATAATAGTGCGCTCTGTCAGAACCACCGCTTACACTCACATTGTACTCCTGGTTGAATACATCGCGGAAAAGGATATCGTTCCAATCGCTGTTTATGCTACGCAAGCTGTTTATGCGTTGTTGTGCTTCGGGCGAAAGAGCAACCCAGCCACCAGTCTTATAGGCGTCCATTTCCCCAAGCTCGTTAAGAATATCGGCAACGCCTCCCTTGTTCTGTCGATAGGTGTAGTCGCTGTTAAGTAAATCGAGTTCAAGATTTACCTTTTCGTCGGAGTTGAGCAGATTCAAACGGTCAATGTCCATAGTCGGGCTGTAAGTGAGCTTGCTTGAAACATTGACAACAGGACGTCCCTCTTTACCTTTTTTTGTTGTAATAACGATAACTCCGTTGGCTGCGCGCGCACCATAGATTGCTGTGGCAGCAGCATCTTTCAGCACGGTAATATTCTCTATATCCGAGGGATTGATGCCTGCGATGCTGGTCTGGTATATCTCATCAATATCATTGAGATTCTCTATTGCGGGAATCTCATTACCCTCCATAGGGATTCCGTCGAGCACCCACAGAGGCTCCTGCACGCCGTTTATCGAGGCGGTTCCACGTATGCGGATTTTTACCGGTGCACCGGGCGCGCCACTCGACGATACAGATGAAAGACCAGCCACCTGTCCGGCCAGAGCCTGGTCGATGTTCTTGACTGCACCCACCGTTTCATCGGATATTTTAACCGTTGTAACGGCTGCGGTGAGCTTGCGACGGTCAATCTGCTGATAACCAGTTACCACAAACTCTTCGAGGTTCTGATTTACGGGGTGTAATGTAACGATATAATGGCTAACGCCCGATTCAAGGGGCACTTTTTTCGTTTTATAGCCCATAGAACTAATTGTAAGCTCTTTAACACCGGACGACAACGACAAAAGGAATTTACCTTCGCCGTCGGTAACAGTGCCTTTTGTTTCCTTACCCTCCTTTATAGTAACCATAGCACCGACAAGGAACTCGTCCATATACATTTCATCCCTTACAACACCGGTGATTGTGCGCATTTGTGCAAATGCAGCAATTACGCACATTGCCAAAAGTGATAGTAGACCTATTCTTTTCATCTATATAATGTTTCTTTCAGTTTATTATTTCTGTAATCCAAGAGCTGTCTGTATACGCAGAATTACATCGTCATAGTGCATTTGTGTACTCAGGTCACCGCTTGTCCTGCGATTTTTCATCAAGCGCATAATTCTTATAAGTTCACTGCGTTTCACGCTCAAAGCGTCGCTGGTACGGGTAATCTGCGTCATAGTCATATCAATGATGCGCGGAGCACTGCTGCTTACCCCATTATCATCGGCAAGGTTCTTGTTTATCTTGACACCCTCATTCTCTGCGGCAGCAGTGATGAGTGCATCGACAAAACTCTTTTGCAGACTGCGCTCCATCACATTAAGTTTCTGCCCAGCAATAGTCTTGCGGAAGATTGACTTGTGGAGCATATCAAGCATTTCCACTGCCGAGAAGGCTTTGTCACCGTTCATCCACTCATTCTGATACATTCTTACAATGCGCTCGTTGGCAAGTAAATCCCACAGAATGTAGTTTTGTTGGTTTTTGAGCAGCATCGCAGGTTCCTGTTCCGTGGTACCTATCGGTGTTCTGCGCAACGGGAATATCTGTGTTGAGAAGGGGGAGCCGAAGAGCCACTCCGGGAAGCACAACACTTCGTCGAGGAGGAATTGCACAGCTTCGCGCTGACGCTCTTTCTCAACAAAAGTATAGGCACTCTTTTCGGGATTGTCAATCCACTCAATGGTGGGACGGTCTATATAAATACCGCCGATATTTGCCATTACGTGATAGTGGAAGAGGTTCCATTGATAAATGATGGCCGAATAGAGATTTGCAGCTTCATCGTAGTTCTGCCCAGCCTTGTTGTTGCGTGTCCACTCAACCAAATTGGGCATAATGCGTTTGAGATTCTCAATACCCAAACGTGCCGACTTTACCGGATCGTCGCCTAAGTCCTCACTCAACGCTCTGGGATCGATAGCCGAGCGCTGGGACTGTGTTTCGCTGTAACGATACTCTATGCCTTTGTGCTTTGCTATAAATTCCGCAAGCACCTTCTCCTCATCGGTTCCGGCAGGATACCAGCGATAGCCCCACTCTATTGCCATAAAATCATAAGGGCCTATATTGGGAGACATTACTTTTACACCGTCGCCAGGCTGTGCCACATAGTTGAAACGTGCATAATCCATAATACTTGCCGATGTTCCACCCATACGCGAGGTAAATGAAGCCGAGCGCAAAGAGTCGGTAGGATAGGCTGCCGACGCCATCATATTATGGCGCAATCCCAAAGAGTGCCCCACCTCGTGGCAAGCCACGAAACGCACTGCGTCACCTATAAGTTCAATGGGCAATTCAAGAGAACGGGCGCGGGGATCCACTGCACCGGTCTGCACTATAATCCATTCGCTGATAAGCGACTGAACATTGTGCCACCATATAATATCGGCCTCCAGTATCTCGCCTGTGCGAGGGTCTATGGTCGAAGGGCCCATAGCATTTGCTTTCTCCGACGCTGCGTATGTCAATACCGAGTAGTGAATATCATCGCCATCAACATCGAGTGTGTCGTGAGGGATTATAGCCTGTACGGCATTCTTAAAGCCGGCCTTCTCAAAGGCACGGTTCCAGTCCAATATTCCCTCAACAATATAGGGACGTAAATGTTCGGGCACAGCATCTCCAATATAGAATTTGATGGGTTTCACAGGCTCCGTCAGTTCACCACGCATATATGCAGCAGTGTCGCTCGGTTCCAAACGCCAACGTGTGATGTAGCGGGTATGCTCCACCTTTTGCTGTTGGTCGTTGTAAATTGTTGCAGGGGTGGAAAAGTAGCCCACACGCCAATCTTCGCGTCGACGTGCCATAGGCTCGTCGGGCAACAGACATATAGCTGTACTCACAACAACGGTAACATTAACCTTCGACAACCCCTCGCGCACTGTTGTGGTAAGTTCCGACAATGCAACTACACTGCGCTCGTACGCCTTTATACTTACAATACGTGAGAGTTCTGCCACCGGCGATGTTCCAATGTTTATATCGTTGAACACGTCGTTGAACACATTTTTCTTACCGTTGAAAAAGTCGTTTATTTTGAATATCACCGAACTTGAATCGGGAGAGACACACTCCACTTTAAGTGAAGCAATTATGGGGTCGATGTAATTGTCGGCCACCGAACGTGCCAAGCGAGAGCCCTCGGGAACTTCGGGTGTAAGACGTTGTTGATGGATTTTTACCGTGTTGCTCTTTTTATCCCATTCGAAGCGCACCACCTGATTGGCATAATTGATACCTTTGTTTGCACTCGATTCATTCAGTTCTCTGGGCACTTGCTGCAATTTGTTCGACACAAGGAACTGCTTGCCCAACAAACGTGTAGGCAGTTCAAGAAGTACAGTATCCTCCTTCTGTATCACGTTCATCACTCCCGACATTGCAAGAGAATCGCGCCCTGTCATTTTTTTGTAGGGCGAAGAAGGAGCGGGAGATTCAACCGTAGACTTCTTCTTAAAAAAAAGAAATCCTTTTTTCGACTTTTTATCGTCACTCTTCGTTGTTGCAGCATCGTCGGCAAAAGCATTGCTCACACCCCCCAAAGAGAGTGCTGCAACCAGAATCATAGTAAAGATGTTTAAATTCATAGAAGTTTATAATCTCAAATACCTTATTAAATAGAAAACAGGATGCAAAATTAATGCAAAAATTAATATTTACATAATATTTAATATAAAATATAAAAGTATGTTACGATTATAAACTCTACTTCAACATTCACTTTTTCCTCTTCGGATTGGCAGGGAACCATCCCTTTTCCACTCTTTTCTTCTGCTCAAAAACCTCGCCGATACTCCAGAAAGAGGAGAAAGCTACCACGCCTAACAAAATAGAAACCAGCAGATTAGCCACAAGCAAAGAACCTGCAGCGGCAAGTACTCCTGCAATAAGAAAAAGCCACCAGCTTTTCACCCCAATATAATATTCAGCCTTTATCACAAGAGGGTGAAAAAGACCTATTACAAGAAACGTTGCAACACCTATAAGTATTCCCGAAAAATTAATCTCCATAACTCATTTTTTACAGGGCAAATATACTGCATATGGAACAAAAAAAAATGGCAAAACATATTCTTTTATACAATAATCATTTACTTTTGCACGAATCACTAACAAAACACCCATTTACAATGAAAAATACCACAATAGGTTTAATGTTATGCACGTTCCTTTGCGCAACACTCTTAACCGCCACTGCACAGACAGACGGCTACGCTCCCACGCCCGAAAACTTACAGGCTCGTAAAGAATTTGCCGACAGCAAGTTGGGAATCTTCATCCACTGGGGCATATATAGTGTATTCGCCCAAGGTGAATGGTATATGCAAAACGAAAAAATAGACAAGAACGAATACGCAAAAGTTGCCGATGCTTTTTACCCACACCGCTTCGATGCAAAGGCGTGGGTGGCTGCAATAAAGGATGCCGGCGCAAAATATATCTGTTTCACCAGCCGCCACCACGACAGTTTCTCAATGTGGGACACTGAAGAGAGCGACTTCAACATTGTTGATGCCACCCCATTCGGGCGCGATGTAATAAAGGAACTTGCCGACGAGTGCCACAGACAAGGCATAAGACTGCACCTGTACTATTCTCACCTCGACTGGAAACGCGACGAGTATCCCGTGGGGCGCACCGGACTGAGAATAATTGGCCGCGACACCACAAAAACAGATTGGAACAGCTATTATGGCTTTATGAACCGACAGCTGACGGAACTGCTTACCAATTATGGCGAGATTGGCGCAATTTGGTTCGATGGCTGGTGGGATCACGAAAAAGACAGCATTCCCTTTGATTGGCAACTTGAGGAGCAATACGCCCTCATACACAAGCTGCAGCCACAATGCCTTGTTGGCAACAACCACCACCAAACACCGTTTGAGGGGGAGGATATACAGATTTTCGAGCGCGACCTGCCGGGAGAGAACAAGGCCGGCCTCTCGGGACAAGAGGTGAGCCGCCTGCCACTTGAAACTTGCCAGACAATGAACGGGATGTGGGGATATAAATTGGTTGATCAAGAATACAAAAGCGCTGAAGCGCTCATACAATACCTGGTGGGTGCTGCCGGTAAGGGAGCAAACCTCTTGCTGAACGTGGGACCCCAACCTAATGGTGAGTTGCCGGCCACAGCATTGCAAAGACTAAAAGAGATGGGTGAGTGGACAAAAGTTTATGGCGAGAGCATATACGGAACAACAGCCGGGGATATTTCTCCACAACCCTGGGGCGTGACCACCCGCAAGGGCAACCGCCTTTTCATCCACATAATGGACTACGACAAAAAAGAGCTCACCATACCCCTCGACTGCAAGGTAAAAAAGATTGAAAAATTTCCCGATAAAAAGAGCATAAAATATAAAAAGAGCAAGGATGGGGTGACACTTATATTTGATGAAAAACCCTCGGGAGTAGATTACATTGTAGAAATTACCACCCGATAAAGGCTGTTTTTCTCACTACGCACGCGATTTATAATATATATTTACTATATTTGCAAAGTTTGATAAAAAGCACATCGCGTGGCAAAAGCAATTTCACTTAAAGAACTCGCATTATGGCTATGGAGAAACTCGAAAGGAGCCCGTTTCCAGGCCATACTCAACACGATAATAGGGTTGACTGATATCGTGTGCCAGCTTTTGTGGGTGATTGCCTGCAAAAAAGCCATAGATATAGCCACCGGCGAGCAAGAGGGTTCGCTCGCAACCACAGGAATAATTATAGGCGCACTTATGCTTGCCGAAATTTGCTCACGTGCCGGCAGCCGATGGATTCACGCAGTAATAGGAGTAGATGTGCGCAACAAGATGAGGCTGAAAATATTCGCACGTCTGTTGCGTGGTGAGTGGCAGCACCTGCAGAAGCACCACACCGGCGACCTCATAAACCGCTTGGAAGGCGACGTGAACAGCATAACCACCCTGATAACAGAGACCATCCCTGCCACAATTGTGGTGGCGGCACAGCTGACAGCCTCTTTTGTACTTCTCTTCACCATGAGTCCCATACTTGCCTTGTCGGTAATGGTGGCATTGCCTGTAGCTATGGCTGCAAGCCGTTTCTACATAAAGCGTATGCGCAGACTGAACCGAGAAGTGCGCGACAGCGACAGCCGCATTCAGTCGGTGCTGCAGGAGAGCCTGCAACACAAGGCACTCATAAAAACACTCGAGAGGAACAACAGCACCGAGAAAAGGCTCACCGCCCTGCAGAACACACTAAAGTGGCAGGTGCGCAACCGCACAAAATTCTCACTCGGAGCTTACACCCTTACACAACTTGGTTTTGCCGCAGGCTACCTCACAGCATTCATTTGGGGTGTTTACGGCCTTGCAGCGGGAACAGTTACCTTCGGAACACTTTCGGCATATCTGCAATTGGTCGGACTCATACAACGCCCAACAATTGATTTGAGCCATTTCATACCAGGCATAGTTACATCTTTCACTGCAGCCGAGCGCCTGTACGAGCTCGAGGACATACCCGAGGAGGAACAAGGCGAGAATATAATATTGAGCGGCACTGCCGGCGTACGTTTCAAAGGGGTTGATTTCAGCTACAGCGAAGAAGAAGGTTGCATCCTTGAGAATTTCAGCCACAACTTTGCACCGAACAGCAGCACAGCCATAGTAGGAGAGACAGGAACCGGAAAAACAACACTCATACGCTTGCTTGTGGCACTTGTGGCACCACAAAAAGGAAGCATAGAGATTTATAACGACGAAGAGCGCCACCCCTCCTCCACTCTTACCCGTGGTAATTTTGTATACATACCACAAGGCAACAGCCTCATAAGCGGCACAATAAGGGACAACCTGCTTATGGGCAACCCGGAGGCTACCGGGGAGATGATGCAACAAGCCCTGCACACAGCCTGCGCCGACTTTGTGAACAAGTTGCCGCAAGGGCTCGATACAAAGCTCACAGAACAAGGCGGAGGATTGAGCGAGGGACAGGCACAGCGCATAGCTATTGCACGTTCCATATTGCGCCCGGGAAGCATACTCATACTCGATGAAGCAACATCGGCACTCGACGAGAACACCGAAGAGGAGTTGCTGCAGCGCCTGACCTGCAGCCATATAGGGAAGACGCTTATATTTGTAACGCACCGACCGGCAATAATAAAATACTGCGACAGCGTGCTTGAGATTGAGAAAAACAGCACCGGTTGTTAAAAAAACATCCCCGGCACAATAAGCGCAGGAAAAACACGTTTAGTAAAAGATAAAAAACATACTATGATAGAATACCTAAAAGGGGAGATTGCAGAACTCACACCGGCAACAGCAATTATCGAATGCGGCGGAGTGGGATACGAAACAAGCATTACCCTTAACACATACAGCGCCCTGCAAGGCAAAAAAGAGACAAAGCTATACATCCACGAGGCAATACGCGAAGACGCACACTTGCTGTTCGGGTTCAGCAACAAACAGGAACGTGAACTGTTCCTGCTGCTCATTTCCGTGTCGGGCATAGGCGGAAATACCGCACGCACCATTCTTTCGGCATTCACCGTAAACGAGTTGTGCGAAGCAATTGCCTGTGGCGATGAAAGAGCCATAAAGAGCGTGAAAGGAATTGGCCTGAAGACTGCACAGCGTCTCATTGTTGACCTCAAGGACAAGATTGCCGGTATAGGCAACTATACAAGCGGCACACAGGCGGCAGCAACCATAGACAGCGATGTGGTAGACGGAGCCGTTTCGGCACTTGTGATGCTGGGCTTCCCCGGCTCGGCAGCCTCAAAAGTAGTGCAGGGAATTGCCAAGGCAAACCACACAGCCACCATTGAGCAGGTAATAAAACTCGCACTGAAAGAACTCTAACAACAAATCCTCTATGAGTAAACGTGTGACATCACTCATTCTGTTGCTTTGCACAGTCTTCGTAACGTTGACTGCGCAAAACAGCGTCACACACTCTTCGGGCAAGGATTTGAACGAGCGACGCGCAGCACAGCGCAAGGCTACAAAAGCCGCAAAGGATACATTGAAGCCCATATACCCCATTGCTCAGATTGCACCCGAGAGCATTGAGGAGACAAAGAACAACGCTGTAGACCTGCGCACCCCGGCAAATATTGTAACCGATACCATCTACAACGAAAAAGACGGGACATACTCCATCGGCACACGTTTGGGCGAAGGCAAGCTCATAACTACTCCCATACTGCTGAACGAGATGGAGTACACAAAATGGCGCATAGAGCGTTCTATGCAGAACTACTTCAGGAAACGAATTGATGAGGATTGGGCCGAAGCCGAGGGCAAAAACAAATTCGACTTCACCGATATGCAGTTCGACCTGGGCCCTGCCGAGAAAATCTTCGGCCCCGGCGGTGTGAGAATAAAGACACAGGGTAATGCCGAAATAAAGATGGGATTCTCAATGCAGGAGATTGACAACCCATCACTGAGCGAGCGCAACCGCAAGACCAACACATTTGACTTCGACGAGAAGATAAACCTGAACGTAAGAGGTTCCGTGGGCGACAAGATGAATATGGACTTCAACTACAACACCGAAGCCACATTCAGCTACGACGCAAAGAAAATAAGCCTGAAGTACGAAGGCAAAGAGGATGAAATAATAAAGCTTCTGGAGGCCGGAAACGTAACCTTCCCCACTAACTCGAGTCTGATAAAGGGAGCCACATCACTGTTCGGTATTAGGGCCGATATGCAGTTCGGCAAACTCTTCCTGCAGACCGTGGTGTCACAAAAAACCTCGAGCAGCACCACTGTAAGCTCAAAAGGCGGAACACAGCTCACCACCTACGAAGTTGAGATTACCGACTACGACGAGAACAAGCACTTCTTCCTCGCCCACTACTTCCGCGACAATTACGACCGTGCAATGTCGCAACTCCCAAATGTCCTTTCGGGAGTAACCATTAACCGTATTGAGGTGTGGGTAACAAACAAAAGAGGCGACTACAACAACCCTCGTAACGTAATTGCTTTTGCCGACCTTGCCGAGCATAAACATATTGGCAACGACAACTGGGTGGCACAAGGCTCAACCGACCTGCCGCAGAACAACGCAAACAGCTTGTACAGCGAACTAAACAGCACATACGCAGGAATACGAAATATAGACCAGGTAAACACCTTGCTCAATGGCAACAACAACATTTATGGTGGCAAGGACTATGAAAAACTGTCGAATGCAAGACTCCTCTCCTCTTCGGAGTACACATTCAACAAGAACCTCGGTTTCATTTCGCTGAAAACAGCTTTGCGAGCCGACGAGGTGCTTGCCGTTGCCTACGAATTTACTTTTGCCGGACAGAGCTACCAGGTAGGAGAATTCTCCACCGACCTGCAGGAGTCGAAATCCACTATCTTCCTGAAACTGCTTAAGCCCAATTCAGGCTCACCCGACAATGCCTGCTGGGACCTTATGATGAAGAACGTCTACTCCCTAGGGGCACGAGGAGTAAAGAACAGCGAGTTCAAACTCGATGTCTACTACGCAAGTGACAGCCTGGGCACAAACATCACATACCTGCCCGAACCCTCGCTCAAGGATAAGACACTGCTGCAGATGATGAACCTCGACCGCCTGGACAGCAATAACAGCAAAACCAACCCCAACGGCATTTTCGACTACATAGAGGGTTACACCATAAACTCGTCGGCGGGTCTTGTATTCTTCCCCTCTGTAGAGCCCTTTGGTAACTACCTGAAAAGCAAGATAAACAACGACATCATTGCCGAAAAGTACATATTCCAGGAGCTGTACGACTCAACCAAGACCGTAGCCAAGCAGATGGCCGAGAAGGACAAGTTCTACATTATCGGTGAGTACACCGGCAGTTCCGAGAATGTGATAAACACCGGCGCCACAAACATCCCCCGCGGCTCCGTGGTGGTAACAGCCGGCGGCGTTACCCTTACCGAAAATACAGACTACCAGGTGGACTATGCATCGGGTATCGTGACTATACTGAACCAGAACATCATAGATGCCGGAACCAACGTACAGGTGTCGCTCGAGAGCAACACACTCTTCAATATGCAACGCAAGACCGTACTCGGCCTTAACTGGAGATACGATTTTTCAGACGAATTGAATTTCGGCGGTACATTTATGTCGCTCACCGAAAAGCCGCTCACCACAAAGGTGGATATGGGTTCGGAACCGCTGAACAACAGAATATGGGGCTTTAATCTGTCGTGGAAGAAGGAGAGCCAGTGGCTCACCAACCTCATTGACCGCCTGCCTTTCATCAGTTGCACAGCTCCCTCGAGCATTAACCTCACCGCCGAATTTGCCAAACTCGATGCCGGCACATCCGACGAGGTGCAGAGCGAGGCTTCGTACATCGACGACTTTGAAAGCACAGAAAACAGCATAGACATAAAGAGCCCCACCTCGTGGATAATGTCGTCGTTACCGGCCGGCCGCCCTTACAGCGAGCTCACCAACAACATACTCACAGGCTACGACCGTGCTCTTATAAGCTGGTACACCATAGACCCGCTCTTCACACGCCACGGCTCTTCACTAACCCCGGCTCACATAAAGAGCGATGTGGACCAACTGTCGAACCACTATGTACGCGACGTGTATGAACGCGAGCTATACCCCAACAAGGAGTCGACCTATGGCGAGAGCTCCATACTATCGCTCTTCAACGTAACATACTACCCCGACGAAAGAGGACCTTACAACCTCGACCCCGACCTTGACATAAACGGAAAGCTCAACAACCCCGAAAAACGTTGGGGAGGTATTATGCGCCAGCTTACATCGAGCGACTTTGAGAGCGCGAACATCCAGTATATAGAGTTCTGGCTGCTCGACCCCTTCATCTACGATCCCTCGAGCAGCGGTGGCGACCTCTATTTCAACCTTGGAGAGGTATCGGAGGATGTGCTGAAAGATGGCAAGAAATTCTTCGAGAACGGTATGCCCGCATTTGGTAACACATACACCGGCGAAGAGACCGTTTGGGGACGTGTGCCCACTATAAACAGTCTGGTATACGCATTTGACAACAACGCCGACAGCCGCTCACAGCAGGATGTCGGCCTCAACGGTTTGAGCAGTGCCGACGAGGCAGCACACCCCACATACCAAAGATATCTTAATGCCATAAACGGCAAAGTGCGTCAGGAGGTATATGACAGCATTGCCGCCGACCCCGCAGGAGACCGTTACCATTACTTCCGCGGAGCCGACTATGACGCAGCGCAAAAAAGCATCATAGAGCGTTACAAATACTTCAACAACACCGAGGGCAACTCACCCACATCGTCAGGCGAGACATACAGCAGCGCAGCGAAGAACACACCCGATATTGAGGACACCAACCAGGACTTCACAATGGACGAGTACGAGAGTTTCTTCCAATACCGCATCTCGCTGCGTCCCGAGGATATGCAGGTTGGTACCAACTACATCACCGACAAGCGTGCGGTAATGTCGAGCCTGCGCAATGGTGCCGTGGAGACTGTCAACTGGTACAAGTTCCGCATACCGGTGGAGGATTACGAGAAGAAGTTCGGAAACATACGCGACTTCACCTCAATACGCTTCATCCGTATGTATATGACATCGTTCAGAAAGCCCATAACGCTACGCTTTGCCACTATGGACCTTATACGTGGCGACTGGCGCCCCTATATGCAACCTATTGCATCGAAGAACAACACAGCACCCAACATTTCGGGCGAGTTCACAATGTCGGCAGTAAACATTGAGGAGCACGGCGACAGAAAGCCCGTAAACTATGTATTGCCTCCCGGAATAAGCCGTGTAATAGACCCCAGCCAGCCACAGCTGCGCCAGGACAACGAACAGGCACTTGCGCTGCAGGTAACAAACCTTGGCAGCAAGGAGTCGCGTGCCGTATACAAGAAAAGCAACCTCGACATACGACAATACGAACGCATACAGTTGTTCGTTCACGCCGAAGCTCCGGAGATTGATGCTACAAACCTGACAAACAACGAAATGTCGGTGTTCGTACGTTTTGGTTCCGACTACAAGAGCAACTACTACGAATACGAAGTACCCCTGCAGATAACACCGCACGGTACTTACGATATTTATGGCGGAAGCGCAGCATCCATCGTATGGCCCGAAAGCAATATGATTGACATTCCGCTTACAAAGCTCACCAACATAAAGGTCAACCGTAACCGCCTGCGTAACAACCAGACAAGCGGCATAACCAACACCACCATATACAGTGAGTACGACGAAAGCAACCCCAAGAACAGGATAAGCATTGTGGGTAACCCCACTATCGGCGAAATCAAGGTGATGATGATTGGTGTGCGCAACAACACCGCAACTGCAAAATCAGCAGTGGTGTGGGTGAATGAGATGCGCTTGCTCGGTTTCAACAACAAAAGCGGATGGGCGGCACAGGGTAACCTTAATGTCAAACTCTCTGACCTGGGTTCATTGTCGGCACAGGGACGCATTGAGACTGCCGGTTTCGGAGGCCTCGAGGAGAAGCTCGCTTCGCGACGCACCGACGACTATTACCGTTACACCGTCACAGGAACATTCGACCTTGGCCGTTTCCTCCCGTCGGCAGTCAAGCTCAGCCTTCCCACCTACTATTCATTTACAGAAGAGGTAACATCGCCGCTCTACAGCCCGTTCGACACCGACCTGTTGCTCGACGATGTGCTCGACACATATACCGGTGCGGAAAGGGATTCTATAAAGCATATTTCTGAAACACGTTCGCGCATAAGGAACTTCAGCATAAGCAATGCCAGATTCAACATCGTCAGCAGCACGCCTATGCCATACGACCCTGCGAACTTCACATTCAGTTTCTCATACTCAAAGACCGAGAACAGCGGTATCACCGTGGACTGGGAAGACAAGCTCAACTGGAAAGCATCACTGGCTTACAACTACAGCAACCCGCTTAAGGTGTTAAAGCCCTTTGAGGGAATAAAGAGCAAGTCGAAATGGCTGAAAATAATAAAGGAGTGGGGAGTGAGTCCCATCCCACAGAGCATTTCAGCCAATACCGACATTGTGCGCAACTATCACGAGTTGCAACGCCGCGACCTTAACGCGACGTCGGGTAACAACGAAATACCGCTCACCTTCTCGCAGCAGTTCTACTGGAACAGGAGTCTCAACATAAAATGGGACCCCACAACCAACCTGCGCACTAACCTCAGCACCGGAACGAATGCCGAGATTGAGGAGCCGTTCCTTCCTGTAAACAAAGACCGTTTCCCCAATGAGTATGCAGTGTGGAAGGACTCTGTGAAACGCAGCATAAAAGATTTTGGCCGCCCGTTAAGCTACCAACAGAGTTTTACGGCATCATATAACCTGCCCATAAACAAGCTGCCCATTTTTGAATGGGTTAATGCCGATGCCAACTACACTGCCACATACAGCTGGGCGCGTGGAAACAATATGGGCGGAATAAACCTCGGTAACAACATTTCAAACAAACGCAACCTTGCATTCAAAGGCAACTTCAACTTGGAAAAGCTCTACAACCTTATCCCCTATCTCGAGGAGACCAACAAGCGTTTCGCATCAAGTGGCAAAAGCAAAAAGAACACAAAGCAGAAGAGCAAGAACGTAAAAGCAAAGAAAGTGAAGCCTTTCACAAAAGAGGTAACACTCTCCAAGGACAGCAATGTAACACTTGCCCACAACCTCAACAGCAAGAAACTTGAGATAAACGCACGCAACAAGAAGGGGCAGCCTTACAAGCTGAAGTACAAGGTGGTGGATGAGAACAACATTGTCATAAAGACACGCGACTCAATACCCGTGAAGATAACCATTATTCCCAAGATGAAAGAGGAGGGAGAGATGGGCACCTTCGCAAAGACAATGCAGTACCCCACAAGAATGCTTATGATGCTGCGTAGCATATCAATAAATTACACCAACGCCTATGCAATGAACCTCCCGGGCTTTATGCCCGAGGCCGGCGACTTCTTTGGCCAGAACAGAGATGGTGCATTTATGGCACCGGGACTCGACTTTGCTTTCGGCCTCACTGGCGACAGTTATCTGAAGAAAGCAAAAGAGAGGAACTGGCTACTGAAGAACGATAGCGTGTCGTCACAAGCAACAAGCACCAAGGGAGAAGACCTGCAGGTGAGAGCTACACTTGAGCCTTTCACCGACCTCAAGATCGACCTTAACGCAAGCTGGACACGCAACAACAGCCGCACCATACAATTTATGTTCGACGATATGCCTTACAGCGAGTCGGGCGGTTTCTCTATGACTACTATTTCCATAGGAAGCTCGTTCGACATAGGCAAAGCAAGCAACAACTACCAGTCTACAACATACAATAAGTTCATTGAGAACATAGAGACCATACGCCAGCGCGTGGAGAGCAGATATGCCGGCAGCATCTACCCCGAAACGAGCGCACTTGCAGGCCAGCCCTACAACCCCGAGAATGGTGCTGTGAACAAATACTCGGCCGACGTGCTTATTCCTGCATTCCTGAGCGCATACACAGGTGGTGACGCAACAAGCCATTCGCTCGACCTCTTCCCCAACTTTATGCGTATGCTCCCCAACTGGAAGATAAGATATTCGGGCCTCTCAAAACTACCGTTCTTCAAGAAATACTTCAAGAGCGTGAACATTGAACACGGCTACAAGAGCGTGTATGCAGTAGGTTCATACAGCACCTATTCCACATATATGGAATATACCAACGGTATTGGCTTTGTGAACAATTCAGCAACAAACATACCCGTTCCCAGCAGCCGTTACGACATAAGCTCGGTTTCTATAAACGAATCCTTCTCACCGCTTATTGGTATTGATGTAACCACAAACAACAACCTCACCTTGGGAGCGAGGTTCATTAAGTCACGAGTTCTGAACCTGAGCCTCACAGCCATTCAGCTGGTGGAGACACACACCGAGGAGATTGCGTTCAACGTAGGATACAAGATAACCAATTTCAAATTGTTGAACAACCTGTTTGGCAACAGCAGGAAAGCGAAGAAGAAAAAAGGCGAGGAAAAGACAAGTAGCGGCAACGACATAAACCTACGTGCCGACATCTCTTTCAAGGACAACAACTCGCTGTGCCGCAGTATAGATATGGGAACAACACAGGCAACAAGTGGCAACAAGTCGGTCAACTACTCATTCACAGCCGACTATGCCTACAGCAAGAACCTCACATTAAGCGTATACTTCGACAGACAGAAGACTATACCGCTAATCTCGTCGAGCTCATACCCCACCACTACCACCGACTTCGGTATAAGTATGAGATTCTCGCTGAACAAATAATATTGAAAAGCGCGAAGCCTGTATATATTATGTAGAAAAATAAGAAATCCGGTTCACTCGTGAACCGGATTTCTTATTTCCAGATAAAACATTTACTTTGTCGGGATTGAATCGGCAGCAAAACGCTCACGGGTCTTTTTCACAAACTCAATGTGACGCTCGGCCTCGGAAGCCATCTCACGAAAACCATCAATGGACTTCAGCACCTTGGCAAGTTCGGCAACAGCAGCTATGGCCTTTGCATCCTCTTGACGGAGAGTATACTTGTATGAACCGTCGGTGCCGGTAAGTTCCACATTCACAGCACCTGCGGCTGCAGCTATGAAATCGGCAATGCCGCCATCCTCGCCATAGATAAAATCAAGCCGTTCATTGTTAACTCCGAGATTACGGAAATTATATGACATAAATGCCTTGTCACACTCGGCATAACTATTGCCCGAAGATACCCTCACCGCAGTGTGTGATATCTTCTTGCCACGGTACACCGATGTTATATATGCCGTACCCTTCTCTGTTACGCGAGCACGCAACAGGGAATTAAAGACATTCAGCCTGTTGGCCTGCGATGCAACAATATAAGAACCTTCGTTCTGATATTTGGTATTCTTTTCATACTCAAAACCTGTCAAAAGACTATCGCGACGTGCCGATAGCGAGGCTATCATAGCATTACAGTAGTCGAGGCTGCGCTGCTGCTCGGCAAGTTCCACATCACGCATAAGCTCCAGGGCTGCGCGACGCGCTGCAAACGCCGTGGGGTATGAATGTCTTATACTGTCAATCAATAATTTTGCACTCTGATACTCACCTGTTGAATAGGCATCGTTTGCCTGCTGAAGCAAACGGCCGGCCTTGCTGTCGACCGACTCGCCACAAGAGGTAAGAAAGAAGGCTGCAACAGCCGGAAAAAGAAATATTTTTCTCATAACTCAATATTTAACACTTGCGAAGATAATATTTTTTCAAGAAATACTGCATACAAGAGAAATTTTTGCCACACGCCACACCCACAAATTGGAATAATGCTTAAAAGAGATTAAGAAAAAAGCAGTTTGTCTGCGTTTTTTATACCTACTTTCTGTAAAAATAGGTATCTTCGCAGAAGAATATTCCAAGATACCTTTATATAATTATGTATAAACCCACCAGAGAAGAATTGTGTAAACTGCTCGACACCCCCATTTTCCGCAAGATTTCGGAAACTGCCGACGCACTTGATATGGAGTGCTACGTGGTAGGCGGCTATGTACGAGACATTTTACTTGAGCGCCCGTCGACCGACATTGATGTAGTGGTTGTGGGCAAAGGTATAGAAATGGCGCGCGCTTTCAGCAAAAGGCTGGGCAAGGGCGCACACCTCTCGGTGTATGCCAATTTCGGTACTGCGCAGGTAAAATACAGGGAACACGAGATTGAATTTGTGGGCGCACGACGCGAATCCTACAGCCACGACTCGCGCAACCCCATAGTGGAAGATGGTACGTTGGAGGATGACCAGAACCGTCGCGACTTCACCATAAACGCAATGGCAATATGCCTCAACAGCAAGAGATTCGGAGAACTTGTCGACCCCTTTGACGGAATGCTCGACCTTGAGGACCGCATAATACGCACCCCTCTTGAGCCTGGTATAACCTTCAGCGACGACCCCTTGCGCATGATGCGCTGCATACGATTTGCCACACAGCTGAACTTTTATATCGACGACGAGACCTTCGATGCTCTGTGCGAAAACAAAGAGCGCATAAGAATAATATCGCGCGAGAGAATCAACGAGGAACTGAACAAGATTCTCCTATCGCCCACACCCTCAAAAGGATTCATCGAGCTCGACCGTTGCGGCCTTCTCGAAATAATCTTTCCCCAGCTCACAGCCCTGCAGGGAGTGGAGACAAGAAATGGATACGGACACAAGGAGATGTTCTACCACACACTCGAAGTACTCGACAATGTGGCGAAAAAGAGCGCGAACCTTTGGTTGCGCTGGGCGGCACTGCTGCACGACATAGGCAAACCAAAAACCAAGCGTTGGGACCCAATACTCAAATGGACCTTCCACAACCACAATTTCGTTGGAGAGAAGATGACCACACACATATTCAAAGAGTTCAAGATGCCACAGAACGAAAAGATGCGCTATGTGGCAAAGCTCGTGGGACTTCATATGCGCCCCATAGCCATCGCCGACGATGTGGTAACCGACTCTGCTGTACGCCGCCTGCTTTTTGATGCCGGCGACGACATTGACGATTTGATGGTTTTGTGCGAAGCCGACATCACATCAAAGAACGAACAACGCAAGAAACAGTTCCTCAACAATTTCCGCACCGTACGCCAGAAACTGAAGGACATTGAGGAGAAAGACCGCATACGCAATTTCCAGCCACCGGTGGATGGCGGAGAAATTATGCGCATCTTTGCCCTGCCACCCTGCGACACTGTGGGGCGTTTGAAAGCTGCCGTCAAGGATGCCATACTCGATGGTATAATACCCAACGAGCACGACGCAGCACGCAGCTACCTCATTGAGCAGGCTGCAAAATTGGGAATTACACCCAAGGAAGAATAGAACGTTGCAAACGGTTTGCAAAAAAATAGCACTAACTTCGCACGCACCCTCCACCTGCACCAAGGAGGGGACAATGGCCACACACCACAAACAACAAAGAATGAGAAACATACTTATCCTATTTTTTTCGCTGGCAGCAATAGTTACCAACGCACAGGAAATATCCTATGGAGAATATATGGAGAGAGTGCTTGCCCACAACATCTCCATCACCGCCCAGCGACTGAACATCGAGATTGCTGCTGCAAAGACCAAAGCAGCAAAGATATATAATGACCCCACCCTGGCCTTAACCTACAGCAGCAACGAGGACTGGGACAAGAAACTTGGTTACGCAATAGAGGGCGAGCTTAGCCGCACCTTCACCTTCGGAGTACGCAGCAGCGGTATCACACTCGCCAAAAAGGAGCAGGAAGAGACTGCCGCACTCTTTGAGGAGTACCTGCGCAATTTCCGCGCCGAGGCAACCATAGCCTATCTCCATCACCTGAAAGCCATAAAGATGCTTGAAATCAGGCAGAGAGTGGAGAAAGATTTAAGTGGAGTAGCCCACAACGACAGCCTGCGTTACATAAAAGGCGATATTGCCAAAGCCGACTGGCTCGACAGCCGAATGACAGCCGGCCTTGCACACAACAGCCGCCTAGCAGCCGAAGCTGCTGTAAAAAGCACCGCAATAACACTCGGCTACTATATGGGTAACCTGCAGGGTGCCGAAAACATAAAAGGAACGGGCACACTCGATATTGAAGAGACTCCTGCCCCCATAGCCACATATATGGAGAGAGCAGCCGACAACCGTGCCGACCTCCAGGCTGCACTCTGCCGCGTGGACATTGCCGAAGCGGCACGCAAGTTCAATGCAGCACAACGACGCACCGACCTTAACATAAGCATCGGCGCGACATACAACCGTGGAGCACACGCCGAAGAGCCTAACGACCCCAATTTCACCACTGTGAAGGCCGGTATCGCAATACCCCTTAAATTCTCAAATATAAACAAGGGGGCCCGCACAGCCGACCGCCTTGTCGTGCAACAGAGCCTTCAGGAAGCCGAAAATGCACGCCTTGTAGTGGAGAGCGATGTAATGCAGGCTTACAACGAATACCTCTATGCCATAAAGCAAACTGAAACCTTTACCCAGCAGATGATAGATGAGATGGGAGAGATTGTGAGAAGCAGAAAAAAAGCATACGAAATGGGAGATATAAGCTTCCTCGAGTATATATCGGCCGAACAACGACGTTGCGAAATGGAAGAGAACTATACCGAAGCGCTCCTTAACAAAGCCATCAGATGGGTGGAACTGCAACGTGCCACAGGTTGCAATATGCAATATACCACCCAACCCATAAACGAGTAAAAAATATTGCTATAAAGCAATTATTTTGATGCAGAGAACACATTTTGGCAATTCGGCATTTGACGATTGCAAATAAATTGCCTATCTTCGCGGCTGTAAAGCAATATGCCCTTGTAGTTCAATGGATAGAACGAAGGTTTCCTAAACCTTAAATTTGGGTTCGATTCCCAGCGGGGGTACTTTTTACACTCAATACTCAAAAAAAAAAGGAATACGCAATTGCTGCGTTTAAGGCAAAAACACAATGAGTAAAAAAAGTATCACTATTTTATCAAAAGATGGAGTAAGTTTCCTGCTTCCATTCATTCTTATTACCACCTGTTTTGCACTTTGGGGTTTTGCTAATGACATCACTCACCCAATGGTAAAGGCTTTTTCCAAGATTTTCCGTATGAACGTTACGGAAGGAACTTTGGTACAGGTAGCTTTTTATGCAGGCTATTTCGTAATGGCTCTGCCTGCAGCAATCTTCATTAGAAAATACTCTTACAAAGCCGGTATCCTTCTGGGGCTTGCGCTATATGCCGTGGGAGCACTTATGTTCTTTCCGGCAAAGATGAGCGGTGAATATATACCATTCCTCATAGCCTATTTCGTACTTACCTGCGGTTTGTCGTTCCTTGAAACAAGTGCCAACCCCTACATACTCTCTATGGGAGGAGAAGAGACTGCCACACAGCGCCTGAACCTTGCACAGGCATTCAACCCCATAGGTTCACTCTTGGGTATGTATGTTGCAATGAACTTCATTCAGGCAAAACTAAATCCCTTGAGCACAAACGAAAGGGCCTCGCTGAGCGATACAGAGTTCGAGGCACTGAAACAAGCCGACCTTGACATTCTCACAGCACCCTACCTTGCGATAGGTATCGTAATTGCAATAATATTTCTGCTTATTCTCTTTACAAGAATGCCAAAGAACGGCGACAAGGACACAAGCATAAACCTTGCATCAACCTTTAAGAGACTGGCAGCTATAAGCAACTACCGCGAGGGTGTAATTGCGCAATTCTTTTATGTGGGCGCCCAAACTATGTGCTGGACATTTATCATACAATACGGCACACACATCTTTATGCTCGAAGGTATGGAGGAGAGAGCCGCAGAGGTGTTGTCGCAAAAATACAACATTGTAGCAATGGTAATTTTCTGCTGCAGCCGTTTTATATGCACATTCCTGCTGCGTTTCATAAAACCCGGCCTGTTGCTCACCATTCTTGCGGTTGGCGGTTGCATATTCACAACAGGTGTAATAGTTTGCGAAAACGTATACGGACTATATTTCCTTGTTGCAACATCGGCCTGTATGTCGCTTATGTTCCCCACTATATACGGAATAGCCCTCCGTGGTCTGGGCGAGGATGCAAAATTCGGTGCAGCCGGCCTTATTATGGCAATCCTTGGTGGCTCGGTACTCCCCCCATTGCAGGCTGCAATGATTGATATGGGAACCATTGCCGGAATGCCAGCCACACACATATCATTCATTCTGCCCCTTATATGCTTTGTGGTAATTACAGCATACGGCTACCGCACTAACCGCAGATTCAGAAAATCTTATTGAAAACCCATCAATATATTGCAAAAGGGCACCAATTGGTGCCCTTTTGCAATATTACACACCCTTTAACACCTCTTAAAGATATATTGTTGTATCTTCGCCACGGAAAAACAGAAGACTATGAAATATTTCACATCCATATTGCTATTTTTAGTTACACAGGCTGGTTTTGCACAAAGCTACACAGAGCTTTGCGAAGCTGGTAAAAAGCACCTCGATTCCGGGGAATACAAAAAAGCTGCTGAATACTTCCTGCGCGCATCAAACGCAGCCGAGAGCAAGAGTGAAAAGATATACACCCTTACAAACCTGGGATACGCGCAGCGTATGTACGGAAAAACTGAAGATGCCGCTGCCAGCTACGCAAAAGCATTGGCAATGGACACAACTTCAATCCCCCTGCTCACTCAACGCGGCAATATACTGCTTGAACTTGACAGCGCAGAACAGGCAATAGAATGCTATGACAAAATACTTGCACGCCACCCCGACAGAGAGGACATTCTCCGTTTCAAAGCCTACGCGCACACACAAACAGGAGAGTTCAAGGAGGGGAAAGAGGACTATCTGAAACTCATCTCGCACAACAGCAACGACAATGAAGCACGCCTGGGCCTTGCCCTGCTCTATGAAAAGGAGGGAAGCATAAATGAAAGCCTCATGATGCTTGAGGCTCTTATTGAAGAAAACCCCACCATTCCCGAATACTACATTGCACGCAGTAACCTGGAACGTACACAGCAACAGCACGAGCTTGCACTGCAGGATGTGGAGAAAGCAATAGAGCTTACACCCGACAATGTGAACTACCATATTCTGCGTGCCGAGCTGCTAAAAGAGCTCGGGCAGCACGATGCCGCACGACGTTGCAGACGCAAAATCTCCAAAATGATGGCAACCCCCAAATAAAATGAACAGACATTGCCCCATTTGGGCAATGATAAAAAAAACGCGTATTATGACCATTCAGCAGTCAAATATCCCCATTCGTTGATTTTTTTTGAAAAGCCGGGACTTTTCGCGATACAAAACTTGTCTTTTTTGCAGAAAAAATATTACATTTGGGAAAACAAAGACAATTGGTTATGACAGAAAAATCCACACGTCCTTATAACATAAAGGAGAAAATAGAAAAAAACGCACCTTATCGCAATCTCATCCGCCCGGAGCTTGCCGATGAACTGTACGAAAAGATTCTCAGCCTCATCGTAATTGAAAAGCGATACCGCAACAAGGATTTTTCAGCAAAAGAGCTAGCCAAAGAGCTCAACACCAACACACGTTACCTCTCTGCGGTAATAAATTCAAGATTCAAGACAAACTTCTCTTGCCTTGTGAACGAGTACCGCATAAAAGAGGCACTATACTGCATGACAGACAAGAGATATGCACATATGACAATAGAGGATATAGGTATATCTGTTGGGTTTGCCAACCGACAATCGTTCTACGCATCTTTCTATCGCGTAATGGGCGAAACCCCAAACAGTTACAGAAAACGTAACCTCACAACAAAGTAACAGGAAAGAATGATTGAAAATTTACACGAGACAACCAAGAAAATAAAACAGAGCCTCAGATTGTCAATGAACGGCATAGTATCGACTCACCAACGCCGTCAAGGGCTCGACTATAGAATAAACTTCGGCGTGGAGATACCACGCCTTAAAGCCATAGCACAAGAATATCCCCAGGACAAGGAACTTGCCGAGGCCCTGTGGCAGGACAATGTAAGGGAGTGTAAGTTGCTGGCAATATTCCTTATGCCCCAAGAGCATTACACGGATATAGCCGAGAAATGGATTGCCGAAACTCCATTTACCGAAATTGCCGACCACCTTGCCATGAAAATTCTGTGCAAGCTCCCCACAGCAGCAAGCGACGCACTACGCTGGGTGGAGAAACCCGAAGGACTCTCGCGCTATTGCGGTTACCTCACACTTACACACCTCTTCAGGAGCGGTACAACACTCCCCCCCGACGAGGAAAGTTCATTCTACAGACAAGTAGCCGGGCTCTTTGCAGCAGAAGAAGATTCATTCATTGCACGTTGCGCTTTCACAGCCATCTGCCGTTACATTGACAACAACAGCAGCAAGGCTGCAGAAATCGCCACACACTCCGGCAACGGCAGCAAACTCGCCGCAATGATAGCCGACTACACAGCGTAACAACACCCGTTCCACTTTCACTAACAAGCATTCAAGCACCACACAAAGGAAGGTGTGCAAGATATTTTCGCATAAACTGCAATAAAAAAAGAGAATATATCAGCGCATTTTATAAAAAAAAAGGTAACTTTGTATGCAATACCTTGAAAAGAATGAACCACGCCGAAGAGGAAACAATAATGCAGATCTTAACCGACTACCTGAAGGTTAACAAAATGCGTTGTACCCCAGAGCGTTATGCCATTCTCAGAACCATCTACTCCATCAACGGGAGCTTCGATATTGAAACGCTGCTCACACATATGGAAAAGAACGAGAAATTCAGGGTAAGCCGTGCAACCATATATAACACAATAACGTTACTCATAAACGCCAACCTTGTTACCCGTCACCAATTCGGGCAGGTTTCGAAATACGAGAAATGCTTTAACTGCGGGAAAGGGCATATGGTATGCACAAACTGCCACAAGATTGTGGAAATAAACAACTTGGACATAACAGACAAATTAACAGCAAATATAAAGAAATTTCATTTAACCCATTACTCTTTGTACATCTACGGGCTATGCAACAAATGCCATCAGGCAGCAAAGCGCCGCATGTCGAAAGTAAAAAAAAGTTAGAAAAATGAAGCAGAATATCGACGTACTTTTAGGACTGCAATGGGGCGACGAAGGCAAAGGTAAAATTGTAGACGTACTCACCCCGAAGTATGACGTGGTTGCCCGTTTCCAGGGTGGCCCCAACGCCGGACACACACTTGAATTCAACGGCAAGAAATTTGTATTGCGTTCAATCCCCTCGGGTATATTCCAGGGCGGACAGACAAACATTATAGGTAACGGTGTGGTACTCGACCCCGCACTCTTCAAAGGAGAGGCTGAGGACCTTGTAAAAGCCGGTTACGACCTCACAAAGAACCTTTACATCTCAAAGAAAGCCCACCTTATACTCCCCACCCACCGCGTACTCGACGCTGCATACGAAGCAGCAAAAGGTGATGCAAAAGTAGGTACCACAGGAAAAGGTATCGGCCCCACATACACCGACAAGATAAGCCGTAACGGTTTGCGCGTGGGTGATATTCTCGAGAACTTCGAGGCAAAATACGCCGCAGCAAAAGCACGCCACGAGGAGATTCTCAAGAGTATGAACTACAGCTACGACATCGCCGAGATGGAGGCAAAATGGCTCGAGGGCATCGAGTACCTCAAGAACTTCCGCCTTATCGACAGCGAGCAGATGATAAACGACCTCATCAACGATGGCAAGAGCGTACTCGGCGAGGGAGCACAAGGCAGCTTGCTCGACATCGACTTCGGTAGCTACCCCTTCGTTACATCATCAAACACCGTGTGCGCAGGTGCTTGTACCGGTCTTGGTATCGCCCCCAACAGAATAGGCAATGTATACGGTATCACAAAGGCATACTGCACACGTGTTGGTTCAGGCCCCTTCCCCACCGAACTTTTCGACGAGACAGGCAAGGAGATGCGCGACCGTGGTCACGAGTATGGCGCAGTAACTGGCCGTGAGCGTCGTTGCGGTTGGATAGACCTCGTAGCTCTCAAATACACAATAATGATTAACGGTGTTACACACCTCATACTTATGAAGAGCGACGTACTCGACACCTTCCCCACAATCAAAGCCTGCGTGGCCTACAAGAAGAACGGCGAGACACTCACACACCTTCCTTATGACATTGAAGGCGTTGAGCCCGTGTACACAGAGCTCAAAGGCTGGATGACCGACCTCACACAGCTCAAGAGCGAGGAGGAACTTCCCCAAGCATTCAAGGACTACATTAAATTCCTTGAAGAGGAGCTTGGCGTTCCCGTGAAGTACATCTCCATCGGCCCCGACAGAGACCAGACTATCACACGTTCAATCTAATTTAAACATATGAGCATTTTATCATTTATTGCAACATATGCACAAAGTACAGGTACGGTGGGTTACGACTACACCTACCTGATACTTTTTTTGGCAATTGCCATTGCCAGCTACATCGTGCAGGCAAACCTCAAAAGCAAGTTCGAGAAATTCTCGAAGATGCCCATCGGCCTTACCGGTCGCGAGGTTGCCGAAAAGATGTTGCGCGACAACGGCATATACGACGTGACCGTCACCAGCACACCCGGTATGCTCACCGACCACTACAACCCTGTAAACAAAACCGTTAATTTAAGTAGCGGCGTTTACAACTCGGCAAGCATAGCAGCAGCAGCCGTAGCTGCTCACGAGTGTGGACACGCCGTGCAGCACGCCCGTGCGTACGCACCACTCACCCTACGTTCTAAACTAGTTCCGGTGGTACAATTCTCTTCGGGCATAATGTCGTGGGTACTCCTCATTGGTATACTCACCATACAGTCATTCCCCGGAATACTCCTTGCAGGCATCGCCCTGTTTGCAATGACAACCATCTTCAGCTTCGTAACATTGCCCGTAGAGGTCGATGCAAGCCGTCGCGCCCTCGCCTGGTTGTCGTCGGCAGGCATAACAAATGCACGCAACCACCAGTATGCCACAAGCGCATTGCGCTCGGCAGCATACACCTATGTAGTGGCAGCACTATCGTCGCTAGCAACACTACTCTACTATGTAATGATATATCTTAACAGACGCGACTAATGGCAGCAAAACCATCTATACCTAAAGGAACACGCGACTTCTCGCCCACCGAGATGTCGAAAAGAAACTATATCTTCGACACCATACGCAAAGCCTTCCACATCTTCGGCTTTCAGCAGATTGAGACCCCCGCAATGGAGAACCTCTCCACATTGATGGGAAAATATGGTGACGAAGGAGACAAACTACTCTTCAAGATACAGAACTCTGGTGACTACTTCAGCGGCATCACCGACGAAGAACTGCTCAGCCGCAATGCAGCAAAGCTTGCTTCGAAATTCTGTGAGAAAGGCTTGCGTTACGACCTCACCGTGCCCTTTGCACGCTACGTCGTAATGCACCGCGACGAACTGGTATTCCCCTTCAAACGTTACCAGATTCAGCCCGTGTGGCGTGCCGACCGCCCGCAGAAAGGCCGCTACCGCGAGTTCTACCAGTGCGACGCCGACATCATCGGCAACAACTCGCTCATAAACGAAGTGGAGCTCATACAGCTTATCGACTACGTATTTACAAAACTTAAAATACGTGTCGCCATCAAGCTCAACAACAGAAAGATTCTCGCCGGCATAGCCGAGGTTATTGGCGAGCCCGACAAGATAATTGACATCACCGTTGCAATAGACAAGATTGACAAGATAGGCCTCGACGGAGTAATAGCCGAGCTTAAAGAGAAAGGCATCGGCGAAAGCTCAATAGAAAAGCTTCTGCCCATACTTCAGGCGCAAGGCGGCAACGACGAGAAGTTGCAGATTATAGCCCAAACCCTGCAGGGCAATGCCACAGGCGAAAAAGGCGTGGAAGAGATAAGCTTCATACTCAACGCAATAAAAGCTTTGAAGATAAACAGCGCACTCGACCTCGACCTCACACTTGCACGCGGCCTCAACTACTACACAGGTGCCATTCTCGAGGTTAAAGCCCTTGATGTAACCATTGGCAGCATCACCGGCGGTGGCCGTTACGACAACCTCACCGGAGTATTCGGAATGGAAGGCGTTTCGGGTGTGGGTATCTCCTTCGGAGCCGACCGCATATACGACGTAATGAACCAGCTCGACCTCTACCCCAACGAAGCCATTCACAACACACAGATAATGTTCGTGAACTTCGGCGAGAAAGAGGCAATGCACTCACTAGGCATCATCGGCGAACTGCGTGCTAACGGAATTTCGGCAGAGCTATTCCCCAGTAGCGACAAGATGAAGAAGCAAATGGGATATGCCAACAGCCACGCAATACCCTATGTAGCCATCATAGGTGAGCAAGAGATGCAGGACGGCACCATCGCTGTAAAAAATATGAGTACCGGCGAGCAGAAACAGATGAATGTGGAGGAACTTAAACAGTTGCTTGCTTAAAACGCTGCATACCATAACATATAAAAAAGGAGGGTAGCCCTTATGCAAAACGGGTTACCCTCTTTTTATTTGCAAAGAATGTAGGGCAGAGCTGCGTTGTCTGCCCGACTGTTTTGTTGCTTATGTTATCTACACTCCCTCCGCGCTTCGTTTCTCTTGCGCTCGTCCCTCTGCGAGAAGTATAGCTGTATTTTGTCTTTCTGTTCTTATGTCTTTAAAATTCTATCTTTTTTGTAAACTCCTGCGTCACTGCGCTTCGCTTGTGCCACCGGGAGCTCTATCTTATTGGGCAAAAAGTATGAATTTATAACAATTAACATATTTTAACAACGGGGGGGTGATTGCTAAACTTTTTGACTTACCTTCGCAACAATGAAGTTTATATCTATTAACATAAAAATTTTATTGCTATGAAAAAGTCTTTTATTTACAACTGTTTGACACTGCTTGTCGCAGTGATGACAACATTTTCTTTTACTGCTTGCGGTAGTGATGACGACGACACTGATTATGCCACACTTGCTGCAATGCAAGGTGCACTCGGAGGCGGAGGATTTACCGACTCCCGCGCTATAGACCTCGGTCTCTCGGTTAAATGGGCAAACTGCAATGTGGGCGCGACACAGCCCTGGGAGTATGGCGGCTACTATGCTTGGGGAGAAACAGAAGAAAAAAGAAACTACGATTGGAGCACCTATAAATATTGCAACGGCACTGATGACTCAATGACCAAATACTGCACAAGCAGCAGTTACGGCACTGTGGATAACAAAACCACCCTTGAACCTGCCGATGATGTAGCCACCGTTAAATGTGGCGGTTCCTGGCGAATGCCCACATTGGATGAGCTAAAAGAGTTAATAAACAAATGCAAATGTGAGTGGACCACCCTTAACGGCGTAAACGGTTACCGCGTAACCGGCCTCAACGGCAACAGCATCTTCCTGCCCGCTGCGGGCTACCGCCGCGGTTCGGAAGTCTACCTTCAGGGTTCCCACGGCGGCTATTGGTCGAGTTCGTTGAGTAGCTTTTACAGCGACTTCGCCGACGGCCTGAACTTCTTCTTCGCCGGCGACAACTTCATCTGGGACACCATCCACGACCGTTACATCGGCCAATCGGTGCGCCCTGTTTGCAAGTAATCTAAATAAGAACAATAACAATTAGGAGAGGGCTACTCAAAGTCCCTATTTTAGACATAGCACTATCGTTAGAGTATATTCTAGCGGTAGTGCTTGCTTTATATATATTAATTTTGGGTGCGATATCCAATGGCTCGACATTGTATTTGCAATATTTATCGCCGGAGTTTTTCTGTTGCTTGCCCGCCAGACATTTATGTATGTGGGGCTCACAAGAATAATCAAGAAGGGGATTCCCCGCGATGCAAGGCCATATACCGACCAAAATATAAGACTGCGCGTCATTGACGACGAGGATATAAGGCCATTCAGTTGGTTTCATTGGGTGGTCATAAACAGGAAAGATCTGCAAGAGAACGGACAGGAGATTATCACTTACAAAGCTGCACACTCACGCTCATTGCACTCGCTCGACATTATCTTCGTGGACCTGCTTATATTGGTACAGTGGTTCAATCCAATGACGTGGTTCACAAAACTTTGCATAAAGAACATACACGAATACGAGGCCGATGAAGCTGTAATAAGAAGCGGGACCGACATTGATAAATATCAACAAATAACAAACCTGTTAAAGAGTTCCAATTCAATGTTGGAATGAGACAGGAGCCGAACGGGCAAGAAAAATATGATACCCCTGCCGAATTTATAGGAAGAACAGAGGAACTGCAATTAGGAAACTTGAAGGCAGTAGTCGAAAGCGGCCTCACAGAGGTGTGTGTCACGCTTGAATTCAATGCGGAAACCGATGGTACCATAACCTTTGCGAAGGTAAAAGAGAGTTCAGGCAATAACTTTATCGACAGTTCCGCCTTAACGCGATTATACAATACACAGCAAATGTGGAAGCCTGCCACCAGAAACGGCCAACCTGTACGTTCAAGACCTGTTCTTACCTTAACTTTTTCGAAAAAGAGATAATTCCGGTACGCCGGCAAAAGGCTTACCGCCTATGAAAAACCCCGTGGTCGCCATCTACCTTCCACTTACCATCAACAAAGAGAAGGTGCACAGTCATCTTTGCAGTGCCATTCAACGGAGTTAAGCCACAAAGTTCCACATAAGCCTCGTTGCCGAATATCTTTGTATCCACGGCATAATAGTCGGCCTTGTAGCTGGCGGTGCGTTCACGGAAATCATTTGACTCCACAGCCATATCAAGATAGTCGCAAAAAGTGGTATAATCCGATGCCGCAGAAAAGTAAATATGCTTTTTCACAAAATCCACATCACCCGAGGTGAGTCCGTTATACAAATTCACGGCAACATCATCGGGGGTAAGAGCTGCCGATTTACCACAAGCTGTAAAAAGAAGAGCAGCAAGTACAAATAACGATATATTCTTCAAAAACTTCATAATTTCCACAATTAGCGATGCGAAAATAAGAATAAAATCCCGAAAAACCGACTGAAGGAAAAGTTTATTTATCGAGCATAAGAGAAATGTGGGCATCACGCAAAGAGAGCCCGCGCCCCATACAATAAGGCTCACCCACTCCCGTGCGGCACACACGCAAACTTTCCACGCCGAATCGCACACAAAGAGAGTGCAACAAACAGTTCTCCTCTATCAATGAACGGGCAAAAAGCCCCGGCACAAGAACCGCGCCATCGACCACCATAGCAAAGGCAACAGCAACAATTCTTTCCCCTTCAAAAAGAGCAAAAGCCCCACCACCCTGCGATGCGCAATTATAGATATTCATCGCAATAGAATTTATTGAATGAAGGACAGCCGTTCCTCGCTCACGTTGCACTGCAGCACAGAAATCACACAAGAGAGAAGCATCAGCAACCTCCTTAAAAAAGAGCCCTGTGGCATCACAAACCCGGGGATAAACCTCCTCCACTTTCATACGCGAACAAGGCTCGTAGCCCAAACGCGAATAAGCCGAGCGCAAACCCTCACCTGCCGGCAGAAGAAAAAAAAACTCCACTCCACGCTCGTGCAACAAACGCTCCACCCTCTCCATAAGCAAGCGCATATAACCGCGACCACGGCTATCGGTCTCTGTAGCAACGGCATATATATAGGCCGCAGGCAACTCGCGCCCGTCATTAACAAGCGTAAAGGGAAGAGAGTAAAGCGCAGCCACCACCTTGCCGTCCACCGACAATGTGTGAGCACACTCGTCACAAGGAAAATGAGCAAAAAAAGCATCTATAAACTCACGGCTATCGCCGAAAGCCTCCTGCCATAGCCCATAAAGTTGTTCCTTTACAAGCGATGGCTGCTGAGAGTCAAAAAGGGGTTGCTCCATAAAAATAGCCTATCGATGCGCGAAGATATAAATTTATATATAAATTTCAGCCACATATTTTGTTAAACGCAGCAAAATAGCGTACCTTTGCAGAGTATATGCAAAAAAGCAGGCTGCACTGCCTGGCATATACCAAAAATTCTTGTTGCCTCACCGGTTGCCGTCAGCCGCACGACCTTTCCCCTGTAGCAACAAAACTGCCTGCGAGATAACATTCCACAGACAACCCGCTTTTGAAATTATTGAAACTATAATAAATTTTACAACAATGGATGTTATTAAAAAACTACTCGAGCGCGCGAGCAACAACAAACAGCGCATCGTACTCCCCGAAGGCACAGAGGAGCGTACATTGAAAGCTGCCGACAAAGCACTTGCCGACGGTATTGCCGAAATCATTCTTATCGGTAACAAAGCCGAGATTCTTGCACTTGCCGAGAAATTCGGTCTCTCTAACATCGACAAAGCAACTATCATCGACCCCGAGAACAACCCCGATGCCGAGAAATATGCAACCCTCCTTTACGAGTTGCGCAAAGCTAAAGGTATGACAATGGAGGATGCACAGAAACTTGTATGCAACCCCTTGTACCTCGGCTGTCTTATCATAAAGAACGGCGACGCAGACGGACAGGTTGCCGGAGCACAGAACACAACTGGTAACGTATTGCGCCCCGCATTGCAGATTATCAAGACCTCTCCCGGCATCAGCTGCGTATCTGGCGCAATGATGATGATCACCAACGCTAAGGAATATGGCGAGGATGGCGTTCTCTTCGTAGGTGACGTAGCCGTTACTCCCACTCCCGACGCAAACCAGCTCTCACAGATTGCCGTATGTACAGCACAGACAGCAAAAGCTATCGCAGGCTTCGAGGAGCCACGTGTTGCAATGCTCAGCTTCTCAACAAAAGGCTCGGCTAAACACGAGATGGTAGACAAAGTGGTGGAGGCTACAAAACTTGCACACGAGCTCGACCCCTCACTCTCTATCGACGGTGAGTTGCAGGCCGACGCAGCACTTGTACCCTTTGTGGGACAGAGCAAGGCTCCCGGTTCAACCGTAGCAGGAAAAGCAAACGTACTCATCTTCCCCGACCTCGGCGCAGGAAACATCGGTTACAAACTGGTACAGCGTCTTGGTAACGCCGAGGCTATCGGCCCCGTGCTCCAGGGTATCGCACGCCCCGTGAACGACCTTTCACGCGGTTGCTCAATCGAAGATGTTTATATGATGATTGCAATTACAGCAAACCAGGCAATAGCAGCAAAAAAATAAAAAATCCCACACTATGAAAATACTTGTATTGAACTGCGGAAGTTCATCAATCAAATACCAGTTGTTTGACATCGAAACAAAAGATGTACTTGCAAAAGGCGGTATCGAGAAAATCGGTCTCGAAGGCTCATTCATAAAGTTCACATTGCCCAACGGCGAGAAGGAGACAATCTTTACATCTATCCCCGAGCACACAACAGGTGTTCGCCTCATCATCGACCTCTTGACAAGCGACAAGTACGGCGTTGTAGGCTCAATCGAGGAGATTGACGCTGTTGGTCACCGTATGGTACACGGCGGTGAGAAGTTCAGCGCTTCTACCCTCCTCACCGACGAGGTTCTCGAAACATTCGAGGCTTGCAACGACCTTGCACCCCTCCACAACCCCGCAAACCTCAAGGGCGTAAACGCTGTAAAAGAGGTTGCTCCCGAGATTCCCCAGGTTGGTGTATTCGACACAGCCTTCCACCAGACTATGCCCGACTACGCATATATGTATGCTGTTCCCTACGAGCTCTATGAGAAATACGGCGTACGCCGCTATGGCTTCCACGGAACATCACACCGTTACATCACCAAGCGCGCCTTGGAGATGCTTAACATCCCCGCAGAGGGCAGTAAGATAATCACCTGCCACATTGGTAACGGTGGTTCTTGCGCCGCTGTAAAAGATGGTAAGAGCATCGACACTTCAATGGGACTCACACCCCTTGCAGGTCTTATGATGGGTACACGCAGCGGTGACATCGACCCGGGTGCAATCCCTTTCATTATGGACAAGATGGGCTTGGATGCACAAGGCCTTTCAGACCTCTTGAACAAAAAATCGGGTGTAGCAGGTATCTCAGGCGTATCAAGCGATATGCGCGAGGTAAAAGCTGCTGCCGAGGCCGGCAACAAGCGTGCCGAGCTTGCCAACACAATGTACTTCTACCGCATTAAGAAATACATCGGCGAGTACGCTGCTGCTATGGGCGGTGTAGACGTAATCATCTTCGCAGGTGGTGTAGGCGAGAACCAGGCTGACTGCCGTGAGGCTGTACTCGAAGGTCTTGAGTTTATGGGCGTAGAGCTCGACAAGGCTAAGAACGCTGTAACACGCGGCGAGGAAGCTATACTTTCAACCCCCACATCAAAGGTAAAAGTTCTGCTCATCCCCACCGACGAGGAGCTTATGATTGCAAGCGACACATACGAAATTATAAAAGGTATGAAATAATTACCACACAAAGCGGTAATACACAAGAGCCTCGGAGGATACCCCTCCGAGGCTCTTGTGTATGTATTACTGAAACAATTGTTCACCAGCAAAGGTTGGGGAAGTAAAAGGCCTTTAACTCAATTTCTCGGCGTTACAAACCTATGTTATTTGTCGCGCAAAAGGGATATAAAGGATTTACACAGAAACAAAGAAGGACGGTTAGCAACACCGAGAAGCAAAAAGCAAGTGTGTATTAAGGGCAGACACCGGTGCGCCCCTACACCAGCAAAAGTAATTTACAAAAATAAAACCGGCACCGTAAGTAACACAATTAAAGGCCGTTGCAGTTTAGGAAACAGGCGAGGACATAGTGCGGTATGCCGTTATTTTACTTACAACGCAATACCGCACGCTTACGGAGCCCCTAAACTGCAACGAATAGCCTTTAATGACAAGCGAGGAACGAACGAGGGATGTTTCAATTATTTGAAACAGCGTGAGCAGAGGCGCGAGCGACTGTTACGCCCCGTGTGCCGGGCGTTTTGCGCCCTTTTGCGCCCAAAAGGGCAATAAAGGATTTACACAGGAACAAAGAAGGGCGGTTAGCGACACCGAGAAGCAAAAAGCAAGTGTGTATTAAGGGCAGACACGCCGGTCTACCCTTACAAGTGGCGCAATAAAATAGAATTACTCCTTTGGGAATATAAATATTGTTTTACGAACCCGCTCCCGTTCGACTAAACAAGCAAGCTTCCTTTGTTCTCGCTTACTCGCGGCTTTCCCGTCGTCGCAACAACCTCGCAAAGCAAGGGGAGGAGTTAAAATGCGACATATTTTGCGCATAAACCGGCGCGAGATGTAGAGGCAGAGCGATGTGTCTACCCGAAAGTTTCTTTTTTTTTGAATAGTCTAGTCTTTGCGTGTGAGCCGAAATAATTTCTATAAATCCTTGCTCTCGCCCTCAATATAATGCTTGCGCACAATCTCCTTGCCATCGAACACAACATAGGCGAAATTAGATATCCAGTCGCCAAGGAAGATACAGCGCGAGCTATCACCTAAGGGAAAATCCTCATCGACGTGACGGTGACCGAATATAAAGCAATCGACCACAGGATGCTTTTGCAGATACTCATTGGCAAACTGCACGCAGAACTCATTCTCGGCACCAAGGAAGGGAGTATCGCCCTTAATCTTATGCTTTATCATACTGTGACGCGCCCAGCTATTACCCATCCAAAGACTCCAACGAGGGTGAAGAGAAGAGAAACAGCGTTGCAGAAAACGACTGTGAAAAATCTTGCGCAATATAAGGAACATTTTGTCCTTTGAAAACTCGTCGCCGTGAGCCAAGAAGAATTCCTTACCATAAAGTTCCACAAGGCAAGGCTTGCGATGCAACGTAACGCCACACTCCTTTTCAAAATAGTCGAGACACCAAAGGTCGTGGTTACCGGTAAAGAGGTGAACCTCCACGCCCATATCCGTGAGTTCCGACACCTTGCCCAAGAAACGTGTAAAGCCTTTGGGTACGGCATATTTGAATTCGTACCAGAAATCGAACATATCACCAAGCATATACACCGCAGCAGCATCGTTCTTAATCTTGTCGAGGAACGACACGAGCCTTCTCTCGTGCGTGCGACTATGCTCTATCGCCCAAGAGCCCAAGTGTGCATCGGAAAGGAAATATATTTTCTTCATACGAATTGTTTTTTTATCAAAGCAACCCTAATTCCAGCTTAGCCTCCTCGGTCATAAGATCCTGTGACCATTCGGGCTCAAAAACCAACTGAAGGTTAAGAGGACCAATACCCTCTATCGATTCCACCTTCTGACGCACATCCTCGAGCATAAAATCGGCAGCAGGACAGTTGGGAGCAGTAAGCGTCATATCAATATCCACTGAATTATCTTCTTTCACCTCAATACGGTATATAAGCCCGAGATCGTAAATGTTTACGGGAATTTCGGGGTCGTACACCGTTTTTATCATCTCAACTATTTTTTCTTCAAACGCAATTTTTTCCATATATATAAATTATAGACGAGATTCGTCGTTATAACTAAAGTATCCCCCGTCGGTAAACACCAAATGGTCGAGGAAACGTATATTCATAATCTTGCACGCAGCCGCAATGCTCACGGTAACATTATCGTCGTCACGACTGGGACGAGTATTACCCGAGGGATGGTTGTGACAAAGAGCAACAGCCGTAGCACGTTTCATAAGCGCTTCGCGCAATACAAGGCGAATATCAACCGTTGAAGCCGTGAGACCGCCACTACTTATCTTTACGTGGTCTATCACCTTGTTCATATTGTTGAGCAACAGCACATAGGTCTCTTCAACCGTGAGGTCACACATAAGCGGATAGAAGTATTCGTATATATCGGTAGAACACTTTATGCGCTTTTGCTCCTCCCTGTCGTCGTCGCGGCGACGCTTCCACAGCTCACACGCCGCAACTATCGTTATAGCCTTTGCCGGGCCTATACCCTTGAACTCACAAAGGTCATCGACCGTAAGCTTGGCAAGTTCCGCAATGCTGTTGCCACACGAAGCAAGCACCTTCTTCATAAGCTCCACAGCCGAATCCTCGGCATTACCCGAACCTATGAGAATAGCCAATAGTTCCGACTTGCTGAGCGAAGCTACACCATTCTTCAAGACCTTCTCGCGCGGACGCTCATCCTCGGGCCACTCCTTAATGCTCTGCTTTATTTTCGGTTCCATAATCCCTATTCATAAGATTTATAAGAGTACGCTTGGTCTCCAACGGCTGCTTCAGTACCATTTTATACCAAAAAGCCTTTATGAAACCCGAACCGTAACCTGTTATCTGCACAGCAGCAGCCGCAACCGACATACAGGCAACCTTAAAGCTGTAATTTCCTGCAAGAGCATCAAGCAATATAAGCAAGGCATACAGCAAAGGAAACAACAGGAGCCAAGGAACGAAGACCGCTGCAACAAGCAACAGCATACCGGCCACCAGCATAAGCGCAGGTAGCGTGTGTACCAGTTTCATAGAACCGGGGTGAATAAGCTGCAACCATATACGTGCCTGCCCGAAGTTGTTCACCTGTTTGAAAAAGCTGGCGAAGTTTATACGGCGTTTATGGTACACGAAGACCTCGCGTATAAGCCTTATATCAAACCCGGCCTTGCGAATACGCAGGCTCAAATCGATATCCTCGCCAAGCATATCGTTGAAACCGCCCACTTTCTCATATACAGCCCTCGAGAGCCCCATATTGAAAGTACGCGGACAGAATTTTTCCATCACCACCTTGCCGCCACGTATACCACCCGTTGTCCAGAAAGAGGTCATAGAGTGGCTCACCGCCTTCTGCATATCCGAGAAGGAGTCGTCGGCAGCATCGGGACCGCCGAAGCAATCGCAGGGCGCAACCGCCATAACAGCCTCAAGTTTTTCAAAATAGAAGGGCGGGAGTATTACATCGGAATCGAAGAAGAGCATATAATCGCCTTGAGCACGCTCCATACCATAGTTACGTGCCTCGCAACGCCCCTCGTTCTCCTTGTAGTAGTAATGGATAGTAAAAAAAGAACGGTAGTGACCAATCAGATGGTCACACCGTTCTTTAGACCCATCCTCTATAATTACCAACTCAAAAGGTTTCACCGTCTGAGCCGCCAGACTTTCGAGAAGTTTGCTTATCTCTTCGGGTCTGTTGTAAACCGGAACAATTATAGAGTATAACAAATCTTTTTTATTAAGCTTTTACACGACCTTGATAAGAGCCATCGCGTGTGTCAACCTCGATGAGCTCACCCTCGTTGATGAACAAGGGAACGCGAACCTCGGCACCTGTCTCAAGAGTAGCAGGTTTTGTAGTGTTGGTAGCGGTATCACCCTTAAGACCGGGCTCGGTGTATGTAACAGCGAGTACAACCTTCACGGGCATATCGGCAAAAAGGATAGTGTCGGTAGAAGCATCGGTAACAACCTCAAGGTTCATACCCTCCTTCATATAAGCAACACCGTTGATCTGGTCTGCTGCGATGGGCACCTGCTCGTATGTCTCGTTGTTCATAAAGATATAATCGTTACCCTCCTGATAGAGATACTGGAACTGACGACGCTCTACGCGAACATCCTCCAATTTCTCACCGATGTTGAAACGACGCTCCAATACGTAGCCATCAACAACATCTTTCAACTTTGTACGCATGAAAGTGTTACCTTTACCGGGCTTTACATGCAAGAAGTCGATGCAAAAATACAACTTGCCATCCATACGGATAGCGGTACCGATTTTAATGTCTTGAGCATTAATCATAATTCTATTCTATTTTTCGTTAATATTATTCAAAACCCTTTTGTGGCAGCAGTGTACCACAAAATATGTTGCAAAGATAGGAAAAAAGGGGGAAATATCCAATAATTCCACATCTTTATTGGATAGCAGTACACTATTATAAATAATTTATGTTAAATAAAGTGTGCAATAAAAAAAATTAACAGGAAATTTTCCTATTTTTGTAAAGAATGATGCCCACGTGGCAGAAAGGAAAAAGAACAAGGATAAAACAAAATAACATAAAGACTATGAACAAGAAAATCAAATGGGTACTGATAACCTTACTGGTTATTGCATTAGGAATTTTCGGATTCTACCAACTAACCCCGCACAAAAACACAGAATTAAGCGCAGCCGACACACAACCCAAACAGAAGGCACGCAAGGTGTTGAATGTTAACGCTCTGGTGGTGACACCCCACACACTCACCGACGAGATTCAGATAACAGGCAGACTCGTTCCCGACGAGGAGGTTGAACTCTCATTCGAGACATCGGGAAAAATCACCAATATATTTTTCACCGAAGGCAGTTATGTAAAAAAAGGCGAACTTCTTGCCAAAGTAAACGACAGCCACCTGCAGGCACAGTTGCAGCGCCTTGAGTCGCAGCTACCCCTTGCCGAGGACCGCGTTTATCGCCAGAATGCCCTTTTGCAGCGCGACGCGGTAAGTAAAGAGGCTTACGAGCAGGTGAAGACAGAGCTTGCTACACTCAATGCCGATATTGAAAAAGTAAAGGCAGAAATAAAGATGACCGAATTGCGCGCACCCTTCGACGGCACCATCGGTCTGCGCCAGGTGAGCGTGGGTGCTTACGCCTCACCCAGCACCATCGTGGCAAAACTCACCAACCTCACACCCATAAAGATTGAGTTTTCCGTGCCCGAGCGTTACGCAAACGATGTAAAGAAAGGCTCGAACCTTGAATTCAAAGTTGATGGTACGCTGGAGCCCTACAGCGCACAAGTATACGCAACAGAGTCGAGCCTCGACGCAACAACACACACCTTGAGCGTGCGCGCCCTCTACCCCAACAAGAACAGAGAACTAATGTCGGGAAGATATGCCGATATACGCCTGAAACAAAAAGAGATAGCCAATGCAATAGCCATACCTTCAGAAGCTATCGTGCCCGAAATGGGAATAAACAAAGTCTTCGTATACCGCAACGGCTGTGCCGAGCCTGTTTCCGTAACCATAGGAATACGCACCGACGCCGAGGTACAGATTCTCGACGGTCTACAGGCCGGCGACACCATACTTACCTCGGGCACACTGCAGCTACGCAAAGGCTCACCCGTAAAAATAGCCGAGTTAAAGTAACCCACAAACCGAGACCGCATTATGAATATTTCGGAATTAAGTATACGCCGACCGGTACTTGCCACGGTGCTCACCATAATAATACTCCTGTTCGGACTCATAGGATATTACACCCTGGGAGTGCGTGAATACCCGTCGGTAGACAACCCCATTATATCGGTTACCTGCAGCTACGCCGGTGCCAATGCCGATGTTATTGAGAACCAGATAACCGAGCCTCTGGAACAGAACATTAACGGTATACCCGGCATACGCTCCCTCTCGAGCGTGAGCCAGCAGGGACAGTGCCGCATCACTGTGGAATTTGAGCTGTCGGTAGACCTTGAGACCGCCGCAAACGACGTGCGTGACAAGGTATCACGCGCACAACGTTTCCTTCCCCGCGACTGCGACCCTCCCACAGTATCAAAAGCCGATGCCGATGCAACCCCCATTCTAATGGTGGCTATACAGAGCGAGAACCGCTCGTTGCTTGAGCTCAGCGAAATTGCCGACCTCACCGTGAAAGAGCAGTTGCAAACGATTGCCAATGTGAGTAGCGTAAGCATCTGGGGAGAGAAACGCTACTCTATGCGCATCTGGCTCGACCCCATCAAGATGGCTGCTTACGGCATCACCCCCATAGATGTAAAGAACGCCATAACAAGCGAGAATGTCGAGCTTCCTTCGGGCAGCATCGAGGGTAACACCGTAGAGCTCACCCTGCGCACAATGGGACAGATGCACACAGCCAAGGAATTCAGCAACGTAATACTCAAAGAGAGCAACGGCAATATTGTACGCGTAAGCGATATCGGATACACCGAGCTTGGCCCTGCCGACCTCAAGAGCTATATGAAGATGAATGGCGTTCCTATGGTGGGCGTGGTGGTAACACCTCAACCCGGTGCCAATCATATTGAGATAGCCGACGCTGTCTATGAGCGTATGCGCACTATGGAGAAAGACCTCCCCGAGGATGTAAAATACACCTACGGATTCGACAATACAAAATTCATACGTGCATCAATCGACGAGGTTAAACAGACCGTATACGAGGCATTCATACTCGTTATTATAATCATCTTCCTCTTCTTGCGCGACTGGCGTGTAACCCTCATTCCCTGTATTGTTATTCCCGTGTCGCTCATCGGAGCCTTCTTTGTGATGTATGTTGCCGGGTTCTCAATAAACGTGCTCACAATGCTCGCCGTAGTACTCTCTGTGGGACTTGTGGTAGACGATGCCATTGTGATGACGGAGAATATATACATACGCATAGAGCAAGGAATGCGCCCCTTCCGTGCAGGTATCGAGGGCTCAAAAGAGATATTCTTTGCTGTAATCTCCACCACCATAACCCTTGTGGCAGTGTTCCTGCCAATCGTATTTATGGAGGGTACCAGCGGACGCCTCTTCCGCGAGTTCAGTTTCGTGGTAGCCGGTTCGGTGATTATATCTTCGTTCGCCGCGCTCACCTTCACTCCTATGCTTGCCACAAAGATTCTAAAACGCCGCAAGGAGCAGAACAGATTCTACAAGAAGACCGAGCCCTTCTTCGCAGGTATGAACAGTATCTACGAGAAATCGCTCGCGTGGTTCCTTGAGCGCCGCGTGTGGGCAATACCCATCACACTTATAACCTTTATACTTATAGGTTTCTTGTGGAGCAAAATTCCCGCAGAGATGGCACCCCTTGAGGACCGTTCACAGATTACCATCAACACTCGCGGAGCCGAGGGCGCAAGCTACGAATTCATGCGCGACTACACCGAGGATATAAACGCTCTTGTAGACTCCATCATACCCGATGCCGAGTCGGTTACAGCACGCGTATCGAGCGGTAGCGGAAACATTCGCATTACCCTTAAAGACCTCAGCGAGCGCGACTACTCACAGATGGATGTAGCGGCAAAGCTCTCACAAGCAATAAGCACAAAGACAAAGGCACGCGCCTTTGTTCAGCAGCAGTCATCGTTCGGTGGCCGACGCGGAAGTATGCCCGTGCAGTATGTTCTGCAGGCGGTGAGTATCGAAAAACTACAGGAGGTATTGCCCGAGTTTTTGGTGCGAGTACACGAAAACCCCACTTTCCAGATGGCCGACGTAGACCTTAAATTCAGCAGCCCCGAGGTGCGTGTAAACATAAACCGCGACAAAGCCGGCACGCTCGGAGCAAGTGTGCGCGATGTTGCCGAGACACTTCAATACGGCCTCAGCGGACAGCGTATGGGATATTTCTATATGAACGGCAAGCAGTACGAGATTATCGGACAGATAAACCGCCAGCAGCGCAACACGCCTTCAAACATAAAATCGCTCTACATACGCAGCGACAAGGGCGAAATGATACAGTTCGACAACCTTGTGGAGTTTGTAGAATCAGTGGCACCTCCCAAGCTCTACCACTACAACCGATTCATTTCGGCTACAATATCGGCCGGACTTGCCGACGGCAAAACCATAGGCGAGGGACTCGACGAGATGGACAAGATTGCCGACGAACTGCTCGACGAAACTTTCCGCACAGCCCTTTCTGGTGATTCAAAGGAGTACCGCGAAAGCTCGTCAAGCCTTATGTTTGCCTTTATCCTCGCACTTGTGCTCATATACCTTATCTTGGCGGCACAGTTCGAGAGTTTCAAGGACCCCATCGTGATAATGCTCACCGTACCTCTCGCCATAGCCGGTGCGCTTGTCTTTATGTATTTTTCCGATATAACGATGAACATCTTCAGCCAGATTGGTATAATTATGCTCATAGGCCTTGTAGCGAAAAACGGTATCCTCATCGTTGAATTCGCCAACCAGAAACAGGAGGCCGGCGAGGAGAAGATGAGCGCAATAAAAAGTGCATCGCTGCAGCGTCTGCGCCCCATCCTTATGACCAGCGTTTCCACAATGCTCGGCCTTATGCCTTTAGCATTCGCAAGCGGAGAGGGAGCCAACCAGCGTATAGCTATGGGAACAGCCGTTATCGGCGGTATGCTCGTTTCAACCCTCCTCACAATGTACATAGTACCTGCTATATACAGCTACATATCAACCGAAAGACAAAAAGACGAAGAATAATGAAAAAGACAATATCAGCAATATGCATCTGCGCCGCAACAATATTTCAAGCACAGGCACAGACAATTTCGCTCAAAGAGTGCCTGCAACGAGGGCTCGAAAATAACTACTCGCTGCGCATAACACGTGGCGAGGAAGAGATTGCGCACAACAACGCCACCCTTGCCAACGCCGGATACCTACCCACACTCGATTTTAGTGGAGGTTACGACTTCAGCAACAACAGCAACAGTGCCAAAGTGCAAGGCGGCGAGGCTACCATAAAGGAGCGCAATATACTGAACCAGAACGTAAAGGCAGGCGTAGACCTTAACTGGACTATTTTCGACGGCTTTGCCATAAGCACCACATACAAGCAACTCAAAGAGCTTGAGCTTATGGGCCAGACCAACACCCGTATAGCCATTGAGGATTTTATAGCCACCCTCACCGCCGAGTATTATAATTTCATACAGCAACGCCTGCGCCTGAAGAACTACTTCTATGCGGTGCAGCTTTCAAAAGAGCGTCTGCGCATTGTGGAGGAGCGTTACCACATAGGTAACTTCTCGCGCCTCGACTACCAACAGGCTAAGGTCGATTTCAATGCCGACAGTGCACAATATTTGAGACAGCAGGAGGCAGTTATAAGCTCACGCATAGCACTCAACGAGCTTATGGCCGAGAAAGAGGTTTACACACCGCGATACACAAGCGACACCACAATTAACGTGGATGCGACACTCGACTTTGCAGACCTGTGGAACAACACCCTCACAAACAATGCCGAACTGCTGAAAGCCGACCAGAGCAGCAACCTCGCAAAACTCGACTATAAAAAAGTACTCTCCCGCAACTACCCCTACTTGAAACTGAATGCAGGGTACGACTACAGCTACAACAAGTACGACACCCCAAGCAACTACAACCACCGCAATAATTGGGGCTTGAACGGTGGTGTTACAGTGGGTATAAACCTGTGGAACGGCAACCGCCGACGCGAAAAGCGTAACGCAATGATAGAGATAAACAACGCCACGCTGCAGCGCGACCGCCTGGAGCTCTCCCTGAAAGCCGACCTTGGCAGCCTGTGGCAAGCCTACCGCAATAACCTCGAGTTGCTGAACCTCGAAGAACAGAACCTTATAACAGCACGCGAGAACCACGATATTGCAAAAGAGCGATATATGCTCGGCGACCTTTCGGGTTTTGAAATGCGCGAGGCACAGAAAAGCCTTCTCGATGCCGAAGAACGCCTTCTTTCGGCACAGTACAACACAAAAATTTGCGAAATATCGCTGCTGCAGTTAAGCGGCAAAGTAGCCCGATATCTCGAATAGACTTCTTGTATAAAATTTTATAAATCCTGCATATATATTCTCTTTTATGCAAAACTTATGCGAAAAAGAAAATATATATGCAGATTTTTTTATTTTATATGTAAAGTTGTTGTTAAAAAATTTCTCCATTTGACAAATGTTTGCGAAATTTGCAGTCATTAAATAAAAAATCACTAAACGACCATCAAATGGCAGAACTTAAGAAGACACAAGAATTGGACCAGGTCATCGTACGTTTCTCGGGCGACTCGGGCGACGGTATGCAGTTGGCCGGTAATATATTTTCAACAATTTCGGCTACGGTAGGAAATGACATCTGTACTTTCCCCGACTACCCCGCCGACATCCGCGCCCCGCAAGGCGTGCTCACCGGAGTTTCAGGTTTTCAGGTACACATCGGTGCCGACAAGGTATTGACACCCGGTGACAAGTGCGATATACTCGTTGCAATGAACCCTGCTGCGCTAAAGACACAGCACAAATATTGCAAACCCACAGGCGCAATAATCATCGACACAGACTCTTTCGCCGAGAAAGACCTGCAGAAAGCAGAATTCAAGACAGACGACCCCATTAAGGAGCTTGGAATTACCAACGAGGTTGTTCCCTGCCCCATAACCTCTTTGTGCCAGGCTACACTCAAAGATAGCGGCCTCGACAACAAGAGCATCGTACGCTGCAAGAATATGGTAGCATTGGGACTTGTTTGCTGGCTTTTCGACCGCGACCTCTCACTTGCCGAGAATATGTTGCGTGCAAAATTTGCGAAGAAGCCCGAGATTGCCGAGGCAAACATCAAGGCACTCCACGCAGGATACGATATGGGACACAATACCCACGCATCAATCTCTCACACATACAGCATTGAGAGCAAGCAGGGCAAAGCAAAGGGTAAATATATGGACATCAACGGTAACAAGGCCACCGCATACGGCCTCATCGCCGCAGCCGAGAAAGCAGGAATGCGCCTCTTCCTCGGTTCATACCCCATTACCCCCGCAACAGACATTCTGCACGAGCTTGCAAAGCACAAGTCACTCGGCGTGGTTACTATGCAGGCCGAGGATGAGATTGCCGGTTGTGCATCGGCTGTGGGTGCAGCCTACGCAGGAGCACTTGCCTGCACAAGCACCAGTGGCCCCGGTGTATGCCTTAAGAGCGAGGCTATAAACCTTGCCGTAATAACAGAGCTTCCCCTCGTTATTATAAACGTGCAACGTGGAGGCCCCTCAACCGGTTTGCCCACAAAATCGGAGCAGACCGACCTTTTACAAGCGCTCTATGGCCGTAACGGCGAGAGCCCTATGCCTGTAATAGCAGCAACCTCTCCCACAGACTGTTTCGATGCAGCTTTCAACGCTTGTAAAATTGCCGTAGAGCATATGACACCTGTAATTCTGCTCACCGACGCATTCATCGCCAACGGCTCGGCAGCGTGGAAATTGCCCAATATCACAGAATATCCCACAATAGTTCCGCCCTATGTGACACCCGAAATGAAAGAGGGCTGGAGCCCCTACAAACGCAACCCCGAGAACGATGTACGCTACTGGGCTGTACCCGGAACCGAGGGCTTTATGCACCGCATCGGTGGTCTTGAGAAGAGCGCAGCAACAGGTGCTATTTCTAACGACCCCGACAACCACCACAATATGGTTGAGAAGCGTGCCGAAAAGGTTGCAAAAATCGCGAACTATATACCCGAGCTTCAGGTTGAAGGCGACCAGGATGCCGACCTTCTTATCGTAGGCTTCGGTGGAACATACGGACACTTGTGCGAGGCTATGCAGGCTATGAACAAGGCCGGCAAGAAAACCGCTCTTGCTCACTTTACCTACATCAACCCCCTACCCCGCAACACTGCCGAGGTTCTGCGCAAATACAAGAAAATAGTCGTTGCCGAGCAGAGTATGGGACAATTCGCATCTTATCTGCGCACAAAAGTAGAAGGCATCGAACTGCATCAGTACAACGAAGTAAAAGGCCAACCCTTTGCGGTAGCAACCTTGGTTGAGGCATTTACAAAAATAATGGAGGAATAACAATGAGCGAATACACAGTACAAGACTATAAATTCGGGCAGCCCCGCTGGTGCCCCGGTTGCGGTGACCACTCTTTCTTGGGCGCGCTGCACAAAGCTATGAGCGAGATAGGCATCGCTCCCCACCAGACAGCGGTAATTTCGGGTATCGGTTGCTCTTCGCGCCTGCCCTACTATATGAACACTTATGGTTTCCACACCATACACGGTCGTGCGGCAGCCATAGCCACTGGAGCAAAGGTTGCAAACCCCGACTTGACAGTATGGCAGATTTCGGGCGACGGCGACGGCCTTGCTATCGGCGGTAACCACTTTATACACGCCGTACGTCGTAACATCGACCTCAATATGATACTGCTCAACAACCGTATATACGGCCTCACCAAAGGACAGTACTCACCCACCTCGGCAAGAGGTTTTGTGAGCAAATCTTCGCCTTACGGAACAGTAGAGGACCCCTTCCACCCCGCCGAGCTATGCTTCGGTGCACGCGGACAGTTCTTCGCACGTTGCGTGGCAACAGATATGCAACCCGCTGTTGCCTGCCTTAAAGCTGCTGCACAGCACAAAGGTGCATCGGTTGTAGAGGTTCTGCAGAACTGTATAATCTTCAACAACGGTACACACGACAGCATCTACACCAAAGAGGGACGTGCAAAGAACGCTATCTATCTGGAGCACGGCAAGCCTATGATTTTCGGCGAGAATAGCGAATTCGGCCTTATGCAGGAGGGATTCGGCCTTAAGGTGGTGAAGATTGGCGAGAACGGCGTAACAGAGAATGATATACTCGTTCACGACGCACACTGCAAGGATACCACCCTTCACTTGAAGCTCGCGCTTATGGAAGGCCCCGATTTTCCCATCGCTCTCGGTGTAATACGCGATGTTGAGGCACCCACCTATAACGATTCTGTTCACGCACAGATTGAGGAGGTTAAGGCGCAGAAGAAATACCACACCTTCACCGAACTCTTGAATACCAACGATACTTGGGAGATTAAGTAATAAATACTTCTATATAAAAAAGCGGTGCTCTTTTTAAAAGAGCACCGCTTTTTGTTTATATCCTGTATTCACAAGTTTACCATTTGATAAACTTGTGAACACGCTGTGCACCGGAAGCACTTATTATAGCAGCGTAAGAGCCTTGAGGCACGCCGGCAAGTGACACTACTGCCTTTTCACCGGCAACGCTCTTGCCTATGACAACGCCACCCATATTCACTACTGTAACCACAGCATCGGCAGGCATATTCTCTACCACCAAAGCCTTCTCAGCTGCATCATATTTAACAGCACAAGCCTCAATGCCAACATTTTCAATTCCTGTGTCCTTACCATTAACAGTGCTTATACGCAATGTGTGGCTATAAGTAGAACCGAAGGGGCAGTGATACATACTTTCTGTACCGGGGCCGCAGCTACCGTTACCAATACCACGCTGCATATAGTCGAAGGTTGCATAGACAACATCGTCCTTCACAATATCCCAGGGGTGAATTACAGGTGTAAGATATTGTGCCTGGTCGTAGTGAGAAAGCGAGAAGGAAACCTCACCCTCGGTGGCTATATTTATGGTGTTGCCATTTTCGGGATTGACAAGCGATAGCTCGCGCAACGCCATACGGTTACCCATAGACTGCGGGTGAGCATACATCTCAAACATATCGTCCACTGTGGTTGTGTAGCAACCGAGGAACGAGCCGCGCTGACGGTCGATATAGTTCTCCCAAGGGCCTTTCGCATAATAAGTGACATTCTCGTAGCCGGCAGGGAATATTACGTCGATACCGATACGGCGCAAAGAGCTCACGGGCGAATAATCAATCTTCATATCCACCTCACCACTTGCATATATAGTATAGACAATGGTATAAGGACACTTGTTGTGCTGCGCATTCACGGTAACGGTGCATATATTCTCGTCGGCAGACAAAGAGGCTGTTACAGTAGCCGAAGATATGTATGTTGTTGCATCGCCAAACTCGTGCTTGCCATAAGGGCTTTCATTCTCAATCCAGCGGATGTTGCTATAAACGGGATAACCGTCGCCACCCTCAAGCACCTGAACATCATTCGCAACCCAGTTGGTTACAAAGCCGTTGCTGTTGACGCTAAAGGTAATGTTATCGTTACTTACAGTGTAACCGCCATCGGCAACAAGCGAAAGTGTGCCGACTGCATCAACGGGCGCGAGAGCAGAACGCTCCTGCAACATAAACTGCTCGGCAGCCATTGAATAACCGCTCTCACACCAAGGCTCGGCATCGATCTTCAAAAGCTCAACATTAAGCAGATACTCGTGAGCAGCATCAAATGCAGTGTTGAACGATACGGCTATTTCCGCAGTTTCCGCAGGCTCGGTCGAAGGCATTGCCACACTCTTTGTCTCAACAACCTTACCGTCGCACAAGAGCGAGCAAGAGAGTGTGAATTCATCGAGATTGGTAAAATTATACTTGTTCTTTACCGACAACACACCCTGCTCTGCATCGTAAGAGAATGCAGCATACTGGTAAACCTTCTTCACCTCGGTAAGCTTGGCTGTCCAGGCGCGGTCGGCAGTAACAAGACCATTGTTCACAAAGTTACCCTGGTGAGGACCGGGATAGTCGTAGCCCGATGTATATTTCGGGAAGCCGTTAACATTAAGTTCACCGCTCTTTATTGCCTGCGGGTCATAGATTGACTGGTCCACCCAGTCCCATATACAACCACCAATACCATATCTACTGCTCTCCACAATATCCCAGAACTCCTGCAGGTTACCCACAGCATTACCCATAGCGTGAGCATACTCACACATAAAGAAGGGCTCGCCACCGATGCTGTTGTTCGCATTGTTTCTCACATAAGCAAGGTCGGGGTACATCTTTGAGTGCATATCAGTGTTTGCAGCCGAATTATCGTTAGAGTAACCCTCATAATGTATGGGGCGTGAATCCAATGTACGTATTGCCGAGTAAGTAAAGTTGAAGTTCACTCCAACACCCGACTCATTACCTAATGACCAGAAGACCACTGAGGGGTGGTTACGGTCGCGATAAACCATACGCACGGTGCGGTCCACATATTGAGCGCGCCAGGTAAGGTCGTTCGATATACTGTTCTTCTTGTAATCCTCCCAGCTTTTATGGCACTCAATATCGGCCTCATCCATTATATACAAGCCGTAGTAGTCGAACATTGCATACATCTTTGCCTGGCGGGGATAGTGGCTGGTGCGCACCATATTCATATTGCTCTGCTTCATCATCTCCACATCCTTGAGCATAGTCTCAACATCTATTGCACGACCATACAAGGGATGGGTATCCTGGTTGTTTACACCCTTGAAGAAGACGCGCTGCCCGTTCACAAGTACCACGCCATTCTTTATCTCAACAGTGCGGAAACCATATTTTGTAGAGAATACCATCTC
>JAZRMX010000002.1:0-29567 GCA_045647885.1 Bacteroidaceae bacterium
CGGAGATATTCTTTATATCAAATATGAAAGAGATGGCTTTACAGGTTATAAAATTAGGGAATTTAAGAGTGTACATGGAGAAGATGCTGTAAACACTATTTATTATACAGCGGAAAATAAACCAAAAGATTCTCATGATCCTCACAAATTGACAAATATTGAGGGTGTAGTAAAATACAATTTCAAATCATAATTTAAGAATGAGGGAGCGAAATGCTCCCTCATTCCTTTTTTAAGTGGTGCAGCTATGTTTGTCCATCAAATATGTCTTTTAGTTTTTCTACATTAGATTTATTATATCCATTGTAATAATATTTTTGGATATTTTCAGCCTGGGTACCAGATAAAGACGAAACATAAGCAACTGGTAATCCGTTGTTAATTGCCAGTGATATGGCGGTACGTCTGAAGATATATGAATGCAATCTAAAATCAAAGCCTAATTTTTCCCCAACATTGTGTAGCCACAGATTTAAGTGCTCTCTGAATTTCTTCATTTGGTACTGATACTTTTTGTGCAGTTTCTCTTTCTTGTCATCAACTATTGGGAATATGTAACCATAAGGTGATAAACCTTTGTATTTTGTTATAATCTTTGACATTCTTGTAGATATGGGGATTTCTGCCAACTTAAAAGTTTTTCTTCTCTTGATTTGGATGGTATTGCGGTTTGTGATATTGCTTTCGTGTAGATAAACAGCATCGCATGGAGCTAAGAAAGAATGCAGTAAGAAGCAACTGAAATCATAGAATAATTCCACTGTCTCCATATTGAATTTCTCTGTAGTAAATTCTTCAATATTGATATTAAGAAAATCTGTCAATTGCTCTTCAGATAATACGATAGGTATTTGATGACCTTTGTATGTTTTCGGAATATATCTTTTGAAATTAAAATCTCCAATTTGTGACATTGAGAATTTGACATGCTGATCTTTATCAGCCTTAAATAAAAAAGCTCTAAAATAATTGACTGCTCCAATGTAACCACTGTCATTCGCAAATAGTTGCGCTATTTTTGCACAAGTTTCATATCTAATAGACTGGAAAGTTAATGAAGAGAATTGAGGTATCAGCCTTTTGCATTTAGTTAGAAGGTATTTATATTTTAGATAGTTCTCTCCAGGTTTCATTTTCTCTCGTTCTATGACTGCATTCATAAACTCTTCAACGGAATCATAGACTTTTACATGATTGTACATCAAATCAAAGTCGGAAGTCTTATTTATATGTCCATAAAATGATGCGATTTGCCGGGCAGAAAACTCAGGATATTCAAACATTAGTTTCCTATATACATTTTTATAATCCTCCAGTATCTTATTGTTTTTAGCGCATGAAGGGGCATGGCTACTAAACCTTTCATGCTCCTTCATCCAATATTTCAGATTGGGTTGTCCGATTAACAGATGTCTAACCGATTTGTAATACCGTTCCTTCTTTTCGCTGATTCTTAATACCAGCATTCCGTCTTTGATGATAAATTTTAGCTTAACCATATTGTTCATTAATTAAAGTGACACAATATGATAAACTTAATAAAATTGCCCAATATTACATTGCCGCCCTCATAAATGCCATCTGGAGTTTCTGCTGATTGACTATACTGTCACCATTGTAGTAATGTTCCTGAATCATTTCAATGCTGGTTCCAGCCGCCATCGCTACGTATGCAATAGGCAAACCGCTATCTAAGGCTACAGTAATGGCTGTATGGCGAAACACATAGGCATATAGATTGTAATCCAATCCCAGTTCTTTCCCTACGCATTTGAGCCATATATTAAGTTTCTCTCGGAATTTCTTGAACAGGTAATCGGCTGTTGTGTATGCAGCTTCTTTCTTATCGTCCATAATCGGAAACACATACCCATCAACCGTCTGACCTCTATATTTGGCTATTATATCTGCCATTGCTGGAGATACAGGGATTTCTACAGGTTGGTGGGTCTTCTTACGCTTGACACGTATTGTATTGGCTCTGGTGATGTCCGAATACTTCAGCTTGATTACATCACACGGAGCAAAGAAGGAATGGAACATAAATACGCAGAAGTCATAGTATAGTTCAACCTGCTTGCGGTCTTTATAGGATGGTGTAAGGCTGGATAGGTCCACATTTAGGAATTGTTTAAGTTGTTCCGTAGTAAGAATGTCTGGTTTTTTATCATCTACACAATGTCTCTTAGGATTGTAATCAGCAAATATAAAGTCTCCTATCTGGGTAAGGGAGAATGGCACCTCTTGGTCTTTGCTCGCTTTGCCCAGTACATTCCTGAATGCTTTAGTCGTACCCTTGTAGCCATCATGTTTGGCAAAGGTATGAGCAAGCCGCACACAAGCCTTGTAATCGAGTGACTGGAAGGTTAATGACGAGAAGCCTTTGATGATTTTGCGACACTTGCTCAGTAGCTTAGAGTACGTCTCAAAATTACAGCCTTGTTTCGCTTTCTCGCGCACTATAATCTCTTCCATGTATTTCTCTACAAAGTTGAACTCGGAAGCGTCTACGGCTTCTTCTGTGGCTTTCTGTGGGCTAATTATGCCGACTTGTTTGATTGGCTGGAAGTATGAGGCTACTTGGCGTGCTGTAAGTTCAGGGCGTTCTAATAGCAGCTTTGTGTAAGTGCTTTTGAACTCCTCCAGTGCCTTGTTGTTCTCGGAGTATGAAATGGCATTGCAAGTGAATCGCTCTTTGTCTGCGTTCCAATGCCTTTCCAAATTAGGACTGCCGGTCAAAAGATGCTTGACCGATTTGTAATATCTCTCTTTTCCCTCACTTATTCTTAGGACCAGGGAACCGTCCTTAACAATGAATTTTAGTTTCACCATAGCTCTTTTCTTGTTTCGTATTTAAGAATAGAAAGATGATGAACCAATGGTTTCCGTAATACTGAAATTTTTCAATGTACACCACAATGTACACTAACCAGGTCGTTCCCTTTTTTCGACTTTTTGACTTTAACAGAATTATATAGATACCAATGTGGCATGTAATTCATTGTATATCAATAGTGTAAACCTGGCAAAATGTCAAATTAAGTATAACGAAAAAGGAAGCTGATTTTCTCAACTTCCCTTTCAAGTGGTGCCACCAGGAATCGAACCGGGGACAAAAGGATTTTCAGTCCTTTGCTCTACCAACTGAGCTATGGCACCTTGGCTTTTGCGAGTGCAAATGTAGAGCATTTTTTTGACTCCCGCAAATAAAAAGGCAAAAAAGTGACGAATTTTTAAAAAATTCCTGTTTTTTGCGTAAAAAACCACGAATATGCGTTATATTTGCAGTGCAATTAAGCTTGTAACTTGTTGTTGAGTCAAAGAAGAGGATAAATAAATTACAAGGATATTGCGAAATTAGCTCAGTGGTAGAGCATTGGCTTCCCAAGCCGAGGGTCGTGGGTTCGAATCCCATATTTCGCTCAAATTTTATTAGTGTACGGAATGTAGCGCAGTTGGTAGCGCACTACGTTCGGGACGTAGGGGTCGGGCGTTCGAGTCGCCTCATTCCGACACAAGGCGACAAACGAGCATTTTCGGTTGTCGCTTTTTCTTTTTCATTCTTGTAATTGCTTGAAAATAAGCGCATAGTCTTGAATACTTCGTTCTCATTTTCTGTTCGATAATTACAGCCACTTGGTATATTTATTTTTTTTGTTACATTTGTACAATATTAAAAAAAACAATTATGTATAAAGCAAATAGCCATAAGGAATTAAAAAAACTTTTAAAAGAGGACAAATTTCCTATTCACATTGTAGATGAAAACACAATAAAGGTTGTAGAAACAATGGAGGAACTAAAAAAGAAAGGAGTAGTTGTAACAGCACGTGATAAAATTTGTGCTAAAATCTTTAAGACATTTTCACCTGAACATTGTATGATTTCAGAATCAGCCGTTGTTGCTTTGGCAATAATATCAGCTGTTACATTGCTTTCTTTGTATGCGTTATATAAAAATAAAGATATAAAAGTGGAATACAATAAAGATGGGAGTGTTGTACTTAAGACGAGCAATTAAATATGCAAAATATAACTCATAGCTACTTGTCTTTTCAATCCTTCAGAACAAAGCTTATGCTCTACAAAGTCCATAATGCGCTCAAAGTCCTCTATGAACTTGTTTGAGATTTTATAAGTAAAGGCGACAATCGAGCATTTTCGGTTGTCGCTTTTTTTAATCGCTTTTATTTTGCTTTTGCCACAGCGATACATTATCTTCGCAAAAGACAAATCTAAAAAACAGATTGTTATGCTAAAGAATATAACATCACCCACGGCTGTCACGGCACTTTTGTTGCTTGCCGGTGCCACAGCCATTCCCACAGCACTTGCTTATGGCGTGGAAGAACATCGGTACAGCATTCTGCGCGAGGATGTTTATCACCTCGGCGTGGGATTCTTTGCTTTAGGAGTGGTTTTTATGGCAATACAGATAATTTTCAAGATAAGGAAGTGGGAGCATTTTGCCAGAATAAAGGCTGTGAGAAGAAGATGGCTTATGGCAATGAGCCTTGCTACCACCCTAGCAATATATCCCGGAATAATCATATACAGCATAATTCAAATAAGGTTATTCAACGAGTGGGATGTTGCCACATCCACAAGAATTATGGTGGCGTGGGTTTTTGTCCTCTACATTCTGTTGCCGCTTAACGCGCTGCTTCTACTAGCCTTGCCACGCACAAAACTACCAGCCATTATGCGAATGCGCTACTCACACACATCAAAGGAACTTAATGCCTGGCGCGTATTCTTCACCCTTCTCCTCGTGACCGACATTTTCATTCTCGCCACAAGCCTTATCAACGGTTTTGTAACCGGCATTGTTGCCGCCGTGATATATATGTATATACTCTTTGCACTGCACACCGGCAAAATTGAGTGGAAAGAAGAGAAGCAAGGAGATAAATAATCGCATTTATTATGAAAGCACTTGCATCTGTTTTTATTCTTGTCTTTAGCATTCTACCAACTTTTGCACAACAAGAGAGGGAGGTTAAAGCATTCTTGAATGAGGTTTACGAAGAGGTTACTGAGGCATACAATAACCGCACGGGCACCGATGCTATAACAGTCAAGTACTGCTCGACCGTGTTCAAGGAACTCTACCGCGAAGTGCTTCGCAAAGAAAAGAGCTACGGCCTTTTAAGAGAAGACGACAACGATGTGTGGCACCGTGTGAGTGATTATTACGACAAGGGCTCCTTCACTATTGCCGAAGTAAAAAAGATAGAAGGAAAAGATGTGTACCTTGCGTGGGTGGATGCACTGTTTACCTGCACAGAATACGATGGGCCTACAAAATTCAGATGCGCGGTATATGTAATACCCGAAAAAGGAAGCTGGAAAGTAGATGATTTCAAGTATGAGCACGACGCTGCAAGCGACGCCACAGAAATGCGGCAAAACCTCGCCAACGCAACCAAAACCTTTGCAAATCCCGACTCCGCAACTATAGCCTATAGTTTGAGCAAAATCTACAAAGAGGTTGTACGCCAAGCAAACAGCGAAAAATGCAATACATCCATTCTCACTCAAATATGCTGTTCCAATAAGTTCAAGAAACTCTACAACGAGGTCACTTATTGGGAGAAGAAGTTCGGTGAGATGATTGCCGGAACAGACTGCTGGATAAGAGTGCAGGACTGGGACAAATTAGGAGATTTTGAGATATCGAATATAAAAATAACAAGCCCGTCGACAGCCGTAGCCGATGTTACCACAACATACATTATGCTCACCACAACTGGCGAGGAGAGCTACAAAGGAAAAACCCTATTGAACCTTATTTGCGAGAACGGCGAGTGGGTTATCGACGATTTTACCAGCTACAACGGCAACGGCGAGCCCTACACCGAGAGCGACAGCGACTGGTATAAAAAAGGCATACGGGAGGCTGAAGAACGATGGAGCGAGAGCATAGAGAAAGGCGACATTTGGTGGAAGGAAAATAATCAATAAATAAAATATAATTATGTACGACTTGGCAATAATCGGTGGCGGCCCTGCCGGATATGTAGCGGCAGAAAACGCAGGAGCAAAAGGTTTAAGAACCATCTTGTTCGAGAAACGCGAGCTTGGCGGTGTGTGCCTTAACGAGGGGTGCATACCCACAAAAACCCTGCTATACAGCGCGAAGATGTATGAACACGCGCAAGGCGGTAAGAAGTATGGCGTAACAGCCGAGAACGTAGCGTTTGACTACAAGAAAATCACCGACCGCAAGACAAAAGTGGTGCGCAAGCTTGTAGCCGGCATAAAGATGAAGATGGAGCAGCACAACGTGGAGGTGGTGCGCGGCGATGCCTACATTGAGAACGGCGACACAACCGGCATAAAGATAACCTGCGAGGGAGAGAGCTACGAGGCTGCAAGATTGCTCATCTGCACAGGCAGTGAGGCATTCGTGCCACCTATCCCCAGAGTCGAAGGCAACGAAGCTGTACTCACCAACCGCGAGATTCTCGCCCTCACCACCGCCCCCGAAAGCCTTGTAGTCATAGGTGGTGGAGTTATAGGAATGGAGTTTGCCAGTTTCTACAACAGCCTGGGAGTGCCGGTGACGGTAATTGAGATGCTGCCCGAAATTCTTGGCGGCATGGACAAGGAGATTGCCGAAATGTTGCGCGGCATATATGCCAAGAGAGGGGTAAAATTCTGCCTCGGGTGCAAGGTTACAGCCATCGACGGCAACAACGTACACTACACCGACGGCGAGGGGAACGAACTTACAGCCGAAGGCGACAAGATACTCATAAGCGTGGGCCGACGCCCCGTGCTCAAAGGCTTCGGGCTCGAAAATATCGCTGTTGAAGTGGAGCGTGGCATAAAGACCAACGAATATATGCAGACCTCAATGCCCAACGTATACGCCGCGGGCGATGTAACAGGTTTCTCGCTCCTTGCCCACACCGCAAGCCGCGAAGCCGAGGTTGCCGTGAACCACATACTTGGCAAAGAGGACAGAATGGAATACAACGCCATCCCCGGCATAGTATACACCAACCCCGAGGTGAGCAGCGTGGGACTCACCGAGGAACAAGCCACAGCGCAAGGCATTGAGTTCCGCACAAGCAAACTGCCGATGACATACTCGGGGCGTTTCGTTGCCGAGAACGAGGGGCTGACCGGCTTGTGTAAAATACTCACATCGCCACAAGGCAACATCCTCGGCGTACACCTCCTGGGCACCCCCTCGGGCGAGTTCATCTGCGCCGCCTGTATGGCAATAACACACCGTCTCACCTCCGAAGAGTGGAAACGCACCGTGTTCCCCCACCCCACAGTGAGCGAGATACTGAAAGAGGGGCTTTTCGAGCTATAACCACTGCAGATGGCATAAAATTTGTGAAAAAGAACAACATTTATACAAATATTTAGGTTAGTTCAATAAAAAGCAGTTTCTTTGTTAAATATTTTGAAAAAAGTTCGGATATGAGACAAAACAGAGTGAAACCCGCAAACGGAAAACTCGGAGTAATGTGCGTAGGATTAGGTGCAGTAACCACCACTACCATTATAGGCACACTTATGGCACGCAAAGGCCTCTCGCGCCCCACAGGCTCATTTGCCTGCGAAGGTATTATGCGCCTGGGCCGTGGCAGCGAAAAAATATACAAGGAAGTTAAAGACATTGTACCCGTAGCTCCCCTCGAAGATATAGTATTCGGTGCTTGGGATTTATACGAGGACGATGCATACGACGCAGCTATAAAAGCAGCCGTGCTCAAGCAGCAGGATATTGAGCCCGTAAAAGAGGAACTCAAGGCAATACGCCCCTATAAAGCCCTCTTCGACAAGAGCTACGCAACAAACATAGACGGCCCCAACGTAAAGACCGGAGCCACACGCTGGGAGCTTACCGAGCAGTTGCGCGAGGATATACGCAACTTTAAAAAAGAAAACAACTGCGACCGCGTAGTGGTTATATGGATAGCCAGCACCGAAAAATACATACCCCGCGACGAGGAGGTACACGGCAGCATCGCCGCCTTTGAAGCAGCAATGAAGGCCAACGACACCGCACGCATAGCACCAAGTATGTGCTACGCCTACGCTGCTATGCGCGAAGGCTGCCCCTACGTAATGGGCGCGCCCAACCTCTGTATAGACATACCTGCAATGTGGGAGCTTGCCGAAGAGGAGAAAGTACCCATCACCGGCAAGGACTTCAAGAGCGGACAGACAATGATGAAGACCGTGCTTGCACCCGCCTTCTTCACACGCCAATTGGGCGTTACAGGCTGGTTCTCCACCAACATTCTGGGTAACCGCGACGGCGTGGTACTCGACAACCCCGAGAACTTCGAAACCAAACGCCGCAGCAAGACATCGGCACTCGACAATATCCTCGACAGCGATGTATACCCCGACCTCTACTCCGACATCTACCACAAGGTTAGAATAAACTACTACCCACCGCGTGGCGACGAAAAAGAGAGCTGGGACAACATAGACATCTTCGGCTGGATGGGTTACCCCATGACAATAAAGGTAAACTTCCTCTGCCGCGACTCCATACTTGCAGCCCCACTCGTGCTCGACCTCATACTCTTCAGCGACATTGCGTTGCGCGCCGGAGAGCACGGCATACAGGAATTTATGTCGTTCTACTGCAAGGCACCAATGCACAAGGATGGAGAAAAACCCGTACACGACCTCTTCAAGCAATTCGCGATGCTCAAAAACAAGATACGCGAATTTGCCGGTTACGAAGCCGACCAAGAGCTCGATTAATACAAAAAAATATGCAACAAACGTGATTGTTGCATATTTTTTACCATTTTATTGCACTTTCTTGCAAAAAAATGGTAGAATTTTATGCATAGTTGTGTAAATATTCGTAATTTTGCGGCTCGCAAGAATAAATATACAATTATGAAGATAAAGAACTCACGCCTCGATGCAATTCGCCTCATCCTCTCCACTCAAGAGATTGGGAGCCAGGAGGAACTTTTGAGCGAACTCGCAAAAGAGGGATTCAAGCTGACACAAGCAACACTCTCGCGCGACCTTCACCAACTGCGTGTCGTAAAGACCGTAGGCGTTCAAGGCCGCTACAGATACGTGCTTACCCGCCCTCACCAATATCGTCACGAGGGCACTGAAGGAGAGATGCGCCCCATAAGCCCTGCACAAGAGGCCAATGGTTTCCTCTCCATTAAATTTTCGGGCAACATCGCAGTAATACACACAAAGCCAAGCTACGCAAGTACCCTGGCCTACCACATCGACAACTACGAATTTCCCGAAATCATAGGCACACTTGCCGGCGACGACACGGTGATGATGATTATTGCCGAAGATGCCAGCCGCGGAGCCGTTTTGAGAGCATTAAGAACCATTATACCGAATATTTAACACACATCGAAAAGAGATGGAAGAAAAAGTATACAATGATGGCATTGATGTTATCATTGCAAATGCAGACCACGAGAAGTATGTCGACGAGATACTCGAAACAATAAGTGCGGCAGCAAAAGTACGCGGCACAGGTATCGCAAAGCGTACCCACGAGTATGTGGCGCAGAAGATGAAGGAAGGAAAGGCTATCATCGCCCTCAGCGGTGAGGAGTTTGCAGGCTTCTGCTACATTGAGAGCTGGGGCAACAAGCAATATGTCGCAAACTCGGGACTCATCGTGGTGGAGAAATTCCGCGGACACGGCCTTGCAAAGCGCATCAAGAAGAAAGCCTTCAACCTGTCGCGCCAATTATGGCCCGACGCAAAGCTCTTCGGCCTCACAAGCGGTGGCGCAGTTATGAAAATAAACACTGAACTGGGTTACGTACCCGTGCCCTTCTCGGAGCTCACCGACGACGAAGCATTCTGGAAAGGCTGCCAGGGCTGCATCAACCACGACGTGCTTGAGCGCACCGGACGCCGTTACTGCATATGCACAGCAATGCTATACGACCCTGCAAAAAAGATTAAAAGAATAGTAGAAGAATAAAAAAAACACCTTTATATAATTATGGAAAAGAAAAAAGTAGTTGTAGCCTTCAGCGGCGGACTCGACACCTCGTTTACCGTTATGTACCTTGCCAAAGAGAAAGGCTATGAAGTATATGCAGCCTGCGCAAACACCGGTGGCTTCAGCCCCGAACAGCTGAAACAGAACGAAGAGAATGCCTACAAATTGGGCGCAACAAAATATGTTACACTCGACGTAACACAGGAATACTACGAGAAGAGCCTCAAATATATGATATATGGTAACGTATTGCGTAACGGCACATACCCCATATCTGTATCATCGGAGAGAATATTCCAGGCACTCGCCATCGCTCGTTATGCCAACGAGATAGGCGCACAGGCCATAGCACACGGTTCAACAGGTGCCGGTAACGACCAGATTCGTTTCGATATGACCTTCCTTGTGTGCGCACCCGGTGTGGAGATTATAACCCTCACACGCGATATGACCCTTACACGCGAGTACGAGATTAACTACCTTAACGAGAACGGCTTCTTTGCCGACTTTACAAAGCTTAAATACTCATACAACGTAGGTATCTGGGGAACCAGTATCTGCGGTGGTGAGATTCTCGACTCCAAACAGGGACTCCCCGAGACCGCTTACCTGAAACAGGTTGAAAAGAGCGGCGAGGAGGAGTTACACCTCACATTCGAGAACGGACAGCTCAAAGCCGTGAACGGCGAGAACTTCTGCGACCCCATCAAGGCAATTCAGAAGGTTGAGGAGATTGGTGCAGCATACGGTATCGGCCGCGATATGCACGTGGGCGACACCATCGTAGGTATCAAAGGCCGCGTGGGCTTCGAGGCAGCAGCACCTATGCTCATAATCGCAGCTCACAAGTTCCTCGAGAAATATACATTGAGCAAGTGGCAGCAGTACTGGAAAGACCAGGTTGCCAACTGGTATGGTATGTTCCTCCACGAGAGCCAGTACCTGGAGCCCGTAATGCGCGACATCGAGGCAATGCTCGAGAGCTCACAGCGCAACGTAACCGGCACAGCCATCCTCAAACTTATGCCCAAGCACTTCGAGACCGTGGGCGTAGACTCACCCAACGACCTTGTAAAGAACAAGCTTGGCGAATATGGCGAGACACAGAAAGGCTGGACTGCCGAGGAGGCAAAAGGTTTCATCAAGGTTACCTCTACCCCCTTGCGCGCTTACTACGCCAACCACCCCGACGAGAAAATTTAATAAAATAACCACGACAACCATATAATAATGATTAAAGTTGGAATAATTGGTGGCGCAGGCTACACCGCCGGAGAACTTCTCCGCCTGTTGCTCAACCACCCCGAAGTTGAAATAATATTTGTACACAGCAGCAGTAATGCCGGCAACCGCATAACCGACGTACACGCCGGTCTATTGGGCGAGACCGACCTTACTTTCAGCGATACTATGCCCTTTGAGGAGATTGACCTCCTCTACTTCTGCACAGCCCACGGCGACACACGTAAATTCCTCGAGAGCCACCAGCTTCCCGAGGAGTTGAAGGTGATAGACCTCTCGATGGACTACCGCATAAAGAGCAACGACCACGACTTCATATACGGCTTGCCCGAGCTTAACCGTCGCGCAACCTGCAAGAGCCGTTACGTTGCCAACCCCGGTTGCTTCGCAACCTGTATAGAACTTGGTTTGTTACCCCTCGCCAAAGAGCATCTGCTCAAAGGCGATATCTCGGTAAACGCCATCACCGGCAGCACCGGAGCAGGAGTAAAACCCTCTACAACAACCCACTTCAGCTGGAGAAACAACAATATGAGTATCTACAAGCCTTTCACACACCAGCACCTCCCCGAGATTCTGCAGAGTGTGAAACAGCTACAGCCCGACTTTGACGGCGAGATTGACTTTATACCCTACCGTGGCGACTTCCCCCGTGGAATCTTCACCACCATCGTGGTAAAATGCGACCTCGACATTGAAACCTTGTACAAACTCTACGAGAGCTACTACGAGCGCGACTCGTTCACACACATTGTGAGCAAGCCCCTCGACCTCAAGCAGGTGGTAAACACCAACAAGTGCCTCATACACCTTGAGAAACACGGCGGCAAACTGCTCATAACATCAATCATAGACAACCTGTTGAAGGGTGCAAGCGGACAGGCCGTGCACAATATGAACCTGCTCTTCGGCCTCGAGGAGACAGTGGGATTGAAACTTAAACCTTCGGCATTCTAAAAAGAGAAACAGTATGAAACTATATGATGTCTATCCCCTCTTCGATGTAAACATCGTTAAAGGCGAGGGATGCCGTGTGTGGGACGACAAAGGCACAGAGTATCTCGACCTCTACGGCGGACACGCCGTAATCTCCATCGGTCACGCGCACCCCAAATATGTCGATTACATAAGCCGCCAGGTGGCAACACTCGGGTTCTACTCGAACTCGGTGATAAACACCTTGCAACAGGATGCTGCCGAGAAGCTTGGCAAGATAAGCGGTTACGAGGATTACAACCTCTTCTTTATAAACTCGGGTGCCGAGGCTAACGAGAATGCCCTGAAGCTTTCATCGTTCAAGAACGGACGCACACGCGTAATCTCATTCCAGAAGGCATTCCACGGACGCACATCACTTGCCGTGGAAGTAACCGACAACCCCAAAATCATAGCCCCCATAAACAACTGCGGACACACCACATACCTGCCTCTTGGCGACATTGAGGCAGTGCGTGCCGAGATTGCAAAGGGCGATGTAACAGCCGTAATAATCGAAGGCATACAGGGCGTGGGCGGAATAAGAATACCCGACACAGCCTTCCTGCAACAGCTACAGGAGCTATGTAACGCCACCGACACCACCCTTATCCTCGACGAGATACAGAGCGGTTGTGGCCGTAGCGGAAAATTCTTCGCTCACCAGTGGGCAGGCATACGCCCCGACATCATCACACAGGCCAAAGGCATCGGTAACGGATTCCCCGTTGGCTGTGTGCTCATAAGTCCCAAATACCAGGCTGTCTATGGCGAGCTTGGCACAACCTTTGGCGGTAACCACCTTGCTTGCGCAGCCGTACAGGCTGTACTCGAGGTTATGGAGGAAGAGAACCTCCTCGAGAACGTGAACACCGTGAGCAACTACCTTATGGAGGAGCTTAAGAAGTTGCCTCAGATTAAGGAGGTGCGTGGCCGTGGTCTTATGATTGGTATGGAGTTCGACGAGCCTATAAAGGATATTCGCCGTCGTTTGCTCTTCGACGAGCACGTCTTCACCGGCGTAAGCGGCACAAATGTTATACGCTTGTTGCCCCCGCTCACTCTCACGATGGAGCAGGCTGCCGACTTTATTGAGCGTTTCAAAAGAGTGCTTGGGTAATAGTTTCCGGCACTGGTATTATAGAGATAAATAGCGACCTTCACTGGTCGCTATTTATGTTTTTATATAACACGGCTGCGCAGAGCGATGTTTTGCCCGGAACATACAAAATTTCTGTAACGTGTTTTAGTAGGGGCAGACCGATGTGTCTGCCCGAAACACCAATTTGACAGAAGAACAGAGCGCACTGATAGTGCGTCCCGTCCGTCACAGCACTAAACAAAATCTACTCCTTTGGGAATATAAATATTGTTTTACGAACCCGCTCCCGCTCGACTAAACAAGCGAGCTTCCTTAGTTCTCGCTTACTCGCGGCTTTCCCGTCGTCGCAACAACCTTGCAAGCGAGTGGATGCAAGCTTGCTTGTACACGCAACGAGCGTAGTAGGTTCTCGCAGAAAGCAAACGGCGCTGTGACTTCGCGCCGGCCCTCGCTCTCACGTGCAAGTGGCGGAGTTAAAACCAGCCGACGTACCCCCGGTATAAAACACATCCCGCTCTCCGTTTTTCGGAGAGCGGGATGATGTGCTATTTATTCATTTCCTCAACTCACACACTTGGCGAACAGGATGACCGAAGAAGCGGTATTCGTTATACAATTCACGTTTACCACCACTAAATAAAATCAACTCGTAAGCACCAGTATTGCTCGGGCAACCCAACGTATTAGACTAATAGAAGCCGTAAGACTCCAGGACGTCGACTCCCGTACCGACGCGATAGCCCACAGCAGGAAAGAAAATACTGTTGCCATTGAGTCCGGTTACGCAGTAACCGTTAACACCATTAAGCGAAGTCCACTCCCAAGTACAATTGTTGCGAAGTTCGTCTTGCTCGGCACGTGTGGGCATACGCCAAGAACCGCCCCACTGAACGTGAGCAACATCATCCTCGGGCTCGAGGGTGGTTTTGTTATCTAAGGTACCATAACTGCTTTTAGTGCAGTATTTGGTCAATGTGGTGGAACTGCCGTTGCAGTATTTATAGGTAGTCCAATTGTAATTGCTCTCGCAGCTTACCTCCCAGTCAAAGGTAAAGGTACAGCCTTCAACAGCACCTATTGCATAATTGTTCTGCAAACTGCTGTTGGATGTGCCACCATTGGTAGAGTCCAGTCGAGGAATGTTTGTGCGCCTGCGCTCAATACAAATAGCAGGGCTACGAAAAGAAAGTAAATCTTTCTCATTGTATTCAAATGATTCGTCCAATTGTTATTTTACCTTCAACCACTGCATAGGATTTAGCTTGGCCTTTTCGTTACGCAGCTGGAAAAGCAGACGTGTGTGCCCCGAAGCATCGGTCGCCACGGTACCTATAATATCGCCGGCTTTGAGTTTGTCACCCTCTTGCACCGCAATATCACTCAAACGGCAGTAAACGGTTATATATTTGCCGTGACGCACGAGCACAAAAGCAAAATCGCCTTGACGAATAACGGAAGTAACCTTACCCTCGAACACGCAACGGGCCTTTGCTCCACGCTCGCCACCGAGGGTGATGCCACCGTAGTCTATCTGCACATTACCCTTGCCCACAACACCCTTCTGCGGGCCGAAACTGCTCACAATGTGGTAAGGGCCGGTGATGGGAACGGGCAGTTTTCCTTTATTCTGCAAGAAGGAGCCTGTCATCTCTTTAACCCCGGCATCTTCCACAACTGTGGGCTTTGCTGCAACGGCTTTGCCACCCTTCTCGCCCTTCTTCTTTTCGGCTGCGGCCTTTGCTGCTGCAGCTTTCCTTGCAGCCTCTTCACGGGCTTTTTGTGCTGCAATCTCACGGTCTATGGCGCGTTCAATATCCTGATTGAGTTTCTGCAACTGCTTGCGACGGGCAAGAAGCTCTTTTTCCACCTTTTTCGACTCTTTCTTAAGTTCCTGCACAAGCGAGCGCTGCTGCTCCTCGAGCAACTGGAGCGCCTTGCGCTGGTGTGTCTGCTCATCAAGGGAAATTTTCTTTGTAGCCAGTGTGCTGTCGAGTTCGCACTTCTTCACGTTCAACGCAGCTATGGCCTCTTTCAGTTCTTCGGCCTTTCTCTTGTGTGCTTGCATATATTCACGGGCATAGCGGTAACGACGCACCATTGAATTAAAGTTGTCGGCCGATATCACAAACAACAGCTTGCTCTGAAAACTGCCATAAGAGCGTGCGCGACGAAGCGCCGAGGCGTATTCATCCTTTGAGACATTCACACGCGATTCATTTTCGGCAACCTCCTTGTTGAGTTTTGCAATCTCTCTATTGAGCACACTCACTTCGCTGACAAGCAGATTTATAAGTTCCTTGCGCTCTTTTATCTGCGCTGAAAGGAGGTCGAGGTTCTGCAGTTTGCTGTTTATATCCTTCTTTGAGGAGAGGAGAATATTTTCTTTCTGCGATATCTCCTTTTGCAGATTACCCACCTGGGTACGCATCTTTTTAATCTCGGCTGTCTGCGCAATGGCCGAGGCCGAAGCAAGCAGGAGGAGAAGGATTAATATATAATGTTTTATCTGTCGCATCTGAAGTGTGTCTGTGGTTTGTTATTAAGGTTTTTTATTTGCCACTCAAGGCCTGAATGAGGTCTACAATGCCCACCTTTTTGTACGAAGAAGAGGGGCTTGTAGCATTGTAGTCGTAATCTTCCTTTACCTTGCTTAAAAGAAAGGAGAACTCCACGGGCTTCTCTGCTCCGGCAAGGGTAAGGGTTATGCTATGCGGATGCATCTTCTCGCCCACTGGCTGAAAACCCTCATATACACAAGTTACTGTGGTGCCATTTAAGTGTTTGCCCGCACTTTTAAGCAACAGGCCTGTTGCTTTTTCTATATAATACCTGTAGGTTATGCCATTCGCTGTATTCTCCAGCACAAGGGTATCGCCCTCGGCGGTTATATCCATTGCCTGGAGAGCCTCACCAACCGGTAGGCTACCGGGAATATATACCCTGTTCTGCAACACCGATTCCAGAAGAGCGTGATTGAGCCCCAATTGTTCAAGAACAGATATATTACTGTAATGCACAATGGAATATTCCTTCTTAAGCCTGTTTATCACAAGCACATATAGCGGAGAGAACTCCACGCGTGCAGCCTCGAAAAGCCCTAAAGGCACAATACTCAACTGCACTCCCTCCCCCTCTTTCACCTTTATGGTTCCTTGCGAGGAGAAGGTGCTGCCACTGGCTTTTGCCGAAAGTTTCATCTTTGCGGAAAAGGCCGACAAAGAGCCCTGCACTGCTGGCATTCTCTCAATCTCGGCAAGAGAGAGACCTATTGTGTTTTTATCCTTCTGAACGCTTTTTGTGGACTTGCAACCGGTAAACACAACGGCAACAAGCAGGAACAGAAGCAGTATTATATTATTTTTTCTTACCATCGGGGATATACTTCTTCTTTTTTATCTTTTTCTTAAGCACCTTGGAGTCGTCGCCCATATCACGTGCTTTAATCCAACACTCAAGAGCCTTTTCCATCTCTCCGCATTTTGAGTATATATCGCCGCAGTGGTGCAATTCCACAGCACTTTTCTCCCCCTCAATGGAGGTTAGGCGGTCGGCATACTCTTTTGCCTCGTCGTAACGCTCAAGGAGAAAGAGTATCCACGCATAAGTGTCTATATACATAGCCTCGTCGGGCTCAACCTTCAACGTATGGTAGCTCATTTCGAGAGCACGGTCGAGGTCGCGGTTCTCGAGAGCCAGATAATATGCGTAATTGTTAAGCACCACAATATTTGTGCTGTTATAGGAGAGAGAGGCCTCATAGGCCAGCATCGCCTCATCATTTTTACCCATATCGTGGTATATGTCACCCATTGCCGCATACACATCGGATATGAAATTGCTGCTTGTTTCGGGCGCACACTTTTCCACTCCCAGCCTGTATGTCTCAACCGCCTCTTCCTTGTGGCCAAGGAAGAAACACGACAAGCCACGGAAATAATAGAGTTCAAGCATATCGGGGTGATACATTATGGCGGTATCGCACTCCGCTATTATTTCGGGGTAGCTGTTGCGCTCTATGGCATATTCCAGTTTCTGCATTCGCGCTGCACGGTTGTCGGGTTCGAGCGACAATATCTTGTTCAATATGGGAAGTTGTTCCTTCTCCCCTTTATTGCTATATGATAGATAGAGAGAGTATATGGTTGCCGCATCGAGCACGCCAAAAGGCAGTTCCATAAGGCTGTCGAGGAAGGCTGTCACATATTCGTAGCAACCGGCCGAATCGGTCTGTTCCCTGTAGCTTATATAGTCCGAAATCATCGACACGCGGTCTTTGCCGGTGTACTTTTCGTTTCTGAGCAAAGCCTCGACATTCTGCACATAGAGCGCGTGGTTCTTCTCCTGCTTGTAGTGGTTGACAAGGGATATTTGAGCCATCACATTATCGGGTTCCAGCTCCAGGATATCCTGATAAATGGCAAGCGCTTTCTCCTTTTCATTGAAAAGATAGTAGGTGTCGGCCTCAATGGAACGGTAATAGAGGTCGTCGGGATTCTCGCGCGAAAGAATCTCAAGTTCGGCAAGAGCATCGTCGCGCCTTTGCAGCACCACATAGAGGCGGTACTTCTGCATAGAGACAAACTCGGAACGCCCATCAATCACTTCGTAGCGCTCAAGAGCATCCACAGCTTTGTCATATTCCGCCATCTCGGCATAACGTGCCGACAAGGCCATAAAGACATCGCTCTTATCGGGGAAGGCAAGTGCCATATCCTCATATACTTCAAGGGCTGCATCACGGTTTCCCTCGGTGTCGTAATACTGCACAAGAGCAAGCCAGAACTGATAATTCCGGGGATTATCGTTCACTATTTTCTTTAGCATTGCCAGAGCCTTCTCCTTTTGCCCAAGATATTGGTGCATATTTACCAATTCAAAAAGCACTGCCGACGATGAGGGTGAGAGCGAGCGACAATGTTCCAGCATATCAAAGGCAGCGTCGTACTTCTCCTGCTCCATAAGCGAAAGTGCCTGCAGATAATAGTAATCTACAGCACGCTCGCAGGCAACAGAGTCGCACGCGCTATGCAAGGCTGCCAAAGAGAACTGCGGAAGCAGCACCCACAGCAACAGCCACAATTTGATATTTACGAAGAAAGGCTTCATCATATAAAAATCACACGCCTGTGTGGCCAAAGCCTCCGGCACCACGTTCTGTGTCATCGAGCACCTCAACTTCACTCCACTCCACCTGTTCGTGACGCGCCACGACCATCTGGGCTATACGCTCGCCATCGGTAATTATAAAGGGCTCCGACGAAAGATTTACAAGAATAACGCACACCTCACCACGGTAATCGGCATCAATGGTACCGGGAGAGTTTAGCACGGTTATTCCTTTCTTTATTGCAAGACCGCTACGGGGGCGCACCTGCGCCTCGTAACCTTCGGGAAGGGCTATGAAAAGGCCTGTGGGAACCAAGGCACGCTGCAAAGGTTGCAGCTCAATGGGGCTGTCGATATTGGCTCTAAGGTCCATACCTGCCGAAAGACCTGTTGCGTAAGCGGGAAGCTGATGCTTTGATTTATTTATTACCTGTACTTTCATATTTTAGGGGATTGTCATTAAATGAAAAAACTCCGAGCAAGGGATTTTGTTCTCGGAGCTTTTTTTATGTTTATTAAAATCAGTCGTTATTATCTATGCGATAGAACACCTTGTTTGCTCCGGAGGTCAGCTTTATAGCATCGGGGTTCTCCTTGGCAAACGACTCGATGTAACGCATTCTCTTGTCGTCCTGCAGTTCATCCACAGCGATGAGCAAGCCTGTCTCCTCAACATTTCCAAAGCTGCGGTTTACAGCTGTACCGAAGATGCGCATAGTGGGCGAGAGGCCCATATAGGCATTCACCATCGGGGGAATGGCAAGGCCAAACTTGTGTACCTCCTGCTTTAGCGTTCTGTAGTCCTCCTTAAAGGTTTCTTTATCGAAGATTGCTGCAAGTTCCTCTTCGGGAGTTTCCAAAAGAAGAGGGGTTGCAGGCACTACAAGATTCTCGGGGTCGGCAAAATGTTTCTTAAGGAAGTAAAGAATCATATCGCGTGCCTTGGTAAGATATGAAGGATACATAGTTACCTTACCGAAGAGGTATTTTACATCGGGGATTACAACGGTGAGCGCACCCAAACCGTCCCACAGATTATCGAGAGCGAAGATACTCTTTGAACCCATCTTTGATGACTGATACTCCAACGCTACGAATGCACGACCGAGCTCCACCGTGTAGGGGAGAATCTCTTTCATAAATTTCTCGGAGAAGGTGAACATTCCGTGCGCAGTGGCAATCATAGGCTCGCCGTGCTCGTCCAGGCGCACTTCCTTACCAAAGATATATCTGTAACCGCCAATGATATCGTCACATTCGGGGTTCCACACGATAAGTTGCTTGTACGGGTTCTCCATTGTGTCGAACTCGTCAATATCCACAGACTTGCCGGTACCACCGCCTGCAGCTCTAAAGGCGATCTCACGCAAACGGCCTATCTCGCGCATAACATTGGGCGAGTCAAATGCCGTAACAATATATATTTCGTTATTACTACGGTGGGTAAAGCGCAAGCGCTTGTCTTCGGTCAATTCGGCCTTCAGCAGTTCCTTCGGAACCGGAGCTATAATTTCTTCCATATCTTGTATAATCGGGATTACAAATTGTAAACCATCTCCTTTACATACTGCGCCCACTCGGAGGGTTTCTTTGAAGAATCGAATGTTTGCCAAGGAATAGGTTTACCAATTGTCACCTTAAATGTTTTATTCTTGTTCTTGAACATTTCGTCGCTCAAATAGAGCATCGCAATGTTGAATTTTATCCCGAGCATCTTGTTTATATTGGCAAGGCGATAAAAGAAATCGGAGTTACGGCCTTCAAAATGTATGGGGATAATATCACGTTGTGTCTGTACGCTTTTTGTAATAAAGGTTTTCTTCCACTCGAGGTCGCGGATTACACCGCCTTGCATACGCGAGCATATTCCGGCAGGGAACATCACAATGTTATTGTCGCTCTCGAAAGCGGCATTGACCATTTGAGGGAAGTTGCGTGCCTGCTTGCCAGTCTTGTTTATGGGCACCCAGAAGGATGATATGTTGGGGATATTCATCAAAAGGTCGTTTACAAGGAGTTTTATGCGACCCTCGTACTTCTGACCAAGAATGTATGCAAGCCCCAATCCGTCCTGTGCGCCAAGCGGATGGTTGCTCACAAAGGTATAACGGCCATCAGCAGGAAGGTTCTCAATCCCCTCCACTTCAAACGAGTTGTTGAAATATTGCATAAAGGCTGCTATGAATTCGAGGTTCTGCTTCTTATAGTTGAGACGCATAAACTCGTTCATCTCGTCCTGATGGATAATTTTCTTGAGATAGGAAACCAAAAAACGCGGTATAAAACGCGCCTTCTTGCCGGCTTTTGCAGCCAGAATCGCATCCAAATCGATTTTCACAATATCACTCATTGCCCAACTATCCTCATTTATATAATATAATGCAAAAATAAATTTTATTTTTTACAAATCAAAATATTTATAACACCTATTAAAAACAACAAGCGACACGTTAAAGCGTGTCGCTTGTTTATAATATTTACCGGATTTTACTCTTCGTCGTCAGAGAAATCGAGCAAGGCCTTTTTGTTTGCCTGTATGCGCTCGTAGTCCTCTTTTGAGCCAACGATTATGCGGCTGAACTCGCGCTGACCTGTACCGGCGGGAATGAGGTGACCGCAGATAACGTTCTCCTTCATACCCAAGAGGTAGTCGCTCTTCATATTGATTGCTGCCTCGTTCAAAACCTTTGTGGTCTCCTGGAACGATGCTGCCGACATGAAACTCTGTGTCTGCAATGCTGCACGTGTGATACCTTGGAGTATCTGTGTTGAAGTAGCAGGCTGTGCATCACGCGAAACAACGGGCTTGAGGTCGCGGCGTTTAAGAGTACTGTTCTCGTCGCGGAGCTTGCGGGCTGTAATAATCTGACCGGGCTTGAGATTCTCTGAATCACCGGCATCAACAACAACCTTCTTACCCCAGATGCGGTCGTTCTCCTCCTGGAACTGGAGTTTGTCAACAATCTGCAACTCAAGGAAGCGGGTATCACCCGGATCGTTGATCTGAACCTTACGCATCATCTGACGAACGATAATCTCAAAGTGCTTGTCGTTAATCATTACACCCTGCAAACGGTAAACGTCCTGTGCCTCGTTCACGATGTACTCCTGAACAGCGGTAGAACCCATAATTGCAAGAATATCAGAAGGTGTAATTGCACCGTCGGACAGAGGTGTTCCGGCGCGAACATAGTCGCCGTCCTGAACAAGAATCTGTTTTGAGAGAGCAACAAGGTACTTCTTGACATCGCCCACCTTTGAGGTAACGATAATCTCGCGGTTACCACGTTTAACCTTACCCATTGTAACCTCACCGTCGATTTCAGAAACAACTGCGGGGTTAGAGGGGTTACGTGCCTCGAATAGCTCGGTAACACGGGGAAGACCACCGGTGATATCACCAGTACCGCCGAATACACGAGGAATCTTAACCATTGTATCACCGGCCTTGAGTACCTGCTTGTCGTCCACGATTACGCGACCGCCCACGGGGAGGTTGTAGCTGTGGAGTACAACATCGTTCTCGTCAACAATACGTATGGTAGGTATTTTGGTCTTGTCCTTAGACTCGATGATAACAATCTCGTGCAAGCCTGTACTATCGTCGGTCTCTACCTTGTATGTTACGTTTTCGATAACTGAATCGAACTCTACGCGACCGGCAAACTCTGTAACGATAACAGCGTTGAAGGGGTCCCAAGTTGCAATGAGTGTTTTGGGCTCAACAACATCGCCATCGGCTGCATAGAGTTTTGAACCGTAAGGTATATTGTGTGTTGAAAGGACAATGCCTGTGTTTATGTCAATGAAACGTACCTCGCTCAAACGGCTAACAACAATCTTCACGGGTGAACCGTCAGATTCAACAGCATCAACTGTACGCAACTCCTCGAAGCTGAGGCGTGATGCGTTCTTAGCCTTGATTGAAGCCTCGTGTGCAATACCGCTTGCGACACCACCGGCGTGGAAGGTACGAAGTGTAAGCTGTGTACCGGGCTCACCGATTGACTGTGCTGCGATTACGCCGACAGCCTCACCCTTCTCGACCATACGGCCGGTTGCAAGGTTGCGTCCGTAACATTTTGCACAAACACCCTGTTTAGACTCACAAGTGAGCACAGAACGAATCTCTACGCTCTCAATGGGTGAATTCTCAATCTCTTCGGCAATAGCCTCGGTAATCATCTCACCCGATGCAACGATGATCTTTCCAGTTGTGGGATCAACAACATCGTGTACTGATACACGGCCAAGGATACGGTCGCTGAGTTTTGACTCAATCTTGTCACCCTTCTTGATAGCTGTGCATACAAGACCACGCAAAGTACCGCAATCCTCCTCGTTGATGATAACATCGTGAGAAACATCGACAAGACGACGTGTAAGGTAACCGGCGTCGGCTGTCTTAAGAGCGGTATCGGCAAGACTCTTACGGGCACCGTGAGAAGAGATAAAGTACTCAAGCACTGAAAGACCCTCTTTAAAGTTCGAAAGAATGGGGTTCTCAATAGTCTGAGGACCTTCAGAACCGGCCTTCTGGGGTTTGGTCATAAGACCACGCATACCAGAGAGCTGACGAATCTGATCCTTAGAACCACGGGCACCAGAGTCGAGCATCATATATACCGAGTTGAAGCCCTGATCGTCGGTTGCGATAGTTTTCAAGAGGATATCTGAAAGTTCCTCGCTGACGTGTGTCCAAACATCGATAACCTTGTTATAACGCTCGCTGTCGGTGATAAGACCGAGGTTATACTCGGCAAGAATCTCATCGACTTTCTCGTGACCTTTACGCACGAGGTCGGCTTTTGCGTCGGGGATAATAACGTCGTCAAGGTTAAATGACAGACCTCCCTTGAAAGCCATATAGTATCCAAGGTTCTTAAGACCATCGAGGAAGTCGGCCGAACGGGCTACTCCAACGCGCTTGATTACCTCGGTAATTATATCACGGAGTGATCGTTTTGAAATTACGGTATTGATGAAGCCCATCTCGCGGGGTACCACCTGATTGGCGATGATACGACCTACTGATGTTTCACGCATTACCTGAACATACTCGCCGTTCTCGTCGCGGTCCTCAACAACAACCTGAACGGGAGCGTGTATTGCTACGCGGCCCTGGTTGTAGGCGATAAGTGCCTCCTCGGGGCCGTAGAACTTCATACCGCTACCTTTTGCACCTTCGCGCAACTTGGTAATGTAGTAAAGACCGAGAACCATATCCTGCGAAGGCACTGTGATAGGAGCACCGTTCGAGGGGTTAAGTATGTTATGAGACTGAAGCATAAGCATCTGTGCCTCGAGAACAGCCTCGTTGCTCAAAGGCAAGTGAACAGCCATCTGGTCACCGTCGAAGTCGGCGTTGAACGCGGTACAAGCCAACGGGTGGAGCTGAATTGCTTTACCCTCAATCATCTTGGGCTGGAATGCCTGGATACCCAAACGGTGAAGTGTCGGCGCACGGTTGAGGAGAACGGGGTGTCCTTTCATTACGTGCTCGAGAATATCCCATATTTTGGGATCGCGGCGGTCTACAATCTTCTTGGCCGATTTTACGGTCTTAACAATTCCGCGCTCAATGAGCTTACGGATGATGAATGGTTTGTAGAGCTCGGCAGCCATCAATTTGGGAAGACCGCACTCACCCATCTTAAGCTCGGGACCTACAACGATTACAGAACGTGCTGAATAGTCTACACGTTTACCGAGGAGGTTCTGACGGAAACGTCCTTGCTTACCTTTAAGGCTGTCTGACAAAGACTTTAAGGGACGGTTAGCATCCGATTTCAAAGCGCTTGCCTTGCGTGAGTTGTCGAACAATGAGTCAACAGCCTCCTGCAACATACGCTTCTCGTTACGCAAGATAACCTCGGGAGCCTTAATCTCGATAAGTTTCTTAAGACGGTTGTTACGTATGATTACGCGACGATAGAGGTCGTTAAGGTCTGATGTTGCAAAGCGACCGCCATCGAGGGGCACCAAGGGACGCAATTCGGGGGGAATTACGGGGATAACGGTCATAATCATCCACTCGGGACGGTTGTTGCCGTTTGATGCTGCCATAGATGAGCGGAAAGACTCTACTACCTGAAGGCGTTTGAGAGCCTCGTTCTTACGCTGCTGCGACATATCGGTGTTGGCGCGGTTACGCAACTCGTAAGAGAGAGAGTCGAGGTCGATACGTGCCAAAAGATCCTGAATAGCCTCTGCACCCATCTTCGCGATGAACTTGTTGGGATCGCTGTCATCAAGGTATTCGTTACCCTCAGGCAGGTTGTCCATAATGTTCAAGTACTCCTCTTCGGTGAGCAACTGGTTGGTCTCAACGCCATCGAGAACATTCTCCTTGCCGGGAACATCCTGACGGTTCTCGTCGTCCTTACGTGCCATAACACCGGGCTGGATAACGATATATTTCTCGTAGTATATTACTGCGTCGAGCATCTTGGTGGGAAGACCAAGAAGGTAACCTATCTTGTTGGGGAGAGAACGGAAGTACCAGATATGAGCTACGGGCACAACCAACTGGATGTGTCCCATACGCTCACGACGCACTTTCTTCTCTGTTACCATTACACCGCAACGGTCGCAGACAATACCTTTATATCTGATGCGTTTGTATTTTCCGCAATGGCACTCATAGTCCTTAACGGGACCGAAGATACGCTCGCAGAACAATCCGTCACGCTCGGGCTTATATGTACGGTAGTTGATTGTTTCGGGTTTCAACACCTCGCCACACGAATTACCCAAAATCTCCTGCGGTGACGCAAGACCGATGGTAATCTTCGTAAAATTTGTTTTTGTCTTTGATTCTTTTCTAAAAGCCATAGTTGTATATTGACAAACGTGATGGAATTAATTACTCAAATGATATACTCAAGCCCAAACCGCGAAGCTCGTGGAGCAATACGTTGAGCGACTCGGGAAGCGAGGGAGTAGGCATTGCATCGCCCTTGACGATTGCCTCGTATGCCTTTGAACGACCTGCTACGTCGTCGGACTTGATTGTAAGAATCTCCTGTAGTATGTGCGCCGCACCGAAGGCCTCGAGCGCCCAAACCTCCATCTCTCCGAAACGCTGACCTCCGAACTGTGCTTTACCACCAAGAGGCTGCTGAGTGATGAGTGAATAGGGACCGATTGAACGGGCGTGCATCTTGTCCTCAACCATGTGACCGAGTTTCAGCATGTAGCTGACACCCACTGTTGCGGGGTGGTCGAACTGCTCACCTGTGCCACCATCGAAAAGATATGTCTTTCCGTAACGGGGAATACCGGCTTTGTCGGTCCACTCGCACAAGTCTTCGAGTTTTGCACCGTCGAAGATAGGAGTTGCGAATTTAACTCCGAGCTGTTTACCTGCACGGCCGAGTACGGTCTCGAATATCTGACCGATGTTCATACGCGAGGGCACACCCAGAGGGTTAAGAATAATATCCACGGGGGTTCCGTCGGCCAAGAAAGGCATATCCTCCTGACGCACTACGCGTGAAACGATACCCTTGTTACCGTGACGTCCGGCCATCTTGTCACCGACACCGATCTTACGTTTCTTGGCAATATATACTTTTGCCATCTTCATTGTACCCGAGGGCAACTCATCACCGATGGTAAGAGCGAACTTCTCACGCTTAACCTCGGCATCAAGTTCTTTATACTTGTGCAAGAAGTTGATTACGAGAGCACGGATGAGGTCGTTAGTGTGGGCATCGGCTGTCCACTTGCTCAACTGTACTGAATCGTAATCCAAAGCCTCGAGCTCGCCTTTGGTGAATTTTGCACCCTTGGCAATAACCTCGGTACCCATAAAGTCTTTCACGCCCTGTGATACTCGACCGTTGATGAGTACGAGCAACTTGTCCACCAAGATGTTCTTGAGCTCTGCAACCTTCTGCATGAACTCATCGTCGATTTTGGGGAGTTTGGCTTTGTCGGCCAATTTTGCCGAGCGTGTCTTCTCAGCCTTCTGGAAGAGACGACGACCGATAACAACACCCTGCAATGAGGGAGAAGCCTTGAGTGAAGCATCCTTCACATCACCGGCCTTGTCACCGAAGATTGCACGCAACAATTTCTCCTCGGGAGTGGGGTCAGACTCACCTTTAGGTGTAATCTTACCTATAATAATATCACCGGGACTTACATACGCACCAACACGGATGATACCGTTCTTGTCGAGGTCTTTTGTTGCATCCTCGCTAACGTTGGGAATATCGTATGTAAACTCCTCCATACCACGTTTTGTCTCGCGAACCTCGAGTGAGAGCTCGTCAACGTGCACAGAGGTAAGGATATCCTCGCGTACTACGCGCTCATTGAGCACGATAGCATCCTCATAGTTATAACCCTTCCAGGGCATGTATGCAACAAGGAGGTTCTTACCCAATGCAAGCTCGCCGGCCTGTGTAGAGTAACCCTCGGTGAGGATATCACCTGCTTTTACTTTCTGACCCTTGTCACAGATGGGACGAAGGTCTATTGTCATATTCTGGTTTGTACGACGGAATTTGGGGATGATGTACTCTTTAGAAGCGGGCTCAAAGCTTACGAACTCCTCCTCCTCGGTACGGTCGTACTTGATTACAATACGTGATGCATCGACAAACTCAACAACACCGTCGCCCTCGGCAACAATCTGTGTACGTGAGTCCTCAACAAGTTTCTTCTCGATACCGGTACCAACGATAGGTGCCTCGGTGGTGAGAAGGGGTACTGCCTGGCGCATCATGTTCGATCCCATCAATGCACGGTTGGCGTCGTCGTGCTCCAAGAAGGGAATCAACGAAGCAGCAATTGATGCAATCTGCTGGGGAGATACGTCCATAAGCTCTACTCTCTCGGGAGCAACTACGGGATAGTCGGCATCCTGACGGGTCTTTACTCTCTTGAGAATGAAGCTACCGTTCTCGTCAAGGGGAGCATTTCCCTGAGCAATAATCTTACCCTCTTCCTCCTCTGCAGTGTAATATACAATGTTGTCGTTGTTGATATCAACTTTGCAATCGGCCGCTTTTCTATAAGGAGTTACGATAAAACCAAGCTCGTTTATCTTTGCATATATACACAATGACGAAATAAGTCCGATGTTGGGACCCTCAGGGGTCTCAATGGGACAAAGACGACCATAGTGTGTGTAGTGAACGTCTCGAACCTCGAAACCTGCACGCTCGCGTGAGAGACCACCAGGACCAAGAGCCGAAAGACGACGTTTGTGGGTAATCTCGGCCAAGGGGTTTGTCTGGTCCATAAACTGCGAAAGCGCGTTGGTACCAAAGAATGTGTTGATTACGGCCGAAACTGTTTTTGCGTTGATAAGGTCAGTGGGTGTGAACACCTCGTTGTCGCGCACGTTCATTCTCTCGCGGATTGTACGTGCCATACGTGCCAAACCAATTGCGAACTGGTTAGACAACTGCTCGCCCACGGTGCGTACACGACGATTACTCAAGTGATCGATATCATCGACAACAGCCTTTGAGTTTACGAGACCTATCAAATATTTGATAATTTCAATTATATCCTCTTTAGTGAGTACTCTGATGGACATATCGGTGGTAAGGCCCAACTTGCGGTTGATGCGATAACGACCAACATCACCAAGGTCGTAACGTTTCTCCGAGAAGAAGAGGTTGTTGATAACCTCACGAGCACTTGCATCGTCGGCAGGCTCGGCGTTACGCAACTGACGGAAGATGTAGTTTACAGCCTCGCGTTCAGAGTTACTTGTATCTTTGTCGAGTGTGTTGAAGATGAGTGAGTAGTCGAGTGAATCCTCGCCCTCGCTCTCCTTGTGAAGAAGGATTGTCTCCACGCCGCTGTCAAGAATGCGGTCGATGAGATCCTGATCCAGAATAGCTTCACGCTCTACAACCACCTCGCTGCGCTCGATTGACACAACCTCACCTGTATCGGGGTCAACAAAGTCTTCCTGCTTTGTCTTTACCACACGACCGGCCATCTTGCGACCAAGCGCTTTCTTCAAACTTGTTTTTGTTACTTTGAAATCCTCGGCAAGGTCGAATATCTCAAGAATGTCCTTGTCCGACTCAAAACCGATAGCACGCAACAAAGTTGTTACGGGCAACTTCTTCTTACGGTCGATGTATGCATACATGATATTGTTGATATCAGTAGCAAACTCAATCCACGAACCCTTGAAAGGAATGATACGTGCAGAGTAAAGGGGTGTACCGTTAGCGTGTACACTCTGACCGAAGAACACACCGGGTGAACGGTGCAACTGTGATACCACAACGCGCTCGGCTCCGTTGATGATGAATGTACCTTGCTTGGTCATATAAGGAATGGGACCCAAGAATACATCTTGAATCACAGTATCAAAATCCTCGTGATCGGGGTCGGTACAATAAAGCTTCAACTTTGCTTTAAGGGGAACACTATAGGTTAAGCCGCGCTCGAGACACTCTGATATAGAATAGCGGGGCGGGTCGATATAATAGTCAAGGAACTCCAATACAAAGTTATTCCTCGTATCGGTGATAGGAAAGTTCTCTGCAAACACTTTGTAGAGACCATCGTTCACACGTTTTTCGGGAGGAGTATCCAACTGGAGGAAATCCTCAAAAGATTTCAATTGTACTTCCAAAAAGTCCGGACAAGGCATCGGATCCTTTATAGAAGCAAAGTTAATTCTTTGATTATCAGTTTTTAGCGACATTGTGGGAGAATGTTTTAGAACTTACTTTTATTTTACGCACAAAAGGTTAAGAACCCCGAATTGGGTTCTTAACCATTTATACCCTTGTGCAGGGTTTGGGTTTGCTTACTTAAGCTCGATCTCGGCACCAGACTCCTCGATAGTCTTCTTCAAAGACTCAGCCTCTGCCTTAGCCATACCCTCTTTCAATGTGCTGGGAGCAGCATCTACGAGGTCTTTAGCCTCTTTCAAGCCAAGGCCACAAGCCTCTTTAACAGCCTTAACAACTGCAAGCTTGTTAGCGCCTACGCTCTTCAATACTACGTCGAACTCTGTCTTCTCCTCAGCAGCAGCGCCAGCGGCACCAGCAGCAGGAGCAGCAACAGCAACAGCTGCAGCAGCGGGTTCGATACCATATTCTTCTTTAAGGATTGTTGCAAGTTCGTTAACGTCTTTTACTGTAAGGTTAACCAATTCTTCTGCAAGAGCTTTCAAATCTGCCA
>JAZRMX010000003.1:0-3950 GCA_045647885.1 Bacteroidaceae bacterium
CACGCCGACACAGTGTGAATCTCGATCGCTCATGGTGGGAAAGAGAAATCTCACGTGATATACGTTTGACAGCACGATACAATTTTATTGAGAATGCAGTTGCCGAGGCTATGGTGTATGACCCACAGACCGGTATCCGCACCTATCGCCCCGAGAATATCGACGGTAACTGGGATGCCGGTGTGGCGTTCCACTTTACACAAGCACTTGATAAGGAGCAACGCTTTTTCCTGACAACCCAAACCGATGCATCATTTGCAAACAGTGTTGATTATTTGTCACTGGCAGATGCCGTAGAAAGCACACGCAGCGAGGTTCGTAACCTTGTATTGACTGAGAATCTTGCTCTTAATTACAAATGGAAGAGTTATAGCATTGGACTGCGCGCTGATGTGCGTTATACCAATGCAACAAGTCCGCGAGCAGACTTTACCACAATAAATGTGGCCGATTTCAATTATGGAGTAAACGCACAGCTCAACCTGCCGTGGAATTTCTCGTTGAGTACCGACCTTACTATGTACAGCCGACGTGGTTATGAAGACCGCACAATGAACAGCAATGATTTGGTTTGGAATGCCCGACTTACGAATGCCTCACTCCTGCACGGCAATCTTATATTCACACTCGATGGCTTTGACATTTTGGGGCAACTATCCACTGTACGTCGTACCCTCAATGCCCAAGGCCGCACCGAGACTTGGTACAACACCGTACCACGCTATGCTATGCTGCACATTGTTTATCGTTTAAATATTGAACCGAAGAAAAGAAAATAAGTCAGTGCTCATTGTAACAAATAGGCAACTCATCCGTCTTATAGATATAAACATTCGCTTTATACGCTATATTAACATTCATTAACAGGGGGGTAAAACTGTTAGCCGATATTATTATATTTGCAAAAAAAATAACCGACAATACCAAACAATATGAAAAAGATATTTTTGTTTGCCATAGTAACTTTGTTTACTGCATTTAGTGCAAATGCTCAATACTTTCAGGTTGATACAGCAAAGTTGAATACGGCGTATAGGGCTTTAGTCAATGAGCCTGACAAAAAGGAGAATCAGTTACAGTTCTTCGATGCTTTCCCTTGTAATTGGAACGAGTTTATAACAACCTACGGCTTTTGTTCAAAGAATGGCTATGACATTACTATGTATAGTGCAGCCTGTGAACATATTGAGGCTCTGGGCTCTATCTCTATGGTGAACGATACTGTCTATTGCCGTAAATTGGTGAATATTGCAGTTGGTGGTACATACGAAGCTGATGCACCGAACTTTTTCAATAGCCTCCTGCATAGGGTTATGCAAGAGGAGATGGATGCAATGCTTTACTCTGTTTCGCTGCTGCGCAAAGGACACTGTATGCAGTTTTGGCAGTTCTATTGGTCGAGCAATGGCAAGAGCGATGAACTTGAGAGGGAATTTGCCCACCTGTACGAATTGAATATAGGCAAATATCCCGATATGATGAAGATGATGGAAATTGCTTTCCATTATTTCTATAACGGTGTGAATATTGATGGTGGGTATATGAAAGGCAGTGGAAAGGCTTATGATAATAATGGGCAATACATCTTTCCTATTCTTGAAACTCCAGCTGAATTCCCTGGTGGTCCCAAGGCTTTAACGGAGTGGGAAAAAGGCAATATGCAATATCCTGTAGAATGTGTGGAGAATAAGATTGAGGGGAGGGCTTTTGTGCGTTTTCTTGTAAAGAAAGATGGTTCGATAGACGATGTGGAACTTTTTAAAAGCAGCGGTAATACATTACTCGACCAAGAAGCACTTCGCCTGATAAATGATGATGATATGCCCCAATGGATTCCGGCTACACAGTTCAGCGAAGCAGAGGGCGCATATATAAAAGTTGTCAGTAGGGTTGTAATGCCGATAGTTTTCAAACTCGAGAATCTACCAACTTGTGCTAATTTGAAATAAGGTGTTGGGAAAAGACATTTAAGGAGAGAGAAACGCTATACACCGAGTTAAAATTTTTAAAAACATCTGCTTTTTTGTTACATTTAAACATTCTTTACGTCTTATAAATAAGATATCAATAAACAATTTAGTATTATGAAGAAATTGTTTGTAATAATTTTTCTAATAAATATATGTCTCTGTGCCGGTGCGCAATGGACTCCTGCCATAAACGAGTACCACTACCGTGCAGGTACTGTATGCTTTCGGGGAGAGTTCGTCAACGTTCCCACAGACAAATATCCTCCACATATTCTCTTGATAATTGAGGACAATTTCACTCGCACCGAGGAGAATGTGCTTGTCACAGTGAACAACGACGGCTCTTTTAATAGCGATGTGCATATACCACACAGCGCAACAGTCTATCTGCGTGCCGACGGTTATGAAAACTCACTGCCCAACGACCTCTATTTTTTTGTAGGCGATACTATAACCCTTACTGTAGATGCCGCTGCCCACAAAACAGCCATCGCACCCGGGAGTATAGCCTATTGGGTTGACCATTGTCGTGACATCCATTTGAAACGATATAGCGAGAGTCCATACGGCGACCTCTCCTCTTGGTACGAGGTAGGTCGTAAAGGCAACCGCGACGATGTTGAGAAGTTCTGTCGCAATCTTGGCAAAGTGATAGAGTACACTATTACGGATATTGAAAAAGGCGAATTCCTCTTACCTACCGATATACATCCTATAGCTGCCGACATCATTAGAATAAACGCCATTTTCACCGGATTGTATCATATATTAGATATACGTTCTGTTTATAACAAACGTAAATATGCACCCCACTTCGATGAGGCAAGCGGTCGCACCATTCCCAAAGCTGTTGATGGTTTCGAGCCACTCGACGACAAGTGGATGCTCAAATTCCTAAAAAAACACGAAGATTTATTATTCGACAATCCCCTTGCAGCATTTTATGAGTATGCCTCTGTACTCATAAACCGTGTAGAGTATGAACTCTGGTACTTTGATTTCAGCGATATCATACTCCCCGTGACGGGCGGTACTCCCCAAAACATAGAAGATTACGCCTTTGAGTTTGTGCTGCCTACCGAATATGACAAACAATTCCTCGACACAGCACTCCCTATGCGTGCCGATACATTGCTCACCATAAACGATGCTTTTTCCTATGCCATTGAGCGCTGTAAAGAGAATACAGGCTTGCAGTGCACAGGCTTTATGATGCAATGGCAGATAATGCGTCGCCTGTTCAGTTTCTCTATAAAAAACCAACAAGCCAACCCCAATGTGGTTGCCGAGTATGTTGCCGAGGCTATGCCATTCCTCAGCAGCCCCATCGTTGCACACCACTATACCAAATCCTATCGCGAATATGTGAAGAAGTATAAGACGGCAGCAGCAGGAGAAAACATTACGGATGACCCCGTACTGCAAAAGATAATATCGCCTTATAAGGGCAATGTGCTTTTCCTCGATTTCTGGAATATGGGATGTGGCCCATGCCGTGCAGGAATGATGGAGCAACGCAATTTCATAAAGGATATGCAAGGGAAGCCCGTAAGGTTCCTGTATATCACCGAGGATAAGTATCGCGAATCATCGGAAGAGTGGCTTGGCAAAACATACATTGAAGGAGAACACATATACATCAGTAGCAAAGATTGGGAGTACCTTCAGGCAAAACTTCGTTTTATAGGCATTCCATTCTCTTGCATCATAGATATGAATGGCATGTTGCACCGCGACATGAACCACACAATGGTTATTGAATACTTTAATAAATAATTGAATATGAAAAAACTATTCTTAACCTTAATCGTTGCATTTGCCACCGTATGTGGCTTTGCACAGGAGATTGTGAAAAAGGATGCAACCTTTGAAGATTATCTCCCTTTGTTTAACGAAGCAGGATATAATGTGTTTAGCTACGATATATCCTCGCTAAAAGATGTTGCTTCCTTGGCAACTTTAACCGTGCTCGAGTATGTA
>JAZRMX010000004.1:0-27296 GCA_045647885.1 Bacteroidaceae bacterium
GACGAACGTTTTTGAGTTCCATAATAAAGTCGAGCTTTTCGCGGTCAATGCCCTCGGGGTCGTAGATGTAACCATTAGAGTCACTCATTGTAACAACCTTGCCACCGAGCTGAATAACCTTCTCAACAGTGTACTGTGCAACGTTGCCCGAGCCTGAAACAAGGCAAACTTTGCCCTTTAACTCCTCGCCACGTGTTTTTAGCATCTCCTGAAGGAAATAGATGTTTCCGTATCCCGTGGCCTCGGGGCGAATGAGTGAACCACCGAACTCAAGTCCCTTGCCTGTGAATACACCATTGAATTCACGAGTGAGCTTCTTGTACATTCCGAACATATAACCAACTTCGCGGCCACCAACACCAATGTCGCCCGCTGGAACGTCCATCTCGGGACCAATGTGACGCCACAATTCGGTGATGAAGGCTTGACAGAAACGCATCACCTCGTTATCGCTCTTGCCTTTGGGGTCAAAGTCGGAACCTCCCTTTGCTCCACCCATAGGAAGTGTGGTGAGCGAGTTTTTGAATGTCTGCTCGAATGCAAGATATTTCAATATTCCAACATTAACCGATGGGTGGAAACGGATACCTCCTTTATAAGGGCCGATAGCGTTGTTGTGCTGTACACGGTAACCGGTGTTGGTGTGTATGTTGCCTTTGTCGTCGGCCCAAGTTACGCGGAATGTGAATACGCGATCGGGAATACAAAGACGCTCTATAAGGTTGTTTGCTTCAAATTCGGGGTGTTTGTTATACTCCTCTTCGATAGAGTGGAGTACCTCTTCAACTGCCTGAAAATATTCGGGCTCGTTGGGGAACTTTTTCTTCAAGCTCTCGAGTGTTGTTTCTACTTTCATATTTCTAATTTTTTAATTGTTGTTTCGTATGTGTATTTGTACAAATTTTAGTGGTGGAAAATTTATATTTATGCAAAAATTTGTTATAAATTCTCACTTTTTGAATTTGATTGCGCAAAGTTAATGTTTGGTTTTGAAAAAATGAAGAAATGCAAGCATTTTTTTGGAAAAACAAGAAAAAAGTTTATTTTGATGTGTTATTGGCGGTTATTTTCCAATAAAATGTGCGTATTTTGAGATTTTTGTTTTAAAAGTGACGCTTTGCGGTGGCTTTTTGTTTAAATTTGTCAGCAATGTTGCTGTGCCTGATAATGTTTTTAACCGTTTTTCTTGTTTTTGTTTGTGAAACTTATGCTGAATTATGATAATTTAGTTTTTATTTCGTCAAACTTGATGTATCTTCGCCAAAAATGATGTTGCATATTTTTAATGTGATTTTATTCCGATGATTACTGTTTTGGAATCGCTTTTTGAAAAGGTTGTGGGCGTTGCTCCCGAGAGTGTTGTGAAACTGACGGGTGACGGCTCGAACCGTTCTTATTATAGAATGCGCGCGGGCGATGTTTCGCTGATGGGTGCTGTGGGTACTTGCGTGGAGGAAAACAATGCATTCGTGGCTATGAGCGAGAGGTTTATTGCTTGTGGGTTGAATGCTCCGCGTGTGCTTGCGGTGAGCGACGATGCGCTCTGTTATGTGCAGGAGGACTTGGGCGATGTTTCGCTTTTTGCTTTTATGAAGGAGTCGCGCGAGGCGGGCTCTTTTTCGCAAAGGGACAAGGCGATGCTGTGCCGTGTGATGTCGGAACTGCCCGACATACAGTTCCGTGTAGCCGAGGAGTTTGATTTTTCGGTCTGTTATCCTGTTGCCGGCTTTGACCGTCGCACGGTTATGTGGGATTTGAACTATTTCAAATATTGTTTCCTCAAGGGTGCGGGCGTGGAGTTCAACGAAAGCCTGCTCGAGGATGAATTTGAAAAGCTGTCACAGTTGTTGTTGCAGGAGAATGACAATGTCTTTATGTACAGGGATTTTCAGTCGCGTAACATTATGGTGCGCAACGAGGTTCCTTATTATATAGATTTTCAGGGTGGGCGTCGTGGCCCCATATATTACGACGTGGCTTCCTTTGTGGGGCAGGCGCGTGCTTGCTACACCGCCGAAGTTGTCGAGTCTATGGTTGATGCTTATCTGGTGGCATTGGAAAAGTATAAGAAGGTGGAGCGTGAGGCTTTTATGCGTGCGTTGCAGCTTTTCCGCATATTCCGTTTGTTGCAGAACTTGGGAACATATGGTTATCGCGGGCTTTATGAGCATAAAAAGGCTTTTGTGGAGACTATCCCGGGTGCGCTTGCTCAGTTGAAGGAGTTGCTTGCTTCTGTGCAGGGGGAGTTTCCTTGTTTGTCGCGCCTTGTTGAAGAGGTTGCGGCTTTGCCTATGTTTGTGAAGAGGGAAACAGGTGAGCTGGTGGTTGATGTTATGAGTTTTTCTTACCGCAGAGGAATCCCCGAAGATTATTCGGGCAACGGCGGTGGCTTTGTCTTCGATTGCCGTGCCATTCACAACCCGGGGCGTTACGAGCCTTACAAAAAGCTTTGTGGAATGGATGCACCGGTGATTGAGTTCCTTGAAAAGGAGAGTAATATTGCCGAATTCCTTGAGAATGCTTATGCTTTGGTCGATAATATGGTGGATACCTACAAAAAGCGTGGGTTTACCCATATACAGGTGTGTTGCGGTTGCACGGGCGGTCAGCATCGCTCGGTGTACAGTGCGGAACACATTGCGCACCACGTTGCCGAAAAATTCGGCGTGAGGGTGGAGGTTGCGCATAAGATGCTGAACAGGAAATATGTTATAGAGAAAAAATAAATTTAAAAATATTGTGTATGAAAGAATTGCTTAATATGCTTGATGCATCGCCTGTTAATTTTCTGGCGGTGAAATATGCCGAGGATTTTCTTGTTTCGGCGGGTTTTGAAAAGGTTGAGATGGGCTCTTTGCCACAGCTTGAGGCCGGTAAGGGGTACTATATTACAAAGAATGGTTCTTCGCTGTTTGCTTTCCGCGTGGGAAGTGGCGTGCCTACTGCTGGTTTCAAACTTATCTGTGCGCACACCGATTCGCCCTGTTTCCGTGTGAAGCCTGCGCCTGAAATGGTGTCGGAGGGTGGTATGATACGCCTTAACACAGAGGTTTATGGCGGCCCCATCCTTTATACCTGGTTCGACCGCCCCTTGTCGCTTGCCGGCCGTGTTATTTTGCGCGGTGAGTCGCCCTTGCGCCCAGTTGTGCGCCTGTTGCATATAAAGCGCCCGCTGTTGCTCATTCCCCACATTGCCATACATTTTAACCGCGAGGTGAACGAGGGTAACAAGATTAACCGACAGAAGGATATGATGCCTGTACTCGGCTTTATAAATGAGGCTTTTGAGAAGGAAAATCTTTTACTTCGTGTGGTGGCGGAGGAGCTTGGCGTGAAGGTTGAGGATATTGTGGATTTTGACCTCTCACTCTTTGATTCTACACCTGCTTGCTTGTGTGGTTTGAATAATGAATTTGTGTCGGGTGGCCGCCAGGATGACCTGCTTATGTGTTATGCCGGTCTTAAGGCTATGGTGGATAGCGCGCCTTCTAAAATGACTCAGGTTCTTGCACTCTTCGATAACGAGGAGACGGGTAATGTTACAAAGCAGGGCGCGGCTTCTCCTGTGTTGCGTAACTTGTTGGATGCTATTGTTTTGAATCGTGGTGGAAAGCCCGGTGATTTGTATGCGGCGGTGGAGAATTCCTTTATGGTTTCTGCCGATATGGCGCACGCTCTGCATCCTAATTACAGCGAGAAACACGACCCCACAAACCATCCTTTGATGGGCGGTGGTCCCGTGATTAAGTATAACGCAAACCAGAAATATGTTACCGATGCGGAGTCGGCAGCAGTGTTTGCCGAGGTGTGTCGCAAGGCTGGTGTTCCCTTCCAGTATTTTGTGAATCGCAGCGATATTGCGGGTGGTTCTACACTGGGAAATACTTTGACAACTCAGCTTCCTATGAGGGGTGTGGATATGGGTAATCCTATGTGGGGTATGCATTCGGCGCGCGAGACTTCGGCTGCGGTGGATACTGAATATGCTATTAAGGCGTTTACGGCTTTCTTTGATGCCGAGTAAAGCGGGCTTTATAATTTCTCTTGTGGGGACACGGTGCTTTCTTTTGCCGTGTCCCCTCTTTTTTTGCTTTTTTAGCGGTTTTTTATTATAATAATAAGGGGCTTAACGCTTTTTCTTTTCGTTTTTTTTAGATAACTTTGCGCAACTTTATAGTTTTATGACAAAAATGAAGAAGAAATTTCCTGTATATAATCAGTTGAATCTGCCTCTGGTAAACAAAGAGGTGCTGAAAGAGTGGGATGAGAATGATTTGTTCTCAAAGAGTATGACAGAGCGCGAGGGTGCGCCTTCGTTTGTTTTTTACGAGGGACCTCCTTCGGCAAATGGTATGCCCGGTATTCACCACGTTATGGCGCGCAGTATAAAAGATACTTTCTGCCGCTTTAAGACAATGAAGGGTTTCCAGGTTAAGCGTAAGGCTGGCTGGGATACTCACGGCTTGCCTGTGGAACTTGGTGTGGAGAAGAAACTGAATATTACCAAAGAGGATATCGGCAAGAAGATATCTGTGGACGATTACAACCGTAATTGTCGCGAGGAGGTGATGAAATATACAAAAGAGTGGACCGAACTTACCCGCAAGATGGGTTACTGGGTGGACTTGGAAAATCCCTACATAACATACGAAAACAGCTATATCGAGTCTTTGTGGTGGTTGTTGAAGCAACTTTATGACAAGGGCTTGCTTTACAAGGGCTATACTATTCAGCCTTATTCGCCTGCAGCTGGTACAGGCTTGAGTTCGCACGAACTTAACCAGCCCGGTTGTTACCGCGATGTCAAGGATACAACAGCTGTGGCACAGTTCCGTATGCTCGACCCTAAACCCGAAATGCAGGAGTGGGGTACTCCCTTCTTCCTTGCTTGGACAACAACTCCGTGGACATTGCCTTCGAATACTGCGCTCTGCGTGGGCCCGAAGATTGATTATGTTGCGGTTCAGTCTTATAACAGCTACTCGGGTGAGCCTGTAACCGTGGTGCTTGCAAAGGCTCTGCTTAATGCTCACTTTAACCCTGCCGGTGCCGAGCTTCCTCTCGACAGCTACAAGCCCGGCGACAAGGTGGTGCCTTACAAGGTAATTGCCGAGTATAAGGGTAGCGACCTCGTTGGTATGCGTTACGAGCAGCTCTTCCCCTGGGTGAAGCCTATAACCAAAGAGGGTGATGAGGTGAAAGTTTCCGATGCAGGTTTCCGCGTAATCCCAGGTGATTATGTTACCGTGGAGGATGGTACAGGTATTGTACACATTGCGCCTACATTCGGTGCTGACGATGCTTTCGTAGCAAAGGCTGCGGGTATCCCCTCGCTCTTTATGGTGAACAAGAAGGGTGAGACACGTCCGATGGTTGATTTTACAGGAAAGTTCTGGGCTATAGACGAGCTTGACGAGGAGTTTGTGAAAAACTGCGTGAACGTTGAGGAGTATTCGAAGTATGCCGGTGCGTATGTGAAGAATGCTTACGACCCCCAGTATACCGTTGATGGTAAATATGACGAAAAGGCTGCTGCAAAGGCAGAAACCTTGGATGTTGTGCTCTGTATGGCTATGAAACAGCAGAACAAGGTGTTCAAGATAGAGAAACACGTACACAACTATCCCCACTGCTGGCGTACTGACAAGCCCGTGCTTTACTATCCTCTTGACAGCTGGTTCGTGCGCGCTTCGCAGATGAAGGAGCGTATGACCGAGCTTAACAAGACTATTACTTGGAAGCCCGAATCTACCGGTACCGGTCGTTTCGGCAAGTGGCTCGAGAATCTTAACGACTGGAACCTTAGCCGTAGCCGCTATTGGGGTACTCCTCTTCCCATCTGGACTAGCGAGGATGGCGAGGCTAAGTGTATTGGTTCTATTGCTGAGCTTTACGATGAGATTGAGAAGGCTGTTGCTGCCGGTGTGATGGCAAGCAACCCTTACAAAGATAAAGGTTTTGTTCCCGGTGACTACAGCCGCGAGAACTACGACAAGATTGACCTTCACCGTCCCTATGTGGATGATATAAAACTTGTTTCGGCAAGTGGCAAGGTGATGACTCGCGAGCTCGACTTGATTGACGTTTGGTTCGACTCGGGTGCTATGCCTTATGCACAGATTCACTATCCCTTTGAGAATAAAGAGGCGCTCGACAGCGGTTCAATATATCCAGCCGACTTTATTGCCGAGGGTGTGGACCAGACACGTGGTTGGTTCTATACTCTGCACGCAATTGGTACTATGGTGTTCGACAGCGTGGCTTACAAAACCGTTATATCAAACGGTCTTGTGCTCGACAAGAACGGCGACAAGATGTCGAAACGTTTGGGTAACGCGGTAGACCCCTTCAATACTATCGATAATTATGGTAGTGACGCTCTCCGTTGGTATATGATTACCAACTCGGCACCCTGGGATAACCTCCGTTTCAACGAGGATGGTGTGAAGGAGGTCATACGTTCTTTCTTTGGAAAATTGTATCAGACATACAGTTTCTTTACAATGTATGCCAATGTCGATGGCTTTACTTTTGAGGAGCCCGAGATTCCTGTGAACGAGCGTCCCGAGCTTGACCGTTGGATTATTTCGGCATTGAACACTCTTGCGAAGAATGTGAACGACTGCTTGAACGACTACGAGCCTACAAAGGCCGGTCGTCTTATCCAGGAGTTTGTAATAGATAATGTGAGCAACTGGTTCGTGCGCTTGAGCCGTAAACGTTTCTGGGGCTCGGATATGAGTGCCGACAAACTTTCGGCTTATCAGACTCTCTACACCTGTTTGGAGACTGTAGCTCGTCTTATGGCTCCCATCGCTCCTTTCTACGCCGACCGTTTGTTCCAGGATTTGACCTCTGTTACAGGTCGTGGCGAGGCTGCATCGGTGCATCTTGCAAAATTCCCCGAGTGCTGCGAGGAGTGTGTGGATAAAGAGCTTGAATTCCGTATGGAGCTTGCACAGAAGATTTCTTCTATGGTGCTTGCGTTGCGTAAGAAGGAACAGCTTATTGTGCGCCAGCCTCTGCAGAAGATTGCGATACCCACAACCGACGAGGTTATGAAGGCTCGTATAGAGGCTGTGAAGAGTCTTATATTGAGCGAGGTCAATGTTAAGGAACTTGAATTTGTTGAGGGTGACGGTATCTTGGTTAAGAAGATTAAATGTAACTTCCGTACACTCGGTAAGAAATTCGGTAAATTGATGAAGAGTGTGAATGTGGCTGTTACAGAGATGTCGCAGGAACAGATTGCATCTCTCGAGAAGAATGGTTCTATAACATTGCAGGTTGAGGGCGTGGATGCTCTCATTGAGCTTGCCGATGTGGAGATTTTCAGCGAGGATGTTCCCGGTTGGACTGTTGCCAACGAGGGTGCGCTCACAGTGGCTCTCGACGTGGAGGTTACCGATGCTTTGCGTCGCGAGGGTATTGCCCGTGAAATAATAAAGAAGATACAGGCTATGCGTAAGGATGGCGGTCTTGAGATTACCGACAGAATTGCTGTGGTGGTTTCAAAGAATGCCGGTAGCGACGAGGCTGTAAACGAGTTTAAGGAGTATATTGCCAACCAGGTTCTTGCCGACTCTATTGAGCTGTGCGAGAGTGTTGCCGGCGAGGCTGTTGAACTTGATGGCTACATCCTGAACATTGCCATAGAAAAGAAATAACCATAAAGAAAAATTTATTACTAACCATAACACAAAAGAAGAATTATGTCAGAAAGAGTTCGCTATTCGGATGAGGAACTGGAAGAGTTCCGCGCCGTGATTAACGAGAAGCTTGAGTTGGCCAAAAGAGATTATGACAAGATTATGAAGGCCATACGTAACGAGGATGAGAACGGCAATATTGATGCTGAATCCACTTATAAGGGTCTTGAGGATTGTAGCGCCGCAGCATCGCTCGAGGAGCAGATGCGCTTGGCACAGCGTCAGGCAAAATTCATCCAGGGCTTGCAGAATGCGCTTATACGCATTGAGAACAAGACTTACGGTATCTGTCGTGAAACAGGCAAGCTTATCTCGAAAGCGCGTCTGATGGCAGTGCCTCACGCAACATTGAGCATTGAGGCAAAGAAAAACCGTTAATAGATGAAGAATTGGGTTAAGAAACGCTCTCTGATGGCAATCTTCATAGCTGTCGGAGCTGTACTTGTGGACCAAATAATAAAGGTCGCTGTAAAGTTGAATATGTATCTGCACGAGAGTTTCTCGGTGTGCGGTGATTGGTTCTATATTTACTTTACCGAGAACAGGGGTATGGCTTTCGGTATGGAGATTGTGGGTAAATTGTTCCTTACAAGCTTCCGCGTTGTGGCTGTGATGCTTTTAGGGTATTATCTCTACAGAATAATACGTAACCGCAAGTTCCCGACCGGTTATGTGGCTACAATTGCCTTTGTGCTTGCCGGTGCTGCCGGTAACATAGTGGATTCGCTGTTCTATGGAGAGATATTCACGCACAGCCAGGGGCGTGTTGCAGAGCTTGTTCCTTTTGGCGAGGGATACAGCAGTCTTATGTACGGAAATGTGGTGGATATGTTCTATTTCCCGCTTTTCTCGTTCGACTGGCCCTTGTGGATGCCTTTTGTGGGAGGGGAGCATTTTATCTTCTTCAGCCCCATATTCAACTTTGCCGATGCTTGCATAAGCTGCAGCATATTTGTCATATTGCTGTTCTATAGAAAGTATATCAATCAGAGCCTTAAATGATTAGATTATGAGAGTACCTTCAGTAAGAGTCTTGTTCCTGTTCCTGTCCATACTGTGTGTGGCTTGTGAGGTGGGAGTTCCCAAAGGGGTTATTGCACCCGACAGGATGGAGGCTTTCCTTTATGACTACCATTTGGCGCAGGCTGTTACGGCCGACGAGCTTTCGTCGAGCTATAAAAAGAAGTTGCACGTAAATTATGTGTTCGACAAGCATGGCCTCACCAAAGAGGAACTGGATTCTTCGCTCGTGTGGTACACACGTTACCCCAAGCAACTGTCAAGGATATATGCCAATCTTGAAAAGAAGTTGATTGCCGAAATGGAGACAATGGGTGTGGTAACTGCAAGTGACGATGCTTTCAATCTTCTTATGGCATCGGCCGACACCGTGAACTTGTGGCGCGAGGCAAAGGTGAAGCTGCTCTCGTCGGTTGCGCTCTCCAATAAGCTTACATTCAAGTATAAGGCCGATTCCACTTATGTGAAGGGCGACAGTATCTCTTTCTCTTTTACAGCGAAGCACCTGAATGCCGGCATTGATTCCGTAGCTTACAAAGCTCACGCGGCTTTGGTGGTGGAGTATGACGACAACAGCTCGGCTACCTGTGGGGTAAACATCTCTGGGGATGGCGCTTATGCAGTTTCTGTGGAGCGTAACTATGTCTGCGGCATAAAGTCGTTGCACGGTTTTCTCTATTATACCGACAATGATTCGCTCTGTATGCCACAATTGTTGGTTGGCGACATTGCGGTCAAGCGTATTCACCCCTTACTTGGCAGGTAATGCTTTACACGGTAAGGAGCCTGCATCTTGCAACCGGTGAGGTTGTTCCTATGCACGTTGTGGAGGTGCAGGGTGGGTTGGTGCGCTCGCTCTTTCCTTTTGATGGTGAAAGGCAGTCTATGCTGTGGGTGGAGGAGGCTTTTATCTCCTCGAATCCTTCAGCAACTGTTTATGGCGATATAAAAAAAGAGGCTCAGCAGCATATTTGCTGCGAGCACTCTTTTTTCCTTTATTCTTTTGACAGCTCCGGAGTTGAGGAGTTGCAGGGTTCTTCCCCTTTAACTAAACTTGTATAGGTTACGCCATTCTGCGGCGGAACTCGCTGCATATTATTGCTGTGGCGGTTGACACGTTGAGCGATTCCGATGTACTGCGCTCGGCAGGGTAGTTGGGGATGAACAGTTTTTCCTTTATCTTTTCTTTACATTCGGGGCTTATTCCGTTGCCCTCGTTTCCCATTACTATGAGACCGTTGGGTGTTAGCTGGCGGCTGTATATGTTTTCCCCCTCGAGGAAGGTTCCGTATACTGGGGCTTTGCCGTCGAGCGAGGTAATGAGTGCTGCAAGGTCGGTGTAGTGTATCTTTACTCTGCCAAGCGCTCCCATTGTTGCTTGTACGGTTTTAGGGTTGTAAGCATCGACAGTGCCGTTTGAGCAGTATATGTGCTCAATGCCGAACCAGTCGGCTATGCGTATTATGGTGCCGAGGTTGCCGGGGTCCTGCACGTTGTCGAGCGCGAGGCATAGCTCGCTTGCAGGGCGGTTGCAGTCGGTGCTTTCCTGTGGCTGTGCAAAGAGTGCCAGCACTCCCTGGGGAGCGCGCAGGAAACTGGCCTTTTTCATATCTTCGTCGCTCACTTCGGTGGCTGTCACTTTGCTTCCTGTGGTGTGTGTGGAAAGCCACTCTTTTGTGGCAATGAGCAGCTTGCACTCGAGCCCACAGGCAATGAGGTCGCCCACTGTTTTCCACCCTTCGGCAACAAACAGTTTGTTCTCTTTTCTGAATTTGCGGTGTTCAAGTGATTTTATGAGCTTCAATTGGGCCTTTGTTAGCATATTTTATATCTTTTGCGTGCGTTAAAGTGGTGCAAATCTACCCCAAATCTTTCAAGATTTTACTATATTTGCAAGAATTTTTATAATTTGAGTGTAATATTACCTATGAGAAACATTTTTCTTCTGATTATGGGCGCATTTGTGGCGTTTTCCTGCTCGGTGACAAAGTTTGTCCCCGAGGGCAAAATGCTGCTTTGTGACGTGGATGTTGTTTCTCATATAAACAAAGTGAACGAGGACAATGCACGCTTTTATTTGAAGCAGACTCCGAATTCCAAATGGTTCGGCCTGTTCGGCGTGCCTCTCTCCATCTACTCCTCTTCGGGGCACGACACCACCAAATGGGTGAACCGTGCTTTGCGCAAGGTGGGCGAGGCTCCCGTGGTATACAGTACCGAAATGAGTGAGATTTCGCGTGCCAATATCAAGCAGATGTTGCGCGATAACGGCTATCTGCACGCCACAGTGGACTATGAGTGCAAGAAGGTGGGAGAGAAACGTGCCGAAGTTGTGTACTATCTGCACGAGCGCGAAATGTTCTACCTGCGTTCCATAGGTATAAACACAAAGGATACTGCCATTGCTGCCATTCTTGCAGCCGACACGGCATCGCTTTTGCGCAAAGGGGCTCCGTTCAATGTGGGGCAGCTCGAGGGTGAAAGACGCCGAATTACCGAGATGCTGAAGAACAGGGGATATTACCGTTTCCAGAAGGATTATATAACCTTTACAGCCGACACCGCGCATCACTCCACCGACGTGGACATTACAATGGAGATTGCACTGTATACACCTGCGGACGGTGCCGGTTCTGTACCTCACAAGGTCTATAGCTATAACGATGTATGCTTTGTTTCGGGTGCAGGCCTGCGATTGAATAAGGAGGCTTTGGCAGCCTGCGATTCCACCACCTATGGGCTTTACAGGTTCAAGTATAGAGACGATGTTGTGGTGCGCCCACGCACGCTTGCCCACAAGACCTTTATGGTACCCGGCGAGGTCTATGCTGCAAAAGATGTGGACCGTACATACAGCTCGCTGGTGCAGCTTACAGCATTGCGTTACCCTACAATACGTATGATTGAACACCCCGACACTGCTTTGCTCGACTGCTACATAATGTATGAGCAGAACAAGCGTCGCTCGGTAACCTTTGAACTTGAGGGTACTAACACTGCCGGTGACTTGGGTGCCGCCTCGTCGGTAACCTTCTCCGACAGGAATCTCTTTGGTGGTTCGGAACTGTTGTCGTTGCGCCTGTATGGTGCTTATGAGGCCATTTCCGGGTTGAGTGGTTACACGGGTAACTCATATTTTGAGTATGGCGCCGAACTCTCGTTGCGTCTTTTGGGCGGTTATGTTTCAAAATTTGTGCCGGCTGAGAAGAGGTTGCTCAAATCATCCACACTCTTTTCCTTGAAGTTCAATTCGCAGGAGCGTCCCGAATTCGACAGGCGTCTGCTTGCTGCGTCGTGGAGCTATCAGTGGAGCAAGAATGTAAAGGCTAAGCATAAACTGGATGTCCTTGATGTGAACTATATTTATGTTCCGTGGATATCGGACACGTTTAAGCATCAGTATCTCGACAGTTTGTCGAACCGTAATTCTATCCTCAAATACAATTACGAGAATCTGCTTATTACGAAACTCGGTTATACTTACAGCTATAACTCTTCGTATGGCGACATTGATAATTTTTCGAACTTTGCCTACTCGCTCCGTGCCGGCGTGGAATCTTCGGGTAATGTGCTTTATGCCGGCAGCAAGTTGCTTGGTGCCACAAAGAACGAAGACGAGCAGTATACCTTTATGAATATTGCTTATGCGCAGTATGTGAAGGGCGATTTTGATTTGGTGGCGCGTGTGAGGCTCGACAAGAGAAACTCTTTTGTAATGCATATGGGGTTGGGCGTGGCTTATCCGTATGGCAATTCGCGTGTCTTGCCTTTTGAGAAACGTTACTTTGCCGGCGGTGCCAATGGCTTGCGTGGTTGGAATGTGAGAAGTGTGGGCCCGGGGCGTTATCGAAGCAAAGACGAGAATATTGATTTTATAAACCAGTTGGGCGATGTTAAGCTCGACTTTAGTATGGAGTTCCGTTCGCATCTTTTTTGGAAGGTGCACTCGGCTGTGTTCCTCGATGCCGGTAATGTGTGGACATTGCGCTGGTACGATGAACAGCCCGACGGACAGCTCGACCTGAGAACTTTCTGGCGCGACCTGGCTTTCTCTTACGGAGTGGGCTTGCGCTTTGAGTTCGACCTGTTTGTGTTCCGTCTCGACGCTGGTATGAAGGCTGTGAATCCGGCATATCACGGGAAGGATAAATTGGCATTCCTGCATCCCGACTTCAGTCGAGATTTTGCATTCCACTTTGCGATAGGTTATCCTTTCTAAAAAGTGCCGGTATGCTGTTTTTTTTAATGAAGAAAGTTAAAATTTAATATATATGGAGATTCGTTTTATGAGTATCGGTAGCGGTAGCTGCGGCAACTGTTACTATTTGGGGGTGGGCGACTATGGCATCCTCATTGATGCCGGTATCCCCTCGAAGACCATCAGAATGGCTCTTAAGAAGGAGGGTGTCGCCTTTGAGAGTATTTGTGCAATATTTGTCACCCACGACCACGCCGACCACATAAAGTCGCTTGGTGTAATTTCGTCGAAAGCAAACATTCCCGTTTATGCCACACGCGAGGTGCATAAGGGTATAAACAACAACTATTGTACCACAAAGCCCATAGACGGGCAGTATGTGAGGTTTGTGGAGAAGGGTGAGAAAACCGTGTTCCGCGATTTTGAGATTACTCCCTTTGAGGTTCCTCACGATGGTACCGACAATGTGGGTTACTTCATTGAAGTGGGCGACCAGAAATTTTGCATAGCCACCGACCTGGGCCATATCACCGATACAATTTCATACTATCTGGACCAGGCTAACCACTTGGTAATAGAGGCTAACTATGAGGAGCAGATGCTGGCGATGGGCCGCTACCCCGAATTCCTCAAAGTGCGTGTGAGTGGTCCCCGTGGTCACTTGAGCAACCAGACAACGGCCAAATACCTTGCATCGCACTTTAACGAGAATATAAAGAATGTGTGGTTGTGCCACTTGAGCGAGGAGAACAACCACCCCGAACTTGCCTATAAGAGCGTTGCAATGCAGATGCGCGACTATGGTATAATTGCCGGAAAGGATTTTAATCTCGTTGTGCTCAAGCGCACAACTCCTTCGGAACTTTATCGCCTGTAATGGTAATAAAAAACTGGTTTTTGCTTTGTGGGGCAACCGCAAATCTTTAACTTTGTAGAGTGTTAATATTGAAAATAAATAATTAAAAAATAATATACTTATGAATTTTGTACAGGAACTTAAATGGCGTGGTATGATTCAGGATATGACGCCTGGAACAGAGGAACAGTTACAGAAGGAGTTGACAAGTGCTTACTTGGGTATTGACCCCACTGCAGACTCTTTGCATATAGGTCACCTTGTGGGTGTGATGATGTTGCGTCACTTCCAGCAGTGTGGCCACAAACCCATTGCACTCATCGGTGGTGCTACAGGTATGATTGGCGACCCCTCGGGTAAATCAAAGGAGCGCGTGCTCATTGACGAGGAGCGTCTGCGCCACAACCAGGAGGCTATCAAGAACCAGCTTGCACGCTTTCTCGACTTCGACAGCGATGCACCCAACGCCGCTATCCTTGTGAACAACTATGACTGGATGAAGGAGTTTTCTTTCCTCGACTTCATACGTAACGTGGGTAAGATGATTACCGTTAACTATATGATGTCAAAGGATTCTGTAAAACGTCGTCTTTCGGGCGAGGCAGGTACCGATGGTATGTCGTTCACCGAGTTTACCTATCAGTTGCTGCAGGGTTACGACTTTGTTCACTTGAACGAGACTCACGGCTGTAAGCTCCAGCTTGGTGGTGCCGACCAGTGGGGTAACATCACCACAGGTACCGAGATGATACGTAAGATGTCGGGCAACGAGGCTTATGCGCTCACCTGTCCTCTTATCACAAAGGCCGACGGCAAGAAATTCGGTAAGACAGAGCAGGGTAACATCTGGCTCGACAAACGCTATACATCACCTTACCGTTTCTACCAGTTCTGGTTGAATGTGAGCGACGACGATGCCCAGAAGTATATAAAGATATTTACATCAATCTGTCGCGAGGAGGTTGAGTCGCTTGTGGCGCAGCACGCCGAGGCTCCTCACTTGCGTTTGTTGCAGAAACGCCTTGCCCAGGAGGTTACAGTGCTTGTACACGGCGAGGAGGAGTACAACAAGGCTGTTGAGGCTTCGGGTATTCTCTTCGGTAATGCAACATCGGAGGCTTTGCGTTCGCTCGACGAAGATACCTTGCTTGCAGTATTCGACGGTGTTCCCACATTCGAGGTTTCACGTTCGTTGCTGGAAGAGGGTGTTAAGGCTGTAGACCTCACAACAGACTCTGCTGCAATCTTTGCTTCAAAAGGCGAGATGCGTAAGCTTGTGCAGGGTGGTGGTGTGTCGGTGAACAAGGAGAAACTTGCAGCCTTCGACCAGGTTATCACAAAAGAGCAGTTGCTCAACGACAAGTATATTCTTGTGCAGAAGGGTAAGAAAAACTACTACCTTATCATTGCAAAGTAAGAATACAGAATAATTTCACAAGCGAATAACTGTAAGTAACCACGTTCTGTTAATATAACTGTTATGGCACAAAAAAAACTATGTTTGAATGGTGTTGAATTCTTTCCGTTCTCTACCGAGGAAGATTTGTTTAATCACATCGATGAGAATAAAGGTATATTGGTTGCAATCAATGCCGAAAAGATAATTAATGCCACCGACAAGACACGTAGTATAATAAACCGTAATGTCGGCTATATCGACGGCGCCGGTGCTATGATTGCTGCACGCAAACGTGGTTTCCCAAATGCTTGCAAAATACCCGGTTGTGAGTTGTGGCTTAAGATTATTGCCCGTTTCTACAAGGAGAAGAGTTTCTATCTTGTAGGTGGCAAGCAACAGATAATTGACGAGACTGTAGAAAAACTTAAAAAAGAGTTCGAGGGTATAAATATTGTTGGTTATCGTAATGGTTATATAAAGACCGACGAGGACAAGACTGCACTTATTGCCGACATTGTGGCAAAGAAACCCGATGTTGTTTTTGTTGCAATGGGTTCTCCCAAACAGGAGCTTCTTATGGAAGAGATTATGCAACAGCATAAAGCTATATTCCAGGGCCTGGGTGGCAGTTTCGATGTATATACCGGGCACGTGCAACGTGCCCCAAAATGGTGGGTCGAACACAACCTCGAGTTTGCCTATCGTCTTTTGCGCGAGCCCAAGCGTTTCAAACGCCAACTGAAACTTGTGAAGTTTATGTACTGCCTTTATACAAAGAAGATATAATCCTTATTTATAAATGGAGAATAGAATTAAGACGACTGATATCAGTCGTCTTAATTTTTTGTATTTCCTCAAAAGAGTGGGGTGCGTAACATTCATAAACTGTATTTCTGTCAAATTCACAACCTTCCCGCACGTTATCTCCTTTATCTTCGCACTCAAAAAAGAATTATGAGCAAACAATTTAAAGAGATGGCGGTGAGGTACAAGCCTTTGGTTAATGAAGGCTCCGCCGGTTGTAAATGGGAGAGCAGCCTCGACAAAATATTCTCTCCCGGGTGTTATGCTTTGGAAATAGATCATACGGGAGAGAATGTTGGTTTGCCCGTGGAATACTGTGGCGAAGAGCATTATATTGTGGGAAGTTTAACGGTTACTGACAGCGGAACTAACGGGCTTAAACAGCACGACAGGGTTATTGGGCAGTCATTGACCTTTACCACGCGCAACAACAGAACCACAAAAATATATACCCGTACTTTTGCTGCTGGTGAGTGGAGTCCGTGGAGTTCACTTGCCGAAGCCGGTATGTTCAGTACAGCCAATGAACTAATAGCCACGGTAGAATCTCTCTTTAGCGATATCACAACATTAAAGGGCAATGGCGAGGGTTCGGTGTCGGCCATAGTAGATGCAGCAGTATCTCCGGTGAATGGAATCTCTTTTGAAAATTCAAAGAAAATCCACGAGCTGCAGATGGGTGACACTGCAGTGGCTGTAGCACGCGATGTTTATTCCGAACAAGGAAAAGTGGATGTCTCCACCTTTTTAAAGCGTACAACAGCCGGGCACACATCAATCCATAACGGGTATGCCGAACTGCGCAAGATTGGCGGTAATATAGTAAAGAACATTCATTCTCTCTCCGATGCTACCGTGAAAATAAATGCTCAGGCAACAAAAGAAGAGGACCGCATAATTGTTACCCGGTTGAGCAGTGAAAACGAGATGTATGGTATAAGTTTTGTAAACCCCACCTACATAGCGCAACCCAACCATAAATATTATTCTGCTTCGCTGGTATATAATGCCTATATAGACTGTAGTTTTAAAATATTTATAAATGATTACTCAACTCCTTTTACTATAGGCAATGGTTGGCATCTTCTCTCTGCAATAAGAAACACAGTCAACGTTGTTGAAAGTAACGATATCCTGCAATGTCTTAATGCCAGAAGCGCAGAATTCATTGTTGCCAACCACGTGTTTATAGACCTCACCGAAATGTATGGCGAGGGTAACGAACCCACCCTCGATGAGTGTGACAAACTATTTGCTACAGCCTCTTATATGCCGTCGGGCATAAATGTAGCCTCCCCCGTAACCTATGAGAGTGTGGGGTACAACCAGTGCGATGTTTCAAAGTCTATGACTAAGAAACACGTTTTCGACAGTGAGATAGTCGATGGCGCTAATACGCTTGTTGTAATGCCTTGCTTGCCTTGCAAGCTGGGAGTTGGTGAGAATAATGGTTACATAATAGGCAATGGCGAGGGTGACGAGTGGAGCGAAACTGCCATCCGTGGTGTGTTTTTCACAATGTTTAATCCATTAGAGACTTCCGGTAAATTGTATCTTCAACAATTAAAATTCAACTTTTGTGAACTATGTGATGGTTTGCACAAAGTCTTTCTACCACCTTGTGCGGGTTACATAGTTATTGAAACAACAAGCACCGATAAACTATGCGCCCATTTTGCCTGGAGCGGCGACCGCGATTATAGAGATTACGAGCCTTATATTAAAACCGAGGTGAAACTGCCACAACTGCCTCAAAGTGAATGGGGACTGGCCGGTATTGCAGCAAGCGGCACGGCTGCCAGGGACACAATAGACCTTGTTGACAAGAAGCATATAAAGAGAATAGGCAGGGTGAATCTTGGAGAGCTTGAGTGGATTTATAAAACGATAACGACAGATACGGGTGGTTATAATTATTTTCAAAGTAAATTATCTGTAGAGTCTATTAAAAACGCCCAATATGGAAAATTAGGTAATATACTTACTAAAAAATATACAATAGCTCCGGCTTATGCTTTAGCTGAACGAGAATTGTCCAACAACAGCATTATGCTCTATTCAACAGGCACTACTTTGTACATAAGAGACGATGCTTACACAAATGTTGCTGCATTTAAAGCGGCAATGTCCGGGCAATACCTCTATTACGAACTTGCCGAACCTGAAGTATACGATATAACAGATGATATCTATAAAGCCTTCACTGCAAGCGACTATGGCAGCGAGAATTTTACCGGCAGCAGTGTCTTTCTTTGCGACAATGTGGTGTTCTTTATGCGTTCTCTTGCAGGGGAAATGCGTAACCTGCTCGATAAGTTATACGATACCTTTTCCACAACCGATATATCTACCCTTGTGGAAAGAATACACAGCGCCGTTGAACCACAAATTATAGAAGAACCCAATGCTGTTGCTGCCGAGTAATTAATCAAAGTTCCATCTTTATTATAAATCACACAGCATCGCAGGCTTATTTAACAAGAAGATGACTCAAAAAACTTTTTTGAGTCATCTTTTTGTTTGGGATTGACTAAAAAGAGCCTTTTTAGTCAACCTCTTGTTGCTTCGCCCGGTTACCAAGATTGGTCGGTTGGGTGTTGCTGCATATTGTTTTTTGTAATCATTATAGCCATTACTGACTAAATTATACGGCAAAAGTAATGGAAAGTGTCAATTTGGCAACCTTGTCGTTGCTTCTCGACTTTACCTTTGCACGCAAAGAGAGATAACAAGAAAAACACCTAAATGTTATTTAAATATGAAAAACAAAGCAACAACAAAAACAGTAAAACAAGGCTGTGCCGTAAATGGCAACTTGGTAGAAAAACTTACACTCGATGTGTTGAGTGACAGGCACAATGCACTTGCGCGTTACATAGGCATTCCCTGCGAGGTGAATGCAAGCGCAATGCTCAGCGGTGCAGCCACTTCTGCAGGCTGTCTTAAGAAGAAAAAGTCATACGCCGGCTATCGCGTGGATTTGCAACACTTCAAAGGCGAGTTCTCAAAAATTCGCTTCCGTGCAGCAAGCAATGGCGAAGATGTGGTTCTTGGTTATATTGTCGATAGCGATGGCAATGTTGAGAGCCTGTCGCAAGCCGACTATCCCACAATTGCCACAGTAACCTTGCCTTTAACCCCCAAAAGCAGAACCCTCTATGCTACATTGCCTGCCTACAAAGGCAAACCCGCTTGGGAAAATATAACGGTGGAACTCCTACACGACGGCATTCTTACCAAGGTGGAAAAGGCTTTGAACACTCTTCATTCCCAAATTTGCATTTTGGAAAAGCGCGTAGCCGAGGCAATTTGCGGCAACACCTGCGGCGAGAACTGCGCTTGCCTTTGTTGAAAAGGAGATAGTGAAACCGACAATTTTTATTTATACAATATCACTGGTATATTTAGCAAACAATCCGTGGGCACTGCCCACGGATTGTTTGCTAAATCCCGCCCGATTACCAATATTGGTTGGTAGGGTGATGTTGAATATGTTTTTATTTATCGCAAAGGACTCTGTAACCTCAATCTCGGTATCGCGATAAACAAATAAAGACATTAATGAAAGGTATAAGGTCTGTTATTTGTGAATGTAGGATATTATAAAGATATTTAGTATGCTTGATACTTTGTAATCAACCGTTGCTATCCAATTTTTGTGACAATAATAATTGTGTCATAGAATAGAGCATCCAGGAATTACACCATCTCATATATGATATCTTGTTTACAAAAAAAGGCCATTTCTGGTAGTAGAAACAACATCCTTTTTTATTCCAAAATGTGTTGAATGTATATTCGACAAGAGTATTGAGCTTTTCGTGGTTTTCGTCTTCTTTATTTATAGACAAAGAGAGGATTCCTTGCGCTGTATTATGTATATCTATTGGATACTTTTTAGGGTATCTCCAATAGAATTCTCCTTCTTTGCTAATTTGCACATTTTTAAGGTAGTTATAACCTTTTGTATATGCCTCGTGTGCTTGTTCCTTTAATGTAGAATCTTCAATATATTCTAGAATATTGTATAATGAATCAATAACAAAGCCTTGGTGGAAGTCTTTTTGTGAGAACAATATACCCTTTGCTGAATATCCATATGTCCAAGAACCATCATTTTCCTGATAGTGTATCATTGTTTTGATTATATTATTACAAACCTCTTTTATATTGTAACCATCTATATCAAATTTGAAATTCTTACTTCTGTCAAGATATTTCATCATAAGTTCCACTGCAACCATCGAAACATTAAAAGTAAGACGTGTGTTAATATCTGGTGAGTATCCAATAAATGAATATCCATCTTTCTTGAGTACTCGTCCAGTTCTGATAAGGTTACGTATCACTTTTTCAAGATCTGCCAATATTGTCTTGTCATTAGTAATATCGTACATATTTATCATTGTGAGACCTAAACGTGAATTCAAGTATACCAATGGCTTCTTGTTATCGTGTATCTCACCGCCAGTCTTGAATGGATAATTTCTTCCCCAGCCAATTTCGTCATTATTTATTACAATAGCTGAAGCCATCATTCTTTTGTAAAGAACTTTGGCTTTGTCTATGTACGTTTCCTCGCCGGTTAATTTATATAGGTTTATATATGAGTCTATGACTAATGCATGGACTTTTGTAACCATCCCTTTTTTTATTTTAAGTAGCTTTCTGAAATTAAAAGGTGCTACTTTCTGTAAATGTAAAAAGAGTATTGATTTCGGAAAATATTTTGCATAAGGACTCAAATAGAAGTCGTAAGGGTCATATCCTAGATATTCTTCTTTCTCAATATAGTTGAGCAATTTTAAAGTTTGCTTATAAACGAGTTCTTTATTCATTATTTCAATAAATTTATTAAGAGATCTCTGTTCTCTAAAGATTTGTTTATAATAATGTTATTGAATTTTTGTTCTCTTTCTCGAACATCTTTAAGGTTATTCATCATTCTGCTGAATATTTTTTCAAATTCTATTGCATTCAGCTCATTAAGATTGATGGAGTTCTCGAGCACTCCATACATTTCCATAAATTCGTTAGCTTTTTGTTGATATGCTATGGACAATGTAGGAACTTCCGATTTTAGTCCGTATACAATAGAGTGAGTCTTTGTTCCGATAAATAAGTCGCAACTTCCAATTATTGCTGCTGTGACATTTGATTCGTAGTCGTTCTCTATGATTTTGAAACACTCCTTGTTGTTGAGCATTTCTTTCATTTCATAAGCCATATCTCTATCGTTGTAATTACCAGTTTTACTCTCCATCGGAATCAACAGTACATTACAATTGTATTTATCAATAATCAAGTTTATGATATCGGTCATTATTTTCATATATCCCTCTTTGGTAAAGAAGTATTTGTAATATATATGATGAATTGTCAAACCTATTATTGGTTTCTTTTCTTTGCGCAGTTCTGTTAATTCTGTGTTGTTATCTGCAAGAGAAAGTTCTGTCGGTAAAGAAAATACAGTTTCGGCAGTGAGTTTTGCATTAAAGTTCTTGCAGAATTTCATAGAGTCTTTTTCTCTTATGGTAATGAGTGTTGTACGTTTCAGAACATACATAGACATCCATTTAATAATTCCCGAGAAACGACCTTTGAACGGTCCTATGGTATGCGCATATACCATTGTTTTTTTACCCAGAATGTTGCCGAAATGAAATCCGATACAATGTGAAAATACTTGTCCTAAACCATTCATTGTTGTAAATGAGTGACCTCCAGGGAAAACAACTACGTCGGCTTTCTTATAAGCATCAATAGTTTCTTTCTTTCGCTTAGGTACAGGCATAGTAACTCCAATTTTATAGAATCCAATCCAAATGAATAGATACACCACCCAGCACATCTCTTTGATTAGTGCAATCACTTTCTTGAATTTAGATTTTTGATAGATAATGTCCTTGTAGCTTACAAGCCAATCGTAGCAATTTACATTATATTGTTTTCTGCCTTTTTCGGGTACTGCCGAAGTAATCTCTATATTTACGTCATACTCCTTAAGTACATGCATTGTAGCTGAAATTACAGAAGAGTTACCCTTATTGGGGTTAAAATTCTGTACTACAAGAATGTTTTTCTTTTCCATATGTTAGTCTTTTAATTTATTAATGATTTTACCTATATAAATGAGCGGTGTGTTAATAGTTTTCCCTTTTGTCTTTTCTATTATAGTATGTAATATGTTCAGTATAGAACTGTAAAGCTTTTGTTTGATATTTGGTCTCTTTTGTAGTTCAAGACGGTGTTCTTTAGGCAGGAAGATGTTGTTGAGGAGATATTTCTCAATAACTCGTCTATTTGCTTTGTAAAAGTTTTCTAGGCTTTCATTCTCAATGTGCAAATATTTTGTTATCCTATTATCTTTTATCAACTCTTTTGCTTGCTCAGTTTGTGCAAGAATAAGATTCCAACCAGATGAATCTTGTGAAGTATATTTCGCTAGCCAAGCATCGCATACAGATATATCGGAACCAATTCCGTATCCATCGACACAAGCATTACAACCGTTTCCGCATAATAATGGCGATGAGAGAACCATACCCATTGACATTTTTGAACGATAGGGTACCTTGAATTCGCCATTACTATGTTTTATGGTCATATATCCGGGCCATCCGCCTCCTCTATTTGAAACATTAGTAATGTTTACATAATTTATTCCGTTCTTTTGTGCAATGTATTTATATGCTTTTGTAGTAGGTGTCTTGCCACAAACGATAGAAATTGTCAGGAAAATCTTGTTATTTATATTTCTGTTTATCTTTCTGATATTATTTATCGCTTGAATATGACACGGAAGGCCAACAACGACAATACGTTCACAACTGCTTTTACGAAGTTCTTCTATTCCTGTAGAATAATTTACAGGTGCATAGATTGAAGTCTTTGCTGATATTATTTCTTCTTTACTTCGTGCAATAAATGATTCGCCGCAAACACCTTTACGACGTGAAACTAAAGCTCCATCTATTATGCCTTCTTCTAGCATATAGCATAAGAAAGTTGTTATAAAACCTCCTGAAGCAGCAGCATTTCTTATGTTGGTGTTTTTGCTGTATGCGGCAAAAGCTTCTTTGGTGTCATTGAAAAAGTTCTCATATTCAATTCCTTGGGGTTTGCATGATACAGGACATACTTTTTTACATATTCCGCATTGGGTGCATCTGGTTGCGTCAACACAGACTTTGTAATGTCCTTCTGCTTCATCAAATATATAGTCAATGCATTTGTTGGGACAGAAGACTTTGCACGCCCCACATCGTGTACATGAAGAACTGATGCTTGTTATGTTATTCAAAATCATAATGTATGATTAAAATTGTTCTGAATAGTTTATATTGTCATTAAAGATATGTTGCCAGCACTTTTTCTATATTTTTCGAAACTGATGAGGCCAAGAAATGTTTCTTTGCGTATTGGTGATTAAATTGCGATGTTTCTTTGCCCTTTATGGGATCGCCAATGTATTTTTCAATCTCATCGGCATACTCCTGTGGGTTGAGGCTTTCTATTAATTGTCCCATCTTGCCGTTTTCAAAGAAATCACAAACACCACCAACTGGGCGTGTGATTATTGGCAGCCCGAATGCCATAGCCTCCAGTACACTGGTTGGCATTCCTTCGCTATGTGTTGGTAAAATATATAAGTTTGCTTTTTTGAATTCATTGACCAGGGCTGTGCCCGATAGGTTACCTAAAAAGTCGGTTTTTATATTGTTCTTAATAGCATATTGCTTGGCTTTTTCAAATTCGTTACCAGTACCGGCTACTCTGAATGTTAAATCTGAATGTTTTTCTTGCAATATCTTTATAGCATCAAGTGCTGTATATATGCCTTTGGCTTTCTCAATACGTGCAAGAAAGAGAATGTTTTTCGTGTCGTGATTTTTTGCGTCAATGTCAAAATTTTCAAGCAATCTGTCATCTACTTTTGTTGTTGTTAGGTGAATGGGCACTGTAACGCCCCATAATTGTATAATGTCGGCAAATTCTTTGGCAAGAACAAAGATGCACTTACATTTGTTGAGATTATTTTTTAATGATTCTATGTTCAGTTCCTTTATGATTTCTGTATTAAAACCATGAAAAAATAATGCGACTTTCTTATTGAAGAATTTTGCAATATTCAAGAATATAAAATCTCTTTTTATCGCGTTTCTGCCGAGTGATGGGTTCAGTAGTATAATGTCGGGATTTAGAAATATAATCTTTATTATGAATTTAATTATATCAATAGGTAACCAAAATATTCCATTACCTGATTTTTTACTGCGTTTACCTATCTGATTGTAATGTATTTTCTCATTCCAAAAAGGTTGCAATCCCTTGTAGTGATTGGCAACGCCACCGTGAAGTGATAGGTATGGGGTATTAATAAGGATTTTCATTGTTTATTAGATTCTGTTTAGGACTGTTTCTAATTTATTTTTTACAATATTTTTCCAAGTGGAATTCAAGAGTGTCTCTCTTACTCTTTTGCTGTTTATTGTATTGTTTGTTTCAGCTATTTGAGATATTGCAGAGGCAAATGATTCGGCGTTGTCTTTTATGAGTATTCCGTTGTCCTTATTTATGAGGCATCTGTTGCTATAGGTGTCTGTGGCGATACAATATAGTCCCGAGAGTATGTATTCGTATGTTTTTGTGGGTGGTTGATGTTCGTAACATTCGGTTATGGGAACAAATGATACACCTACGTTGCATTTGTCGAGAAAGGGTGTTATGCTGTTGTGTGGCATATACCCGTGCAACGTTACATAGCTTTCTATTTTTAGTTCACTGATAAGTGCTTTGAGTTCATTTAATTCTCCGGCAAATCCATCGCCTATTATGTCGTAGTGTATATTTGTGGTTAGATTGTTTCTTATATATATAGAAAGCCCTTTTATAGTTTTGTCGATATCTCGCCCCGACAAGGTGCCCACGTATAATAAATGCAGTTTATCGTACGTCTTCTCTTTTGTTGAAATTATATCGGCTCCTAAAGGGAGTATTGCCGAGTTGTTTTCATCTAATGATATCTCTTTTCTTGTACCTTCTGAAATTATGGTTACAAAGTCGTATTTATCGCAAGTACTCTTTATCACATTATTCTCTGCGTTTCTCGATTTTTCGTCCTTTTTTATACTCAATGTGCGTATGTCGAGTATCATTTTTTTCCAAGGCAATAATTTCTTGAATATAGCGCACCCTGTAAAATACTCAACAATGATGGTGCCCTTGAAAAAGAGTATATGCCATAAGGTTGTGAGTATGTATCTTATTGCACGCAGAGTTTTGCTGCCTTTGTGTGATACATAGTGTATTTTTACGTTGGGGCGGTTGAGGGCGATCTTTTCTTTTCCTTCAAATGTTACGACATCTATATTGTAATCGTTACTGATATTTTCGCACCATTTGTATATGTCTACAAGATAACCAAACTGTTGCCGGCTTATTATGAGTACTTTTTTCATAGTTGTGTTTATAAGTCGAATTTATATAAAAAAGCTTCGGTTTGCATATTACCTGTAGAATTGTATAGTGTGTACAAGAAACCTGCTACAAGTAGAATTATGGCAATAGTAAATAGTTGTTTCTTTTTGTAGTGATGTAGATAGAATAGTAGCATAGATGTTACTATGGGGGTGAATATTACAAAATAATATAAAATACGGGTAATTGTGAAGTTGTTATAGAATAAAACAGAGAGACAAATTCCTATAAAATATAAGTTGTACCAAATGTTGAATTCTTTGCTTTGGCAGAATTTGCTCATTTTGTTGCTGAACCAAATTGTTATAATATATACCGCATATAATAATATCATTCTAAAACCGAATGTTCTTGTGGTTTCTTCTAATTCAGTATAGGATGTGATACTTTTTTCGCTATATCCAGCCTTCATTGCTAAATAGCTGATGTTCTCGAGAATATTGTTGAATCTGTTCATCAATAAAAAGCATAAAGCCAGAATGCCCAATTGTAGATATTTATTTGGAATGCGATTCTTTAAGAAATATGCTATGATGCTTATTGGTATTATTATGAGTGCGCTTTTGTGCATTTGCATCGCAATAAATACGGCAAGTAATATGTATATCCATTTTTTCTTGTTAATAATAAATGGTATTATTACTACAAAAACGCAAGCTGCGATATTCTGGCGCATACCATTCATCCACGACCAATACATATTGGTAAACAGCAGGGTCATTGATAAAAATATTAGTATATACGTATGTTTTCGCAATGCGTAATAATACAAACCAATTTGCAAAAGTGCCATAAGGAAGAAAAGTAAATAGTGGGCACCGGTTAAATAGTTAGATATGTTACAAAGAAAATTGTAACCAAACTCAATTTCTCTTCTTTGTGTAGAACCGAATGTTTGTATTTCATAAAATAATGATTTGTACGATTCGCAATCGACACCAACTTTGTATCGAATGGCTGCAAAAAGACAAAAGACAAATATGGGTATTACAAAATAGGATTTTGTAAAGAGAGAAATAAATGAAGTCTTTTTATTGGTATTTATACCCCCAAGACCTTGGGGGTACTGTTTTAAATAGGCTATTTTACCGAAGTAAGTCATTATCCAAATGATAAGCCCATAAACAATTATGCTTTGGATGAGTAGTTGCATTTTATTTTATTTATTTGAAACACCTGCAGCTTTTAGGAATTCCTCGAAGTTCTTATATAATGCATTGTGCTCCTTAGTCCATTTTTCATAGCAGTTTCCCATATATGTAAGCTGAAATTTGATAGGAAGTTCTGGGTATTTGTCTATTTCATTTCCCGAAACAAAGTACACAAATTCTTCTCTGAAATCGGCAGGAACGGGTTCTCTTTTATAAACATTTTTTATCTCTCGTGCCATAGCAAAAGCCTCTTCCAAAGCTTTTTCCTTACGCTTTTCATAATATTTGTCTAAGGTACAAATAACTTTTGCAGGAGAACCTGCAACTACGCTGTTGTCTGGTATGTCTCTCGTAACAAGTGAACCATATCCAATTATGCAGTTATTACCGATAGTAACCCCTTTGAGAACTGTACAATTTCTTCCAAAATAGACATTGTTGCCAATTTTTACTTTTCCTGAAGATGGTATGAAATCACCATAGTGGTTCTTGAAAACTAAAGTCGTAAAATCATGTGTCATAATTGTTAGACCATAATTCAAGCGTACATCATCTCCAATCTCTACTAGGTATGGACGAGATTGATCTATAACAATGGTGCTGGGAGGGCCAATAGTACATCTTTTTCCAATTCTTATTCCTTGTTCTCTTAGATAATTCAAATAAGTTTCTCCACCTT
>JAZRMX010000005.1:0-9895 GCA_045647885.1 Bacteroidaceae bacterium
GGACTACTACTGGAAAGACCCCAACGACAACGATAAAGCTAACCTCCACTGGCGCATGAAGTACAACATGGAGAACCGTGGTGACGTATACGCTACACACGGCCTTGGCCCCGTGGCACAGTGCCTCGACATTCACCGTGGTGACCGTTTCACAACATTGGTTGCAATGGATACAGATCCTTTCTTCGGTAAGGAGCTCGTAAAGGAGAAGACAGGTAAGGAGTGCAAGGAGTTCCGCAACGGCGACCACACTACAACTCTTATGCGTACAGCAAAGGGTAAGGTGGTTGAAATCCAGCACAACGTTATGACTCCACAGCCCTACAACCGTCTGTTCAAGCTTACAGGTACAAAGGGTTATGCTACAAAGTACCCCACACCTGAGTTTGCCCTCTCGGGTGAGGCTCTCAAAGGAACCGGTGCTCCCCAGGTTGATAACCTCAACGCTCACGGTTTTATGAATGCTGACCAAAAGAATGCTCTTATGGCAAAATATTACCACCCTATTCTCAAAAAATATGTTGAGAAAGGTCGCGACCTTGGTCATGGTGGTATGGACTTTGTAATGGATTCACGTCTTGTATACTGCTTGCAGAATGGTCTTCCCCTCGATATGGACGTTTATGATATGGCAGAGTGGTGCTGTCTTGCCGAGCTCGGTACCCTTTCTATGGACAACAACTGCGCTCCTGTAGAGTTCCCCGACTTTACCCGTGGTTATTGGAACGAGGTGAAGGGTTATAGCCACGCTTATGCGGCTCCCGAGGTTGAGGCTGCTACAGAGGCTGCTGCTGATGCTTATACTGCAGCACAGAAGGAAGTAGCTGCAAAATTGAACATGTGGGGATTGTACGACGCCGTTAAGGCTGCTGAGACACCCGAAGCAAAAGCAAAGGCACAGAAGGCTTTGGACAGCGCTCGCGCTAAAGCCGACAAACAAATTGCTAAAGCAGTCAAAAAAGCTTTGAAAAAGTAATAAATACTAAAGATAAAGCAATGGAGAGGTGCCTTTTGAAAGGTACCTCTCTTTTTTTGTTTGTCTTTGTTGCAGGGGTGTATGTATTTTAAATACTTCTCTTTGATTCTTGTGTCAAAAATGTAAATATAAATTAAAGGAATGCTTGCGTAGAGTGGTTTTGGAGCGTTTTTTGAAGAACAGTCGTGATTTTTTTGATAAATTTTAGGTTGGTGGGAAATTATTTATAAATTTGCGCCCAGCAAAAGAAGAAAAGAAACATTTAAAAGAAAGACGTTATGATTGCCGTACTTAAAAATGGTGTCACAAAGGCACAACAAGACAACCTTATTCATTGGTTGGAAACACAAAATGTGAGAGTTCACGTATCGCAGGGTGAGATGCAGACTGTTCTAGGTCTTATCGGCGATACAAGTAAAATAGATATGGATTTGCTCGCGGGTCTCGAGATTATAGAGAATGTTACCCGAATCAGCGATCCCTTCAAGAGCGCAAACCGTCGCTTTCACCCCGAGGATACTATCGTGGAGGTTGGTAGTGGCGACAATAAAGTTAAAATAGGTGGTGGACACTTTGCTATTATGGCAGGTCCCTGCTCGGTGGAGTCTGAAGAGCAGATTCTCGCCATTGCAACAGCCGTTAAGGCTTCGGGCGCAAATATTTTGCGTGGTGGTGCCTTCAAACCCCGTACTTCGCCCTACGACTTCCAGGGCTTGCGTGCCGAGGGTCTTCAACTCCTTCTTAAGGCGCGTGAGGCAACCGGCCTTCCCATTGTTACAGAAATTATGAGCGCAGCTCACCTCGACCTCTTCGCCGACGTGGATATTATTCAGGTTGGTGCCCGTAATATGCAGAACTTCGAGCTTCTCAAGGAGCTTGGCCGTTCAAACAAGCCCATCCTTCTCAAACGTGGCCTTTCGGCAACACTTAAGGAGCTTCTTATGAGTGCCGAATATATTATGAGCGAGGGTAACGAGCAGGTGATGCTTTGCGAGCGCGGTATACGTAGCTACGACAACTATACACGTAACGTACTCGACCTTGCAGCGGTTCCCGTGCTTCACGGTCTTACCCACCTCCCTGTGGTTGTAGACCCCAGCCACGCAACAGGTGTTTCACGCTTGGTGCGTCCTATGGCTTGTGCAGCTTGCGCTTCGGGTGCCGACGGTCTTATTATAGAGGTACACAACGACCCTGCTCACGCTCTGTGCGACGGTGCTCAGTCACTAACTCCTGCACAGTTCGACGAGGTTGCATCGCGTGTTCGTGAGATACGTAGTATAATGCACTAAAAAGTGGGGCGATGAAGGTTGGAGTTGTTGGTTTAGGGCTTATCGGTGGTTCGGTAGCAAAGGCTTACAAGGCTGCCGGACACACTGTTTATGGCTATGATGTAAACGCTACCGTGTTGGGCTATGCCAAGCTCGACGGCACTATAGAGGATGAACTGGCACCGGCAACAATGAAGAGGTGCGACCTCATTGTGCTTGCCGCAACGCCGGGTGCTGTAATCTCTTATCTTGCCGAGAATGCAAAGCGCATAGCAACCTCTACACTGGTGATTGATTTTTGTGGTACCAAGCGTGCTGTTTGTGCCGAGGGTTTTAACCTTGCTGCGCAACACGGCTTTACTTTTGTGGGCGGTCACCCGATGGCGGGCTTGCAGTACTCGGGATATAAACATTCGCGTGCTACGCTCTTCTCGGGCGCATCCTTTATTATGGTGCCTGCGGTACACGATAATATAGTTTTGCTCGACAGGGTTAAACAGGCTCTTGCTCCGCTTGGGTTCAAGAAGTTTGTGATTACTACTGCCGATTTCCACGATAGAATGATTGCTTATACCTCTCAGATGTGCCACGTTGTTTCCAATGCTTTTGTGAAGAGCCCCTCGGCGCAGTATCATAAGGGCTACAGCGCAGGAAGTTTCCGCGACTTGACCCGTGTGTCGCGTCTTAACGAGGATATGTGGGCAGAACTTTTCATAGAGAATCGCGAGAATCTTCTCACGGAATTGGATTCGTTCATTAACTCTCTCTCACAGTATCGCGAGGCTATAGCATCTGGCTCGGCCGATGCTTTGCGCGCTCTTCTGCACGAAGGATGTGAGGCGAAAAAGAATATAGAATAATTATGGCGCATAGAACTATACACGTAGCCGCTTCACGCAGTTACGACATTCTCATAGGTGCAGGTATATTGTCGCAGATAGGCGAGTTTATATCTCCCTTGTTGGGTTCTTGCCGCCTGGCTCTTCTTACCGACAGCAATGTCGATGCCCTCTATGGCGAGCGTATGATGGAGCTACTGTCGGCTGCAGGTTACGATGCGCGTAAATTCGTGATACCGGCAGGCGAGGCATCAAAGAATGCCGAAAACCTGCTTGCTTTCCTCAACTTCCTTGCCGAAGAGCAGCTCACAAGAAGTGACGCTATAATCGCTTTTGGCGGCGGAGTGGTGGGCGACCTTGGAGGCCTTTCTGCATCGTTGTATCTCCGTGGTGTAAAATATATTCAGGTTCCTACAACCCTTCTCGCAGCTGTAGACAGCTCGGTGGGTGGCAAGACGGCCATTGATATTCCTGCCGGAAAGAATCTTGTGGGCTCTTTCTATCAGCCCTCGCTCGTCTGCTGCGATACAAAGCTTATGGATACTCTCCCTGCCGACATCTATCGTGACGGTTGTGCCGAGGTTATCAAGTATGGAATGATTCTGGACAAGGAACTTTACACCCTTTTGGAGAATCCTCCTTTTGTGCGTGAAGATGTTGTAGCGCGCTGTGTGGAAATAAAACGCGACGTGGTGCAGCAGGATGAATTTGACAACGGTCTGCGTGGGCTGTTAAATTTTGGTCACACTTTTGGCCACGCAATTGAAAAATTGAGTAATTTTACGGTGTCACACGGTGCTGCTGTGGCAAAAGGTATGGTTATTGCGGCAAAGGTTGCTCCTTTGTGTGCTCTTTGCGATGTTGCCGGTGAGCTGTCGGCTCTTCTCGAGCGTTATGGTTTCGACCTCTCGTGCAACTATACTGCCGACGAGTTGTTTGACTCAATTTTGTCCGACAAGAAGCGCCGTGGCGAGAATATCACAGTCGTTCTGCCACGTGCAATAGGTGATTGCGCCTTGGTGACTTTGAAGGTTACCGATCTTAAAGAACTTTTGAGAAAGGTTGTAGGTTGATTATGATAAAGAAGGTAAATGGAACTTTGCGGGGGTGCGTTACTCCGCCGCCATCGAAATCGCAGGCTCACCGTCTGCTGATATGTGCGGCGTTGGGTTCGTCGCCGTGTACCATTGTCTGCAGCAGCGTCAACGATGATATTACAGCCACTGCGCGTTGCCTGAACGCTCTTGGTGCCGATATAAAATATAACGACGGAGTATTCTCGGTTGTCCCCATAAAGGTGGAGAATGGCGGAACGCTCGATTGTGGCGAGAGTGGTTCTACACTGCGTTTTCTTCTCTCTGTTGCGGCAGTCCTTGGTGCCGATGCTACATTTACAGGTGGCGGTAAGCTCCCTACACGCCCTATGGGCGCGCTCTGCACAGCTCTCGAGGAGCACGGCGTTACCTTTATCAAGCAGGTGCCCGCGCTTGAATTGCCTTTGGCTTGCTGCGGTAAGCTCTCGGGTGGTCGTTACACCTTGCCCGGCAACTTATCGTCGCAGTATCTCACAGGTCTGCTTTTTGCTCTGCCCCTCGCCGAGGAGTCGAGCGAAATTGAGATTACAGGCGGCCTTGCCAGTGCTTCATATATAGATATGACTATAGATGCGTTGGCTAAAGCCGGTATTGTGGTGGAGAAGAGAGGAGATATATATTCTGTCGCAGCCAATCAACGCTACCTGTTGCCCGAAAATATTGTCGTAGAGGGCGATTGGTCGTCGGCCGCTTTTTGGGTGGTTGCAGGCGTTGTGGGCAGGTTCCCCATAATAATTAAGGGAATGAACGAGGAGTCGTTGCAGGGCGACCGCTACATAATAGAGCATCTGCGCTCTATGGGTGCTTTTATAGAGATTACCCCTGATGGGGTTGTTGCGCATCCTTCGCAACTTTTTGCTGCCGAGCTCGATTGCGCCGACACTCCCGACCTTGTGCCCATTCTCTCAGTGGCGGCTGCTGCAGCCGAGGGCGAGACTGTGTTCTTGAATGTTGGCCGTCTGCGTTATAAGGAGAGCGACCGCCTGGCTGCAATGCAGGCTGTGCTTGCTTCGTTTGGTATAGCATCGGTTGTGGGCGAGAATACTTTCAAGGTAATCGGTGGAAAACCGGTGGCGAAGCAGGTTGTCGATAGTTTTGGCGACCATCGTATAGCTATGTCAGCAGCAGTTCTTTCTACAATTGCCGAGGGTGTTACCACCATCGAAGGTGCGGAGTGTGTCGCAAAATCTTACCCTTCGTTTTTTGAGGATTTTGCCGCCCTGGGCGGTGAGGTTTTTTAATATATCAGGTTTTTCAGTGTGCATTCAATTGATTTTATAAATTTAGATAGATATAATATAGATTTATGGATTTGAAAGAATTACGTAATCAGATAGATGAGATAGATACCCAGATGTGCGACCTCTTCGCTAAACGTATGCAGGTGGTGAGTGATGTTGCGCGTTACAAGAAAGAGAATAATATGCCCGTGTACCACCCCTCGCGTGCAAGAGCGGTGTTGCAGAATGTTTCAAAGCGTCTGGGCCCGCAGTTCGAGGGTTATGGCCGCACTCTTTACCGTACAATCTTCGACCTTAGTGAGTCTTACGAAACCCGTATGCTTTCCGATGGTACCGAATTCTACGAGAAGATAAAGGCGATAACAGCTGTTGCTCCCCAGCCCTTCCCCAAACGTGCTACTGTTGCGTGTGCAGGTTGCGAAGGTTCTTATGCCCACCTTGCATCGGAACGTCTCTTCGACCTTCCCGAGATTATGTATTTGAGTGGCTTTGAGGGTGTTTTCAAATCTGTCAGCAGCGGTCTTTGCGAGTATGGCGTGTTGCCCATAGAGAACTCTTTGGCAGGTTCGGTGAACGCTATTTACGACCTCTTGTCGGAATACAACGTGAGCATCGTGCGCGGTGTGCGCCTGAAGGTAGACCACGCGTTGTTGGCTGTTCCCGGTGCAAAACTTTCCGATATTAAAGAAATTTATTCGCACCAGCAGGCTATCAGCCAATGCTCGGAGTTTCTTTCTACCCTTAAGGGTGTGCGCGTAATTGCTGTTGAGAATACTGCCGAGGCTGCACGTATGGTGGCAGAGCAGAGCGACCGCACAAAGGCTTCTCTCTCTTCAACCCTCTGTGGAGAGCTTTACCAGATGCAGGTGCTTAAATCGTCGGTACAGAACCGCGACAACAACTATACACGTTTCATCTGTATTGCCAAAGAGCCTAAAATATACTCTGGTGCCGATCGCACAAGTATTATGATAAACATCCCTAACCGTCCCGGAACGCTCTTCCGCATAATGTCGCGTTTCAACGCTACGGGTGTGAACCTTGTAAAGCTCGAGAGCCGTCAGATACCCGAGCGTGAGTTCGAGTACCGCTTCTACTTCGATATTGAGGCTTCGGTGTACAGCGAGGAGTTCCTCTCGCTTATGTGCGAGCTTCACGAGTGTGGTGAACAGTTCAAATATTTCGGAACATACGCTGAAATAATTTAATGGCTTATGAAAATTTTAGTAATAAACGGTCCTAACCTTAACCTTTTGGGTCTTCGCGAGCCAGCGCTTTATGGTGCGCAGAACTTTGAGGCTTTGCAGGGCTTTATCCGCTCTTCGGCCGAGGAGTTAGGTGTTGAGGTCGAACTTTTTCAGTCAAACCACGAGGGGGCGATTGTTGATGCTATTCAGGCTGCTTATGGTGTGTTCGATGCGATTCTCATAAATCCTGCGGCATACACCCACACAAGTGTTGCCATCCTCGACGCGCTTAAGGCTGTTGCGCTTCCCACCGTGGAAGTACACCTTACCGATATCTCCACCCGTGAGGAGTTCCGTCGTTTCTCTTTTGTGTCGCTTTATGCGCAAAAGACCATCTGCGGCAAGGGCTTCGATGGTTATCGCGAGGGGCTTGAGTATTTAAAGGCACTTGTATAGCTTTGTATTAAAACCTGTAACGGCGGTGTGCAATATTTTCTTGTTGTACACCGCTGTTTTTTGTGCCAAAAAGAGTATCTTAACGCAGTAAAACTTTTATGATTATGAAAATCTTCCCCACTGCAAACATAAAGCGTATCGATGCCTACACAATAGAGCACGAACCTATCCCCTCGCTCCTGCTTATGGAGCGTGCTGCCGCTGCGCTCACAAAAGCAATTGTAGAGAGTGCACCACAAGGTACATTCGAGGTTTTTGCAGGGCCAGGTAATAATGGCGGCGATGCCCTTGCTGTGGCGCGTATGCTTGCCGTGGCAGGCTATCCGGTGAGCGTGTGGGTGGTTGCTCCGGGTGGGCGTCTCTCGCCCGATTGTGAGGCGAATCTCTCCTCATTGCGCTCTATGGCAAGCGGTAACTTCCATTTCTCGCTGAATATTGTTAGCGGGGAGTTCACACCACCTGCGCTACAGCCCGGCGCTGTGGTGATAGATGGTCTTTTTGGCAGTGGGCTGACAAGGCCTGTAGAGGGGCTTTTTGCCGATGTTATTCACTTTATCAACGGTTGTGGTCACAAGGTCTTTGCGATAGATATTCCGTCGGGGCTTATGGGCGAGGATAATAGCAATAATATCCCCGAGAATATTATATGTGCTACAAAAACTTTTACGCTGCAATTCCCAAAGCTGTCGATGCTTTTTGCCGAGAACGAGCGCTTTGTGGGTTCTTTCGAGGTGCTCGACATAAAGTTGAGCCGTGAGGCTATGGAATGCGAGCCATCGCCCTATTTTATTACCGAAAAAAGTGATATATCCCTCTTTATTGAGGAGCGTGGCAAACACTCCCATAAAGGCTGTTTCGGCAGAGCATTGCTTGTTGCCGGTAGCGAAGGTATGGCAGGAGCCTCTGTGCTTGCTGCGCGTGCGGCGTTGCGCTCGGGTGTGGGGCTGCTTACTTTGTGGGTGCCGCGTTGTAATAACGATATTTTGCAGCGCTCTGTGCCCGAGGCTATGACCTTGCCCGATGCTTGCACCACTCATATATCGGAGCCGGTAGATTGCGAAAAATACACGGCTGTGGCTGTGGGGCCTGGGCTCGGGCAGCACGCCGACACCGAGAGGGCATTGCTTGCTCTTGTGGATTCCTGTCGCGTGCCGATGGTTGTGGACGCCGATGCGCTGAATATTCTTTCTCGTAACAAAGAGTATCTCACTCGCCTTCCGCAGGGTAGTATAATAACTCCGCATATTGGTGAGTTTACTCGTCTTGCCGGTGCGTGCAGCAATTCTTACGAGCGATTGCAGCGTGCTAGGGAGTTTGCACAGTCTAATAATCTCTGCGTAGTGCTTAAAGGGGCTTATACAGCGGTTGTGAGCCCGTCGGGTGATTGTTTCTTTAACACTACGGGTAACCCAGGTATGGCTACCGGGGGTAGCGGTGATACCCTTACGGGTGTTCTCCTTGCCCTTTTGGCACGTGGGTTGTCTGCTACCGATGCTGCTCGTTTGGGTGTTTACATTCACGGTGCTGCCGGCGATTTTGCTTGTAGTAGGGTGGGGGTGACTTCGCTCATCGCGAGTGATATTGTGGATGCTTTACCTGAGTGTTGGAAAGAGCTTGAGGTTAAAAATTGATTTGTTTTATAAGAAACAGCACTTTATTCAACTATGTTTCTTTTTATTTAATAAAGTATCTTTGTTTAAATAAATTCATTTATCTTTGCGTTTGCATATCGCTTGCAGAAGCCCACAATGTGGGTTATGTGGGAGGGTGCAAATTTTATTGAAAAGCGTTTACTGACGCTCTTTCTTGGCTTTTCGAAATCTGGTAAATTTCAATTGGAGTCAAGGATGAAGCAATGGTAGATGCCTTGAGGTGTGTTTATACATACCGATTACACTAAGGTTGTTGGTGTTACATACACCATTGACAACTATAGGTGTATTGGTTTGTTATATACATACAGCGTGAGGCTTCTGCGTTGCTCGTTCTACTCCAATGGGCATACCAGAGCCTCGAAAAGCGGAATGAGCAACAGGTACAGGTTCTCACGCTTTTTCGTTTATATAACAGCAAGAAATATTCAGCCGAATCAGGGAACTTATAGGCATAAGAAAAACTAAAAATATAATTTACTAAAAGTTCTACTGATTATGAAAAAACGAGTTTTATTGTTAATGACCGCCATATTGCTTTGTGTAAGCAATATTGTCGCAGCAACCCTTGAGGTGACTATCGGCGAATCAAAATGGAGAACATTTTATATTCCTGTGAATGTTCAAATTCCGGAAGGTGTGGAAGCTTATGTGGTGGCATCTGTATCGGATGGTTATGTAAATTTAAATAAGATTGAAGGTGATGTTATTGCCGCGGCAACTCCCGTGTTGTTGAATGCTGCCGCCGGCATCTATGAGTTCGTGATTGCAGGGGTGGCTGCCGAGGTTGGTAATAATCTGCTTGTGGGAACATCCGCTAGCAATTATGTGACAATCTCCTCTGATTGCAACTACTACGTGTTTGATGAGGATAAATGCGCTTGGTTTCCTGCAGTTGAGGTTGATGGAATGGAGAACTGCTTTTTGGCAGAAGCCGGTAAAGCCTACCTTGAAGTGCCGGCTACAATGGCAGAGAGCAGCCCCTATTTGTTTATTGAAAGTGCAACAGCGACTCTCGCCTCGGGTATCTGTGGAGAAAATCTCACTTGGAAATTGATTGATGGCGGTGAATTGGTTATCGAGGGTGCGGGTGCAATGAATAGTGGAGAATCTTGGAGTCAATACAAGGATGCTATCAAGAAGGTGACAATAATGGAAGGGGTAACTTCTATCTGTGAT
>JAZRMX010000006.1:0-106577 GCA_045647885.1 Bacteroidaceae bacterium
TCTGCGACGTGAACAAAGAACCGAGCGACTGATTTTACTCGCGTGCCGGGCGTTTGGTTCTTTGCGCGACAAAGAACGTCAAAGATATATTTTCAATGAGAGAATAACCGACAAATAACACCGAGAAGTCAAAAGCAAGAATGTTGGGTATCGTATATGGTGAGCGCCCACACCTTTTTGCTACTGAACCAAAAAAAGAGCATATTTTATAACACAAAAAAAGGACAACCCTATGGATTGTCCTTTTTATCATATTATTCTAATAAATTAGAATTATTCAGCAGCTTCTGCAACTACAGAGTAGGGAACCTTAACGGTAACCTCTTTGTGCAAACGTACTGTAGCGGTGTACTCACCAATCTCTTTCGCAGCATCAACAGCGATAATCTTGCGGTCGATCTCGAAACCAAGTTTAGCAAGCTCCTCTGCAATCTGGATAGCACCAACTGAACCGAAAATAGTTCCTGTTGCGCTTACCTTTGTAGCGATTGTCAAAGAAACACCCTCCATCTTCTTAGCAAGCTCCTCTGCATCTGCCTTAATTTTAGCAAGCTTGTGAGCGCGCTGACGAAGGTTCTCTGCAAGTACTTTCTTAGCCGACTCGGTAGCAACGATTGCCTTACCGGTGGGGATCAAATAATTACGCCCATAACCGTCTTTTACCTTAACGATATCGTCTTTGTAACCAAGGTTGATTACGTCTTCTTTCAAAATTAGCTCCATAATTATTCCTCCTTATTATTTCATCATATCAGTTACGAAAGGCAGCAACGCCAAGTGACGTGCACGCTTAACAGCCTGAGCAATACGACGCTGGAACTTCAAAGAAGTACCGGTGATGCGACGGGGAAGAAGTTTACCCTGCTCGTTCAAGAATTTCTTCAAGAATTCGGGATCCTTGTAATCGATATACTTGATACCGTTCTTTTTGAAACGGCAATATTTCTTCTTTTTGACATCAACTGTGGGAGGTGTCAAATATCTGATTTCTGAAGGTGTCTGTGCCATAATTAATCCTCCTTATTACCTTTAAGATTTCTTCTTTTAGCAGCATACTCTGCAGCATACTTGTCCAATTTCACAACCAAAGAACGGATTACACGCTCGTCACGACGATACTGCAACTCCAACTTTGAAATTACTTTGGGCTCTGCATTGAACTCGAACATCACATAGAAGCCTGTTGACTTCTTCTCAATGGGGTAAGCAAGCTTTTTAAGACCCCAGTTCTCCTCATTGACAATCTCAGCACCTTCAGCAGTGAGAATGCCTTTGAACTTCTCTACCGCTTCCTTCATCTGAGCATCAGACAAAACGGGAGTTAAAATGAAAACGGTTTCGTATTGATTCATTTTTACTTAATAAATTGGTTAAACATTCGTTTATCTAAACGCGGGTGCAAAGATAGGGATAATTTTTGAATTACCAAAGTTTTACGACAACCTTTTTACAACCGGAGACTTCCAAAGTGCCTTTTCCGGCACTCTTTTTACCCCAAAGTACACAGCAAGGAACATTTTTAAGCAAAAAAATTTTATACTCTAAATATTTATATGTTACTTTGCAACATTAAGTAAGGAATAATAAATAAAATATAGATATATTATGGCATCAAAAATCAAAAACGTCGGTCTTGCGCTCATCCTCATCGGAGCTGTGATTCTTATCCTCAGCCACTTCTGCGGCTGGAACAACATCAACGCTGTCAATGTAAGTGCATACACAGGCATGGTAATAGGCCTCATAACCTATATCATCGCCGGCAAAAAGGCTATGGACGAATAATCCAGCCCCAACAGATAAAAAATAAGAGCAGCCAATTGGCTGCTCTTATTTTTTACACCCTACGGGTCCTTTAAGCCTCCACTTCGGGGGCTATCAGTTTATAACCCTTACCGTGAATGTTTATAATCTCAATTGAGTCATCGGCCTTCAGGTGCTTGCGCAACTTGGTTATGTAGACATCCATACTGCGGGCATTGAAGTAGTTGTCATCGGTCCACACGGTCTTTAGAGCAAAGTCGCGCTGCAGAATCTCGTTGGTGTGGGCGCAAAGCAGACTCAACAGTTCAGACTCTTTGGTGGTGAGCTTTGTCTGCTGCCCGTCTATGGTGAGCAACTGTTTCTGTGTGTCGAACTGGAAACGACCTATTTTATATAAGGCATTTCCCTTATTCTTCTTGCCCCACACGCGACGCATTATAGCCTCAATACGCATTACCAGTTCCTCCATTCCAAAGGGCTTTGTTATATAGTCATCGGCACCAATTTTAAAACCTTCAAGAATATCCTCCTTCAACGACTTTGCAGTGAGGAATATGATGGGAATTTCCGAATTTACGGCGCGTATCTCCTGTGCCAATGTAAAACCATCCTTCACAGGCATCATCACATCGAGCACGCAGAAATCGAATTTCCCTTTCAAGAATGTTTTATAACCGACATCGCCATCGGGACACAACTCGACATAAAAGCCCTTTGCCTGTAAATATTCACGCAAAAGCATACCGAGGTTCTCGTCGTCCTCGCATAGCAAAATTCTCTGTTTCTCGTCCATAATCTTTTATTTTAAAGGTAATATAATTATAAATGTTGTTCCCACGCCCGGTTCACTCTCGGCCCTTATAGAGCCATCAAGAGCCTGTACAATCTGCTTCACATAGGCAAGGCCAAGGCCAAAGCCCTTGACATCGTGCACATTACCGGTGTGTACTCTGTAGAATTTATCGAATATCTTTTTAAGATCCTCCTTGCGTATACCAATGCCGTTATCCTTTACCGACAACATAAAGTTACCGTTACTGTTCCAGGTACGCACCTCAAGGTGCAATGGCACATCGGAGCGGCGATACTTGACCGCGTTGTCCATAAGGTTGAACACCACATTGGTAAAGTGCATCTCGTCGACATATACAAATGGATCCTCGGCATCAAGTACCCATTCCAGCTTTCCACCGCTCTGCTCCACCTTCACCGTAAAGGTATTCACTATACTCTCGACAAGGTCATTGGCATCAAGTTCCTTCATCTTGAGCGCTGCGGTGTCCTTATTGTCGAACATAGACATCTGCAACACCTTGTCCACCTGAAAGCGCAAACGCTTTGTCTCACTGGCAATAACCCCCGACAAGCGACCGAACATTTCGGGCGACTTTGCAACCGACTTATCCTGCAACATCTGCGCAGCCAAGGATATTGTAGAAATAGGAGTCTTGAATTCGTGGGTCATATTGTTTATGAAATCATTCTTCATTTCGGTAATCTTTTTATGCCTCACCGCCATATAAAGTGTTATCACGAATGTTATTAACAAAACAAAGGTGAACAGTATGGAAGGAATCATAAATTTAACCGAACTATAAATATATTTGTTCAAAACAGAGGTGGGGAAATTAACTTCCAACACTCCCATACGCGCAGGAGGGTCGTTCTTAAAAATCAACTCCTTATAAACACTTCCACCACCATCGAATGAATAGTCGGAACAGCGGTACACCTCCTTTGAATCGCCACGCAACACCCTGAAGTGATAAGGCAAAGCAATACCATTGTTGGCAAGTTCCGCCTTGAGGTTCTCGTCGAGTTTGCTGAAGTTTATTCTATTCTGCAGGGGCTGCTCGCTCGCCTGATAAAGCATATTGTAGACAACCTCGTCGAGCACTGCACGCTGATATTTGTAACGCTTGCTCAGAATCTCCATAGAAAGACGCTGCGCGTCGCGCACCGACATATTGCTGCGGGCGGGATTTATCTTGAACTGCGATAACATTTGATTGGGATTCTTCACAAAGGTTTTGAGTTCAAAAGCAGAAAGTACGTTACCCCCCTCGGTCGAAGCAAGATAGCTATGCTCCAGTTTTAAAAAGCCATCCTTTATCTGCCCACGATGAATATCCTTCTGAATATCCTTGGCAAGATAATGGCGCATCTCCTCAAGCTCCAGGTTATAGGCAGCCTGATACATACTTCTCCTCACTCCTTCCTCGAAATGCTCGCGGCGCATACGCACCATAGCCTCAATGTATGTGAGCTGCAAATAGAGCAACCCCACACAACAAATGCTCATTACGAGCCCCACTATCCATATCGTATGTTTTTTCATATCGCAAATATAAACACACATTCCAAAGATTGTATCACTCGTAAGGAATATTTAACCCCATTTTTCTTTTAATTAACATTTTTATTTCAGTTAATTATTAAAACAACAATTACAAACAACAAACAAAGAGCATATTTGTAAAATACAGCACCTTTTTAACAAAAAAAACGGCTCGAACATTCGAGCCGGTTTTAATATTTAAGATTCGCTTTATAAATTACTCTTCATCTTTAGCAGCAAACTCCTTCATCAGCTTATCCTGAACATCTGTGGGAACAAGCTCATAAGAAGAAGGCGACATTATGAACGATGCACGACCACCGGTGAGCGAGCTGAGGGTGGTAGAATAAGAAGACATCTCCTTCAAAGGAACCTTTGCCGAGAGTTTCTCATAACCATTCTCACTCTCCATACCCATAATCATACCTCTGCGGCCCTGAACGTCACTCATCACATCACCCATTTTGTCAGAGGGCACAAATACCTCAACATCGTAAACAGGCTCAAGAATTTTGGGACCTGCATTGCGGAACGCCTCGCTGAATGCGTTGCGGCCGGCAAGCATAAATGAAACCTCATTTGAATCAACCGGGTGCATCTTACCATCGTAAACGATAACGCGCACATCACGGGCATAAGAACCGGTAAGCGGACCACGCTCCATACGCTCCATTACACCTTTAAGGATAGCGGGCATAAAGCGGGCATCGATAGAACCACCCACAATACTGTTCACAAACACAAGTTTACCACCCCACTCAAGCGTAACCTCCTCGGTAGCCTTGGCATTGATCTTGAATTCCTGGCCGTTGAAACGGTAAACCTCCTGCAAGGGCTTGCCCTCCTCGTATGGCTCAACAATCATATGAACCTCACCGAACTGACCGGCACCACCCGACTGTTTCTTGTGACGATAGTCGGCACGCGCAGCCTTTGTAATGGTTTCACGATAAGGAATCTTAGGCTCATCGTAAACAACCTGAATTTTCTCCACGTGTTCGAGACGCCATTTAAGAGTGCGCAAGTGGAACTCTCCCTGACCCGACACAATTGTCTGGCGCAACTCCTTGGACTGTTCCACACGCCAAGTGGGATCCTCCTCGTGCATACGGTTAAGTGCCTGCATAAGTTTCTCCATCTCACCCTCGTTTACGGGGCGTATAGCGCGAGAATATTTAGAAGCGGGATATTTCACCAAAGCAAATCTGTTGTTCGTATCTTTTGCATTAAGGGTGTTACCAATGCGTACATCCTTAAGCTTTACAGTACAACCAAGGTCACCGGCTTTCAACTCGTCAACAGCTGTGCGGTTGGCACCTGCACTGCAATAAATCTGGGCAATACGCTCTTTTGAACCGCGGTCGGCGTTCAAGAAATCCTCACCGGCTTTAAGAGTACCACTCATAACCTTGAAGTAGTTTACCTCACCAATGTGGGGTTCAACCGCAGTCTTGTAGAAGAACAAAGAGGTGGGAGCTTCACTGTTGTAAGGCACTGTTTCACCCTCGGCATTCACGGGCTGGGGCATATCGTCAACCTCGGGAGCCACGTTAGCGAGGAATTCCAACAGACGACCTACAGCCACATTATTCTGTGCCGAGCAGCACAATACGGGATAAACGCTACCTGTAGAGAGTCCCAAGCGCGCACCCATACGGATATCGTCGGTAGAGAGGTCTTCTGAATCGAAGAATTTATCCATCAATCCCTCCTCATTTTCGGCAGCCTTCTCCACAAGTTCTGTGTGAAGCGCTTTAGCCTTTTCTATTTGGTCGGCAGGAATATCCTCCACAACGGGAGCCTGACCGTCAGCTGTCCAAGTAAGTTTCTTCATCAACAGCACGTCGATGATAGAGTTAAAACCGGGGCCCGCAGCCACTGGATACTGCACGGGAACCACCTTTGAGCCGTATATTGTCTGCAACTGCTCTATAACATTCTCATAATCGCACTTTTCGTGGTCAACCTGGTTAACAACGAACATTGCGGGCTTTTTCATCTTCTGCACATAGCGGAAACAGTTCTGTGTTCCCACCTCAACACCATACTGACCGTTAATAACCATCATAGCGAGGTCACAAACTGTCATCGCACAAACAGTACCTCCTGCAAAATCATCAGCACCGGGGCAATCGATAAGATTCAGTTTCTTACCGGCCTGCTCCACCTGAAAAACAGTCGTGAACACCGAATAACCATACTCCTGCTCCACAGGGAAATAGTCGCTCACGGTGTTTTTCGCAGCCACGCTGCCTCTACGTTTTATAATACCACCCTCATAGAGCATAGCCTCTGTGAGCGTGGTTTTTCCTGAGCCTGAACATCCTACGATTGCGATGTTCTTGATTTCGTTAGTTTGATAAGTTTTCATATTGTTTTTTGGTTTTAAGCAAGACCGCAAAAAGAAAAGGAGAAGCAGATAATCATAGCCTCGTTACGTGTATGTCTTTACCCGCCGTGCCTCTCTCCAAGAAATCCCGCTTGGTTAGTTATGTTATAAAAGCGGTAGCAATGTATAAAATTCCAAGAAAAAAAGCAAATAGAAATAAAAGGTTTTTCAAAAAAGAGAGAAAAAAATTATCTTCGCGGAAACATTTTACATTTTTTCACGAAAACAATGGCAGGGATATACATACACATACCTTTTTGCAAGCAGCGATGCCGATATTGCGCCTTTTACTCAACAACGCAACACAAGCAGCAACAACACTACACCGATACCCTTTGCCACGAATTACGCACACGAAAGAATTATATAAAAGGAGAAACTGTAGAGACCATCTATTTAGGTGGCGGCACCCCCTCCTTGCTCAACGAGGAGCAACTAACAAAGATTCTCGACACCATAGAGAAAGAGTACACCGTAAGCCCCACAGCGGAGAGAACCATAGAGTGCAACCCCGACGACCTCACCCCTGCCTACACAGCAATGCTCCGCAGCAAAGGCTTTAACCGCATAAGTATGGGCATACAAAGCTTCAGCGACGAGCAACTAAAAAAACTCGGCCGCCGACACACTGCCGACAGCGCACGCAAAGCTGTTGAGAACGCCCGTGCAGCAGGGTTCAACAACATAAGCATCGACCTTATGTTTGCACTCCCCGGCTCCACAGCCGAAGAATGGCACCACACCCTTAAAGAGGCTATCGCCCTGTACCCCGACCATATTTCGGCCTACAACCTCACGTACGAAGAGGGCACACCACTCTACAACGCCCTGCAGAGAGGCGAAATAAAAGAGCTCACCGAGGAAGAAAACATTGAGCAATTCAACACACTCATCGAAGAACTTAAGAGAGCCGGCTACCGCCACTACGAAATATCCAACTTTGCCCTGCCCGGGCGCGAAAGCCTACACAACAGCAGCTATTGGAACGACACGCCTTACATTGGTTGTGGCGCAGGAGCCCACTCATACGACGGAACATCGCGCGGCTGGAACATCGCCGATATTTCTATATATATAAAAGGTATAAACGAAGACGCCCCTGTTTTTGAAATGGAGCACCTGAGCAACGAAGAACGTTACAACGACGCCATTCTCACCCGACTGCGCACAGCCGACGGCTTGCCAACCGAATGGGTAAAAGAGAAATTCGGTGACACCTTATTCAATTATATGCAGAAAGCAGCCCGCAAAGAAGTAGCCACAGGCAACCTGCGCGAAATGCCCGACGGCACTCTTGTACTCACTGAAAAAGGAATCTTTGTGAGCGATGCCGTGATAAGAGAATTTATTTTCATTTAAAATAGACTTAATAAATAGAATGTGCGCCACGTAATCGCGGCGCACATTCTATTTATTAGCAGATATAATCAAAATTACATCAAGCTGTTTGCAAGAGCAAGAATCTCCTCACCGATAGCATCGGCAGCCTCCTGTGTGGGGCCCTCTGAGTAGATACGAACGATGGGCTCTGTATTACTCTTACGCAAGTGTACCCAAGTTTCGGGGAAGTCGAGTTTCACACCGTCAACAGTATTGATCTCTGCTTTACCAGCGTATGTTGCCTTAATCTTCTCAAGGATAACATCTACATCGCAACCAGGCTTGAGGTCGATACGGTTCTTACCCATAAAGTAAGCGGGATAAGTAGCACGCAACTCGCTTACAGTCTTCTTCTCGTGAGCAAGGTGGCTCAAGAACAAGCAGATACCCACCAAAGCATCGCGACCGGCGTGACAAGCAGGATAGATAACTCCACCGTTACCCTCACCGCCTATAACCGCATTGGTCTCGCGCATCTTGGTAACAACGTTCACCTCACCTACAGCCGATGCTGCATACTCGCAACCGTGAGCCTTTGTTACATCACTCAAAGCACGTGTAGAGCTCAAGTTAGAAACTGTGTTTCCGGGAGTGTGTTTCAATACATAATCGGCAACGGTAACAAGAGTATACTCCTCACCATACATTTCGCCATTCTCGCAGATGATAGCCAAACGGTCTACGTCGGGGTCAACCACAAACGCAACATCGTTGCCACCCTTTGCCATAAGGCTCATAATATCGCCAAGGTTCTTTGCAAGAGGCTCGGGGTTATGCTGGAAATCACCGGTGGGCTCGCAGTAAAGCTTGTCAACCTTTGTGATACCAAGTTTCTCGAACAAACGGGGGAGAATAACACCACCAACAGAGTTCACACAGTCGATAGCAACCTTGAAACCGGCAGCCTTGATAGCCTCAACATCCACAAGGGGAAGAGCAAGCACTGCATCAATATGTTTCTCGTCATAAGTCTCATCGAGACGATATTTTCCAAGAGTTTCAACATCGGCATAGTCAAACTCCTCGGCCTCGGCAATGCGCAAGACTTCTTTACCCTCGGCAGCGTTCAAGAACTCGCCTTTCTCGTTAAGAAGTTTAAGAGCATTCCACTGACGGGGGTTGTGGCTTGCAGTAAGGATGATACCACCACAAGCGTCCTCCATTGTAACGGCAACCTCAGTAGTGGGAGTTGAAGCAAGACCTATATCCACAACATCGAAACCCATACCCATCAAGGTACCGCAAACAATCTTGTTCACCATCTCACCCGAGAGACGGGCATCGCGGCCCACAACAATCTTGTTGCTGGTTTTTGTTGTTGTTTTACGTATCAGCGCAGCATACGCCGAAGTTAATTTCACCACATCAAGGGGAGTCAAACCCTCATCGGCCTTACCACCGATGGTACCTCTGATACCGGAAATCGATTTAATAAGTGTCATATTAGTAAATTATATTAAAAAGTTATCTTTTCGGTTGAAATGTAATGTTATAGAAACAAGGATATACATAAGTGGCAGCAAGCGAAGTACCTGCATCGTGCGGAACAATAAGGTTCACCTCGGCAAGGTTTGCCTGGCTGCGAGTAAAATAGAGATAGGGCATCACCACAAGCCAGCCACTGGGCACAGCGCTTGTACCATACTGCTTCACCATAACCCCCGATGACAAGGTCGCAGTGTATGTACCACTTTCGTTTGTCACAACCATCTCGTCAGGGTCGGCTTCCTGCTCGGTGGTCGACAAAATGGTACCCTCCATCATACTGTATTCCGTATAGCGAACCAGCAAAGCGCAACTCTCGCCATCTTCTATTTTTTTTGCACCGGGCACATCCGACGGATTGCGTACAAACTGTGCATAGACATTATTGTCAAGGAGCACATATTCATTTTTGGCAACATCGGTCGTATAACCCTGCATCACAAATTGAGTGAAAGGAATGACATTCACCCCGTCGTAGATCATATAGTTGTTTATATATCCCTGTTCTCTCTCCTTCATCTCCGAGTATGTCACTTCGTCCTCGCACGACACAAGGAGCAAAGCAACCAGCGGCATCATCAAAAATAAAAACCAACGGTTATTCATAATAGTATTCATCTGCACGTTTGAGTATTCAATAATCCAAGATTATTCAAAAATACAACTTCGTTATAAAATTACAAAAATATAATACAAAAAAATGCATAAAAGGCTTAAAATTATCTTTACTTTCCCGTAAGAAGAGCATCGTAAGCCTCCACCGCTTTCATAAATTTCTGCACTGCAGTCTCCATTGTATCGCGCACCTCACCACCCGAAGCATTCTTGTGCCCACCACCATTAAAAAATTCGGCAGCAAGGGTGTTGCAAGGGAAATCGCCCACACTACGCAACGAAACATTCACCTTGCCGGGCATTTCTTCGCGCAGGAAGCACGAGAGGCGCAGCCCCTTCTTCTGCAAGGGGATATTGACAAGCCCTTCGGTGTCGCCCTTCATCACATTAAAGCGTTTCAGTTCATCATAAGTAAGCGTTATAAGTGCTGCATTTTTTTTAGGGATAAATTTCAATTTTTGGTGCAATACATAGCCCATAAGTTTAAGGCGCGATTCAGAATAGTTATAGAACACCTTGCGATATATCAAATCCTTGTCCACACCCTTTGATATGAGTTCTGCCACAATAAGATAGATATCCTTACGGTTCGATGCATAGGCAAAGGAGCCGGTGTCGGTCATCATACCCGTGTAAATAGCCTGTGCCATATCAAAACTGAGCGCATCGAGCGAAGAAACCCTGTATATCATACGGAACACAAGTTCCGATGTTGCGCAAGCTGTTGGCGAGGAGACTGCCACACTAAAGCCTTTTTCGGGATGCAGATGATGGTCAATAAGCACCTTTGCTGCCGGCGAAGCGGCAACCACATCGCCCATATCGCCAAGACGCGATAAAGCATTGAAATCGAGACAAAAAACGACATCGGCCGAAGTTATAAACCTCGACGCCCTATCCTCGTCACCCTCGTACACCAGCACATCGTCAGCAGCAGGCAGCCACTTGAGGAAATCGGGGAAAGCATTAGGCAGCACCACATCGGCGACCTTGCCCAGACTGCGCAGATAGAGCATACAGGCAATTGAAGAGCCCACGGCATCACCGTCGGGGTTCTTGTGCGCCACCACTACGAAACGGTTGTTTTTCTCTATAATATCTTTCAAAGCCTCCACCTGAGGCTCGGTAATCAAACGGTCAAGCATAAAAACAAAAATTTACACGCGAAGATACTCAACGCACACCGTTTAAGCAACAACCTACAAAAGAAATTTACAAAAAGACTATTTACCCCGCATAAAGGTGAGAGAAAAGGAGTCGTCACCGCCCACAAGCTTCACTGCGCCCTTCTGCGAAATATCTATACATCCGATACCGGCTTTCGCGCACTCTCGCAACAACCTGCGACGGCTACCTTCGTAGAGAGAGCCATCGAGAATAACACAACTCGCAGGATAATGCAGGAGCAGTTCATCAACCGCTCCCAAGAAGCCACGGCACAGGAGAAGAGCATCAACGGGGCGCTGCACACTATCGGCAAGCCAGCAATCGTCTGTAAGCATTTGCATACGCACTCCACCAAAGTAGAGAAGCCCTTTTGAACAGGATAAAAGAGTGTCGGAGTAACCATCGGCAACCCACACAGGCTCCGCCAGCTGCTCCCTTTTTATATAAGGGGCTACCACACCATCGCAGTCGGCATCAAATTCGGGTACAGACGAAGTAACGTACGATTTTCCATCGCGCGCAACAGCAAGCACTGCAGCCATCTTACGATTATTGAACAGCAGCATATAATCCTCTTTCTCCTCCCTCTCAAATGCGAAAATGTTTAACAAAAGCACTGCAACAGCCACAACAGCAACCATTAGCGCACCCCACCAACGCCTGCATACAAGCGCGAGAGACAAAAGCAACAGCAGCAGCCCGGCAAGTAAAGCCCCGACCACTCCCACTTGTGGCAACGCAAAAGAGGCACCGGGCAACTCCGAAACAAAGCCCGCCACGCCATTCATAAACAAAAGCAAACATTCAAGAGCCCACACTACTGACTGATACACAAAAGGAAACACAGTCGTCACCCACAGAAGCACCACAAGCACCATCAACAGCGTAGCAAGCGGAACAAGCAGCAAGTTCGAGAGAAGGAAATAGAGCGGAAAAGAACCAAAATAATACCACACAAAGGGCAGCGTACCCACCTGCGCCACAAGAGAAACAGCCACAAGAGAAACAACTGCACCATAAATCCTACCACAGGAATCACAGCGCAACAAGCCACGCACCCACGGCAAAAAAAGCAGCAAAGCCGCCACCGCAGCAAAGGAGAGCTGAAAACTCACATCAAACAGCAGACGGGGAGAAAATATCAGCATAACCACCGCAGCAAAAGCCAAAGAGTTCAGTGCCGAACCATCGCGCCGCAAACAGCGCCCAACGCCTACAAGAGTAAAAAGCACCGCAGCACGCACTACAGAGGGAGTGAGCCCGGCCACAAAAGCAAAGCCCCACAAGAGAAGCAGCGCAAGCAACTCACGCACCACAAAAAGCCTACGCAAACAACCCACGGAAGAAAAAAGAGCCACAAGCAGCATATAAAAGATACCCAAATGCAACCCCGACAATGCCAACAGGTGACTCACGCCAGCCGTAGCATAGACCTCACGTAAATCCTGCGGAAAGCCACGCCTTTCCCCCACAGAGAAAGCCGTAAGGAGAGCAAGGTTATCACCCGAGAAGCCCAACTTTTCGTACAGGCGTACAACTTTGTCGCGCAATTCAAGAGCGAGCATAGAGAAATCTTTCTCACCGGCTCCGCCGTAGCTCCAGCTACCGACAGGCAAGAAGGCAGAGCCGCAGACACCCTTCACGCGCATATACCTCACAGCATCGAACTCGGCAGGATTACCCCTGTTCAAAGGATTTTTCACCTGCCCTTTAAAACAGACCTTATCACCTACGCGCAGAGTCTCCACCTCCACACAATTGGCAAAATAGAGCTGAACAACACCCTCACTGCGAGCACCGGCGACACAAGAGGAATCGGCCCTGACCACCAGTGCCAACGCCCTTGTCGCACCGCCGTCCATATAAGGAACCTCAAGTAATTGGGCTACAAAATCGCCCTTTTCATCGGGCCATTCAGGGAGATTTTCACTTTTGTCGCAAGTAACAGCAAAGAGCCCCACAGCAAGCATCACCCCAACAGCACCAACACCAAAAAGCCAACGGGGTGCCATCGTAAAAAGGCCGCCAGCAAGCAACAGCACTGCCACAACAGACAAGGTGGCTATATGCAACATTCCAACATCGCACAGCCACCCTATAATTATGCCTGCAACCAGCGGTAACGCCAGTTTCAGCAAAGGAAAATTCTTTATATCAAAAGTTTCCACATTACGTTACAAAGCACGCAAAGCCGAAATTACGCCCTCGGGGCTCTCGGCCTTGAACACTGCATTTCCAGCCACCAGTGCATCGGAGCCGGCCGCTGCCAGAATTGCGCCGGTAGTCTCGTTCACGCCACCATCGACCTCAATTACAGCCTTAGAACCGGTGCGGTCAATAAGTTCACGAAGCTCACGCACCTTCTCCACTGTATGAGGAATAAACTTCTGACCACCAAAACCGGGGTTCACACTCATAAGCAACACAAGGTCGAGCTCTTCAATAATATCCTTGAGCATACACACAGGAGTCGAGGGATTGAGCGTTACACCCGCCATCATTCCGGCATCTTTTATCTGGGTTACTGCACGGTGCAGGTGAGTGCAAGCCTCGTAGTGAATATTCATTATGCGAGCATTCAAGTCCTTTACAGCATCGAGGTAATTCATAGGGTTCACCACCATAAGATGCACATCGAGAGGCTTGTTGCAAAGTTCTGCGACATATTTCAACACCGGAGGACCAAAAGAGATATTGGGCACAAACACCCCGTCCATAACATCAATATGCAACCAATCGGCCTCGCTACGATTAATCATCTCAAGGTCTTTCTGCAAATTTCCAAAGTTGGCCGACAAAAGCGACGGCGACACAATCTGACTCATAAATACTTTCTTTAACGAATATTCCTTATTCTGCGAAGATATAAAAAAACAGTATCTCAAGCAAAAGTTCGAAGACAAAAATCATCTATTTATCTATATATTATAAAATAAAAGAGAAGAAAAGCTGACTTTTCATTTATTTTTATTTATTTTGCAAATTGCAATATAACGCGATTATAAATAATTATTTTTTTTATATAACTTTATTAATTAATCACAATTTATGAAAACCAAAAGAATGTTTTTGTATTTGCTCACATTGTTTATGAGCATTACAAGCGTTTGGGCAGGCCTACCGGCATTTGGTACCACCAAAACCGGCACGCCCGAGAACGGCAAGAAGTACTACATCTATGCCGACACCTATTCTGGAGGTAAGTACGTAAATCGTTATCTCTACAACGACAACGGTACACTTAGAACAAGTGCTACCCCCGACGAGAGCAGCGATTCTTACGTATGGACCTGCACAGTGACTAACGGAAAGTACACTTTCCAAAATGTAGGCAACACAGCAAGATTCCTTGCTCACAAGGGACTTGCCGATGCAGCCTATAACTTCACACTTGGCAAAGCCAACGCCAACCACGAAGGTACCACCATCTGGTCCGACGGTGCAAGCCGCTACCTTGTAACCAAAAACGACGGTAGCGCATTCGACCAATCTACCGGAACATACAACCAGACAAATAGCGACTGGTGTACCGACTATGTATTCGTGGAGTATGTTGTACCCACAGGCAACCAGCTACAGGTAACAACCAACATTACCGGCGCCGGTGAGCTTCTTGTAAACGGCACAGCAACCTCACTCCCCTACACAAAATGGGAGAACACTGTTACTCTTCCCGTAACACTCACCGCTACAGCCAACAACCTCTACAGCTTTGATGGTTTCTACATCAACGGTGTAAATAAAGGCAAGGAGTGGACAGTAGAGTCTTTGAGCGAGAACGTAACCATCGAAGCACGCTATTCGTTCACAATATTCTCTACATCGTTCGAGGATGGAGTACCCGTACAGATTTACAACACTGGCAACACCAGCTACGCCATCAAGATGAATGCAGCCGACAACTATTCAGGCAAAGCCGTAAACAGTGGCACCATCACTTGGGACAAGAGTGAGACCTGGATACTCGTTGGTGACGCCTCTTCATTCAAGATGTACAACACCGTAGCAGGTAAAGACCTCGCCATCAAACTTGCCGGCACAAGCCGTGCCTCTGCAGCTACACTCGTTGCAGCCAGCGAAGCAACCGAGCTCTGCATCACCGAGGTTAATGGCAATTACGCCATCAGCCCCAAGGCAAACACAGACCAGAGCTTCAATATGCATGGTGGTGCAGGAGCAGACATCAAGCTCTACGATACTACCGACGGAAACAGCAAATGGAACTTCCGCAAAATAGATATGAGCAAAGTGCTCACACTCCAGTATAACACACAGTTGGAAGGTGGTTATGAGCAGAACTACAAGATTGGTGAGATTACAACAACCATCAACGGTGTAGCAAGCAAGAGAATGTTGGATAAAACCAGCATTCCTGCATCAAGCATCTGCTACCTACCCGAGGGTTCTACTTTCGGTATCTCTACAGGCCTTATCTGCCACGGTTGGACAATCGACATCAACGGCAGCGCCTCTATCGAGAACCAGACAATTCCCGCAGGAGGTCTCACTGTAAACGTGAACATCGCTGTTGATACCAATAACAAATACCAGTATCTCTACTACTCACCCGGCCCCAACGGGCACCCCTACCGTATCCCCGCTATCGCAACTACAGCCAATGGCTATGTATTTGCCATTAACGACTTCCGCCCCTGCGGTGGTGACATCGGTAACGGTGATGTAGACCTCGTTATGCGCTACAGCACAGCTGCAGGCAGCGAGTGGGACGGTTACTCTTGGACCGACGAGATTAAGATTGCCGACGGTGAAGGCCACGCAGCTCACAACAGAGGCGAGACCTGGAAGGTAGGCTTTGGTGACCCCGCAGTTGTTGCCGACCGCGAGAACAACGAGATCCTCGTAATGAGCGTTTGCGGTAACCGCCTCTGCTGGAACGGTAACTACGGTGCAGGTACAGAGGAAAACCCCGAGAACCCCAACCGTATTTCACGCATACGCATCAAGTTCAACGAGACCACAAAACAGTGGGTTGTTGGTGAGCCCGAGGAGGTTACATACGACATCTATCCCTTGTTCAAAGACGAAAACAAAGTACACGTAGGCTCTATGTTCATCGGCGCAGGTCGCATAGCACAGAGTAGTAAGATTAAGGTGGGTACACACTTCCGTATCTACTGCGCCGTATGGGCTGTGGAAACAGGTAGTAGCCGTTACCACAACTACGCAATCTATAGCGACGACTTCGGTGAAAGCTGGAAAGTTCTCGGCGAGCTTGGCTGGGACAACTGCCCCGCAAAATATGGTAACGAGCCCAAATGTGAGGAGTTGCCCGACGGTAGCGTACTCCTCAGCAGCCGCAAAGGCTACGGCCGCTACTTCAACGTATTCCGTTACACCGACACAGAGAAAGGCGAAGGTGCTTGGATGGGCGAAGTTTCTACCGACCAGGTGGGTGACCTCAAATGGGGCTCTAACGACACCAACGGTGAGCCCTTGCGCATAGGTAACGTACTTTTCCAGTCGGCTCCTACAGGTAACGGTCGCAGCGACGTTGCTGTATTCTACAAGGTTTTGAGCAACGACCCCGATGATTACACCCCCACCAAACTTTCAAACGGTTGGACAAAGATTGCCATCTCCGATAAAGAGTCGGCATACTCTTCAATGTGTATCCTCCCCGACGGCGAGAACATCGGTTTCTTCTACGAGGAGTGGCCCGGTGGTTACTCTATGGTATACGTACCCCTTATTCTCAAAGACATTCTCCCCGCCGATGTATATGCAGCACTTTCTGCTCTTCCCCCCACATACGCGAGCGAGAAGACACCCGTATGGCACTATATCCGATTCAGCGGTACAGGCAATGTACTCAGCGACTGCGGTACCGGCAACAACGCTGCAACCGTAATGGCAACCGAGGAGGAGGTTGATGCCAATATGTGGAATATCGTAGGTACAAAAGAACAGTTCTACCTTGTGAGCAAGCTCGGCAACTACCTTGCTTACAACGCAACAACCAAGCGTTACTACACAACAGCAAACAAGAGCGAAAAAGCAGCCCTCACACTCAAAGAGAACATCAAGGGTAGCTGGGAGATTATGCGTAAAGGCGCAAAAAAATCTCTTTGCGAGGTTGCAGTATCACGCAGCACTTCGGGTGAAATTACCGAGGGTACAATCTGTGGCGAGAGCAACCAGATTGCATTCAACGACCTCACCCCCGAGGTTTACGAGCCCAACATCTTCTCAACCGAGGATACTCCCGCGTACTATCAGGTGATTTTCCAGAACGGTCAATGGGCGTTGGCCGACAAAGGCAATGGCAACGAAGTTAAAACTGAAGCAAACAACAGTTCAAGCAGCGCACAGTTATGGCAGTTCATCGGTAACCCCGAGAGTTTCTATATGAAGAGCAAGGATGGCAACTGGTTAGGTTTCGCCAATGATTTCTACAATACTACTACCAGCGAGAATAAGGTAGAACTTACCTTGTTCAAAACAAACAACAGCAGCTACGCCGGTGCTTACGAGATTAAACGTCCCGGTGCAAGCAACTGTATGAATATGTACCAGGGCGCAGGCAACGACAAGAGAATTAGCGAGTGGACAGCCGGAGACGGTGGTAACCCCTTGCAATTTGTAGCACCCGACCCCTACTTCTCAACCGAGGCCGAGCCTATTTACTGGTGGGTAAACTTCAACACAAGCCTTGCAACTCTTGAAGATAAAGGTGCCGATACAAACGTACGGACAGCCGAAGCGGCTTACACCGACACCCAATTATGGATGTTGGTAGGCGACAGAAACAATTTCTATATGAAAAACAAAGCCGGTCGCTACCTCTACTATAACAACACTGCCGGACGTTTCCAAACAACAACATCGGCCGACAGCAAAACAGCCTTGGCTCTCAATTCTCTCGGTAACAGCAACTTCGAGATAAAGCTTTACGGACAAACCGGAAACGTGTATATGAACCCCAACGGCGGTTCAGGAAAAGACAAGGAACTTGGTATATGGTCAACGGGCGATGCAAACAACCCCGTATCGTTCCTTGTACCCGAACAAGAGCCCGCAATACCTGCAGTATACTCTATTGCAGAGTCTTCGGCTTCAGCACCTGAGGAGAAACTCACCTTGTGGTACAAAAAGTCAGCACCCTCGACAGGCGTTGCCAATACTTGGATGGAGTACTCACTACCCATCGGTAACGGTCAGTTCGGAGCATCACTCTTTGGCGGGGTTTCACGCGACGAAATTCTTTTCAACGATAAAACTTTGTGGAGCGGTGGTCCCAACACTTATGGTAACTACCTCCCCTTCGGTTCTATTTATATCGACGACATCAGCGGCACATTCACAAGCGACGATTCAAAACCCGTGCTTAACTACTACCGCGACCTTAACCTTAAGACAGCGACAGGAAGTGTGTCATACGAAGATGCCGATGGTGTAAAATACACACGTCAATATATTGCCAGCAACCCCGACAATGCTATTGTAACAAAGATTACAGCTTCGGAGCCCGGCAAATTGAGCCTCCGCTTCACAATGGTGGCCGGCAAACCCACTGTAAACGCCAAGACAACCTACGAGAATGGTTACGCTGCGTTCACAGGCAAATTGCAGACAGTAACTTACAACGCTACAATGCGCGTTATCGCCAAAGGCGGTTACACCTCTACCGGTGCCGATGGAATCACAGTTGAGGAGGCCGACGAGGTACTTGTTATCCTCGCAGGTTGCACCGACTTCATCGGAAACGACGCATCGCACCACAACGGCCGTGCCGACTACCTCCCCGAAGACAACAAAGCAATTGTTGATGCAGTTGCCAAGAAGGGCTGGGATGCAGTATACGCAGCACACGTAGCCGACCACCAGGAGTACTTCTGCCGTGTAAACCTCGAACTCGACGGTGTTGAGAACAACCTCCCCACCAACGAACTTATCGCTGCTTACAACGCTGCAAGCGGTTCATCACGCAACCTTATGCTCGAGCAGTTGTACTACAACTACGGACGTTACCTCTCTATTGCCTCATCACGTGGCATAGATCTCCCCAACAACTTGCAGGGTATCTGGAACAACACCTGTACTCCCCCCTGGAACAGCGACATTCACGCTAACATCAACGTACAGATGAACTACTGGCCCGTGTCGGCAGGTAACCTCAACGAGATGTACGAGCCCTTCCTCAACTACATCATCAACGAGGCTGCACAGCCCGAGTGGAAAGCAAAGGCACAGCAAAAGGGCGCAACACGCGAGGATAGCTGGACAATGCTTACCGAGAACAACATCTTCGGTGGTTTCGGTAGTTTCCAGGGTGACGCACTTATCAACAACGCGTGGTATGTAACACACTTATGGCAGCACTACCGCTACACTTTGGATGCTGATTACTTGAGACGCGCATTCCCCGCAATGAAGGGTGCTTCACTCTTCTGGGTAGACCGTATGGTTCTTGCTTCCGACGGCAAGTACGAGTGTCCTAACGAGTACTCTCCCGAGCACGGTCCCAATGAGAACGCAACTTCTCACGCACAGCAGATTGTATGGGAGTGTATTGACAACACCATCAAGGCTGCCGACAAATTGGGAGCTGTTGCTGCCGGCCTTATCTCACAGGAAGATTACAACCTCCTTTTAGACCGCAGAGAGAATATGGACCGCGGTTTGCGTACAGAGGAGTACAATGGTAAATGGGGCGATGGATGGGGTATTACCACCGGCGATTTGATTTTGCGCGAGTGGAAATACACAAGCACATTCGACGACGGCAAAGGCATTGAGCGTGGTCACCGCCATATGTCACACTTGATGGCACTCTTCCCCTTCAGCCAGCTTACACCTGCCAGCGAGTTCTTTGTACCCGCTATCAACTCAATGAAGTTGCGTGGCGACGAGTCTACCGGTTGGTCAATGGGTTGGAAGATTAACCTCTGGGCGCGCGCATTGATGGGCGACCGCTCACACGCAATCCTCCGCAAAGCGTTGAAGCATTCTACGACTTATGGCACTGACCAGGGCCAGGGTGGCATCTACTACAACCTCTACGACTCACACGCACCTTTCCAGATCGATGGTAACTTTGGTGCAACATCGGGTGTAAACGAGATGTTGTTGCAGAGCCACACCGAGGTAATTGATATTCTCCCCGCCCTCCCCACAGAGTGGAGCAAAGGTAGTGTCAAAGGTCTCAAGGCTATCGGTGACTTCACCGTAGACATTGTATGGGAAGGCAACCAGGCACAGAAGGTAACTATCACCAACAACCAGGGACAGCCCTGCTACGTTAAATGCACAGGCCTCTCTGCTGCAACCGTTACTGTTAATGGCGCAGCAGTTACATTGGGCGAGGAAATCGTTTACGGCGGACTCCCCTGCTACCAGATTGCATCTAACGCCGGTGACAAGATTGTTATCGACCTTTCTAACGCAGTACAGAACAACAAGAGCGCTCTTGAGGCTCTCATCGAGGAAACAGAAGAACTCTTGAACGACTGCTACGACTACTATGCAACCGAGGTTGCCTTGCAGACAACAGATGCAAGCGACGACTTCTACATCTCTACCAATGCCGACCACAACGAACACAATCCCAGCAGCCCCGATGGTGGCGGTATTGCAGCCCTTGTAGACGGTAACAACGAGAGCTATCTCCACACAAACTGGAATGGCAGCAACACAACCATCACAGAGCCTCACCGCATAGACATCAACTTGGGCGCAAACGCAACATCTTCGTTCAAGTTCAAATATGCAACCCGTAAGGCAGAAACCGACTTCCCCAAAACAATCGAAATCTCGGGAAGTGAGGATGGTTCAACCTATTACACTATAGCAACCGTAACAAACCTGCCTGTTGGTAACAGCAGCGAAACAAAATTCTATGAGTCCGGCGTTATCGAAAGTGAAAAAGCATACTCATATTTGCGTTTCACAGTAACCGCTACAAACTCAGGTAAAAAAGCGAACAACCTATTGTACTGGCATATGGCAGAATTTGACCTTATGCCCCGTACTGCCGAGCCTGTAGTTAATTACGATGGCGCACTTGTACCTGCAGCAGCAGAGAATGCAAAAACAGAGGTTGCCAACGCAACTGTTGCACTCGACGCAACACAGACTACAGTAGAGTACAAGGCATCTCTCGCTGCTCTGCAGACAGCTTACGACGAACTTGTTGCAGCTATTGCAAGTGGCAACTTGCCCGTGTTGCTCACTTTGGATGCCAACAAACCTATAGTATATAAAATAGGTATCAAGCGTGGCGACACCAAGGTTCTCGAGTACGACCTTGCAAGCACAAAGAAAGTTGCTGTTGCCGACTACAACGAAAGCAACCTTCACCAGGGCTGGTACTTCACCAAAGGTTCTGCCGATGGTAAAGTATTCATTCACCCCTATGTAGGCGGTGGTGATGTCCTCGGTGCAAACAGCACAGCCAACAAACCCGGAACTGTTTGGGCAGCCGTTAAAGGCAGCACCACACACGAAGAGTGGCAGATTTTGGTTGTAAACCAGGAAAACGGCACATACAACATTAAAGCCGGTGACGACAGCAACTACTTCAGCAACAATGGTGGTACAAGCAATAAGATGGGATTCTGGAGCAACGATAACACTACCGACACCGGTTCACTCTTTACCTTCACACGCCTCGACTTCGACGGCGGTGTATGGTACAACACTCTCAACACATACAAGACACTTGTATGTACCAAAGAGAGCGTTGCCGACGGAACAGAACCCGGTTACTACCTCAACGGTGCAGCATATAACACTGCTCGTGCCGAGGCTGTAACAACACTCGAAAACGTTGATGCCACCGAGAACGACTACAAGAACGCCTACACCGCATTGCGCGCAGCAAACGAGGCTATGGAGTTCATCGCTCTGCAGACTGGCCATTACTACAGAATCAGCAATAATGGATACTACATCACAGGCTCTACCACATCGGGCGGCAGAATTGCATTGAGCAGCACAAAAGATGCAAACGCAATCTACTACTACGATGGCAGCCACTTGCTCTCTTACAGCAATGGTCTCTACATCGGCCTTAACAGTTCCGATTGGACATTCGAGGCTGTAGGCACTGCAGAGAGCGATATTTCTGTAGTAACCTTCTCCGAGGGCTCTACTCAAGGTACATTCAGTATCAACTGTGGTGGCCGCTGGTTGCACAACAGCGACAACGCTTATGTAAACCGTTGCCAGAACAATACTTGCGGTGCAGCACACAGCTGGGCTATTGAAGAGGTTGTTTCACTCCCCGTGACAATCACATCAGCCGGTTATGCAACATTCTACGCACCCGTAGAGGTATCGTTCGATGACGTTGAGGCTTACTACACTATTGGTGAGAAAGCCGACAATTACATTAAAATGGTTGAGATTGAGGATGGCATAATCCCCGCAAACGAGGGTGTAATTCTCAAAGGTAATGCAGGTACATACAACCTCGACATCGCTTACGACAGTGAAAGTAGCGAGATTGCCGACAACTTGCTGACAGGTACCATTGCTAAGACCCTTATAACCAAAGAAAGCGGTAACGCATACTATATACTCGGCCTTAACAGCAACAACGAGCCCGGTATGTATAACCCCGTAAACGGTAACGACACCAACACCTTCTACAACGCAGGTCACAAGGCTTATATGGTTGAAGAGGGCGCTGCACAGGCTATTGGTTACAGCTTCAGCTTCGACTGGAACGGCACAACAGGTATCGAGGATATCACAACAACCGAGACTGCCGAAGAGGCTACAATCTACGACTTGCAGGGCCGCAAGCTCAACACAATAACAGCTCCCGGCTTCTACATCGTAAACGGCAAGAAAGTTTATGTAAAATAAACCATAAAGCTGTAAAGTAAACAGAGAGGGCGACCATTTTGGTCGCCCTCTTGTTATATTAAATGATTACGCACTCCCTACTCTTTCGCAGCCTCTTCATCGTAAATACGTGCGAGCAAACACGAGAGCCTCTCCTTGTCGGCAATAACCTCACGGAAAAGACGCAGACGCAAAGCGTTTGGCGACTCGGGTATCCACAGACGCAGGTAGCCACCTTCGGCATACTTCTCCCTTAGATGCTCCACTGCGCGCGCAAGATGTTCCTCACGACACATTCCCGGATAGTGGGAAAGACCATACTGCAGGGTGCGGCGCACAATTGTCTCCCCGTCGATAAGGCGGTCGGCCTCGGCAACAATTCTCCCATATATCGTGCGTGGAGCACTCTTGTTTGAGGCGCGGTGATCCTCAACAGCGTCGGCGATAACCCCTACCTCCTCGGCTGTAAAAAAGGTATTAAGAAACATATCCTCGCGCACCACACGCGCCGAAGCTGTGTGATGGCACTCACGCCCTTCACACAAGCCTGTATCGTGAAAGGCTGCTATTGCATACACCATATCTTTATCCACGTCGTAGTGGGCTGCAAACTGCAGACTCTGCTCTATTACCGTTGTAGCGTGGTCTACACCGTGAGCCTTGTCAAAGTTCTTGTATCGTGGCAAAATATCTTTTTCCACATATTCTCGCAACGTGGGAGTTATCTCAAAATTTTCCATACAGGGTGAGTTGTTTTTCTTCTGTTGTAAAGATACTATTTTACTTGCGAATAAAAATAGCAGTGATAGCCGATAAAAACAAAAAGGACAGCAATTTATTGCTGTCCTTTCTATCATATAGCCACAAGGGCGTCAATTACTTCTTCAATGACGCGTCTGCCTCTGTCTGAGTGAGCATCTCCTCTGCAAACATATAAGCACCGGTCTTGGGTGATTTAACCATTTTTACAACCTTAACAAATTTCTCCTTATCACCAGTCTGGAGAGTTGCAACTGCTTTCTTTGCCATCTCTTATTACTTAATTTCTTTGTGAACGGTTACTTTCTTCAAATAGGGGTTGTATTTTTTCAACTCCAAACGCTCTGTAGTGTTTTTGCGGTTCTTCGTTGTAATATAACGAGACATACCGGGAACACCACTGGTTTTCTGCTCTGTGCACTCAAGAATTACTTGAACGCGGTTACCTTTAACCTTCTTTGCCATAACTTCTTTCCTCCTTTAATTAATCGAGTACTTTAATTTCCTCCCAAGCAACGTGTCCTTTCTTAACAGCATCTTTAAGAGCTGCATCGAGACCTACTCGGTTAATAGTTTTCAACCCCGCTGCACTCACGCGCAACTGAATCCAACAATCTTCTTCTACGTAGAAGAACTTCTTAGTAAACAAGTTCACATTGAAAAGACGCTTTGTTCTTCTCTTAGAGTGTGATACATTGTTACCCACCATAGCTTTTTTACCGGTGATTTGACAAACTTTTGACATCTCTATATATTTTTTTGTTTAATCTTTTGATACTTACTCAAAACAGAGTGCAAAGATATAGTTTTTTACATAATCGTGCAAACAAAACACCAATTATTTTCTTTTTTATAATAAAAAGATTATTCCTCACTCAATATTTTTTGTAATATGCCGAGAGCTCCTTTAACTGTATTTTCAATATTTTGCACCCTGCCACTATCGACAAGTCGCAGCAAAGAGGTTTCCACCTTGCCACGTACTGCAACAGCCACCCACACGGTACCCACCGGTTTTTCGGGAGAGCCTCCACCGGGCCCTGCTATGCCCGATGTTGCTACGGCACAATCGCTCCCAGTGAGCCTTTGCACACCGGCCACCATTTCCCGCACAGTATTCTCGCTTACTGCACCGTGCGCCTCGAGAGTCACTTTCTGTACCCCGAGCACCGAAGCTTTAACCTCGTTACAATAGGCAACCACACCACCCTTGAACACTGCAGAACAACCCGCCACACCAGTAATGGCAGCAGCAATAGCGCCACCCGTACAACTCTCGGCTGTTGCAAGCGTGAGATTACACAACTGCAATTCTGCAACAATTCCAGCAGCAAGTTCCGTTACTGCACTACTCTTGTTCATCATTTATATAGTGGTACGCGAAAATGCAGGAGCGTCCATTGGACAGAACTCCTTCTCAAGGAATTTATAATAACCGGCAACGCCAATCATTGCTGCGTTATCCGTAGTAAAGCCGAATTTAGGTATAAATATCTCCCAGCCGTAACGCTTTGCATAAGATTTATAAGCCTCACGCAGAGCTGTATTGGCCGACACGCCGCCCGACAAAGCTATGCGTTTAATACCCAAAGCTTTCGATGCCTTGTAGAGTTTATCCATAAGAATATCCACCACGGTAGCCTCGAACGATGCTGCAAGATCCTCTTTATGCGCCTCGACATAGTTTTCATCCTCGGCAACCAGTTTGCGCAAGGTATAAAGGAACGATGTCTTAAGACCACTGAAGCTATAATCGAACCCTGCAATATGAGGTTTGCTGAAGCTATAAGCCTTGGGATTACCATTGCGCGCCAGCCTGTCAATAATGGGGCCGCCGGGGTAACCGAGCCCCATAACCTTGGCACACTTATCCATTGCCTCGCCCGCAGCATCGTCTATTGTCTGCCCCACAATCTCCATATCCTTATAGCTATTCACTTTTACAATCTGCGAATTGCCACCGCTCACCATAAGACAGAGGAAAGGGAACTCCGGACTTTTATTCTCAACACCCTCTTCCTTTATAAAATGGGCAAGAATATGCCCCTGCAGATGGTTGACCTCAACCATAGGAATACCCAAAGAGGCAGCAAGACCTTTTGCAAAAGAGACACCAACAAGCAACGAGCCCATAAGTCCAGGGCCGCGAGTGAAAGCCACCGCGCTGAGTTTATCCTTTGCAATACCGGCTTTTTTAAGTGCAGCATCGACCACGGGAACAATATTCTGCTCGTGAGCACGCGAAGCGAGTTCGGGCACAACACCGCCATACTGCTCGTGAACAGCCTGGCTTGCCGTCACATTGGAAAGCACTGTATCGCCACGCATCACCGCAGCCGAAGTATCGTCGCACGACGATTCTATAGCCAAAATATAAATATCTTCCATAAAATTTCATCAAAGGCGCTGACGGCCTAAAAAACACTACGCGAAGATACAATATTATTTCTTTTTTCACTAACTTTACACAAGATAAACTTATGCGCAGCACCACAATGCAGATAAAATTATACACAAATAGCAAGGATTTGCCCCAACTCCTTCCCGGCAACATACAGCACACTGCGCTTATGTTCCGCGCACTCGAAGAGAGCAGGCACGCGAAACCTTATATGTTTGTAGCTTATGAAAACGAAAAAGAGCTGGCGCACCTTATTATTATAGAGAAAAGAAATACCCTTTTAGGAATACCTCTCCCCGGCAAACATTACAAAATATATGGCGAAGGGTGCTACCGCGAAGATTGCCGCAACCGCGAAGAGATATATTCAAGATTCATTGAAGAGTTTTTCAAAATTATTGACACCACACACTGCTACACCGAGATAAAAACCATTGAAGACCCACGCTTTGCTTACTCCACATTGAGCCGCAGGCACTTTATACCGGTACGCGACCACCGTATATACATATCCCTGCACAGCAAAGCACCAGAAGAGCGATTGTCAAAGAGATACCACAGCCACATACGCAAGGCACAAGAGCGCGGCGCAAGCTACCGCACCGCCACCACCAGCGAGGAGATTGAGAAAGCCTTACATCTGTTGAAAAATTATTACAGAAGCAAAGTTCGCAGACCCTCACCCAATATAAGTATTCTCAAGAAATTGCTTACTGATGAGGGGCAGAGCAACGCACGCCTTTTCATAGTGGAATACAGAGGAAAAATGATTGGTTGCTCGCTATGCACATACGACAAACAACGCGCCTATCTCGCCTACAGTTGCGGACTACGCAAAAGCCACCCAACGCTATACCCCGGAATTATTGCCGCGTGGGCAGCAATAGAGGATGCCCACCGCAACGGGTATGCACACATTGAATTTTTAGAATCGAGAACACTCGCCGGCATACGCTCGGGATACAAGAATTTTCTGCTGAATTTCGGTGGAAAACAGGTAAGCACCCTGCGGTGGTACCGCTTTGGGTGGAACTTTTTAAATAAAATTTTGCGCAGGATATACGTTTAACGGAAAAAGTACGTTAAAATATAGATAAATATAATAACACACACCGATGACACTCATAAACAGACATATCACAGCAACACTGATTCTTCTGCTGCTTTCGTTAGCTGCCACAGCTCAGCAGGTAACCTTCAAGGGGCGGGTAACAAACGAAAAAGGCAGCCCTGTGGAGATTGCCACAGTGAGCATACAAGGCACAACAACAGGCACCGTTACCGACCTTAAAGGAAACTACCGCCTGAACTGCGAGAGCAGGGATACTATGATTATTGTGTTCTCAATGATTGGACACCAGACACGCAAGCGTACCTTCCACAACCCAACAGACACAATAACGCTGAACATAACACTGCCCACCACAGGTTATTCGCTTGAGGGAGTTGAAATTACCGACGAGGAAAAACAGATGGGCGGCACACAAAAGATAAGCGTACCCAAGAATATTCGCCTCAATGCAAGCGCAAGCGGCAATGCCATTGAGGATATAATATCAACCCAGGCAGGAGTAAGCTCGCACAACGAGCTTTCTTCGCAGTACAACGTGCGCGGTGGTAATTTCGACGAGAACAGTGTCTACGTAAACGGAATAGAGATTTACCGCCCACTGCTCATACGCGCAGGACAGCAGGAGGGATTGAGCTTCCTCAACCCCGATATGGTGGAGACCATAGCTTTTTCAACCGGCGGATTTGAAGCAAAATATGGCGACAAAATGTCGTCGGTGCTCGACATCACCTACCGCAAGCCCCGCGAATTCGAGAGCGTAATCACAGCCGGACTTTTGGGCAGCAGCGCATACATAGGCGTGGGCAACGAGAAGTTCAGTTTTGCAAACTCGGTGCGTTACAAAAGCAGCAAAAACCTGCTTAAATCACTCGAAACCAAGGGAGAGTATGAGCCGAAATTCATTGATTACCAAGCATATTTCGACTGGCGCATAACAAAGAAATTGAGTTTAAGTTTCATCGGTAACGTATCGAGCAACGAATACAAGTTTACGCCAGAAGACCGAAACACATCCTTTGGCACCTTGCAGGATGTAAAGGAGTTCAAGGTCTATTTCGACGGATGGGAAAGCGACCTATTCACCACCCTCTTCGGCGCCACAGCACTCAACTTCACACCCAACGAATATAACACATTCACCCTGCAGGCCTCGGCTTTCAAAACCAAAGAAGAGGAGACCTACGACATAAGCAGCGAGTACTGGATTGGCGATATTTATGCCGAAGAGAACTACGGCGTGGGCCGCTACCAGGAGCACGGGCGCAACTATCTCGAAGCAGACGTACAGACCATAGCCCTGAAAGGATCGCATTTCTTAAAAGCACACGACCTGCGCTGGGGAGTAGAGTGGAAAAAAGAGAAATTCAACGATAACCAGCGCGAGTGGCAAGTACGTGACTCTGCCGGATACAACATTCCCCACGGCGGAGAATATATGCAGCCCATATACAGCCTGCGTTCACGCAACAGCGAGAGCAGCAACCGCTATTCGGCATACGTGCAGGATACATACAAGTTCAAGAGCAAACTCGGAGTATTCTCACTCAACGGCGGCGTGCGCCTGTCATACTGGGGATGGAACAAGGAATTGCTTGTATCGCCCCGTGCATCGCTCGGTCTCATACCCGAGTTTAACAAAAACCTCACACTGCGCATAGCCGCCGGCATCTATTACCAGGCACCCTTCTACAAGGAGATGCGCGACACCGTGAGCACCAACGGCATAACAGAGGTAGTACTGAACAAAGATATAAAGTCGCCGCGCTCCATACAGTTGGTTATCGGCAGCGACTACTACTTCACAATGCTTGGACGCCCATTCAAGTTCACAGCCGAAGCTTATTACAAAAAGCTTTCAAACATAATACCCTACAACGTGGACAACGTGCGCATAGTATACTATGGTGAGAACTGCGCAAAAGGACACGCTCTGGGTATTGACTTCAAACTGTTCGGCGAGTTTGTCAAAGGCGCCGACTCTTGGGTAACATTCTCGGTAATGGACACAAAAGAGAGCATAAACGGCGGCAAGAAAATTCCACGCCCCACAAACCAGAAATTCAATTTCTCGCTACACTTTACCGACTATTTCCCCGGCACCGACAAGTGGAAGATGACACTGCGCGGTGTGTATGCCGACGGCCTACCTTTTGGCCCCCCTCACAAAGGACGCGAGGGACAGGTATTCACTGCCCCAGCCTACAAACGTGTCGATGTGGGTATGTCGTACCGCCTGCTCGACAACGAGGATAACCGTTACCGCACCGGTATACGCCGCCACATCAAGAATATATGGTTAGGCATTGACGCATTCAACCTTTTCGATATGAATAATGTCAATTCATATTACTGGATCAGCGATATGCAGAACCAGCAATATGCTGTACCCAATTACCTCACCGGCCGCCTTATAAACGGCAAGATTGTTGTGGAGTTGTAACCCTATTATAACCATTACTTTTACAAGCTCTCTTTCCCGGAGAGCTTGTTTTTGTTGCAGGTAACTATGGCAACAGCAGCACTCTCAACAGAGAACTTTAAGAAGATTACAAGAGGCTGGCATTAACAGCTCAGTTACAAAAAAGCGGCCGGAGCAAAACTCCGACCGCAACAAAGCATATTTTATATCAGATTATTTCTTCTCCTCTGCCTTAGGACAAGCATTAGCCTTCGGACAATCGCCTTTCATCTTGGGGCACTCACCCTTCATCTCGGGACACTCGCCTTTTGCTTTAGGGCAATTAGCAAAAGAAGCTTTGTCACAAGCAGACTTTTTACCACGCTCGGCACAGAATCCCTTTTTGAAACCATTTCTCTTACCACCTTTGAAAGCCTCCTTTTTGTTGTTGCAGAAAATCTGCTGCAACTGGCCACCGGTGAGTATTGCCGAAAGTTTCTTATAATATTTTATCTCAACATCAATTGCCTTCTCACGAGCATTGAGGCTCTTACCGATATTCTCCTTTATCTGTGCATCCGTGGGGTTTTCAATTTTAGTACACTCGGGGCGGCACTCTTTCATTGCCTGCAGATACTCCTTATATATAGGTGCAAATTTTGCAGCAGTGGCATCGTCGAGCATAAGCTTCTTCTGCATCTTCACCACAAACATCTCCATTCTCTGCTCGGGTGTAAGTTTCTGTCTTTTCTCCTGTGCGAAGAGTGATGTGCAGCACAAACATACGGCTGCGATTAAAAGAATTTTCTTCATAAAAGTTTATTTTATAGTTATTACTTGTTGTGTTACTGCAAATGTAATGATTTTAGAACGCTTTTCTATTTTTTAGATTTATAAAAAATCTTAAGGTTTAAAGCCCACAGAAAAATACAAGTTTTTTTAACATTTTAATAGAGAAAACAAACAGAGCCCACCTTGGTGGGCTCTGTCTATAATCATAAGAAACTATTCTTACTTCAAAGCAGCGATGTTCTGCTCATTGTGGAGTTGCTTACCTTCAGCTGTATACATATAGTCGATACGCTCTTTGTAAGCCTTCTCAATTTTGGGGCGAACCATCTTCATGGTACTGTTAATCATCTGGTTCTGCTCGGTAAAGGGCTCGGCAAGCACAGCTATACAACTGGGCAACCACTGACCGGGGAACATACCATCGAACTCACCACCCTTCTTGAACATATCAATATCGGCTTTGATGATATCAAGAGCAGCCTTGCGACCCTCGTCTGTGGTAAGGTCGAGTTTCTTCGCCTCCAAAGCACGCTTGAGGTTTTCCTTATTGGGAACAATAAGCGCTGATGTGCAGGGCGACTGGTTGTTGTAGAGCATTACCTGGTCGATGCTTGCACACTTGCTCACAAAAGCCTCCTCGATACCCTCGGGGCTATATTTCTCACCATCGTTAGAGATAAGAAGACTCTTGAAACGGCCTTTTACATAGAGCAAGCCCTCGGGCGACATATAACCGAGGTCACCGGTATAAAGATAACCGTCGCGCACTGTATCGGCAGAAGCCTCGGGATTCTTCCAGTAACCAGCCATCACATTCTCACCCTTAACAACAATCTCACCCATCTCGCCTACGGGCAATTCCTTACCATCGCTATCGCAGATTTTAAGGTCGAGGGGTTTTACAAGCTTACCGCTTGAACCGAAGCGATAAAGATCGGGGCTGTTTGAAGAGATAACAGGAGTAGCCTCTGAAAGACCATAGCCCTGATACATAGGCATACCTACACCTACATAGAACTTCTGCAACTCCTTATCGAGCAATGCACCACCACCTACAAAGAAGCGGAGCTCGCCACCGAAGTTCTCGCGAATCTTAGAGAAGATAAGCTTGTCGAAGAACCACACTGCGGGTTTAAGCAGATATCTCCAACCCTTAAAGTCGAGGTTGCTGTCGCCAAAATAGATCTGACGAACCTTCATACCCATATTGAACAACTTAACGGTTGTCTCACCCTTTGCACGGATAGCACCCTCAATGTTTTTCTTGAAGGTCTTTGCAAGAGCAGGCACCGAAAGGATGAAGTAAGGACGAACCTCTTTAATGTTAGAAGGGATATTTTTCAAAGTCTCAAGAGGAGTACGACCAACCTGTACTGTAGCAGCCGAAGCACCGCGAGACATCATCAAATAGAAACCTACAACGTGTGCAAAGCAGTGGTCGAGAGGCAAAATGATGAGTGTACGCCACTCCGCTGTAATATTCATAAGTGTGAGCGACTGCTCCACGTTGGCTGTGTAGTTACGGTGTGTAAGCACAACACCCTTGGGGTCGGCAGTAGTACCGCTGGTATATGTAATTGTTGCATAATCGTCGTTCTGCAAAGACTGACCAACTGCAAGGAACTCCTCCATTGTGTGTGAAGCAAGGAACTCGTCACCCATCTTCAAAACATCGTCCATAGCAATCTCGCCATCTTCAAGGCCACCTTTAACCTCACCAAAGACAATTATTTTCTTTACCTCTTTGAGTTGCTCTTTAATTGCGCGCACCTTTTTAAGCTGATGGTTTGAAACAAGAACAAACTTAACATCACCGTGGATAAGACGGAACAAAAGGTCGTTGCTCTCCTCAAGCTTAATAGACAAGGGAACGTTCACTGCACCTGCATAGAACATTGCAAGCTCGCCGACAACCCACATATTGCAACCCTCGCTCAAAAGAGCCATATTATCACCCTTCTTTACACCAAGAGCCTGATAACCTGCGCCCAAGCGATAAACCATCTCTTTCACTTGTGTGTAGGTTGTGGGTTTAAAACCCTCTTTACCTGTTTTCTCAAGAAGGAATGTGTTATTGGGGTACAAACGTACCGATTCCTCAAAAAGATCTACTAATGTTTTTTTCATATTTTTCTATTTTAAGCAAACACGCTATAGAAGCGCGCCCACAAATTATTCTTTGACAAAGGTATTAAAAATATATAAATATATCCGAATTTTAACTGTATTTTTTCACAAATGCACATAAACGGCGCACATAAAGGACAAAATAAAGAGTTTTATGAACATTTTTATCAAGCCCAGTAGCGCCAATGCCAACAAAGCGGAAAACTACGCGATAAATTTACACCTAATAAATAAAATAAAGAAGAAAAAAGAGAAATAAATACTTTTTATTCCGTATCTTCGCAAAAGAAAGAATATAAAATCGACATTAAACAACAACATTAGACAGGCTATGAAAATTTCAAAAATAGAACACTTGGGCATTGCCGTAAAAAGTATAGAAGAGGCACTACCCTACTACGAACAGGTACTCGGCTTCGAGTGCTACAACATTGAGACTGTAGAAGACCAAAAAGTACGTACCGCTTTTCTTAAAGTGGGAGAAACAAAGATAGAGCTTCTCGAAGCAACATCGCCCGAGAGCACTATCGCAAAATTCATTGAGAACCGCGGAGAAGGTATACACCACATTGCTTATGCAGTGGAAGATGGCGTTGCCGAAGCACTTGCCGAGTGTGAGCAGAAAGAGGTGCGCACTATTGACAAGGCACCCCGCGCCGGAGCCGAAGGGTTGCAGATTGCATTCCTTCACCCCAAAAGCACAAAAGGCGTACTCACCGAGCTTTGCGAGAACCCTAACAAGAAGTAAAACATTTTTAAAACCAGAATACAATGAGCAAGCAATTTGAAAAAATCAAAGAACTTGTAGCCCTGCGAGCTAAAGCACGCTTGGGCGGTGGAGAAAAAGCGATAGAAAAGCAGCACGAGAGAGGCAAATATACAGCCCGTGAGCGCATAGATATGTTGCTCGACAAAGGCAGTTTCGAGGAGATGGATATGTTTGTGACACATCGTTGCACAAACTTCGGACAGGAGAAGAAGCAATTCCTCGGCGACGGCGTCGTTGTAGGTTGTGGTACCATCGAAGGTCGCCTTGTATACATCTTTGCACAGGACTTTACCGTTACCGGTGGCTCACTGTCCGAGACTATGGCACAGAAGATATGCAAAGTAATGGATATGGCAATGAAAGTGGGCGCACCCGTTATCGGTATCAACGACAGCGGTGGCGCACGCATTCAAGAGGGAATCAATGCCCTCGCCGGCTATGCCGAAATATTCCAGCGCAACATTATGGCATCGGGAGTAATACCCCAGATTTCAGGAATCTTCGGCCCCTGCGCAGGTGGTGCAGTATACTCACCCGCACTTACCGACTTCACCATTATGACCGAGGGAACATCATATATGTTCCTCACCGGCCCCAAGGTTGTTAAAACCGTACTCGGCGAGGTGGTTACACAGGAAGAGCTTGGTGGCGCAAGCGTTCACGCAAGCAAGTCGGGCGTTACACACTTTACAGCACAGAGCGAGGAAGAAGGTCTTGCCCTCATACGCAAACTCTTGAGCTACATTCCGCAGAACAATATGGAGAGTGTACCCGACATACCCTGCACCGACCCCATCGACCGCAAGAGCGACATATTGAACGAGATTATCCCCGACAACCCCAACCAGGCATACGATATGTACCGCGTAATTGGTGAGATTGTGGACAACGGAGAATTCCTCGAAGTACACCGCGACTACGCGCAGAATATAATCGTAGGCTTCGCACGTATGAACGGAAAATCGGTAGGTATTGTAGCCAACCAACCTTGTAAGTACGCCGGCGTGCTCGACTGTAACTCATCGCGCAAGGGCGCACGTTTCGTACGTTTCTGCGATGCGTTCAACATACCCATCGTGACACTCGTAGATGTTCCCGGCTTCCTTCCCGGAACCGCACAGGAGTACAACGCAGTAATTATGCACGGCGCAAAGCTCCTCTACGCATACGGCGAAGCTACCGTACCCAAGGTAACCGTAACCCTGCGTAAGTCATACGGTGGTTCACACATCGTTATGGCCTGCAAACAGCTCCGTGCCGACCTCAACTACGCTTGGCCCAGTGCCGAGATTGCCGTTATGGGTGCAGCTGGAGCAGCAGAGGTACTTTATGCAAAAGAGGCAAAAGAGGCCGAAGACCCCAAAGCCTTCATCGCCGAGAAAGAGGCCGAGTACAACCGCCTATTCGCCAACCCATATCAGGCAGCGAAGTATGGTTACATCGACGATGTTATAGAACCCCGCAACACACGTTTCCGCGTAATACGCGCGCTTGCACAGCTACAAGGCAAACGCCAAGAGCTTCCCAAGAAAAAACACGGTAACATACCCCTTTAATACAAAAGACTATGAAAGAAGAAAAACCCGATGGCGCAGTAGTAGCCGCAATATCAATGGCACTTTGCGACTTCCTCGGCAACAACGTACACGACGAGGAGAGCGGCGTGCTCACAATAACATACGTAAACAAAAATTGGAATAACTTAAACAGATAAACCATTATGAAAGAGTACAAATATACAATTAACGGCACACCCTATCAGGTTGCCATTGAAGAGGCCGGAGAAACAACAGCCAAAGTAACAGTAAACGGCACTGAATATACCGTTGAGTGGGAAAAAGCCAAAGAGGAGAAACCTGTAGTTAAGGTTAAGCCCGTGGTTGCAAAACCTGCAGCGGCACCCGCGCCTGCGGCAGCACCCGCAGCAACTCCCGCAAGCGGCAACGCAATAAAGACACCCCTTCCCGGAGTTATCATCGACGTAAAAGTAAATGTAGGCGACACCGTTAAGAAGGGTGACACCGTTGTTGTACTCGAAGCTATGAAGATGGAAAACAACATCAACGCCGACCGCGACGGTAAAGTAATCTCAATCGCCGTGAGTAAAGGAGATACTGTAGCCGACGGAGCAGCACTTGTTATACTCGAATAAATTCCTATTGTATTATATTATGAAAAAACAACTCTTACTACTCTGCGCAGCAATAAGCCTTTTTTTCACAGCATTTGCTGCCGACAACAACAAGAACGAGAAACCTTTTGTAATTCCCGAGCTACGCGAGTGGATTGGAGGTAACGGCAACATCACCATCGACGCTAACACAAAAATCGTCTACAAGAAAGGCGACGCACAGATGGAAAAGATTGCACAACAGTTTGCTGCCGACCTCAAAACTATGTTTGGTTACGAGATAGAGGCAATCGCTGGAAAAGCCTCTAAAGGCGATATAAGCATAGCAACAAAAAAGAATAACAAGCTCGGTACCGAAGGTTACAAAATTGCCATCGACGACAAAGTTACCCTGACAGCCCCCACCGCACAAGGTGTATTCTGGGGTACACGCACCCTGCTACAGATTCTTGAGCAAAACAACGGTGCTACATTACCCAAGGGAACCATTACCGACTGGCCCGACTATGAGATGCGTAGCTTTATGCTCGACTGCGGCCGCAAGTTCATCCCCATCAGCTTCCTGCACGAGTATGTCGATTTTATGGCATACTACAAGATGAACACATTCCACATTCACCTTAACGACAACGCCTTCAAACAGTACTTCGAGCACAACTGGGACAAGACACCTTCGGGTTTCCGCTTGGAGAGCGACTTCTTCCCCGGGCTCGCCTCACGCGACGGCTACTACACAAAAGCCGAGTTCATTGAACTTCAGAAGCACGCCGAAAAGATGGGTGTGGAGATTATCCCCGAGTTCGACGTACCCGCACACTCACTCGCATTCGTACACTACCGCCCTGAGCTTGGCAGCAAGGAGTATGGACTTGACCACCTCGACCTCTTCAACCCTGCCACATACACATTCGTTGATTCACTCTTTATGGAGTTCCTTGGCGGCGACGAGCCTGTGTTCCGCGGCCCCCGTTTCCACGTTGGTACCGACGAATACTCTAACCGCGACACAGCCGTTGTTGAGAAGTTCCGTTATTTCACCGACCACTGCATACGCGAGGCAGAGAAGTATGGCAAGCAGGCTTGTGTTTGGGGCGCACTCACACACGCAAAAGGCAACACTCCTGTTAAGGTCGAGAACGTATTGATGTATGAGTGGTACAACGGCTATGCCGACCCCACAGAGATGATGAAGCTTGGTTACGACGTAGTAAGCATCCCCGACGGTTACACATACATTGTTCCTGCAGCAGGTTACTACTACGACTTCCTTAACTGCAAGCACCTTTACGAGGCTTGGACACCTGCACAGATTGGCAACCAGAAGTTCGAGGAGAAGCACCCACAAATCAAAGGTGGTTCATTCGCAGTATGGAACGACCACGCCGGCAACGGTATCAGCTGCAAGGACATCCACTACCGTGTATACCCCGCAATGCAGACAATGGCTGTAAAAATGTGGACCGGCGCAAAACCCACAGTTTCTTATGAAGAGTTCGACAAAGCACGCCTCGCATTGAGCGATGCACCCGGCGTAAACATCGCAGGCCGTTTCAGCGGAGAGAAACGCACTATTCTTGAGGCTGCAACCGTAGAGCCCGGCTGCGAGAATGAGGTTGAGGAGATTGGTTTTGAATACTCCGTTACATTTGACATTGAGGCTGCAAAAGAGAAACGCGGAACAGTGCTTTTCAGCTCACGCGACGCAGAGTTCTACTTGAGCGACCCTGCATCAGGTATGCTCGGTTTCTCTCGCGACGGCTACCTTAACACATTCAACTACAGTTTCTACCCCGGCGAGAAAGCCACTGTAACCATCAGCGGTAACCAGCAGGAGACAAAACTCTATGTAAACGGCAAGCTTGTGGAGACACTCAACAAGCAGACAATATTCCACAACGAGGGCAAGGACAAGATGTATTATGTACGCACTCTTGTATTCCCCTTGAAGAAAGCCGGAGACTTTAACAGCAAAATCAGCAACCTGGAGGTTGTAAACTTCTGCAAGTAAGAATGCAGTACCAATAACACAAAAGAGGCGCGGTTAACCGCGCCTCTTTTGTGTTATCCTTTAATTATCAAATAAAAATCAGTCAATAGAATTTGTTCCTCGACGGGGGAATATAACTTTAGGTTTGTTGGCAGCAGCCTCCTCGGGAGTCATTATAGCGTAAGCCATAATAATAACAATATCACCGGGGCTGAATTTATGAGCCGCTGCACCATTAAGACAGATTACGCCCGAGCCACGCTCTCCTTTTATAATATAAGTAACAATGCGCTCACCGTTGTTATTGTTCACTACGTGTACCATTTCACCCTCGAGCATACCGGCAGCCTCCATAAGAGCCTCATCAATGGTGATACTGCCCATATAGTTCAAGTTGGCCTCGGTAACTGTGGCACAATGTATCTTCGATTTTATCATTTGCAGAAACATAAGCTACCCTCCTTAATACTTTATATTGTCAATCAAACGAATTTTTCCACAAAAAAGAGCAATGCAACCCACGGCATAATCACTGTCGCTCCACTCGGCAATCTCCTGCAAAGTGTTACCATCTACAATCTGGTAGTATTCAAGTTCCAGGCCGGGATTGGCATTTATCTCCTGCTCCACGAATGCTTTTGTGGCAGCAAGGGTGTTACCTTTTGCAAAATCGAGACTTGCAAAAAGAGTGCGGGAAATAGTCAAGGCACGCTCACGCTCCTCGGCAGAAAGCAGTGTATTGCGGCTGCTCATTGCAAGACCATCGGCCTCACGCACTATGGGGCAACCAATTATCTGCAACTTAAGGTCGAGGTCACTGACCATCTTTCTTATTATTGCCAACTGCTGGAAATCCTTCTCGCCAAAGTAGGCCTTGTCGGGCTCCACTACATAGAAAAGCTTGCTCACAATCTGCGCCACACCATTAAAATGACCGGGACGACAAGCTCCCTCCATAACTGTGTCAAGCGGCGCAAAAGAGAACTCACGTGTGTCGGGCTCGGGATACATCTCCTCTACCGATGGGGCAAAGGTTATCGCAGCACCAACCTGCTCAAGCAGAGCGCAGTCGGCTTCCAGAGTACGGGGGTAGTTTTTAAGGTCGTTCTTGTCGTTGAACTGTGTGGGATTCACAAAAACACTCACAACAACAACATCGTTCTCGGCAACAGCACGCTCCACAAGCGATGCGTGACCTTTATGCAGCGCGCCCATAGTGGGTACAAGACCTATACTCTTGCCCGCTGCACGACATTTGTTGAGCTCTACACGAAGCTCATCTTTAGTGTGAATTATAATCATTTCAACAAAGATTTTTAGTTGTTTTTCATTCGGGAAGCAAGGGCTACACAGGCCTGTAAGGCACTTTTCAACAGACATATCCACACCCGGCACAGCCAAGCTCCGCATTTTGAGTCTGCAAAGTAACAAACAAATAACCACATAAAGAAATAATTATTAAAAAAAATACGCGCACGCACTGCGGGTACAACATATGTTACAGCAGCAAAACCTACACAACAGACATATATTATCAACTGTAAATCAGGCCATTCAAAGGCTTAAAAAGGCTTAAAAATGGGGATAAATTTGCTATAATGCCGCTTTTTTCGTAACTTTGCACAAGCCGAAAAATACCCCGGCAGGAAAGACATTAATTAAGAAGATGAAAGCAAGTAAAGTATTATTTATTACTCAAGAAATTACACCTTTTGTACCAGAATCGCCCATATCAACAATAGGACGTTATCTGCCCCAAGCCACCCAGGACAGCGGCAGAGAGATAAGAGTATTCACACCCAAATGGGGAACCATCAATGTAAGACGTAACCAGCTCCACGAGGTTATACGCCTTTCGGGTATGAACCTTATTATAGACGAAACAGACCACCCCTTGATAATCAAGGTTGCTTCACTGCAGGCAGCACGTATGCAGGTCTATTTCATTGACAACGAAGACTATTTCCACAACCGTCTGCTCACAGCAGATGCCGACGGCAACGAGTATAGCGATAATGACGAACGCGCCATCTTCTTTGCACGCGGCGTGCTGGAAACAGTAAAGAAATCGAACTGGTGCCCCGACATCATACACTGCCACGGCTGGATTTCGGCACTCACTCCCCTGTATGTAAGAAGCGCATACAAGGACGAGCCCTCATACCGCGACTCAAAGATTATCATTTCGCTCTACGACGACAACTTCAATGGCGCATTCCCCGAGAACTTCCCCCAGAAGACACTTCACAAGAATATGACCATTGACCTGCTTGACGGCACTGCAACCCCCACAAGCTACGAGGAACTTGCAAAACTCGCCATAAGATACAGCGACGGCATAATCGTAGAGGGCGACAACGTTTCACCCACACTTGTGGAGTATGCAAAGTCACTTGGCAAAGCAGTTCTTCCCAAACCCGCAGAGGATGAACACCACGAGGCCTGCAACAATTTCTACGAAACAGTAATAGGATAAAAACAAAAAGAGACGCAACCGCCATACCGGCGTAAGAGAACGTCACCAACCTACCGGATACTAACCGTATGAAAAAATACATCTCATTTTTTCTCCTTGCAATAACCGCGGTACTTATGCTCGCGAGCTGCGATGACAGCACCTATGCCATAGGAAGCAGCATCGTACCCGACAAAGACATAATAACCGCAAATAAAGAAGAGTTCGAGGCTAGCAGCAAATCGTTGAGCGCAGGAAACTCCATACTCAACACATCGGAGAGACTCTACCTCGGCCGCTACACCGAGCCCGAGACAAGCACCACCTTCGTTGCCGGCTTTGCCACACAGTTTGCAAGCGGCGATGGACTCATATTCCCCGAAGAGGGTGTTATAGACAACACCTCCCTCTTCACAAAGTTACGTATATATTACGACGATTTCATAGGCGACGAGAACAACCCTATGAAATGCGAGATATATGAGCTTGACAACGTTATTGCTGAAGGCAAGGACTATTACACCAACCTCGACATAACAGAATACTACGACCCCACCAAGGCACCTATTGCCACAAAGGTTTTCAGTGCAAAGGATTACGCAAAACCCGACTCCATTTCGGAGGAGGAGTACACCAACAACATTGAGATAACCCTCCCCAACGAGATTGGCGACCGCCTTGTAAAACAATACTACAGCACACCATCTGATTTCGCAAACTCCGAGGTGTTCATAAACAATGTATTCAAGGGTATATATGTAAAATGCACACAAGGCGACGGTACTGTTATAAGCGTATACCGCGCACGTCTTGAGGTTGCCTTCCAACACTACATAACAAGCAGTTCGGGCAAAAAGGACTCAATAGAGACACTCATCTCGCCCTTCTATTCGGGTAAAGAGGTGCTGCAACTCAACACCTTTGACAACGGCAACATAGACCACCTTGTCGACAACAACGACCACACATACCTGAAGACACCCGCCGGCATCTTCACCGAGGTAACATTACCCATAGAGGAGATTATGGCAAGCTGCGCCAACGATACCATCAATTCGGTAAGAATAGAGTTCGGTTGCAAGAAGACAAGCGACAACAAGGATTTTGCCCCCGCAACAAACCTGCTTATGGTGCGCAAAAAAGATATGGAAGACTTCTTCCTCAAGAACAAGGTGTGCGACAACAAGACATCGTTCTACACAAGTATAGCCGACAACACCAAACGATACATATTCAGCAACATATCGAAACTTATAAAGTATTGTTACAACGAATCGGAGGAAGAGAAGGCCTCACCCGACTGGAACAAGGTGGTGCTGATACCTGTAAACATTACAACCGACACAAACGGCAACGTAGTAAGCATTTCACACTACACCAAGATGAGCCACGTGAAGCTGCACGGTGGAGCCGGTTACAAGATTCCCGTGGAGGTTATTACCAGCAGAACTAAAAATTAAACGACAGGGGCACAGGCCACAACCATCGCACACAGGGCTCCTGCAGAAAAGCAAAATAAAAACGGGTTCACTTGGTGAACCCGTTTTTATTTATATATGCCTCAAGAGGATTATTCCTCTTTCTTGGCTTTAGCTGCTTTTTTGGGCTTTGCCTCTTTAGCAGGCTCCTCTTCTGTTGATTTTGCAGCCTTCTTTGCTTTTGTGGCAAGCTTGCTCTTAAGGCTCTCAACCTCGGCCTCGAGCTGAACAATCTCAACCTCCTGGTTCTCTATCATCTGCTGCAATGCACCAAGCTCCTCGTTGTCAATCTCCTCGGGATACTGGGCACGAACACGAGCCATAAAGTCGCCAAGAATATTCATATAGTTAGTGAAAGCATCGTAAGGCGATTCATAGATGCAACGCTCAGTGATGATACCATTCTGCTTTGTTGTCATAAAGCGAAGGTTCTCGGCTGCCTGCAAGTAATCGAAATCCTGTTTCAACTTCTTGTCATCAGACAAAGAGATACGCTCTGCAAGGCTGTAGAGTTTGTCGAAAGCCTCACGCTGCAGGCTGTTACCCAACCAAGAGCTGGCGTCGCGCTCCTCGTCCATCCAAGAAAGGGGATAAGAAACCTCGAGAGGACCAACAGACTTATGCTTATCGATAATCTCTGAAGGTGTAGAGAATGAGATGCCACGGTCTTTAGCACAAGCGGGGATAGCTTTCAAGAAATCCAGAATGTGTGAAGACAAGGGCTGTGAAACACCAAGAGCGTGAAGGTTCATAAAGATGTTTATAACCTCTTCCTCCTCGGGAAGTGATGCAATCCAGTCTACATAAGTCTCGGCAAACAAGGGATACTCGCTCCATTTGGGGTTAGAGAAACGGAGAGAAATATCGTCGGACAACTTATAGTCGCGGAGCAACAGTTTCAAGCTGGGAGCTGTGCTGCAGTTGTATACAAAGTGGGGGCTTCTCCAAGCAAGGATGTGCTTTGCTCCTTCAGAGAGCATACCTTTAAAGCCCATAGATGCAGCCATCTCACCAATCTCGTCAGAGTAGATAAGACCAGAGTTACGCAACACTTTGGGCTTCTTGCCAAAGAGCTCCTTAATCTTGCGGTTCTGACGCTGAACCTCCTCCATAAACACCTCGCGCGATGCCAATGATGACAAACCGTGTGAATAGGGCTCGCAGAGGAACTCGCAGCAACCGGTTTTGTTAATCTCGTGCAAAAGCTCAATAACCTGGGGAGCATAAAGCTCGAGCATCTCAAGACCTACACCCGATACCGAGAATGCCACTTTGAAGGCACCATTATTCTCTTTAATCATCTCGAGCATTGTTGTCAATGCAGGGATATAAGATTTTTCAGCAATTTCTGTGATAGCGCTCTCGTTTGCATAATCGTCATAGTAGTAGTGATCTGTACCTATGTCGAAGAAACGATAGCGTTTCAACTGTCTGATTTGATGAATCTCGAAATAGAAACAAATTGTTTTCATATTATTCGTTTTTTAAAATTTTACCAACCCATTACTTGTTCATAAACCTTACGCAGTTTAAGAGCTACGTTCTCCCAGGTGATCTGGTTCACCTCGTTTCTACCCTCAACCTTCAAATACTCATACAACGATTCGTTGTTACAGATTGAGTAGATGGCGTCGGCCATTGCATGGATATCCCAATAGTCGGTCTTGATACACTTGTCAAGAATCTCGGCACAACCCGACTGTTTAGATATAATGGTGGGCACGTCGCACTGCATAGCCTCCAACGGAGAGATACCGAAGGGCTCACTAACCGAAGGCATTATATACACATCACTAGCCTTGAGGCACTCGTACACCTGACGACCGCGCATAAAGCCGGGGAAGTGGAACCTGTCCGAAATACCGCGCTGTGCTACCAAGCGTATCATATCGTTCATCATATCACCGCTACCGGCCATACAGAAACGGATATTCTTGGTGCGCTTTAACACCATAGCTGCAGCCTCCACAAAATACTCGGGACCCTTTTGCATTGTGATACGGCCAAGGAAGGTTACAACCTTCTCATTAGGTATCTTTTTGGGAACTATATCGAGAACATCCTGCTCCAGGGGAGTTACCGCATTGTGCAGAGTAGACACTTTGTCGGGGTTCTGATGATATTTATGAATAACAGTCTGACGAGTGAGCTCGCTCACACACAAAATATGGTCGGCGTTGTCCATACCGTTCTTCTCAATAGCATAAACGGTGGGGTTTACATTACCACGGCTACGGTCGAAGTCGGTAGCGTGAACGTGGATAACCAATTTCTTGCCTGATACCTGTTTTGCGTGTATACCTGCGGGATATGTGAGCCAGTCGTGTGAGTGGATAATATCGAACTCCTCGGCACGCGCTACAACACCTGCAATTATCGAGTAGTTATTGATCTCTTCGTGCAGATTTTCGGGATAGCCACCCGCAAACTCCATACAACCGAGGTCGTTTGTATTCATATAGCTGAAATCGCCATATATGTGTTCGCGATAACGATAGTACTCATCGGGTGTTATCACTGAACCTACACGGGAATTCACATAATTATGGTCTACATTCTTCCATACGATGGGCACGGAGTTCATTCCGACGATTCTCAAGAAACTGTTATCTTCGTCACCATAAGGTTTGGGAATACAGAATTTAATCTCAACATCGCCTTGCTGAACAAAACCTTTAGTAAGTCCGTAGCTTGCCGTACCGAGTCCTCCCGAGATATGAGGGGGAAACTCCCAACCGAACATTAAAACTTTCATATTGCTTATCCCTCCATTTTAGATTCATACTGTTTGAGCAACTGGCTTGTTCTCAAGATCTGTGCCACGTTCATTGCAAACGCCACAGCACCACGACCCTTGAACGGCGGGTTGCCATCGAATACCTCAGGAATAGAACCTACGCAGTGCTGTACTATTTCGTCCTCGAAACCAATCATCTGACGCTCCACGAACGATACTCCGCTCATCTTGTAGATCTTCAGATAGGCCTCGTAGTAGAAACCGCCCAACCAAGGCCATGCTGTACCCTGGTGGTAAGCATAGTCGCGCTGAATCTGCGGGCCCACATAGTTGGGGTTGTAACCAACACTCTTGGGCGACAACGAACGCAAACCACGCGGTGTCAAAAGCTCACGTGTTACTATATCGAGGATTTTTTTCTTCTGTTTTGAATCAAGGGGTGAGTTGTCGAGAGCCACCGCGAATATCATATTGGGGCGCACGCTCCAATCGACATAATCACCATCTACATAGTCGTACAGATAACCGTGCTCATTGAGGAATACCTCGCCGAATGCCTTACCTGCAAGAGGCAAAAGACGTACAAGAGAGTCGAGAACCTGCTGGTTATGCATAAGTTCCGCCATCTGCTGTATGAACACGAGGGCATTATACCACAATGCGTTAATCTCAACAACATAACCTGTACGGGGAACAACGGGGCGACCGTTTACCGAGGAGTTCATCCAGGTAACAGCCTTGTCCTTGCCGTTTGTAGAGAGAAGACCGTTCTGCATTACGCGCAAGTTGTTGTGACGGTTATTGCGGATAAAGTCATAAATCTTCATCAACAAATCGCCATACTTGTCGCGACAAGCCTCCATGCTGCACTCCTTGGCATACTGCTGCAAAGCCCATACTGCCCAGAGAAGCACATCGGGATGCTCCATCTCGTATATTTTCACATTGCTGTTTCTGTCGTTCATAAAGTCATCAATAGCAATGCTTGCGGTCTTCATAACCTTCTCGAACTCATCGTAATGTCCTTGCGAGAGCGCAAGACCGGGCAACGACACAAAGAGGTCACGGGCACGGCACTTGAACCAGGGATAACCGGCGAGGATGTAAATGTGCTCGCCCTGTACGTTGAAGAACTGGTTACCGGCACACTGCATACAGTGCATAAAGCTGTCACGCGGGTCGCGGATTGCCTCCTCGTGCTCGAAAGCAGCCTTCATAGAGCGTGTAGTCATAGGAGACACACCACCCGAGAATACGATACTTTCACCGGCCTTCATCTTCACCTCGAAATAACCGGGAACAAAGAGATCCTCGTTAAAGTCGTAACCGCGCTCAAGCTCTTTCACATACTCGATACCGCGATACCAGTCGGGGGTGTAGACAAACTCGTTCTTCTTATTGAGCTGCATGTAGAGGTCGGGGTAATCGGTATACATACGCATACTGATACCGTTTTCAACCTCTTTGTAGCTACGGTCGGCAATACTGTTTTCGTGAGTATATTCACGAACGCTGCGGAACGCCAAGAAAGGACGCAGACGCAAGGTTACTGCCGTATTCGCCTTCAACAAAGTGTAGCGAATAAGAATTCTGTTCTCGTGGTGCACAAAGGCTTTCTCTTTTTTAAGCCACACGCCACCCACGTTGTAAATGGTGGTGGGGACACGCTCCCAGGCAAACTCGCGAATATATTTGTTGCCGCGGGGACTGAAGTTATCGGCATTGTATTTGTGCAATCCCAAGTTGAATTCAGCACCGTGCAGAACCACTGTCTCGTCGAGCGACGAAAGCAGTACGTGATTCTCATCATCGAGCTGTGGGATGGGAACAACCAACAATCCGTGATATTTACGGGTGTTACAATCGACAATAGTCGAACAATGATAAGCACCCGAACGGTTAGTCCTCAGAATCTCCTTTTGCAACGACTCTTCCAAGTTCGTCATCAGCGTTTTTTCGAATCGCAAATAACTCATCTCGTATAAATTATTTATTAAACAATTTTACTTATCACTTCCCAAATGTAATGATTATAAAATTGAATAACAAAAAAGTGAGCCTTTTTTTGAAAAAAAATATAAAAAGTTGCAAAATCCTTAATCGTCGAACAACGAAACTGTTATTTTAAAGCCAATTTTGTGATATGAGAAGTTCTCGAAACCGGTAAAGACACCAAGATTCACATAAGGCGTTTCCACTCCATAACCAAGCTCAAAATAGGGGCACAAATCCGAAATGAAAAGAAGGTTGAAAAAGAGCATTTCATTCTTGAAGAACTTCACCCTGGGCAGCACTTTCTGCAGCACTAAAAACGGCGACACATAAGCAGCGTTGGCACGCAAATAACGGTTGGCCGAATTGTACCAGCGCGAGTCGAGCAGATGGAAAACACCACTCAACTCGTCGTCCTTGTCAAGCGGCAAAATGTTATCGCACAGAAAGGTATAAGAAATAAAATGCGAGTTCTTCTCGTACACATAACCACCGAATCCCAAACGTGTGTAAAGCAACGCATTACCCTGCAGATGTTTCTTGTGTTGCATATCAAATTCCACTCGCGTGTACACATCCTTTGAAGCAAAGATTCCACGCACACCCTGCTCCACATCGAGCAGAAAACGTGGCATACGGGAACCCAGATTCACTTTCCTGTTGCCGTCGTAGTAATAATACATTCCCGGGTGCCAGGTAAGCAGAAGACTGGGAGCAAGGCTCCTGAACTTTTCGTGCTTTATCTGCGCCGTATTGCTCTTTCCCTCACGCATTGTACGATAATAAAAATTTACACCGGCACGTACATCAAGACCATTGCACAACTCACGCTGCACAGCAATATTCATACGGGTATCACGGAAAACATTATATCTCTTGAAAGGAGTCTCGGGAGCCACGACTTTTTCAGCATTTTCATCATTTGTTGAAAATTCCTGATAAATACTGTTGTCGCGATACAAACTGAACAAGAGCGCACCTCTGTTGCGGACATCGAAAACCCAATTGCCCTGCACGCCCCAATAAACCTCCTTGCGTTTGAAACTATAACCCACCCACGGTTTCAAAAAGAGATAGTTCCCGTTGCCCAGACGGCTATTGAAGTTCATCGCCAGTTTATAGGTAACTCCCTTGCCTGTGCTGTAACGCAGGTACGATGGATTTATCAAAGGATAGAGTTTGAGATCACTGCTGCCCCAGTTCAGGTAATGACTGCTCACCATCTTGTCACCCGCCTCCCATAACCAGCGCAGCACCTTGTCGTTCTTCCAGCTCTTCTTCTCACTGTTTTTTTCATCAATAAGCAACGACAGAACCGATGCCGTGTCGCATTTCATAACCCCTTCGCGCACATACATCAAGGAGTCGGACTGCAAAAGAGGCTTTTTTCTATAAAGCGAAGCATACTCGCTGCCGCCACCGCTGTGACCGGTATCCCATACAGCATTCAAAGAACCGGTAAGATCAAAACGCTCCTTCTTGTCATACCCCTTCAGTTCATTTGAAAGTGCCGAATAATCATATTCCGCCTCGGCTCTTATATCAAGTTTGTTCAAGGCAAACTTATAGTCAATCTCCAGGTCAATTTTCTTTACTACATAACGTTCCAAGCCTGCACGCCCCATTTCACAGTTCACCTTAAAACGGCTCTGCTCGTCCCAACCCTCGGCATAAAACGAGAGTACAGAAGCTACACTGTCGAGCACCACCCACCCCTCGGTAAGCAGTTTTATATTGTCAAAACGTTTCTTAAAACAGACCTTCACTTCGCCACTCCCCCCGGCATAAGCGGTATCGACAGAATATGTGTAATATCTATAATTTGCAGGATGGATGGGCGAAAGATACTGCGCCTTAAAAAGTTTCTCGCGCAGGAAATCGGGGCTCATATAGAAGAGCACCCTGTCAATCTCGCCACTACCGTGCCTGAAGGTTGTAAGATGCGCCACACGCCGTATATCGGGCACAGAATTCTTTACATAATGAACATCGTAAAAGAACTCCGAGAGATAGTCCTGTTTCTTTGAATTGAAACGGGTGAGGCCGGGGATAAGATTCAGATATATCATCTGCCGCCTGACGTCGACCCTCTCCTTTATATATAAGGTTCCAAAAACCTCACTTACCTCAAATTCCCCGGCGAGCAGACGTCTGCCATATGCATCCATAACGCATTTGGCAGCACCGTCGTCGGAGATGCTGCCAAACACAGGTATAGAAACATATACCCAGAGGGTTAAAAAGAGAATTATCGGTCTAAACATTACAATTGGTATCAGCGCACAGCCGCACGCACTCTCAAGAGAGTATCGAGCAAATCCTCGAGCAAGTCGAGACGGAGCATATTCGCGCCATCACTCTTGGCAACAGCAGGGTTCTCGTGTGTCTCTATAAAAATACCATCGGCACCAACAGCTATGGCAGCTTTGGCAATGGTAGAAATCATTTCGGGCATACCGCCTGTAACACCGGCAGTCTGGTTAGGCTGCTGCAGGGAGTGGGTAATGTCCATCACCACAGGATAACCGAATGAACGCATCTGCGGTATTCCGCGAAAATCGACCACCAAGTCCTGATAACCAAAAGTTGTACCACGCTCTGTGAGCATCACTTGGCCGTCGCCACCCTCGGAAACCACCTTCTCGGCAGCAAACTTCATTGCCATAGGAGACAGGAACTGGCCTTTCTTGATATTCACCACACGACCTGTTTTTGCTGCAGCAACCAGCAGGTCGGTCTGGCGGCAAAGGAATGCCGGAATCTGCAGGATATCCACATACTCCGCAGCCATTTCAGCCTCCTCGGCCGAATGGACATCAGTAACAACGGGGATGTTGAATGTTTCGCGCACCTTGCGCAATACGCGCAATGCATTCTCGTCACCAATACCGGTGAAAGAGTCGAGACGCGAACGGTTCGCCTTGCGATACGAACCCTTGAACACATAGGGGATATTTCTGTCGGCTGTCATAGCCACCACGCGCTCTGCTATACGCATTGCCATATCCTCACCCTCAATTACACAAGGACCTGCCAAGAGGAAAAAGTTCTCTGTCGAGGTTAAATCTCTTATTGTCATAGTCTCCTATTTTATTTTAGTTGGTATTATCAATTTAACAGCTTCGGGCAGCACGGTAACCCTCATGGGGAAAGCCGCGTCGAATATGCGCCCGTCTATACCCACGCGCGCACCGCCCACATCTTCTATAAGTATCTCGGTTGTACGATAAGGCTCCATAAGCCCGAAATTCATTATGCGGCGGCGATAAACCATATGAAGACCCTGCAACATACCAAAGAACTTTGGCATCTTTATTGCCGACACATCGAGCTTGCCGTTATAAGGAACAGCACTGGGAGTCATTCCATAACCGCGCGAATTGCCCACACAAAGCATCATGAATTTCTTGTCCACTGTCTGGTTGTTCAGCTTAAAGCGCATGCTGTAATTCTGACGTTTGAACAACAGATGGAAAAGACTGCTCAAAGAAGATACAATCTTTGCAAAAAGGTAACGGCGACGGTTGGCTATTTCCACCACACGGGCAGTGAGCCCTATATTCAGGACATTAAGGAAATATCTCTTCTTCTCGTCACCATCAACCGAATAACTGCAACACCCAACATCAACACCTCGTGTGCGGTGGGTTATTATGCAATCGACCGCGGTTTTATAGTCGTGCAAGGGGAGCCCCCAGTAAGAGGCATAGTCATTGGCTATACCGTTAGGAATTATACCTAATGCCACCTTACCGGCATTCTCCGATGCCATTATGCCGTTTATTACATCCTGCAAGGCACCATCTCCACCTATCACCACAATGGTCTCATAGCCATTGTCGGCAAGCATTGTTGCCTGGCGCTCGAGCGAACTGTAATCCTCGGACTGTATACAATCGAACTCCACGTGTTTCTCCTTGAGGTATTCGCTTATTTCGCGCCAACGCCTGCCCGGAGACAAAGAGCCTATACGAGGACAATATATTATTCCCCACCTGTGTCTGTTCTTCCTATTATATATTACCATACAACATACTCTTTATAATTTCAACCTGCTCGGCACGAGGCAATGAGCCATCGACCCAATTAATTGCCGTTCCACGCTTTTCCATTCCGCGGAACCAGGTCATCTGCCGCTTCGCAAACTGATGTATGGCTATCTCAAGCCCATTCACCATCTCGTCATAAGAAAGCTGCCCCGTCACATACATGGTTACAAACTTGTATTCCAGCCCATAATATATGAGTTGCTCAGCAGTAACACCACCTGCGAGCAAGCGCTCCACCTCCTCGACAAGGCCACAGGAGAGACGCTGGCGCAAACGTGCCGATATACGGTCGCGACGCACCTCGCGGTCAACGCCCACACCAATGGTAAGTGTGCGTATTGAAGGGAAAGCACGCTCCTCAACCGGGCACGTCGCATAATACTCCTCTATCTCAATGGCGCGTATCGCACGTTTTTTTGTATCGGTGTCGGTGTTATTATGCAACTGCTTGTAGCCTGCAAGTATGGCTGTGAGTTCTTCGAGACTCTTCTCTTCGAGGCTTGCACGCAAAGAAGGATTCTCGGGCACGGGAATAAGCCTGTACCCCTTGAGTACCGATTCCACATACATACCGCTACCGCCACACAGCACCGGAAGCGCGCCACGCGCTTTTACATCGTCGTAGGCTGCAAGGAAATCGCGCTGGAATTCAAAAAGGTTGTACTTTTCCCCGGCATCAACAATATCCACCAGATGAACAGGGACAGCCTTTCCGTCGCGCACATATTCGTCAAGGTCCTTGCCCGTACCAATATCCATACCACGATACACCTGACGACTGTCGGCACTTATAACCTCGCCGCCAAGAGCCAAAGCAAGTTCAACCGCAAGCGCAGTTTTTCCGCAAGCAGTAGGCCCCACAACAGCAAGCATATCGTATTTGAAGCAATCTTCACTCATCGGCAGACAAGGCACAATAAACCATTATATATATTATGTTGCGAAGTTAAACAAGTTCGCAACAATTGCAAAATAAATCAAACAATAATTTCACAAGCAAGAGCCACCGGCGCCCGCCATTTAACAAAACAATCTTTTTTAAGTTAAAAAAACACAAAAAACCGCTTATGTTTATACTTTTTTAGCAAGAAAAAAGTTATATACAAAAACGCATATTACAATGTACGAAAACCTATTGTGCCTCCCTTATTTCCAGGGGATGGGAAAAGACGACATAACAGCCATACTCGACAAGGTGAAGATGGAATTCACCACCCACAGCGACAAGGAAACACTCTGCACCAAAGGCAGCGAGTGCAACAGATTCACAATAATCACAAAAGGCGAAGCCACATCTGTAGCAACCGACAGCGAGGGTACATACTCCATAACCGAGGAACACAAAGCACCCTACGCCATAGAGCCTTACTCCATATTCGGTTACGATACACAATACAAAAGAACATACACGGCAAAAGAGAGTTGCACCACCCTCTCCATAGAGAAAAGCAGTTTTTTCGGCGAGCTTTCAAAGCACAACATATTCATAATAAATTTCATGAATCTCATAAGCCGCAAAGCACAAATAGCCGATACCGCCATATGGAACCTTACCCCCACAAGCATCGAGGGGCGCATAATAGCATTTATTGCACAACGCTGCGAAACCACCTATGGATGCAAGCGACTGAACATAAAAATGGAGCGCCTCGCCGAAATACTCTGCGAGACACGCCTCAATGTTTCGCGCGCGCTCAACAACCTGCAGGACAAAGGAGTGGTAACACTGAACAGAAAAGAGGTATACATACCCGAATTCAAGGAACTGCTGCCCCACATAAAGTAACCCACCACGCAGAGAACAACAGCAAAGCACCCCTCACCCACCACGCCAAAAAAACTTTTCGCACAAAAAAACCTCTATTTTTTTGGCACTAACCAATAAACGCACTATCTTTGCACCCGCAAAGCCCAATAGCCTTGCAAAAATAAAGGTCGGTTCCGTAGCTCAGCTGGATAGAGCAACGCCCTTCTAAGGCGTGGGTCAAGCGTTCGAATCGCTTCGGAATCACAAACTAAGGGAAAAGTTGAAAAACTTTTCCCTTAGTTGTTTTTATTCAAGGAATAAATGGTTTCAAACACACATATTTAATCCAATTTTTGAAACCCGCAGACAGGCACTAATGCTCCCTCGCCTGCAAGCAATTGCTTGCAGTTCCGCTTACTACAAAAAGATTAAGAATGCGACCGGACACTATTACTTCGCAACCTTAGGCAAATAGCGATTAAGCAGGAAAACCCCGGCAACAGCCGATATCAAGGAGCCACAAAGGATACCCAACTTCGCCTGCCCCAGAATGGCAGCACCGCCCTGCATGGAAGCATACGAAAGGTCGGCTATAAAGATTGACACAGTAAGCCCAATGCCGCAAAGCACACACACCGATGCAAAAGAGCGCCAGTCGCAACCTTGAGGCAGGCTCACAAGCCCACACTTTATAGAGAGCCAAGAGAAGGAGAACACTCCCACAAACTTACCCACAAAAAGACCCGCCATCACAGGCAAACCCACACCTGTAAACAGAGAAGCAAGGCTCATACCGGCAAGATCCACGCCCACGTTTGCAAACGCAAAGAGAGGAACCACCACATAACCTATAAAGCTGTTCATTCCATCCTCCAAATCCTGCAAGGGACTAATCAGTTTGTCGGCTGCCGATTCTATGCTTTTTAATTTGTGAATCTCGTCGTGAGTGAGCACCACCGTGTGATGCTTGGCAGTAACCTCGTGTACAGGCAAGTGCGCAATATTCTCACGTATACGCTCAATATAATAAGCCGACCCTCGGCGCAACGAAGCCGGTACGCAGAACGCCACAATAACACCGGCGATGGTTGCGTGTATGCCGGAGTTAAGCATCGCATACCACAGCACCAGACCCACTGCAAGATAAAAGGATTTCTTGCCTATCCTTTTTATATTACCGAAAACAAGCAGTACCACACACGCTAAAGCCAGGAGCAGGAAAGTAACGTTCAAGTGAGAGGTATAGAAGAGCGCAATAACAATAATTCCACCAAGGTCGTCGGCAACAGCAAGAGCAGCAAGGAATACCTTGAGCCCAATGGGCACCCTCTTACCAAAAAGCGAGAGAACACCCAGCGAGAAGGCAATATCGGTTGCCATAGGTATGGCCATTCCGCGGAGCATACCGGCATCGGCAGGGGAAAGAAGCCAAAAAAGCAACACGGGAACTATCATACCGCCACACGCGCCCACAATGGGCAACATAGCCTTCTGGCGCGACGAAAGCTCGCCCACAAGTATCTCACGCTTTATCTCAAGCCCCACAGCAAGGAAAAAAAGCGCCATAAGAAAATCGTTGATTACCGCCATAAGCGACATGGGACTGCCACCGTGGCTGAAAAGGTTAAAACTGCCAACCGAAAGGGAAACCGGAGCTTCCCACCACCCGAAATAGGCAGCCTTGAAAGGAGAATTTGCACAAGCAAGTGCAAGAATTGAGAAAATGACAAGTACAGCACTGGAAGTAACATACTTCTTAACCATACTCTTAAAACTATAATTGTGTGTCATTATGTTTGGGTTTCTTTAAAATATTCATAAAAAGTATGCAAAAGTACCACCTTTAACCACGCGAACAGCACTTTATTTATAGGCTCTTTCTATCATTACAATAGATTTTAACGATAGCAGAGCCAAATGTGGGCAAAAAACAATCACTCCTATATTAAAAATATTGCACTAATATTAGGGATAAAAGAAAATAATTGTAAATTTGCGCAATACAAATTTAAAAAAAATACACATATGCTAACACTTGACAAAATATACCACGCATCGTATGTGTTGAAGGACGTGATTCGCAGAACAGACCTTATCCACGCCCCTCAAATCAACCCCAACGCAACGGTATATCTTAAGCCCGAGAACCTGCAGTTGACAGGTTCCTTCAAAGTGAGAGGTTCGTATTACAAAATCTCACAGCTTTCAGCCGAAGAGAAGGCAAAAGGCGTTATAGCCTGCTCGGCCGGTAACCACGCACAAGGCGTAGCACTTGCCGCCACAAAGAACGGCATCAAGTCTACTATCTGCCTGCCCGACTGCGCCCCCATTTCAAAGGTTGAAGCTACAAAAAGATACGGAGCCGAAATATGCCTTGTCGAGGGCGTTTACGACGACGCTTACCAGAAAGCGTTGCAGTTGCGCGACGAGAACGGCTATACATTCATCCACCCCTTTGACGATGTGGATGTAATCGCCGGCCAGGGAACCATCGGTCTTGAGCTTCTCGACCAGTTGAAAGAGATTGACGCAGTAATTGTACCCATCGGTGGTGGTGGTCTCATCTCGGGTGTAGCATTCGCAATAAAATCACTCAACCCCAACGTAAAGGTATATGGTGTGCAGTCAAGCGGCGCTCCCAGTATGTTCAATTCAATAAAGAACAAGAAGATTGAGCGTCTTGCCGGAGTTTCCACAATTGCCGACGGTATTGCCGTGAAAGAGCCCGGACAGAACACATTCAACATCTGCAGCAAGTATGTAGACAAGATTGTAACTGTAACCGACGACGAAGTATCTTCAGCAATCCTTTCAATGCTCGAGCACCAGAAACTCATTTCCGAGGGTGCAGGTGCTGTAGCTGTTGCAGCAGCAATGTTCAACAAAGTACCCATTGAGGGCAAGAATGTTGTATGTCTTGTTTCGGGCGGTAACATCGATGTAACCATCCTCGACCGCGTTATTAAACGAGGCTTGCTCACAACCGGCCGCTCTTACGCACTCACCATTGAGTTGCTCGACAAACCCGGCCAGCTGTTGCAGATTTCAAGAATTATTGCCGAGCACGGCGGTAACGTAATATCGGTTCACCACGAGCGCGCAAACGCAAGTATGGACATCAACGGTTGCTTCCTGCGCATAAATATGGAGACACGCAACTTTACACAAATCGACGAGATTAAAGACGCCTTGTTGAAAGCAGGCTTCAAAATATTGGAAAACGTAAAATTCTAAAAAACTATGATTAAAAAGATTCATACCGACAACGCTCCTGCAGCCATCGGTCCCTACTCACAGGCTATCGTATGCGGAAATATGCTCTTCACATCGGGCCAGGTACCCATCAACCCTGCAACAGGCGAAGTTGAAGCAGAAGGTATAGAGGCACAGGCTACACAAGTTATGAAAAACCTTGCAGCCGTCCTCGAGGCAGCAGGCACAACATTCGAAAAAGCTGTAAAAACAACCTGCTTCTTGAAAAATATGGAGGACTTCGCAGCCTTCAACGCTGTTTATGCACAGTACTTCACCGAGAAACCCGCACGTTCTTGCGTAGCTGTAAAACAGCTTCCCAAAGATGTACTTGTAGAAGTTGAGGTTATTGCCGAAATCTAACAAATACACCAAAACATACAAATAAAAAAATGGGCTTCAAGCCCATTTTTTTTTATGCCGACCAGCCAACCTTGTCACTACACATAATAAAAAAGAGAGTGCAAACGGCAACTTTTCCACAAAAGGCAAAGAATTTATTTACCAAAAAGGAAAAATGAATGCCAAAATCTTTGCCAAATAAAAAAAAAGCACTAATTTTGCACGCTGAATAGCGCAGAGTACTTTAGAATAAAACATTAAAATAATATAAGACGATGAAAAGAACATTTCAACCCTCTAACAGAAAGAGAAAAAACAAACACGGTTTCCGTGAGAGAATGGCTACAAAGAACGGCCGTCGCGTATTGGCATCTCGTCGCGCTAAAGGTCGCAAGAAACTCACAGTTTCTGACGAGTACAACGGAAAGAAGAGATAATTTCCGAGCAATGGTAACATTGCGCACAAGCATAAATTTTTGCAATACAAGCGGTTCACTTTCAAAAGTGACCCGCTTGTATTATGTATGCAATGTATGCGCGACGGCAAAAAACACAAATCTGCACCTTTTTGACACAATTTAACCACAGTGGGGGTAGCTAATCAATCTTTTAACTTATATTAGCGGCAGTAAACTTCTATTTATTCACACAAAAACTTTATTGCTATGAAAAAGCTACTAATTTACAGTTGGCTACCTATGCTTCTTGCAGCAATGGCAACATTTTCATTCACAGCCTGCAGTGATGACGACGACGAAACGGGTGGCGTTACTGTGGCAACCCCTGCGACCATTGTCGGAAAATGGAAAGTTATGACTCTTGATAGCGAAGGAAGAGAAACCGGGGATTATAAGATTTGCAGTTTTAATGCCGACGGAACAAGTTCTGTACAACAATTCAACGCCGATGGAACCAGTGGCGAGGAGCACTTTTACACATACACTTTCGATGGCACCAACATATACCAATACAATGATAGTGGCAAACTTAAAGATGCTCTGTTAAATGTTACGGTTACAGCCACCACACTCACAGCAACAAGTGTCACCGGTTTTACCGCAACTATGATCAGGGTTCAAGATGATGATGATAACGATGATAACACCGATGGCGATGATGGCGATGATGGCGATGATGATAGTACTGGCAACACTCCCGTTGTACCCGATACCCCTGTTACCAACGGTCACGCCGTAGACCTGGGTCTTTCGGTTAAATGGGCAAGTTGCAACGTTGGTGCCACTGCCCCCGAAGAGTATGGCGATTATTACGCTTGGGGTGAAACAGAAGAAAAAAGCGACTACTCATATTACACCTACAAATATTGCTACTTTAATTTCAATATGACCAAATACTGCATACACAGCGACTGCGGCACCGTTGACGGCAAAACCACTCTTGAAGCAAGCGACGACGTAGCCGCCATTAAATGGGGCGGCTCGTGGCGAATGCCCACCAAAGCCGAGCAAGATGAACTTCGTAACAAATGCACTTGGACCTGGACTACCCTTAACGGTGTTAACGGTTACCACGTAACCGGTTCCAATGGTAACAGTATCTTCCTGCCTGCTACGGGCTGCTACAGCGGCACGGGACACGATTGGCGAGGCTACGGCCTCTATTGGTCGAGCTCGTTGAACGACGAGAGCAGCAGAAGCGCCTACAGCCTAAACTTCAACAGAGATTACCATAGCAACTATTTTAGCCGCTACCAAGGTCTCTCGGTCCGTCCCGTTTGTCCATAAACAACAATAAATCCCGGTTATTGCCGGGATTTATTGTGTATAATACCTTATAGATAGCTTGGCGGAATAAGCCAGCAACCTCTCCTTTTGTTTTTATACCTTTTTTAGCCTTATTTCAACAGGAAGCGCAGAACCGCACCCATAAGATAAGAACGCAACACATCGCCCTCAACAGCCTCAAAAGGAAAACTTGTGGAAAGCACACGATATCGGCCGGCATAGGCCACACCTGCACTCTTCTTGTTCCTGTTAAAGACAAATGCCACAAAAGCATCCTTCGCCGGCACAAGAACATCGGGGCGAGATACAGCATAGCAATGCTCGTTCACCGTGCGATAGACCGGCAACGAGAGATTGGAACCGAAGATTACGTTCTCCGACACTTCGGACACCGAACCACCATATTCAAACTTCAGGAGTTCACGCACAAATCTCTTATCCTCCTCGTTCTTCGACATATCACTTGCAATGTGGGCACCACTGACAAAAAGGCGGCCACCAGCGGCCAGATAACCGGCTATCTTATTCTGTATTTCAAGCGGGAAAGTTTTATACGGGTGGTTATACCCCAACAACGAGCCACTCTCGCCCTGTTTCTCCACTCCGGCAATGTAGTCAACAACATCGAAACCTGTAAGCAACACCTCGCCCTCCATTACCGCCTCGCTACTGCACGACACAAAAGTGACACCATTGGCAGCCATAGCCTTGCCGTGGACAAAAGGATAATCGAAACTGTTTCCGGCTACAAGCATTCCTTCAAAATCGTTTCCGCTCAAGCCAAGACCATCTTCGTAGCTAATATTACTTCGTTCGTAGTCGAGCTGGCGGCCACCATACTCAGCCGTGTTCATATAAGCAACACCTGGATCACCATCCATATCGAAACCAGCCTTAGATGCCGTGCAAACCTCACGCGGGCCGCTCAGGCGGTGAAAGCCATTCACAATGAGCGCACGCCCCTTCTCCTTGCCCGCCACATAGGCCGACAACACCTCCGAAGGAAAGCTCTCTCCACCGTCATTAAGAGCAGCCACCTTGAAACTATACAGTACATTTTCAAGGATGGGCATCTCGAAACTACACTTATCCACAACGCGACCATTATCAAAGTCGCCATCATTTATCTTTGTATATATAATATAGGAATCAGGTGTTGCCGACAGCTCAAGTTCGTCCTCCACCGCCTTCCAGCGCAGAAGCACATTCTCCTGTTTCTCGTCAAGCGACAAAGAGAAGCATCTTACCGGCAAAGGCTGCACCACAAAATCGCGACCGTGCATATAACAAACCTGCTTCAACAGTGATTTATAGACAGCACGGGCAAGGGTGAATTTAAAATCGGGGTTATGCCCATAGGCCATATCCTTGTAATTCTGGTGCGACAAGGATTCAAATATAAGTGACGGTACAACAGGCAAACGCGACTCACTATAACTCTTGTCGAGAATGCCACGTACAGGCCAGCAGAAACCGTAACGCGCCGAGAGGTCGCGCTGCACATCGAGCAACAAATTGCTGACCACATCGCGCGAAGCATAACGCGACAAGCCTGTCGCAAGCGTGTCGCCACTGTATTCCGTGGTAACAACTCCCAAAGTACCTATAACATCATCCTCGGCCGAAATGCCGGCATCGGAATGAAAACCGAATGAGAGTTCCAGCGGAACATTCAAGCCAAGAGTATCGGGGTTATACACAGACCCTCCGGAGAGGTGATTCACAGCGTGGGAACGGCAATTTATATCGTCGTTATAATCAATTTCACCATTACTGGGGGTATACACCTCATAAGGAAATCCCGAATACTGCAAGGCATAGCGGGCTCCTTCGAGATAGCGTGGGAAACCACTTGTCTGCGGCAAGCTGTCGCCACGCGCAACAAGCCCCATACCACCGCCAAAGCGCACAGCATCGGCAGTAACAACTCCTTCATAATCACTAGTATTGGTAAGCACCACTCCCTGGTTCTCGTGCGCTCCGGCACGGAAACGGAAAGTACCAAGATAGACCCAAGTACCTCCACCCATCTGCTGGTTCACCTTAAAGTCGGTAACTCCACCACAGTGCAACACACTGTAACGTGCATCGGGGATGGAATTCTCCACCGTTTTATAAGAGACATACACGGAATACATACCATCGACAGGGATATCGGGTTGCCAACGCGCTACCGCACCGCTTTTCTTCGCACCCTGCGACGAAAGCACCGCCACGGTAGTGCCGTGAGTAAAGGGATTCTCACCATCGACATATACAGCTTCGCGGGGTTTGAAGCCACCCTCGAGCACAACCCATTCACGACGTTTCTGCGCCTCCTGCACATAAGAAGAAGCCCCGGAGAGCGTATCATTATCCACCACTACACACTCGCGTTGCCAGTCGCGCTCGCGCGGAGTGTAGACAACGGCCCCCGCATTCTGCAACATAGGCAAGAGGAAAGGCACCACCACCGACTGGGTGAACAAATCTTCGGTAGTGCAGTAAAGAGAGGGGCGCTGCCATTGCCACATTCCCTTATCGGCCGAATATATACGACCGTGGCTTTGCCACAGAGCCAGGTGTCGCCCTGCAAGCCCACGTTTCACCCTGTAAGGCTTGGAAACATTCTCCACCCAAGGGGCGCCGTCGTATTCCACCTTGCCCCACAGGCGTTTTTTATCAGTTTTTCCATTGCACAAGTTATTGGGAACAAGCTCCTCTATAGGCTTGCGCCCCGCAATGACCTCTATCTTGTATTTTGCCAAGGCAGCCGGCAACACCTTGCGAATGCCACTATAGATATTCTCCACCACCTCGGGCGTAAACACTTGGGCCGCAAAATTCTGATTGGCATAAATCACCACCTTGCGTGCACCTTTATTTACAACAATGTTATTTCGCCTGCGCTCAAGGTTACAGTTCTTGAGCCTTATATTCTCCGAAGTATATTCAGTAAAGAATTTCTCTATAGAACGTGTAACGGCTTTGTCGACCTTCTGTGCCGACAAAACCGTTACGCATAGCAGGCAGGCCCAAAAGACCGACAGCCTTTTAAGCATCATATGTTATTTTTTTGACAACTCCTCAATTTCTCCAAGAATAGCTCTTGCGTCCTTGTTGAAAGAGTCGCACAAAGCATTGAAATACTGTTTAGCCGGCATACCGGGCTCCACGTGGCTCACACGGGCAACATACTCATTATTCAAGCTGAATATCTTGTTGAACAGATTAACCCACGCCTCGGTATCGCTTTTTGCATCGAACGACATCAAGAATGCCTCGGTTGCAAGGTCGTCAACAACAAAAGTAATCACCTTCTTCAAATTTTTTCTACTTGCCATAATCTGATATTGAAAAGTTTATAATACAAAAAAGCGGGAACAATAAACATCCGCGCATTACCGCAAATATAGTAATTTCTGCAAAAAGAAGCAACAAATAAACAAAATAGAGCTGTTTTTTATAAATTATTCCGAATATAGTGCATAAAAAACGACAAAGCTCTTTTACATCTCATAAAAAAAAGCGAAATTTGCCAATATTTTGAACCAACTTTATTTTAATACAATATGAAAATTAGTGCATTACAGAAAGCAAGAGCTGAGTACCAGCCCAAGTTGCCTCAAGCATTGAAAGAGGTTGTGAAAATCACTGAAGGCGCAGCCACACAGTCGGTTGCCGACCAGGAGGCTATCAAGTCTATGTTCCCCAACACTTACGGTCTTCCCATCGTAACATTTGAGAAAGGTGGCGAGGCTGTTGAGTACCCCGCAATCAATGTAGGTGTTATTCTTTCGGGTGGTCAGGCTCCCGGTGGACACAACGTTATTGCCGGTCTCTTCGACGGTATCAAGAAACTGAACGCCGGCAGCCGTCTGTTCGGTTTCCTTATGGGCCCCGGCGGTCTTGTTGACCACAAATATATGGAGATAACTCCCGAGATTATGGACGCTTACCGCAACACCGGTGGTTTCGATATCATTGGTTCAGGCCGTACAAAACTCGAGAAGACCGAGCAGTTCGACAAAGGTTTGGAGATTATCAAGGAGCTCGACATCAAGGCTCTTGTAATCATCGGTGGTGACGACTCTAACACCAACGCTTGCGTACTCGCCGAGTACTATGCAGCAAAGAACACCGGTGTACAGGTTATCGGTTGCCCCAAAACTATCGACGGCGACCTCAAGAACGCATACATCGAGACATCTTTCGGTTTCGACACAGCTTGTAAGGTTTATTCAGAGGTTATCGGTAACATACAGCGCGACTGTAACTCTGCACGCAAATACTGGCACTTCATCAAATTGATGGGTCGTTCAGCATCTCACATCGCACTTGAGTGCGCATTGCAGACACAGCCCAACATCTGTATCATCTCTGAGGAGGTTGAGCAGAAGGCTCTTTCACTCGACAACATCGTAACATCTATTGCCGAGGCGGTAGCTTCACGCGCAGCAGCCGGCAACAACTTCGGTACAGTACTCATCCCCGAGGGCCTCATCGAGTTCATCCCCGCTATGAAGTCACTCATCGCAGAACTTAACGACCTCTTGGCAGCCAAAGGTGAGGAGTATGCAGCAGTTGAGGCATCAGAGAAACGCCAGTACATCATCGACCAGTTGTCAAAAGACAACAGCGAGGTATACGCAAGCCTCCCCGCAGGTGTTGCTCGCCAGCTCACTATGGACCGCGACCCCCACGGCAACGTACAGGTATCACTCATCGAAACAGAGAAACTCCTTTCAGAGATGGTTGGCAACAAGCTCGCTGCTTGGAAGAAAGAGGGCAAATACGCTGGCTCTTTCAACCCCCAGCACCACTTCTTCGGTTACGAAGGCCGTTGCGCAGCTCCCTCTAACTACGATGCAGACTACTGCTACGCTCTCGGTTACAACGCAACACAGCTCATCGCTGCCGGCAAAACCGGTTATATGTCATCTATCCGCAACACAACAGCTCCTGCTGCCGAGTGGATTGCAGGTGGTATACCCATCACTATGATGATGAACATGGAGCGTCGTCACGGCGAGATGAAACCCGTTATCCAGAAAGCTTTGGTTGACCTCGAGGGTGCACCCTTCAAGGCATTCGCAGCCAACAGAGAGACATGGGCAAAAGAGACTTGCTACATCTACCCCGGACCCATCCAGTACTTTGGACCTTCTGAGGTATGCGACCAGACAACAAAGACTCTTGCTCTTGAGCAGCAGAAGTAATAAAACCTTATCGGCCTGAATGGCAGAAAAGAAAAAGACACATAAAAGAACCGGCGGACGGAAGAACACTTCCGCCCGCCGTTCATCATCTCCGGCGGTTGGCGGCACAACGCCCCGTTGGGTGTATGTGTCTACCATAATAACAGCAACCACAATTGCACTGGCAATTGTATATACCTTTTTCTTTAGACCATATTTTTACCGATTCCGCCCCTGCTATGGACAGAAACGCTATGAGATATGCCTCCCTTCGGGATTCTCGGTATATGGCATAGACATTTCGCGCCACCAAGGCAACATAAACTGGGAAAAGTTCAGGAGAGAGAACCCTGCTGAAGCCCCAATATCTTTCGTATTCATTAAAGCAACCGAAGGACGCGACTTCACCGACAGCAATTTCGAGGAAAATTTCATAGCCGCCAAGCAACACGGTTTCCTGCGCGGTGCCTACCATTACTTCTCAACCAAATCGACCGGCCGGGAACAGGCACAAATGTTCATAAAGACAGCCAAACTCACAAAGGGCGACTTGCCGCCAATGATTGACATTGAAGAGAAACCGAAAGATAAGAAAAAGTTCTTGCAGGAACTGAAGACCTTTGTCACCCTTATTGAAGGACATTATGGTGTAAAACCCATAATATATACCTACAAGAAGTTCAAGACACGTTATCTCAACGACTCATTTTTTGAAAAATACCCTTCGTGGATAGCCCATTATTATGTAGACTCACTTGACGAGGATACAAAATGGCTCATATGGCAATGCTCCGATATGGGAGAAATACCAGGCATCCCACACAATGTGGACATAAACATATTCAACGGCAATATGGAGCAGTTGAACAGCCTTAAGATAAAATAAATTACTGATTATAAGCAGCACTAGCCTGCGAATACTTGCGCCACGCCTCGAGCAGAGCCTCGAAATCCTGTGGAAGCGGAGAATCAAAGAACATCATTTCACCCGTTGAGGGATGCACAAAGCCTAAAGTCTTTGCGTGCAACGCCTGACGCGGACACAACTTGAAGCAATTACGCACAAACTGGCTGTACTTGCTAAAATTGGTACCCTTTAGAATTTCGTCACCGCCATAGACATCGTCGTTAAAAAGGATGTGCCCAATGTGCTTCATATGCACCCTTATCTGGTGAGTACGCCCGGTTTCAAGATTACACTCCACAAGCGACACATAAGAGAGACGCTCAAGCACCCTATAGTGCGTTACCGCGTGTTTGCCCACCGCATCGTCGGGCGAGACACACATCTGCAAACGATTGCGAGGGTTACGGGTTATGTTACCAACCACCGTACCGTTATCTTCCTTGAGTGCCCCCCAGACAACAGCATTGTATGTACGTTTTGTAGTCTTCTTAAAAAACTGCATACCTAAATGAGCCTTGGCAGCTGCAGTCTTTGCCACAACCAACAGACCCGAGGTATTCTTGTCAATTCTATGCACAAGACCCACCTGTGGGTCATTGGCATCGAAATTCTTGTTGTTGCGCAAATGCCACGCAACCGCATTTATGAGTGTTCCGTGGGTATTTCCACAACCGGGATGCACAACAAGCCCGGCAGGCTTGTTCACTACCATAAGATCATCGTCCTCGTAAACAACATCCAATGGTATCTCCTCGGCAACAATTGTATTGTCGTAAGCCGGAGTATCATACGTAATTACAATCTTGTCGCAAGGCTTTACCTTGTAGTTGCTTTTCACAACCTTGCCGTTGACCGATATTGCACCGGCATCTGCCGCTTGCTGAATTTTGTTACGCGAAGTATTGGCAAGATGGTCAATAAGGAATTTGTCTATACGAATGGGCGACTGCCCCTTGTCGGCAACCAGACTTACCTCTTTGAACAGCGTCTCCTCCCCACCCGACATCTCATCGGCAGGAAAGTCCTCAAAATCTTCAAAAAAATCTATCTCCGACATACTTTATTCAAACCAAGAATCTTCCATAACAGGCTCACCCATACTCTCTTCTTCGCTACCATTGCCCACACACAGAGTGAGGGTAGCACCCACAGGCACCTGCGCGCCATTCTTGATGGTATCTTCACCTTTAAGAACAGCATACACCCAGTCAGCCTCGCCACTCACCGCAATATTCTCCGTGAGTTTGAAACCTGCTGCTGTGAGACGTGCCACAGCCTCGCGCAACGAACAGTTGTCCACGATATCGGGCAATGCCTTAAGGGGCTCTTTGGCAGAATTCAGGGTTATCTGTATCTTGCGCCCCTCTTTTACCTGCGCGCCACGCACGGGAAGCTGCTCCACAACCTCGCCCTCCTTGGCACCTTTCTTGTATTTATAGTCTATTATCTCAAAATCGAGTTTACTGGCACGCAAAATGTCGGCAGCCACATCAATATTCTTACCACACACATTTGGCACCTCAATAACCTGCCCGTGCAGGGTGTAACTATCGAGCCAACACAATACAAAGTAGCAGATACCAACCAGCACGGCTGCCATTGCAACTACATTGATGAGGACCACCTTGATACAACCCGAAAAATTATTCTTCATAAACTGGGATATAAAATGTAAAAAACTTTTCAAAGGTAGAAAAAAATAGGTATAATTCAGCTACAGTAAACCACTTTTGTGGATAAAAAAATGAGTTCCACATATAATTTGACCGCAAAAGAGCATCAACCGCAAATGCTCGTAATTTTTATCTTGCATTCTTTACACTTTTATATTATCTTCGCAAAGAATATTACAACGTAAAAAACAGTAACCATTATGAAAAGAATAATACCTTTGATACTGCTTCTGGCACTTTCAGCAACAACAGCACAAGCACAGCTCTTCAAGAAGAAAGAAAAAACCATAAAGCAGGAATACACTGTGGGCACAATACCTGTCATAAACAACAAGGTGACATTTGAAGAGGTAATTCCCGTGGAGGGAAAGAGCGCTGCCGAAATTGAAGCCATCGTAAACGGGTGGTTTGCCGAACGCTTTGTAAAACCCACTGTAATAGCATTCAAGAAGTATGAGCAGGAGATTCCCGGCACCATTGTTGCAAAATCAGAGGAGTATATAGTATTCAAGAAAAAGTTCTTCGTTCTCAACCGCACAAGAATATATTATTTCCTCACAATCACCTGCGAGGATGAGAAATGCAAGTTCAATATGTCGCGCATAACATACTGGTGGGACGAAGAGGCCGAGGATGGCGGTATCAAGATGAATGCCGAAGAGTGCATTACCGACCTGGCTGCCATTGACGAGAAGGGCCGCTTGCGCCGCATCAATGGCAAATTCCGCACAAAGACCGTAGACCTCAAAGATACACTTCTGCAGCAGTTGAAGGAGAAATTATCAGCAGCACAATAATAGCCGTGGACACAATAAATAAAATAAGATATATACTCAACATATTGTTCCTCGCAGGGACAATAGCCACTTTCATACTATATTTTGCAGTAAGCGGCTCCACCCTTTTCCTATATACAGGGCTGGCGGCATTGAGTTTCAAGATGATTGAGTTCATTCTGCGATTTATGTTCTAAAATATGAAAAAGACTATACTATACATACTTGTAGCACTATTTTCGGGCATTGCTACAGCACAGAACACTGAAGGTCTCGGATACGGCGAGACCTTTAACCCTTTTGACAAGGTACAGAAAGACAGCAGCAAAAGGAACCTTAAGATACCGATGGAAATACACCAGTGGCACATTGACAAGACCTTTGGTGAGATAATTCCCGTTAATGCCGACACGTTGCAGTATATGTACCAGAACTGGCACCAGACCGAGGGTATGAACGGCGAATACAACTTCCTTGGCAATATGGGTTCTCCTCGCCAGTCGCGTATATTCTTCAACCGCGCAAGCAACACCGTGTTCGATTTTCTTGCTCCCTACGACTACTTTATGACAGAGCCCGAAGAGCTCTTTTTCACCGATACAAAATCGCCATACACCAACCTCACCTACCACACATCGGGCAGCCGTGTCGATGGTGATGACCGTTTCAGAGCCTATTTTGCCACCAATGCCGGCAAGAAGTTCGGAGTGGGCGGAATGTTCGATTACCTCTATGGCCGTGGCCGCTACGACAACCAGTCGTCGGCTTTGATGAATTTTTCGCTTTTCTCTTATTACAGAAGCGACAAATACAATTACCACCTCCTGGCAAGCCGCTACCATATGAAACTTGCCGAAAACGGCGGTATAGTAAATGACGACTACATAAAACGCCCCGAGGAGACCGATGGCTCAAACAGCAACTTCAGCCCGGCCGATATTCCTGTGAATTTCACCAGAACCTGGAACCGCAACGAGATATACTCGGCATACTTCACACACAACTACAACCTCGGATTCTACCGCGAAACAGTAAAAGAGAGTGCAGACAGCACTGATGCTGCAAAGACCGTTGATTACGAAGAAGCGAGAGAGTTCGTGAGCGTGGCACGCATTCTGCACACAATGGAATTCAAGACCGGTAAACGTCAGTACCGCTGCTATGACCAGCCCACAAATTTCTATGCCCATAATTTCATAGAGCCCGACGATATGGACCAGTACAACAACATCTCGCTCGAGAACAGGGTGGGAATATCGTTGCGCGAAGGATTCAAAAAATGGGCATTCGCCAACATCACAGCATACGCATCGCACAAGTACAACCGTTACACCATGCCCGACACCATTCTGTTTGCCGGCAACGAATATGCGCGCAAATACAACGAACACACGGTGGCAATAGGAGGTATAATAGAGAGCAGGCTTAACAATCTTGTAAAGTACAAGGTGCAGGGCGAGAGCGCCATTTCGGGCGACGACATCGGTGCATTCTCTTTAGAGGGAGAGGGAATAATGAACCTAAAACTATGGGGAAAAGGATTACAACTGGAGGCTCACGCCTTTGTAAAAAATAACCGTCCCTCGTTCTACTACCGTCACTTCCACTCCGAGCACTACTGGTGGGACAATGACGATATGGACAAGGAATTCAGGACAAGAGTGGAATTAAGAGCCAACATTGAAAGGACAAGAACAAAAATAAAGGTGGGCATTGAGAATATCAAGAACTATACCTACCTTGCCAACAATCCCGTAAGCAAGAACGGATATTCCTTGAGCAATATCACAGTGAACCAGGCAGGGGAAAACCTGCGTGTATTCTCGGCAACACTCAACCAAAGCCTTAAGCTCGGCATACTCAACATTGACGCTGAAGCCACCTACCAGCACAGCAGCAACGAAAACGTGTTGCACCTGCCGGCTCTCAACCTGTATGCCAACACGTACATAAAATTCAGAATTGCAAAAGTGCTGAACACAGAGCTCGGTGCCGACGTGCGCTACTTCACAAACTACTTTGCCCCGGACTACTCACCGGCACTCGGGCAGTTCTATCAACAGGCACCCGAAGGCAAAGTAAAGCTTGGAGACTACCCCATTGTAAGTGTATATGCAAACTTCCTGCTCAAGCAGACACGTTTCTATGTAAAATACCAACACATAAACGAGGGCAGCGGAAACAGGAACTATTTCCTTGTACCGCACTACCCTGTGAACCCGGCTATCCTATGGATTGGTCTTTCGTGGAACTTCTACAACTAAAGAGCTATGAACATATCGATTAAATGGGGTTTTATAGGTTGCGGAGAGGCTACAGAAAAAAAGAGTGGCCCTGCATTCAACCTGGTAAAAGGTTCCGAAGTGGTAGCCGTAATGGGACGCGACAAAGAGAAGACTAAAGAATATGCACGCCGCCATAACATCCCCCACCACTACACCGACGCACAGGCACTTATTGATGACCCGAACGTCAACGCCATATACATAGCAACTCCCCCATCGTCACACGCAACGTTTGCCATAATGGCTATGAAAGCCGGCAAACCCGTGTATGTGGAAAAACCACTTGCAGCGAGCTACGAGGACTGCGCACGAATTAACCGTGTATCAAGGGAGACCGGCGTTCCTTGCTTTGTTGCATACTATCGCCGCTATCTGCCCTATTTCCAGAAGGTCAAGGAGCTACTCCCACTCATAGGACAAGTGCTCAACGTGCAAATACGCTTTGCAGTTCCACCACGCGACCTCGACTACAACCGCGACAACCAGCCCTGGCGCGTTAACCCCGAGATTGCAGGCGGTGGTTATTTCTATGACCTGGCACCACACCAGATAGACCTTTTGCAAGAAATGTTCGGCTGCATACTCTTTGCCGAGGGATATGCCACCAACCGTGGCGGTCTCTACCAGGCCGAAGACACCGTAAGCGCCTGTTTCCAGTTCGAGAACGGCATACCCGGTTCCGGCTCCTGGTGTTTTGTTTCCGATGAATCATCGAAAGAGGACCGCATTGAGATTTTCGGACGCAAAGGCAGCATTAAGTTCTCGGTATTCACATTCGAGCCCATAATATACAAAGGAGAGGATGGTACAAAGGAGTACAGCATACCCAACCCACCTTATGTGCAATTGCCGCTTATAAGAAACATTGTAGAACACCTGCAACGCAAAAGCAACTGCACCTGCGACAGCATAAGCGCCACACCCACCAACTGGGTTCTCGACAAGATTCTGGGCAAAATTTTCTGATGACCGGCAACAGCATACACAACCATGCAGCACGCATAGCAGCATTCATTGCACTGCTCTGCTGCAGCCTTGTGACCAAAGCACAGATAAAAGAGATAATTACCGACTGGCCACACAACGTAATTATCGATTACACACAGAAAGGTCTCCACAAAGCCGAAGAGATTATCGACGAGAAACTAGACAAGAAGGATTCATTATATGTGGTACCCAACATATACAATATGACCGTGATGACGCAGTATTCATACAACTACGAATACTACCGTTTCACCTCGAGAGACAACAGCCAGAGCATCTCACTGCGCCCCGAGAATGGAAATAAAATGGGGTTGTACATAGGCTGGAAGTGGCTGTACCTCGGCTGGAGTTTCGATATGACCAAAAACAATGCAAAAGAGGACATAAACTTAAGCTTCTACACTGCAAAACTTGGTATAGACCTGCTCTACCGCCGACGCGACAGAGGATTCAAGCTGTATGAAACCGAAGGCTTCACAAACGACTACGGACAAAAGATAAGGGATTACAGAAGAGCCTTCGATGGTTTCAGCACAATGCAGAAAGGCATAAACGTCTACTACATATTCAACAACAAGCGTTTCTCATACCCTGCAGCGTACAGCCAAACAACAAACCAGCGCATAAGTGCCGGTTCATTTATTCTGGGGCTCACATACAACGAGCAGACCTTCAGGTTCAACTACCAGAATATTGACCCCAAGCTGCTTGCAAGACTAAACAGCGAACTCAAATTCGAGAAAGTAAAATACAAGGACTTCTGCATAAACTTCGGATACTCCTATAACTGGGTTTTCGCACGCAACCTGCTTGCCAATATCTCATTGACACCGGGGCTGGGATACAAGAATTCCTCGCTGAAGATCAACGACAGCAAGGAATTCATATCAAACATAAATATAGACTTCATTACCCGTGCAGCAGTGGTATACAACAACAGCCGTTACTATATAGGCGCCTCTTTCGTATCCCACACATACAGCTACCGCAAAAGTAAATTAAGCGTAATAAACGGTTACGGCACAATAAATGTCTACACAGGCATCAATTTCTGGAGGAAGAAGCCAAAGGATCAGAAACGGTAACCCAAACTGAAAACAAGACTGCTGCGATTAACAGAGACACTTGCGGCGGGGTTATAGAAATCGGTATCGTAATAATTGTAGAATTCGGCCTCCTGCATAGCAAGCTTATAAGCGACATCGAGATACAGGTTCTTGTTTCTATAACCAGCACCCAGAGTTACAATATTGGTTTCGTAACTGTTCACGAAGTCGGTCTTTGTGTCGGTAAACATAGTAACAGCCTTCACCGCCTCTTTCTTAAAGGGAGCTGTCATATGGTTGAAACCGCAGCAGAATGAGAAATTATCGTTGATATTGAACAGCGCACCCACGCGGAAGATGTGCTGCGCATCCATATTTTCCTTTACCTCATCTACCATATCCAGAATCTCTCCGCCACCGGCATATTCAATTTTCGCTGTTGAATAATCGACATATTCATATTCTGCATCCACAGCCACGAACTTGTCAAAAGTATAGGATGCCGAGAGATTGAAACGCCAAGGGGTAATATAGTCATAATCGACATAAAGGTCATCGCCGTAAGAATAGGCATCACGGGTATCGATAACATAACCGTCGGGGCATATCATAGTGGCCGCTGTGCGCTCTGTGAGCGAATACCAGGTGGGCGTGTGTACTGAGACACCTAACTTTAGGGGAGAATACTCGAAAGGACGGAATATGGCACCGAATTTCACATTCACACCTCCACCGCTTACATTATAGTCATTCTTTATGGTATAATAGTTATTGCCAAGCTCGTCAAATTCCGAATATTCGGAGTAACGTGTATAGTCGACAGAAGTTGTACCAATGGTCAATCCCAAATAAAGTTTGTCGTCGACATTGGCAGATATATTCAAATCAACCTCGTGAACCCCACCCTTCTCCTTGGAATAATACTCCATCATTGTGGGATATAATCCCTCAACATTATCCATATTTTCAGGAACATAGAAAAGGTTTCCATTGCTGTCCAGCAAAGCAGACTCGGAAGTCATCAACCCCAGCCAGGGATACGAGAATGAGGTATAATCTTTGTAGTCGATATAATCGGCATAGTCTCCGGCATTCACATAGGAATTGTACAAGGCATACTGCTGTGAAAACAAGTTGGTCTCATTGCCATTCTGGCGCAACAAAGAGCCCATTGCCCCAAAGGTGGCTGAAAGATTATTGCGACGACGATAATTGACAGCAAAGTTCACATACTTTACAGGACCTAACTGAGGATTCATTGCAAGAACAAGACCGGCATTGTCAATAGAAAAAGTTGTTTTGTCGCTCTTGGTAGTGAAACCTCCAAAATCGGCACTGTTCCCAATTGTGTTCAAGCCCATAGAAACCACAGCGTCGTTGGAACGGTAAAGACCTATACCGGCAGGGTTTGTGGAAATAACCGAGATATCGGTACCTAAAGCACTCATAGCTCCACCCATACCCACGAAACGCGCCGTGCCGACAAGGTCGGAACCTACAAATCGCATAGGATCATAACTGTTCTGTGCCATTACATTAATCGCCAGCAAAGAGGCTAAAAGCAATATCTGTTTCTTCATAGTAATTTTTGTTTTAATGTAAGTGTAAACTTATCTGCGACCACCGCGTGAAACACCGCCACGTGAAACAGGCGTTCTGTTTCCCGAGTGGGAAGAACCACTGCGGTTCACGCTGGTACTGCTTCTTCTGTTATATGTCGAGGAATTGGAACTGCGCTGTGATGCCCCTTTACGGTTTTCGGTATGCGAGTTACTTACAGCAGGCCTCTCCCTCTTCTCCCTTACCTGTCTTTCGGCAACACCGACATTATTGCTCTTGCGTTCATTGCGGTTATTCCCATTAACCAGACCATTTGCAACCGGGCGTCTGCCGGCAGTATTGTCGGCCCTTGATGATGCTACCGGAACACGCCCAACCGTTGCGCCCTTTGCTGCATTGGCAACCGGTATGCGACGGGCATCGGTAGCCCTCTTTACACCACCATAGTGGTGCGGCGTATAGGAATGCACGGGCGCAGCGTGCCAATGCCCGTAGAGGCCCGAATAGTAGTTATAGCTGCCGTAGTGCCAGGAATAGTCCCAGTAGGAATCCCAGAAAGGATCATAGTGATAATATGGCGAGATGCTCCAATACCAGGGGCTGCCCACAACAACCATCGTGGGGTTATGGAAACGCACAATTCTGGTTGTGTAGTTATAATCGTCGACATACAGAGCCGCATCATACACATCCTCGACATAAACCTCTTCGGTCACATATGTACAATCCCTTGGAACAACCTTTACACGACGATTATATTCGTCGACATCGCGGTTGTTTCCATTATCTACAACACCCCATTCATCATCCTCTTCGGCCGAAAGAACCTTTTCAACATCCTTCAACTTTACCTCTTTTTTAGGAACATAGAACATATCGTTCACCTGCGCACATAATGACAATGGCAATAAAAACGCCAATAACACCAAACGTCTCATAATATTATACTTTAAAAAGGGTTTCTTTTTAAACAATGATGCATACACACCATCTGATGTCACAAAAATAGATATAATATCACAAAGAAAAAGGGGGAAATACCTATTATAGCAGAGGGAAAACCCTATAAAAGCAACAACGGCTACACATTCGTGTAGCCGTTGTCTTATAAATTATAATGAGAAAATTACTTATTCTCGGGACGAAGCTGACGAACAACCTCTGCAGTACGCCACATCTCGCTATCGTGGAGAGCTTTAAGCTCCTCGTTGAGTTTCTCACGATAATCGGGCTGTGAGTTAGAGTCGATTGAACGCTGAGCCTCTTTACCAGTCTTAACTGAATCGTACAACTGATACATAACAGGCTTGATAGCATCGTGGAAAGGAGTCATCCAATCGAGAGCACCACGCTGTGCAGTTGTAGAGCAGTTAGCGTACATCCAGTCCATACCGTTCTTTGCGAACAAAGGCATAAGTGACTGTGTAAGCTCCTCAACAGTCTCGTTGAAAGCCTCAGAAGGAGTATGACCGTTCTCACGCAATACCTCGTACTGAGCCAAGAGAAGACCCTGGATAGCACCCATCAAAGAACCACGCTCACCGGTGAGGTCAGAAACAGCCTCACGCTGGAAAGTAGTCTCGAACATGTAACCAGAACCGATACCGATACCGAAAGCAATAACGCGGTCAAGAGCCTTGCCTGTTACGTTCTGGTAAACAGCGTATGAAGAGTTCAAGCCACGACCCTCGAGGAACATAGTACGCAAAGAGGTACCTGAACCCTTGGGAGCAACCATGATAACGTCGATGTCAGCGGGAGGAACAATACCTGTACGGTCGCTCCAGTTGATACCGAAACCGTGAGAGAAGTAAAGAGCTTTACCTGCTGTCAAATAAGGCTTAACTTTAGGCCAAATAGCAATCTGAGCAGCATCTGAAAGCAACATACAAACGATAGTACCCTTCTCGGCAGCCTCCTCGATAGAGAAAAGAGTCTCACCGGGAACCCAACCATCTTTAACAGCCTTGTCGTATGTGCTACCCTCACGCTGACCAACGATTACGTTGAAACCGTTGTCACGCAAGTTGCAAGCCTGACCGGGGCCCTGAACACCATAACCCAAAACTGCAATAGTTTCGTCTTTCAAAATCTCACGAGCCTTCTCCAAAGAAAACTCTTTAGGGGTAATCACGTTCTCGATTACGCCACCAAAATTCATTTCTGCCATAGTTTAATTTAATTTAGTTATTTGTTATTTTATTGTTTTTCGTTTTGCATCTTCATCAAAAAGATGGTCACTTAAATTCACATTAACATCGCGTGTAATTGCCACACGACCCGACTTTACGAACTGCAACACACACTGCTCGGCTACGAACTCTTTATACAAGCTCATAACCGCATCGGTCTTACCGGTTTTCTCCACCACTGTATATGTAGAGTTTACCTCAATAACACGTGCGTTGTTGTGACGTATAATCTTTGATATCTGTTGATTCTCGAGCAAACGAGGAGTTGACAGCTTATACAAGGCAACCTCCTGTATGAAAATCTCGTTATCGGTAAAATAGTAAGCTCTGAGAATATCAATCTTCTTCTCCAAACGCTTTGTCACGCGCTCAATAAGCCACTCTGTGGTCCACAAAGATATTGTATATCGGTGAACACCCTCCACATTTGAAGAGGAAACGTTCAAAGTTTCGATATTCATCTGGCGACGGGTAAATTCGGCCGTAACCTGATTAAGCATTCCGGCAAGGTTCTCGGAATAGACAATAACAGTATATAGTTTCTTCTCCATAATGCTTATTCTAAAATCATTTCATTTACCGACGCGCCAAGAGGCATCATAGGCATCACATTATCCTCGGGACGTACTGCTACGCTCAAGAGATAAGCACCGGGAGTCTCGAGCATCTCTTTTATTGCATCGTCAAGGTCGGCACGGTCATTCACAAAACGGGTGGGTATACCATATCCCTCTGCAATCTTGCAGAAATCGGGGTTCCACATAGGTGTCCACGAATAGCGGTTGTCGTAGAAGAGGTTCTGCCACTGACGCACCATACCAAGATAGTTGTTATCCATTACCACCATCTTCACAGGGCACTTCTGATCCATGATTGTACCCAGTTCCTGCATATTCATCTGGAAACCACCGTCACCTGCAAAATAACATACAGTTCTGTGGGGAGCACCCATAGTAGCACCCATAGCGGCAGGAAGGCCGTAGCCCATTGTACCCAAACCACCCGATGTAATAATGCTGTGAGGTTCTTTGTATTTGAAATAGCGTGCTGCAAACATCTGGTTCTGACCAACATCGGTAACCAAAACTGCAGTATGACCGGTAGCCTCGCTCACCCTGCGTGCAACCTCACCCATAAGGATGGGGCCGTCGGTCGGATACAAAGCCTTGTCAATCACCTTCTCCTTCTCTATAGCATCAAACTCGGCAAAACTGTCGATCCACTCCTTATGGGTGTTCTCCTCAAGCAATTCTGTTATAAGGGGAAGTGTCTCCTTACAGTCGCCCAATACGGGGAGGTCGATAGGGATATTCTTGTCAATCTCAACTTTATCAATGTCAAGATGTATTATTTTTGCTTGTTTGGCATAAGTCTCAAGATTACCTGTTACGCGGTCGCTGAAACGCATACCGATAGCTATGAGAACATCGCACTCGTTGGTATTCACATTAGGACCGAGGTTACCATGCATACCCAACATACCCATACATAGAGGGTGATCCGAGGGGAATGCCGACAAACCAAGCAATGTACGTGCAGCAGGAATGTTTGCTTTTTCAAGGAATGCAATAAGCTCCTTATGTGCATTTCCAAGTTCCACACCCTGACCTACAAGAGCAAAGGGGCGCTTTGCACGGTTTATAAGTTCGGCAGCCTTTTTAATGGCTTCGGGATCGGGTTTGGGATAAGGTATATAGCTACGCACGCTTTCAACCTTTACGGGCTCGTAAAGAGTCTTTGCCACCTGCGCATCCTTGGTGAAATCGAGTACTACGGGGCCGGGACGACCTGTGCTTGCAATATAGAAAGCACGAGACACCGCCCACGCAACATCTTCGGGCCTACGCACCTGATAGCTCCACTTGCTTATGGGCTGTGTAATACCCACAAGGTCAATTTCCTGGAAAGCATCGGTACCAAGTACCGCCGAGCTAACCTGGCCGGCAATAACAACCACCGGAGTGCTGTCGAGCAAAGCATCGCTTATTCCGGTAAGTGTATTTGTGGCACCGGGTCCACTTGTAACAATGCAGACACCTACTTTACCGGAGCTTCGTGCATAACCTTCTGCTGCGTGTACAGCAGCCTGCTCGTGACGAACAAGCACGTTACGAAACTGATCTCTATAGTCGTACAAAGAGTCGAACACCGGTATTATGGAGCCGCCCGGATAGCCGAAGAGTGTATCTACACCCTCGTTCTTCAAAGAGCGAAGAAGTGCCTCACCACCTGAAATTAATTCTTTATTCATCGGTTATCTTTCTTTATATAGTTACTTAATCAATAATTCTAACACCACCCTTGTCGGCAGAACTTACCATATTGGCATAAGCCTTGAGGCTCTTAGAGATAACTCTGTCGCGTGTAAGGGGGAACATTTCGCGTGCTGCAAGCTCCTCATCCGTGAGTTTCACATTTATAGAACGTGCAGGGATATCGATCTCGATAATATCGCCATCGCGCAATTTACCGATATTGCCACCTGCTGCAGCCTCGGGAGAGATGTGACCGATGCTCAAACCCGATGTTCCACCACTGAAACGGCCGTCGGTAATGAGCGCGCACTCTTTGCCCAAATGACGAGATTTAATATAAGATGTGGGATAGAGCATTTCTTGCATACCGGGACCACCTTTAGGACCTTCGTAAACAATTACCACCACATCACCGGCTTTTACATCACCGCCAAGGATACCCTCAACCGCAGCATCCTGCGAATCGAACACCTTTGCAGTACCGGTAAATTTCCAGATGCTCTCGTCAACACCTGCGGTTTTAACCACACAACCATCCTGTGCAATGTTTCCGAAGAGTATGGCAAGACCACCATCTTTTGTGTATGCGTGTTCAAGGTCGCGTATACAGCCGTTCTCTCTGTCAGTGTCGAGAGTTTCGTAATTCTCGCTCTGTGAGCCCATTACGTTGCTGAATACATTTGCGGGGCCAGTGCTGTAGATGCGTTTTGCCTCGGCATCGATATTCTCACCTGTGATACAGTATTTAGCGATATCCTCGCCCAAAGTAGCACCATTCACACGCTTCAACGAAGTGTTGAGCAGACCACCTTTTGCAAGCTCGCCCATAATACCGATGATACCACCGGCACGACCACAATCCTGAACACTATACTTGGGACCGTTGGGAGCAAGTTTACACAAACAGGGAACACCGCGGCTCAAACGGTCGATGTCCGACATTTTGAAGTCTACGCCAGCCTCCTGTGCAACAGCAAGAAGGTGGAGAATTGTATTGGTAGAACCACCCATCGCAATATCAAGTGTCATAGCGTTAAGGAACGCATCGCGCACCGCAATACTGCGGGGAAGAACACTGTCGTCGCCCTCTTCGTAATATTTGAGTGCATTTGTAACAATCTGCTTTGCAGCATCCTTAAGAAGCTGTATGCGGTTGGTATGGGTTGACAGGATTGTTCCGTTACCGGGAAGAGAAAGACCGATAGCCTCGGTCAAAGAGTTCATGGAGTTTGCGGTGAACATACCCGAGCAGCAGCCACAACCGGGGCAAGAGCGTTTCTCAACCTCGGCAAGTTCCTCATCGCTAACGCTTGTATCGGCAGCCTTCACCATAGCCGAGATAAGGTCGAGGTTTTCGCCCTTCCAGGTACCTTTTTCCATAGGACCACCTGAAACAAACACAGTGGGAATATTCAGGCGCATAGAAGCCATAAGCATACCCGGAGTAATTTTGTCACAGTTTGATATACATACAAGGGCATCCACCTTGTGGGCGTTGCACATATACTCTACACTGTCGGCAATAATATCGCGCGAGGGCAGGGAGTAAAGCATACCGTCGTGTCCCATAGCAATACCATCGTCTATGGCTATAGTATTGAACTCGGCCGCATAACAACCAAGTTTCTCAATTTCACGTTTCACAATCTGACCGGCCTCGTGCAAATGAGTGTGACCGGGTACCAACTGGGTAAAAGAGTTCGCAATAGCAATGATGGGCTTGCCAAACATTTCACGTTTCATACCGTTAGCTATCCACAAAGCTCTTGCACCGGCCATACGACGACCTTCGGTACACTGTGAACTTCTCAATTTATTTTTCATACTCAAGAATATCTTTTTAACATTCCGGAGAGCAAAACACCCCCGGACATATAATTACACTTAATAAAAAAGCCCTCCTCATTTAAAGAGAAAGGCACACTCGGTATACATACAGCCAATCTCACCCTACTTTGTCAAATAGGACGACCACCACGTTCACGAGGTTAATAAACATTGACTGTAACAGCATAAGTTCCTACTTTTAAGTACCTTTTACTCTTTTTACACAAACGCATAAAGAGTATTCGCACGCAAAAATAATCTCTTTTTTCAGCATAGCAAAAAAAATAAACGAAAATTACTTGTTTTTATATCAAAAAAATAGAGCATCGGCTATTTATGTAAAAAAAAGCATCACTAAAGCCTTTCTTATTGACAAAAAATCAAATAATGCGTTTATTTCCTGCCCAACAGGCCCTCAACTATAAACTACGCCTATTCCTTCTATTGATATTACCTTATATATTTTTTGGTTTTATTAACAACGACGATGTATCTTTGCAAAATCAAAACTACAAACAATTGTCAAATATTTTAAACAGAGAAATAATGGACTTTATTTTAACACTTTTGGAAGGCGTTCAAGGACAGTGGAGCGGCGGCGTGGCCCACTCCATGATAATACTTGCGCTCACAATCGCCTTTGGAGTAATGCTGGGACGCATAAAGGTGGCAGGAATCTCATTCGGTGTCACCTGGATTCTTTTCGTCGGAATACTCTTCGCGCACTTCGGCTACACGCTCAACAGCGACCTGCTGCATTTTGTAAAAGAATTCGGACTCATTCTGTTCGTCTTTTCTATAGGTTTGCAGGTGGGACCGGGATTCTTCTCTAGTTTTAAATCGGGAGGGCTTACCCTTTGCCTCATAACATGCATAATCGTGTTCTTCGACATAATGACAGCCATTGGAGTACACTTTGCCACCGATACTCCCATAACCACGGTTACGGGTATTTTGTCGGGTGCCGTAACCAACACTCCAGGACTGGGAGCAGCCCAGCAGGCCTATCGCGACATTACCGGAACATCGGCAACAGACATCGCACTGGGTTACAGTGTTGCCTACCCTCTTGGTGTAATAGGCTGCATACTATCAATGCTTGCCATCAAAGCCTGCTTTTACAGGAAGGATATTACAATAACCAATAACGAAACAAACAAGGAGTTAAAAATAGAGCCCATAACCATAGAGGTAAAGAACCCTATGATTGCAGGCAAAACCCTCGACAATATTCGTCACAGCCAGAACTACGACTTTGTTGTATCGAGAATTTTACACACAAAGACAGACGAGATTGAGATTGCGAACTCAAACAGCACAATGCAAGTGGGCGATAAGTTCCTTGTAATAGTAAAACCATCGCAACGCGAAAGCCTGCTCAACCTCTTTGGCAGCGAGTGTATTGTCGATTGGAACAAGGCAGGTACACAATTCAAGTCGAGAAAGATTATTGTTACAAACCCCAAACTTAACGGAGTAGCACTCTCAAAACTAAACCTACGCAACAATTTCCAGGTAAACCTAACCCGCGTGAACCGCGCCGGTATAGACCTAATCGCCGCACCCGACCTGCGTCTGCAATTGGGCGACGTGGTTACCGTAGTAGGTATGGAAAGTGCCGTGGGTAGCGTAAAAAGAATTCTGGGCGACTCGCGCAAACGCCTCGACCACCCCAACCTGATACCCATATTCATAGGCATTGCACTCGGTTGCACGCTTGGCAGCCTTCCCATCTTTATCCCCGGAATGTCGCAGCCCGTGAAACTTGGACTTGCTGGCGGCCCGCTTATCGTAGCCATACTCATAAGCTGTTTCGGTCCTAAATACAAGTTCGTAACATATACCACAATAAGCGCAAACCTTATGATACGCGAGATTGGCATATCCCTTTTCCTTGCCTGTGTGGGACTTGAAGCCGGCAAAGCCTTTGTAGACACTCTTGTAAACAACAACGGCTTTATGTGGGTACTCTATGGCGCCATAATAACCATACTGCCATTGCTCATTGCAGGAATTGCAGGGCGTTTCATCCTAAAAATACCCTACACCACCCTTATAGGAGTAATGTCGGGCTCTTGCACCAACCCGCCCGCACTTGCATTCGCCAACGAGCAGGACAAGAACAGCGACAAGGCCTCTGTTGGCTATGCCACTGTGTATCCGTTGGCTATGTTCCTTCGCATACTCACAGCGCAGCTTATGATACTTATTTTCTGTTGATTTTTATCAATCATTCAACACACAAAAAATGCCAAGGAAGTTTCCTTGGCATTTTTTTGTGTTCAGCATCCTTTTTAAGAAGGTTTATTCCTCTCTCTTTAAATTTTCAATGCCTATATCTCTCTTTCAGCACCACATAAATTATCACAGGTGCACCAATCAGCGAAGTCACTGCACTCAAAGGGAGCAAGCCACTCTCGCCCGGCAGCTGGCATAACAGGTTACAGACAAGCGCTACAGAGCCACCCACCAGCAGCGTAACAGGCACCAGCACCTTGTGATTGGCGGTATTCGCCACAAGACGAGCCATATGCGGCACAGCCAGGCCTATAAAAGCCACTGGGCCACAGAATGCCGTAACAGTAGCTGTAATCACGCCCACAATAAGCAACATCGCAGCACGCAGCCGCTTCGTATTCACACCTAAATTACGAGCATACACATCGCCAAGCAGTATCACATTCAAAGGCTTTACAAGAAGTAAAGCTGCAATAATCATAGGCAACAGAACTACCGAATACAGCGGTAACATATCAACAGAGACACCGCCGAAGCCACCCATTCCCCATATAAGATAAGAATGTACCCCCTCGGCTGTAGAGAAATAATTCAAGACCGAAACCACCGAAGAAGCAAGATAACTTATTGCAAGACCCGTAATTAAAAGATATACATTACTTGCCAACAAATGAGAAAGAAAGAGCACCACCGCAATAATGAGCAAAGCACCCAAGAATGCACCCGTAAGAGCAGCCACAAAGCCACCCACACCCGTAGCACCTTGCAACAAGAGCATAACAACAGCAACACCCAGCCCTGCACCACTGTTTATACCAAGCACCTCGGGCCCGGCAAGAGGATTGTTAAAAAGTGTCTGTAACAGCAAACCCGCAACAGCAAGCGACATACCGGCCAACAGAGCCGTAACGGCCTGTGGCATACGCATCTCAACAACAATAAGCCGCCACCCCTCGTTACCGCCATCACCATCAGCAAGAATATCGGCAACAGCCGTAAAGGGAATATTTACAGACCCCAAAAAAATGTTCGCAAAGAAAAGCAGCAAAAGCAAAGCTACCCCTGCAATACACAAAATTACTCTTCCACTACGGCAGTTTTTCATAATACATCAAATCATAGCCCTCCATCAAAGAAGGATGAAAAATAGCAATAAGTTCGGCAAGCAACATATCGGGACGAAAGGCCGAATCCTCAAAAACGGATTTTCTTGCGCTGTTGCAAGCATATATCTTACCCTCCCTGAAAGGCTTGAAGTGAGCATATCCCTGAAAATCATCAAGCAAGGAGGCACGAGTCTTGTCTACCGGCGAATTATATTTAAAGAGCCAGAAATCGGCGTTTGCTGCACGAGAAAGCACAGTTTCATAAGAGAGAGGAACGGAGCCACCTCCCTCATTGTCGGCAAAAAGATAGTCGGCACCGGCAGCACGATACATCTGCCCCATAGTACTGCCCCCTGTAGGCACATACCACGCCGAACCACTTTTAAGTTCACACATAACCGTAGGGTGCTTTTCACAATCCGACACCAAAGCTGAAAGTTCTTCATACCGCGCACACACTGCATAGAAAAGAGAATCTGCCTTAGCCGCACACCCCAGCAGACGTCCATAGAAGCGCACCCACTCGGCTGCAGCAAGGGGCGAAGACTCCATATATTCGGCACATTCCACAATTGGATATTTCAATTTTTCGAGCTTCCCATAGCCACCATTCTCAAAGGGAAATACAAAAAGAGCATCGGGCAAGAGAGCCACAACCCTCTCAACATCCACATCACGCGAACTGCCACAATCCTCTACCTCACCCACCGCAACACGACTTTTTATCTGCGACGACAACATATAATCCACATCACACACGCCTTTTATAGCATCGGCACAACCCAATTCCTCGAAAAGGGATACGTGAACCGAAGAAAACAGCAAAGTTCTCTGCAAGGGAGTGCGCAGGAGTGTACCCTGCGGAAGATTCTGCGGCACTGCCGCATCGGAAGGGACAAGCAAATAGCGATGGAGCACACCTTCGCGCCAGGGATTTTTTATTTCGGCAACAAAAAAGCTGTCACAATCGACCATCTGCAACAGCGTGGAGTGCCGCACTGAAAGAGTGTCGCCATCAAAAGAAGAGCGCGACACACCAGTACCCCCAACACAAGCCGACAACAGCAACAGCAGGCACAACGGCAAAAGCCCTTTTATGCACCCGACCCTATTCATTGCCTGTCTTTTTATTCACGATATTCAACTGTTGACGGATACTTTCGGAATGGATAGCCTCAAAAACGCCACGAACCACCTCGGCACTAAGCCCGTAACCGGCACCAAGAGTTACACAACGCGCCATTGTCTCCTTATAACGGAATGGCTGAAAAACGGTTACACCCCTGTTTTTCTTCACCTCGCCTATCTCGTTGGCAACAGCCATACGCTTGGAGAGAAGAGCTATAATCTCCTCGTCTATTGCATCTATCTTATCACGGAAAGCAGCAAACTCCGCACCATCGGAAAGCGAAGAGCGACGGACAAGCCCGGCAAGTACCGAAAAGAGTTCTTCGGGAGTAATCTGCTGACGGGCATCACTCAAGGCACAGGAAGGAGATGTGTGAACCTCCACCATAAGACCATCGAAATTAAGGTCCATAGCCTGCTGCGCAAGCCCTTGGACAAGTTCACTCTTGCCGGCAATGTGACTGGGGTCGCAAATAAGAGGCAATTGCGGAAAACGATTTTTAAGTTCCAACGGCAACTGCCACTGCGGCGAATTGCGGAAGAATTTCTCGCCATACGACGAAAAGCCACGATGCACTGCACCCAAACGTGTTACGCCACAATTATATAGACGCTCAAGAGCGCCTACCCAGAGTTCAAGGTCGGGATTGACAGGATTCTTTACAAGAACCGGCACATCCACGCCACGCAAAGCCTCGGCAACCTCCTGCACTGCAAAAGGATTCGTAACAGTGCGCGCTCCCACCCACAACACATCTATTCCGGCCGACAGCGCCTGCTCCACGTGAGCTGCCGTTGCAACCTCGGTTGCAACAGGGAGAGAGTACTCCTTTTTTACACGCACAAGCCACTCAAGACCACGCGCGCCCACACCTTCGAAACAACCGGGGCGAGTACGCGGTTTCCATATTCCTGCACGAAACAGCGCAACACCTGTACCTGCCAGAGTAGCAGCCACCGCCATCACCTGCTCTTCGCTCTCGGCACTGCAAGGGCCGGCTATAACAACAGGGCGCTTGGCACCCGAAAATATTTCGATATCCTTTATATTCATCATTATTTTATTTTAGGAAACAGGCGCTCCGCATTCTGCGTTGTCACTTCGGCAACCTTTTCCACTGTACAACCATAAATTTGCGCGAACGTTTCGGCTATATAAGGAATGTAAGCACTCTCGTTACGCTTGCCACGGAAAGGCACCGGCGGAAGATAAGGCGAGTCGGTCTCAAGTACTATACGTTCCAGCGGAACAGTGGCAAGAACCTGTGGAAGGGGCGATTTCTTATATGTCAGCACACCGCCGACACCCAAAAAGAATCCCTCGTGCGTAAGCAGTTCTGCAGCCTCATCTGCTGTACCCGAAAAGCAGTGGAAAACACCGCATAATCCATCGGAGCGATGCTCATCCATAACTGCAGAAAGTTCCTTAAAAGCATTACGCGAATGAATGGCCAACGGCAAACCCACACGACGCGCCCAAGCAATCTGCACCTCAAAAGCATCCAATTGTTCGTTACGGAACTCCTCACTCCAATAAAAGTCGAGCCCAACCTCCCCCACCGCAACAAAGCGGTTATCGGAGAGCAACATACGTTCAAGTTCCTGCAAATCTTTTTTATAATCAGAGTTTACATCCGTGGGGTGCAACCCAATCATCGGGAAACAGTTACCGGGGTATTTCTCACACATTGCCAAAAGAGGTGGCAGAGAAGACAAGTTTATTGCAGGCAAACACAAGCGAGTCACACCCGCTTCAATAGCGCGCTCCACCACAACCTCTCTGTCCTCGTTGAATTCCTCACAAAAGAGGTGGGTATGGGTGTCTACAAAACTACTCATCGCATCCCTTTTCTTTTTGTTCCTTACCGGTGCGATAATAATAAATCACACCATACTCGGCACATTTTTTTATGCGCGTCTCACCTGTCAACGAAGAGAATGCCTTCTCTATTTCGCCCCACGCTTCAAAGATAATCTCATCACCCTCGAAACGCATATCGGAAATATTGCGCAACGACTCGGCTGTACGCTGCTGTAGCGACTGTTGCCTGTCGTACATCTCTTTAAAAAGTTCATAAGCCACCGAAACACGCCCCATTGTGGGGTTGTAAATAGGGACTCCACCTTCACCCTGACGACGTCTTTCACCCTCCATAATCTTTGCTCCCCACTCAAGCACTGCAGCCTCTGAAAAAAGGTTGGGAATAGTATCCTCGTCCTGAGGCAAACCGTAATAGGCACGCTTGCTACGAGGAATCTCACCACGCATTATGGACATACTAAGAACCTGAATAAAGTGTGACACATACATACGCGCACGCTTTAATGCAGCCTCATACTTCTCATTACCACGCTTTGTAGATTGTTCAGCCACACAACGCTTGTAAACAGACACCTCGCGCGAGAACTTATCGAGAAAAGTTTTTGCCTTGTAATACGTATTATGCGACAGCACATTTGTAAACACCCCATTCTGCACACAACTTTCCACAGCTGTGCGCAAAGCCCTTATGCGTGCTTGGTCTGTTTTAGGTAATCGTCTATATGGCATAATACCTTATTATATATATTAAAGGTTACGGTCGAGCAAAAAATCGGCAAATGCCTTAAGGTTTGCTCTTCTTTCGGCAGAAACCGAAAGATGTTCTATAACAGCATCGCACTTTGCAAAAAGCTCGGCAATACGTTTCTCGCACAGTTCCTTCACACCAAGTGAAGTGTAGAGCGAAGTGAAATAAGCAACCTTTGCGTCCTGGTCGGCAGCAGGATTCTCCATCCACGCCCACATTTCGGCACGCTGCTCGGGCGAAGCAAGCTCCAATGCCTTTATAAGCAGGAATGTTTTTTTGTTACAACGTATATCACCACCAATCTTTTTACCGAAGACAGCAACATCGCCATAAACATCGAGCAGGTCGTCCTGCAACTGGAAAGCAAGTCCCATGGTTTCTCCATAGGCATAGAGGTTCTTCAGATCCTCTTCCGAAGCACCGGCAACAATTCCGCCCATCTTCAAAGAAGCCGCTATGAGAACCGAGGTCTTCAGGCGAATCATCTCCATATACTCCTCCTCGGCAACATCGTCGCGGTTTTCAAAATCAAGGTCGTACTGCTGTCCGTCACCCACCTCTTTTGCAGTTTCGGTAAAGAGCGCCAGCATAGCGGGCAACTTCTCCACAGGAGCGTGAGCTATGAACTCGTAGGCAAGCACAAGCATTGTATCGCCCGAAAGTATGGCTGCCGTGTCACCCCATTTTGCACAAACGGTGGGCTTTCCACGACGGATATCGGCACGGTCCATAACATCGTCGTGAATGAGCGTGTAGTTGTGATAGGTCTCCATAGCCACCGCGGGATAGAGTGCCTCCTCTATATTATCCTTATACAAATTATAGGCCATAAGACAAAGCACGGGACGCACGCGTTTGCCGCTTTGCGCCAATGTATATCTTATGGGTTTATACAATTCCAACGGTTCGCGCTCAAATTTAAGATTGTCAACGAAAGCATTGATTCTATCTCTTACCTCTTCCCAATTGTACATAATTTCTTTGTTTTAAATTTATTAAAAAAAGAGGCTACACACAATAGCGGCAGCCTCTTTCTTATTTTTTGTATTTTTATTTCAACTTGAAGGTTACCGGCAATGTAAAGCGCACGCGCACTGCCTTGCCGGCCTGTTTTCCCGGATTCCACTTGGGCATTGAGCTTACAACGCGTACAGCCTCTTTATCAAGATATACATCGCTTGAACTCTTAAGCACCTCAACATCCTGGATTGTTCCGTCTGAGTTTACGATAAAGTTGATGAACGCACGACCCTGTGAGTTGTTCTCGCGAGAGATACGGGGGTAGTTGATATTGTCGCGAAGATATTTCATCAAGGCAGGCATACCACCGGGGAACTCGGGCATCTGCTCTACTACCTGCAGAATGGGCTCCTCCTCGGGAATATCCTCTACAACCACGTTACCAACATCGGCAATCTCCACAACCTCACCGGTCTCCTCAACCGATGCAAGCTCACTCTCTTCAATTTCGGCCTCGTCGTCAACGATTTCAAGAATCTCTGTAATCTGTTTTGCCTGGGGAGGAGGGGGAACCACCTTCTTCTCGGGCATTGTAATGGGCACCATAATCTCCTCCTCAAGAAGGATACCTGCGCTTACAATTTCACCTGTGTGTTTTTTCTCGGTGGCTGTCCACTCAAAAGCCACAAATAGAATTGCGAACACAAGAATATAACCTATAAGCAACCAAGTTGTCTTGTGCTGTTCAAGGTTCGCCTTCGCGCTCTTCTTCACTTCGAGGATTTCGCGCTCATTTCCCTGTTGTTTTGCTGTTGTACTCATATGGTAATTTTATATTTATTTTCTAATGGGCAAATTTAAACAATATTTTTCAATACACACGATATAAAACATCTTTTTTTTGCTTTATACATATTTTATTTTTTTGCCACATCATAAATGGCGTGTTTTTCAGTTATTTTATCAAGGTTAACGTTTTTATACCACCAATTATTTTACGCATCAGAATAAAAAAGATGAAAAAAAGCATTATCTTCGCAAAAACAATCCACAAACATTATATGACAAGAGCCTTGAGACCTTTCATAATAGCAATACTCCTTACACTGCATGTTACAGCCTTGCGTGCGCAAACAGGAGAGACCGCCTTCAATTTCCTTCGTCTTCCCTACTCGTCACACGTTGCTGCCCTTGGAGGTACAAACATTTCAATAATTGACGACGACATCACCCTCGCGGCCCACAACCCTGCGTTGCTAATAAACGTTTCGCACAACACGCTGAATCTGGGGTATATGACCTATATGAGCGAGAGCAAAGTGGCAGGTGCTGCATACAACAGAGTTTTCGGCGACCGCTCGGCCGGCGCCATCATTGCCCGTTATGTCGATTATGGCGAATTTGAAGGATATGATGAAAATAACATATTTACCGGCACATTCAAGGCAAAGGATATGGAAATTTCGGCCCTCTACAGCTACCTCTTGAGCGACAGATGGAGCGGAGGTGTCGCTGCAAAATTCATATACTCGAAATATGAGACAATGAGCTCTATCGCATTGGGAGTGGACCTTGGACTCAACTATTTCAACGAAGAGAAGAACTTGTCGGCATCATTGGTTTTCAAGAACTTGGGTGCACAGGTAAAAGCCTTTAACGACGAGACCGAGAAACTGCCATTCGATATACAGATGGGGATCACAAAGAAATTTGCCAATGCCCCTATACGTTTGTCGGTAACCGCCAACAACCTGCACAAATGGGGCGACGACGATTTCTACAATGCCGACGGCAGCAAGGATAATTTCGGAAAGAAACTCTTCAAGCATTTCACCTTCGGAGCCGATGTTCTTCTGGGCGAGCGGTTCTATGCATCAATAGGATACAACTACCGTATGACAAAGGAGCTTTCAACATCAGACAGCAAATGGGATGGAGTGAGCTTTGGAGCCGGAGCAAACATAAAGAAAATAAAACTCGGAATATCGTACAGCAAACTGCACGTTTCATCCAATTCATTATTGTTCAACGTATCATACACACTATAAGATATATATGAAAAAGATTATAATTGCAATAGACGGATTTTCGTCGTGCGGCAAGAGCACTATGGCGAAATCACTTGCCCGCAACATTGGTTATCTCTATTTCGACAGCGGAGCAATGTACCGCGCTGTAGCCCTTTACTGTTTGAGAAACGGACTTATTGAAGAGGGAGTAATAAACACAGAAAAACTGCGCAAGCAACTTGGAGATATAAAAATAACCTTTGCTGCCGACCCCGAAACAAAGAACTCCATTACCATACTCAATGGCGAGAATGTGGAACACGAGATTCGTTCGCTCGAGGTTTCACGTATGGTGAGCCAGGTTGCAGCACTTGATTTTGTACGCAGCGAAATGGTTGACCAACAACGCCGTATGGGAGAAGAGAAGGGTATTGTAATGGACGGACGCGACATTGGCACCACAGTATTCCCGAATGCCGAAATGAAGATATTCGTCACAGCATCGGCCGAGGTGCGCGCACAGCGTCGCTACGATGAACTGAAGGCACGCGGTGACAACCCCGATTTTCAGGAAATTCTCGACAACGTGTTGCAACGCGACCACATTGACCAGACACGCGAGGTCAGCCCACTGAAAAAAGCAGACGACGCACTCCTGCTCGACAATAGTTATATGACACGCGAGGAGCAGGAAGAGTGGCTCAAAGAACAATTCATAGCCCATACCCGATAATGCTTAAAATAGAGATAGACGAACACTCCGGCTTCTGTTTCGGTGTAACCACAGCCATACAAAAAGCCGAAGAGGAACTGCAGAAAGGCGGTACCCTCTACTGCTTGGGCGACATTGTACACAACGGAATTGAGTGCGACAGGTTAAAGAAACTTGGTCTCATAACCATAAACCACGAAACGTTCTCCACACTGAAGAACGCCAAAGTATTGCTGCGCGCCCACGGCGAGCCACCAGCCACTTACGAGATTGCACAGCGTAACAATCTCGAGCTCATTGATGCCACCTGCCCCGTAGTACTCAAACTACAACAGCGCATAAAACAAAAATGGCAGATCACAGCCGAAGAAGAACGCCAAATAATAATACACGGCCAGGCAGGACACGCCGAAGTCTTAGGCCTTGTCGGCCAGACAAGAGGTGAAGCCATCGTTGTGGAAAACCCATCACAGATTGAAAAGGTTGCCACAAACAAAAACACCTACATATACTCACAAACCACAAAATCGCTCGAAAGCTACAAACAGATAGTAGAAGCCATTGAGCAGCGCATAGAACCCGACAAGAAAACTGAGTCGTTCGACACCGTGTGCCGCCAGGTAGCCAACCGTATGACCGGAATCGGAGAGTTTGCAAAAGCCCATCAGCTTATATTCTTCGTATGCGGCCTCAAAAGCTCCAACGGCAAGATACTCTTCAACGAGTGCAAACGCGCAAACCCCAATTCCCACCAGATAGAAAGCCCCAACGAGATAGACTTTTCTTTGATAGAAGGAGTTGAGAGCATCGGTATATGTGGCGCAACCTCAACCCCCAAGTGGCTTATGGAGAATTGCAAACAAGAGATAATAAAATACAAAAACGAACTATAAAAACTAACCTCTTATGAAAAACAAAATCAACTGCGTGGGAATTCTCACCTCCGGCGGCGACGCACCCGGAATGAACGCTGCCATACGCGCCGTCACACGTGCAGCCATATTCCACGGTATTAAGGTAAAAGGTATATATCGCGGTTACAAAGGCCTCATCACCGGCGAGATAAAAGAGTTCAAGACCGAGAATGTAAGTAACATCATACAACGTGGTGGAACAATACTGAAAACCAGCCGTTGCGACGAGTTCAAGACCGAAGAAGGACGCGCCATAGGTTATGCCACACTACAGAAAGAGGGCATAGACGCACTTGTGGTAATTGGTGGCGACGGCTCAATTACCGGAGCATACAACCTCGCCCGCGAGTACGACATTCCCTGCATAGCACTTCCCGGAACCATAGACAACGACCTTTACGGAACCGACACCACCATCGGCTACGACACGGCACTCAACACCATTATGGAGTGCGTCGATAAAATACGCGATACAGCATCGTCACACGAGCGCCTTTTCATCGTAGAGGTTATGGGACGCGATGCCGGTTTCCTCGCTCTCAACGGCACACTCGCCACAGGAGCCGAGGCTTGCGTACTCCCCGAAATAGACCCCGAATTTGAGCGCATCAACCAATTTATAGCCAACGGACTACGCCGCACCAAGAGTAGCAGTATTGTACTCTTTGCCGAGGGTAGAGAAAAAGACTACAACATTATGGAAGTTGCCGAAAGTATGCGCGAGAGATTCCCCGAACTCGACGTACGCGTTTCCATACTCGGTTACCTGCAACGCGGTGGCAGCCCCACAGCAAACGACCGCATCCTTGCAAGCCGTTTGGGCGTAGCAGCCATAGATGCACTGCTTGAGGGACAGAGAAACGTAATGATAGGTCTTCGCAACAACGAGATTGTCTACATTCCTTTCACAAAAGCAATTAAAGACGACAAACCCATTGACCGCGAAACTGTACGCGCACAAGAAATACTCGCATCATAAACGAGCAATTATTAGCGTAAAAAAAGGATGGAACTTCAAAGTTCCATCCTTTTTTTACGCTATCTGCAAACAAGTTCATCCATCTTTAAGTCGTGTGGTTCACAAGGCAAGGAAGCCTCAACCTGTTCCTGGTAACAGACACCTATCGTACGCGCCCTGAAGCCTTTATGCGACATATACTTATCATAATACCCTTTGCCACGCCCCAAGCGTGCGCCGGCAGCAGTAAAAGCAACACCGGGCACCACCATTACATCAATACTCTCCGCGGCTACAGGCTCGCCACTCATTGGCTCCATAATGCCATATGCACCTTTACTCATACCTGCAGGAGAATAAGGGTAGAATTCCATCTCATCGCCCTCTATGCGAGGGAGCACCACCGTGCGTTCCTGCGATATTATATTCAACACCTCGCCCACCTGTGGCTCATCGCCCAAAGGCGAAAAAAGCGCAACAACCTTTGCGTCGCGCACTGCCGGATGCACCACCAAAGCAAGCGCAAGCATCATTGATTTTTGCATTTTCAACTCCTCGGACATTGCCAAGAGCCTTTTGCGCACCTCCTTGCGCACCTCTTTCTTATCCATACTCATCTATTTTTTCTCTGCATCGTAGAAATCCAGCAACTTACCGGCTGCAGCAAAAGAGGTTATTCTGCCCGCAAGAATCTCTTTCTCGTAACGTGCTAACATCTCCTCCATACCTTCAGCCTGATAAAAACGCTTATACAGCTGCTCGTTTATAGTTTCGTACATCCAATATTTCGACTGGTTGCTACGACGCTCATCGAAAGAGCCATTAGCCTTAACCTTCGCAACAAAATCGAATATCATATCCCAAACCTCCTTAATGCCAATATCGTAGAAGCCGGAATAGGTAAGCACTTGCGGGCGTATACCGCTTTGCGGCATTGGGAAAAGTTGCAAGGCATTACGGTAATGGGCCGCAGCACGCTGCGCCTCTTCGAGATTGGCCCCATCGGCTTTATTTATCACAATAGCATCGGCCATCTCCATAATACCGCGCTTTATACCTTGAAGTTCGTCTCCGGCTCCGGCAATTTGTATAAGAAGAAAGAAATCGACCATTGAATATACCGCAGTCTCGCTCTGCCCCACACCCACGGTTTCAACAAAAACCGTGTCGTAACCGGCAGCCTCGCACAGAATTATAGTCTCGCGGGTCTTGCGCGCTACACCACCGAGCGAACCGGCCGACGCACTGGGGCGTATAAAAGCATCGGGGTGAACAGACAGACGCTCCATACGAGTCTTGTCGCCAAGAATACTGCCCTTGCTGCGTTCGCTGCTAGGGTCAACAGCAAGCACAGCAAGCTTGCCACCCCTCTCTTGCAGTATATGCATACCAAAAGCATCTATTGAAGTACTTTTACCAGCTCCCGGGACTCCCGTTATACCCACACGGAGAGATTTCCCCGAGTAAGGCAACAGTTTCTCAACAATCTCTTGTGCCACAGCCTGATGTTCGGGCAAAAGACTCTCTACAAGCGTTACTGCACGGCTAAGCACCGTGACATCGCCACGCAGGATTCCCTGCACATAATCGTCAACCGATAAAGGAGCGGCACGTTTTACGCGCATTTTTGACAGATAAGGGTTTACAGAACTCAAACGCTCCACCCCATCATTCACCTTAAGCCCTTTGTAAGCCTCATCGTTTTCGGGATGCACCATACTTGATATATAATTATCAGACAAGCAGGAAACTTATCTGCGTTTTATTCTACTGAAAAATTTCTCTTTTAGGGATTTTATTACAGCAGTCTTTTTCTGTAACAACATAAAAGAGTAATATGCCGACACAAACAGCACGCACCCTCCCAAGAGGGAGCGCAGAAGCAACGAGCCCTGCAGGCACAGGAATACACCTGCCACAAGCATCAATGTCTGAAAAAGAACAAGCCGTATTGTTGAAGGAAAGAACTTGAAACCATATTTACGGGAGTAGCACACAGCTATCATAACCACATCGAGCAAACTTGCCACAGACAAGGCAATGCCCGTACCGGTAATACCCCACCAATAATAACCAAGTGCAACAAGCAGGAAATAGAAGAGGTCGTAGAGCAGCTCCATAGTCAAGAAGGTAAGTGTGTCGCCCTTAGCCAAAGAAGTATAGGCAATAGGCAACATTACCGCTCTAAAAAACATATAGAACGCCGAACAGACAGCCATGTTGACCACTGCAAGAAATTCCCCGGTATAAAGGACTCTTATAATAAGCGGCATCAGCAACATCAAGAACAACAGCAAGGGTGCAATGAAAAGCACACACATGTCAATCTGCTGATTTATGGCAAAATTCATACGGTCCACATTTTTGTGAACAGCCGACAGACGTGGGAAATAGTCGGTCTCCACGGCTACAAAGACAATACCGGCATAGACCACCATAAGCCCGTATCCCACTTTAAAGAGCCCCACATCGTCCATATCTCCAAGATAGAGCAGCACGGCGGGAATTGCCAGTGCTGTGAGAGCATTCAACACACCTGCAACCACATAGGGAAGACCGAGTTTCAGCATAGCGCAGCCATGCACCCACACCTCACGCGAAAACAACCTTATCTTCCACGGGAAAACAGGCAAGGAGATATACAGATGCACAAGCATAAGCACTATAGAGTTGATGACCAGTGCCGGAATGACACCATCGACACCCCATAAGTAAAAAAAAGGAAGCACGCTCACAAGTGTCAGCAGGGCTCCTATGGCCGAAATTACAGCCACCCTCTTCAGCTTGCGCGTTGCCTTTAGTACAGAAATTTCGCCATTAGTCACAGCAATGGCAAAAATCATTGGAGAAAGTAATGCGACCTCGAGCGTATAGCCCCAGTCGCCATCAAAAGCAAAAAAGCTTATGAGCGGCGCAAAAAGCACGCACAAGAGCGCACCCAATATCGCCGTCCATAAGCTTATTGAACGTACTGTAGCCACATAGGATTCTATTCTATCGGCATCACCTGTCTCATATATTTCCGACAGATTCTTGACAGCACTGAACGGAACTCCGGCATTTGACGCACTCGACACCAATGAAGAGATGTTCGTGTACATCATAAAGAACCCCATACCCACGGTACTTAGCCACAAAGCGGCAAGTTTATTGCGTATCACAGATACAAGCATCGTGAGCACCTGTACTCCACCAAAGACTCCCGTGTACTTAAGCACGTGGTCATATGAAGTGTCTTCGGTCTCTGCGTAGCGGGTATCGGGCTGCTTTTCCGTCATCTAATGTTTAAAATTTATTTGCTTACTGACAACAAAGCGTTGTTATCGTCAATAATTTTTACAATCTCAGTTGACTGGTTCTCGTAAACAGCATTCCATGTCATTTCAGCCTCGTTGTAGATAAGCTGCAACTCGTTGGTACCGTTTGTAAGGCTGTAACCGTTCTCGATAGCAGAGATCTGAACATTCTCACCAGCGTTGTTCTTAACAACTTTAACCTCGTTAGATGCTGCAACAGGATTGCTACCGGTCCAGAACTCAATAGAGTTAAGAACAAGAACATCGGCAAAGCTAGCTACCCAGTAAACAGGAACAATGTTCAAGCCAATGAAAACAAGCTCGTTAACCCATTTGTCACCAACTGTTTTATTCCAATTGTAAACCTTGCGGGTCAAACCGAAAGAACCAAAACAAGATGAGCACAAGATTGCTACAGAAAACAATACAGCAAAAAGTTTTACACTCTTTTTCATAGTTTTAAATTTTAATTGTTAAATGATTTTGGAAATATTAAGCGCAAATATACAAAAAACAAGTGAAATAAAAAGTATGTGCCTTTATTTTTCGCTTGGACTAAAAAAAAGCAGCCGTGCCACGCACGGCTGCTCAACATCAGGCAATAGGCGTTATTTTACACCATTAATTATCAATGTTTTAATCAAAGAATAAAACTTCTCAACAGAAGGAATCTCTATGCGCTCGGTGGGAGAGTGAGGCGAGAGAAGTGTGGGACCGAAAGATATCATATCCATATCGGGGTAGTTTGTAGAAAGTATACCACACTCAAGACCGGCGTGAATAACACGTACCTCGGGCTCTTTACCGTAGAGATTATTGTAAGCATCTTTTACACTGGCCAGAAGGGGTGATTTTACATTGGGCTGCCAGCCTGTATAGCTACCGCTCAATTCAACCTTCATACCAGCCATTGCAAAGCAACTCGACAACTGAAGGGCAAGATAATCTTTCATAGACTCGCACGAACTGCGAATAAGAATATCAACCTCGGCATAACCGTCGGCTATATTTATAATGGAAAGGTTGCTTGAAGTCTCCACAGTGTCGGGAATTGCGGGAATAAAACGCAAAGGACCATTGTGACAAGCAAGAATCGCATCGAGCAGGTTCTCCTCTATCTCCTCGGGCACCACATTCTCGGGCATTTCGGTAGCCTCCACGCGAAGAGTGATACCCTCCTCTATTCCGGCATATTCGCCATTGAACAGAGCCTCGTACTTTGCAGCAATATCGGTGAGCTCACCCACAGCCTCGTCGGGAAGAGTAACAACCACCTCACAGCTTGCAGGAATTGCGTTACGCATATTTCCACCGTTCCAGCTTGCAAGGCTCACACCGCACTCATCGATAGCCTCACGCATAAAACGTGCCATAAGCTTGTTCGCATTAGCACGGCCTTCGTTAATCTCCACGCCAGAGTGACCGCCACGCAAACCACGGAGAGAAACCTTCACTGCGATGTCATCCTCAATGGGCTCTTCGGCCATAAACTCCATTTTGGCAGAGAAATCTATACCACCGGCACAACCGATATACATAACACCCTCCTCCTCTGAGTCGAGGTTCAGGAGCACTCTTCCATTAAGTTCACCGGCTTTAAGACCAAAGGCTCCAAAAAGGCCGGTCTCCTCGTCAACAGTGAAAAGAGCCTCCAGGGGACCGTGCTGCATAGTATTATCCTCCATTACAGCCATAATCGCAGCAACTCCAATACCATTGTCGGCACCAAGAGTTGTATCGTCGGCATAGAGCCAATCACCCTTCACGATGGTCTTGATGGGATCTTTATAAAAATCGTGCTTGCTCTCGGGAGTCTTCTGGGGTACCATATCCATATGCGCCTGCAAAATAATACCCTTGCGATCCTCAAAACCGGGAGTAGCAGGCTTGCGCATAATAACATTACCCACCTCGTCCTGCCAAGTCTCAACACCTATGCTTTTTCCCCAGTCAAGAAGAAACTTCTGAATCTCCTGCATATATCCCGAAGGACGGGGTATCTGCGTAATAGCCTCAAAGTGTTTCCACACTTCGCGAGGCGATAAATCTTTAATTGTCAATGCCATAAATTAATCTATTTAGTTGTTATACATTTTTTCATCTGCAACAAAAGTATACCAGCCACACCCAACAGCGCAACAAGTAAAGTTTGCGACGAGTGAACTATTAACGCAAAAAGCGAAGCATCGGTTGCCGTTACCCCATAAATAACCATAATGGCTATTATCACATAGTGCCAGGGACCGGCGCCATTAGGGGTTGGTACCACCACAGCAATACTGCCGGCAACAAAAAGCAACAACCCCGCTGCAAGCGACAAAGAGCTTGAAAAAGAGAAACAGAAGAAACACAAATAGAACTGCATAAAATAGCAGAACCATATTCCCACCGTCTCAAGTATAAAAAGCCACCCGCTCTTCATTCTCGCAAGCGAGCCCATACCCTCAACAAAGCGGCTGAAGAAGGAACGCACCTTTGCCCAAAGCGACAACTTGCGTGCAAGAACAAAAACAAGCGCTGCAATAGCCACCACAGAAAGAGCTATTACCAATGGGCCGCCGGCTGTGGAAAGTATATCAAAGTTTCCAAACCCACCACACGATTGTGACAGAAAAGAGAGAAAGACATCCCACTGCAACAACACCGCGGCTGCAGTTATGAGCAGCACCATTAAGGTGTCCAGTAGACGCTCTGTGACAACCGTTCCCAATGATAAGGCAAAAGGAACATCATCGTACCTTGACAGTACCGCACAACGCGACACCTCACCCACACGCGGCAGCACAAGATTGGCCGCATAAGCAATAAAAATCGAATACACGCACACATCGCGACGCGGCTTGTAACCAAGGGGCGCCAAAGTGAACAGCCAACGCCACCCGCGCAGAACGTGGCTGAAAATACCAAACAAAAGTGAGACCGTGAACCAAAAGAGATTCATATCTCTCAAAGCACCACCAACAAGCGAAAAATCAAACTCCTTGTAAATCCAATAAAGGATAACCACTCCTAAAAGAAGTGGCAGGAAACTTTTTATAATATTATTTAAAATCTTTTTCACAAGTTTAGGAGCAAAATTGATAGTTTTGTATACCTTTGCAATAATGTGAGCAACCGGCAAACAACTGCGTTGTTTCATATAAAGCCACCCGTTAAGTCACGAAAGCAATATATGTGTCGCTTATTGCAAAGGTAGTGAAAAAAAGGGATAATAAAAGTTGTTTTAAAGAAAATAACCGCATATGAAAGCAGTAACAGCAAAGAAACGCCTCGGGCAACACTTCCTTATCGACATGCAGATTGCAAAGGATATTGCCGACACAGTGGATGTCTGCCCCGGAATGCCGGTGCTCGAAGTAGGCCCCGGAATGGGAGTGCTCACCCGTTTCCTTCTCGAGAAGGAACGCCCGGTAAAGGTGGTGGAGATTGACGAGGAGTCGGTAACCTATCTGTGCAAGAACCTTCCGCAGCTGGGAGAGGACAACATAATCCCCGACGATTTCCTGAAGATGCACCTCGATCGCCTCTTCGACGGCGAAGACTTTATGCTCATAGGCAACTACCCCTACAACATCTCGAGCCAGATATTCTTCAAGATGCTCGACAACAAGGAGCACATTCCCTACTGCAGCGGAATGATACAGAAAGAGGTGGGTGAACGCCTTGCTGCAAAACCCGGTACAAAAGCCTATGGCATTTTGAGCATACTCGTGCAATTGTGGTACGATGTGGAATATCTCTTTACCGTACACGAGAATGTATTCTCGCCCCCTCCCAAGGTGAAAAGTGCTGTAGTACTTATGAAACGCAACAGCCGCACAAGTATGCCTTGCGACGAGGAACTTTTCAAAAAGATAGTAAAAGGCACCTTCAACCAACGCCGCAAGAAGATGCGCAACTCCATACAACAGATTGTGGGCAAGGAATCGCCCCTGCTCTCAAACCCCATACTCGACAAACGCCCCGAACAGCTGTCGATAGAAGAATTCATAGAGCTCACCCTGCAAGTAGAACGCGAATTAGCATAAAGCGAGGAGGTTGAAAAATGACAAAAGAATACATAAGCTACATAAAAGAGCTCATTGAGAGCAAGGACTCGGTACTCCTGCAGGAGAATATATCAAAACTGCACCCTGCCGATATTGCCGAACTCTGTATAGAGCTCGATATTGAAGAGGCACGCTTCCTCTGCCGCCAGCTCGATAACGAAAGAGCAGCCGACGCCCTCACCGAGATGGACGAGGATATACGTAACGAACTTCTCGAAGAGCTCCCCTCCGAGGCCATCGCAAAACGCTTCGTGAACTATATGGATACCGACGACGCCGTCGAGATTATCCGTGATATGGACGAAGAGAAGCAGGAAGAGGTTCTCTCGCACATCAAGGACATTGAGCAGGCCGGCGACATTGTAGACCTTCTTCAGTACGACGAGGACACCGCCGGAGGACTTATGAGTACCGAAATGGTGGTGGTGAACGAGAACTGGAGTATGCCCGAGTGTCTTAAAGAGATGCGCAGCCAAGCCGAGGATATGGACGACATCTACTACATCTACGTAGTGGACGATGACGAACGCCTCTGCGGCCTCTTCCCCTTGAAAAAGATGGTCACCAGCCCATCGGTCTCAAAGGTAAAGCACGTGATGAGCCGCAAAGTGGTAAGCGTGGATGTAGACACCCCCATTGACGAAGTAACCCTGCTCATTGAAAAATACAACCTTGTAGCAATACCGGTCGTAGACAAGATTAACCGCTTGGTGGGACAAATCACCGTCGATGACATTATGGACGAGGTACGTGAACAGACCGAGCACGACCAACAACTTACCGCCGGTCTTACCCAAGACATCGAGAGCGACGACACCGTCTTCAAGCAGACAAGTGCCCGACTCCCGTGGTTGCTCGTGGGTATGCTTGGAGGTATCGGCTCCTCGCTCCTGCTCAACTGCTTCGACAGTACACTGGGCAGCCACCCCGAAATGGCCCTCTTCATTCCCCTGCTTGCAGGTATGGGAGGAAACGTGGGAACACAATCGTCGGCAATCGTTGTACAAGGCCTGGCAAACAACTCGCTCGACCCACGAAGAATGTTCCACCACCTGGCAAAAGAGATGGTTGTGGCAATAATCAACGCCACAATACTCTCGCTCATGGTATACATATACAATTTCCTTATATACGGAGGTACCGACATTGTAACTCTCTCCGTACCATTGAGCCTCTTTGTGGTAATACTCTTCGCCTCGGGATTCGGCACACTCGTACCCCTTGTACTTGAGCGCATAGACATTAACCCGGCTGTGGCAACAGGCCCCTTTATACAGATTATAAATGACATAAGCGGAATGACTTTCTATATGATTATCTCAATGATATTAAGTAACCTTTTAATATAAAAAAGAGAGAATTTAGAAAAAAACATTACTTTTGTAAACCGCCGCAAGGCACTATGAAAAAGTTACCACTGTGTAACAGACTACTAATTTAAACAATTAAGCAGATGAGTGAGACTAAAAAATCGAATGTACAGCTCGACGAGCAAAGCATTACGACTTCCCCTGAACAGGCTGTAAATGCCGTTATGCCCGAGCAAGTAACAACACAAGACAACACAGAAGAGGCAGCACCTGCCGCCGACAGTGAAACAAACAATGCAGAGAGCTTGCGCCCGGCCACACGTCAGGAAATTTTAGCACGCATAGAGGCTATTGCCGAAGAGGGCGACGTACTCAACTGCAAAGCCGAAACAGAGAGTCTGAAGGTACAGTTCTACCGCCTGCGCACAGCCGAGATTGACGCAGCACGCAAGGAATTTGCAGCCGAAGGTGGTGAGGAGACACTCTTCATTCCCGCCCCCGACACCTTGGAAGAACCCTTTAAAGAGGCAATAAACCGCATAAAAGCAAAGCGCAATGAATGGCTCAAGGCACAGGAAGAGTTACAACAGGCCAACTACACCGCAAAACTCACATTGCTTGCCAAATTGCAGGAACTTGTGGAGAAAGCCGGACAAGGTACCCCCGATGCCACAGAGTTCAAAGCCCTGCAGGCACAATGGAAAGAGATAAAGAACATACCGCAGGACAAAGTTGCCGACCTATGGAAACAGTACCAGCTACTCGGCGAGCAGTTCTACGATGTTCTGAAGATAAACCACGAATTCCGCGAATACGATTTCAAGAAGAACCTTGAGACAAAAACCCGCATTTGCGAAACTGCCGAAGCCCTTACCACCAGCGACGATGTGATAGGAGCCTTCCGCCAGCTACAGCAACTGCATAACGAGTACCGCGAGACAGGCCCCGTAGCACCCGAGTTGCGCGAAGAGGTGTGGACACGTTTCAAGACAGCCTCCACAACTATCAACCGCCGCCACCAGGAGCACTTTGAGAGCAAGAAGGAGCAAGAAAACATCAATCTCGATAAGAAGACTGCTCTTTGCGAGGAGATAGAAAATATAGATTTTACAGCACTCACAAGCTACCAGGCGTGGAACACAGCAACCGATAAGATTCTGGAATTACAGGCACAGTGGAAGGAAATTGGTTTTGCACCACAGAAGATGAACCTCAAGATTTTTGAGCGTTTCCGTGCTGCGTGCGACAATTTCTTCAAGCGCAAGAGCGACTATTATAAAGATGTAAAGAACAGCCTTGCAGCCAACCTCGAGAAGAAGAAACAGTTGTGTGAGCAAGCCGAACAGCTCAAGGATAGTGAAGAGTGGAAGGCAACAGCCGACAAACTCGCCAAACTGCAGAAAGAGTGGAAAGAGACAGGCCCTGTTGCACAGAAATACTCAGATGCCTTGTGGAAACGTTTCGTAGTTGCGTGTGATGCATTCTTTGAGCGACGCAATGCCGCAACATCTTCGCAACGCAAGACAGAACAGGAGAACCTTAAGCAGAAGCGCGCCATCATAGACAGCATCCTTGCCATTGATGCCAACGCCGAGGAGAACGAGCAGATTAAACAGCTCAACGCACTCATTCCGCAGTGGAACAGCATAGGACACGTACCCTTCAAGGAGAAAGACAATATATATAAGGAGTACAAGGATGCCATAAATGCACTCTACGAGAGATTGCACGTAAATGCCACACAGCGCAAGCTCGCCGATTTCCGCAACAATATAGCAAAAAGCGGCAACAGCCTGCAACGTGAGCGCGAGCGCCTCATACGCCAATACGAGAACCTCAAGAGCGAGATTGCAACATATGAAAACAACCTGGGCTTCTTAAGCACATCGAACAAAAAAGGCCAGAGCCTTGTCGATGTAATGCGCCAGAAAATGGAGAAGCTCAAAGGCGAAGCCGAGGTTATACTCAAGAAGATACACCTCGTTGAAGACGAGATTGAGAAGGCATAAGAAATAAGCCCACAAAATGCAACAGAGTCGGTAAATCACCGACTCTGTTTTTTTACACACTAAAGCACGTACACCGCCATTTTTTTGGTTCAGTAGCAAAAAGGTGTGGGCACTCACCATATACGATACCAAACATTCTTGCTTTTGACTTCCCGGTGTTATTTGTCGGTTATTCTCTCATTGAAAATATATCTTTGACGTTCTTTGTCGCGCAAAGAACCAGAATCAATTTCTCCACAATAAATTTCTACTGAACCCATTTTTTGTCCACCCCACCGTAATTGCAGCGTACGGACATTTAGACATAAAAAATGGCAACCACAATGTGGTTGCCATTATCCTTTTACAGCAATCTATTACTCTGCAGGTGTCTCAACTGTAACCTCAGCAGGAACCTCCTCTGTAAAATCGGGAGCAACCTCGGGGTTTACAATATTGTTCTCTACAGCGTTCTGCTGAATAATACTCTCATTAGAAATTGTTGTGTGAGGAATTGATCTGGCAGCAACAATACTTGCAACAACCATAAATGCAGCAAGCGACCAAGTTGCCTTCTCAAGAAAATCGGTAGTCTTTCTCACACCCATAATCTGGTTTGAAGAAGCAAAGCCCGATGCAAGGCCACCACCTTTTGAGTTCTGAACCAAAACGATAAGACACATTAGCACCGATGCTATTACGATAAGTAGAACGCAAACAAAATACATATTATTTTCTTTTTGTATGTTTAATTATTTTTTCTAAAAATCTAATTTGGTCTGCAAAGTAACGATTTTTATTTGGATATTCCAAACATAACCGTTTAATAATTTCCAGTGCCTTGTCATATTTCCCCTGCTTAACGTAAATATTTGCAAGAGTTTCGGTAAAAAAGGAGGATTCTGGCTCCTCTTCTTCCTTCTCGCCACCCAATGACAATGAAGCCGTTTCACTCTCACCCTTAAGGTCAAGAACAATCCTTTCATTGTCGCCTGCCAGGAAATCATCTATAAGATTCTGCCCACGCAATTGCGGCACCTCCACCACTTGCGCATCCTTGGCAAGATAGGCCGAGACATAATCTACAGCAGCGGCTCCCTCGGCTGCGAGAGAGAGGTTCTCGGCCGGCAGTGTTTCCAGGAAGGCATCTATTAGCGCCATTGTCCTGTCTACCGACAAATCAACAGGAACCGTATCTTCAGCCGCCACAGCACCATACCCCTCGATAAGCTCAAAGAGAACACGACGGTTCTTCAGAAACAGAGCTGCCTTACGCATCTCCTTGCCAAGATCCACATCGTGAAGAAGATAGAGATTCTTTAGCATCAGCAGACGGGCTACATCAAAGGTTGGATGTTTCGCCACCAGCATACGCAATTCGTAAAGGGTATCGCGATTGAGCCTTTCGGGGTGTGTTATGTATACCTGTAAAGCCTCCATACCTTACCAGTTGGCCACAGCAGCATTAAAGATTGCATCAACAATTTCGGCAATCATCTGCGTTACAAGCTCCTCCTGAACGCTTTCCAGCTGTTGCGACGAATCGAAATCTCTTGTAGCCGAGAATGTACGCTCAAAATCCTCGTCGTGATTCTTGTTGTTTGTAAAGCGCACATTGACAGTCATCTTCAACTGCACCATAGCCGAATAACCGTCGGTGGAGATTGATTTGTTTATCTGATCATAAGCGGTAATCTCACCAGCCAGCTGCAGGTCACCACCACGGTTCACCTGTGTGAGCTTTGTCTGCTGTATGAATACATCGCTCAATTTCTCGTTAAGCATCATAGCCATAGGGCCCCACTGATAAGCCGCACGGTTCTGGAAGGTCTCGAGCGAGATGGTCCTTACCACCGAATAGTCGATGGAAGCACCGGTGAACTTATAGCTCACAGTGCAGCCTACGAGCAACAAAAGCGACAACAAGGGAAACAAGTATAAACCTTTCCTCAATCTATTATTCAATGCCATATTCTTTTATTTTTCTGTATAAAGTCCTTTCCGAAATATTCAAATCCCTTGCAGCATCCCTGCGACGACCACGGTGGCGTTCCAACGCCTGCTTAATAGCCTTTCTTTCCATATCGTCGAGCGAGAGAGCCTCCTCTACATACTCGTCATCACTCAAATGGTGAACCGGAGCCGACGGAGTAATGTGAATCATCGCTTGCGGCTGATGCTGAACCACTGGCACCACCTCCTCGGCCTCTGCATACAGGTGTATATTCTCCTCTTCGCGGTTTGTAGCCGAGCGCAACCCCTCTATCTGCTTTTTTAGTTCAGTGATGTCGCGGCGCATATCGAAAAGCACGCTGTAAAGAATCTCGCGCTCGCTCTCGAATGTTTTTCCGCTACTGCCAGCACCGCCCAGGAGAGTGGGCAGATTACTTTTTGGCTGTTCAGGAAGATAGCGCAACATCACATCGGCTGTGAGCTTACGGTTAAGCTCAAGTATAGAAACCTGTTCGGCAACATTCTTCAGCTGGCGGATATTACCCGGCCACGAATAGGCAAGCAGGGCACGTTTCGCCTGCTCATCGAGCTCTATGCGCGGAATATTGTATTTCGCCGCAAAGTCCATTGTGAATTTCTTGAACAGCAGGAATATATCCTCGCCACGATTGCGAAGCGCCGGCACCTTAATGGGCACAGTGCTCAAACGGTAATAAAGATCCTCGCGGAAACGCCCGTTGCTCACAGCCTCGGGGAGATTGACGTTGGTGGCACACACAATGCGCACATTGGTCTTTTCCACCTTCGACGAACCCACACGCAGGAACTCGCCATTCTCAAGCACACGCAAGAGGCGCGCCTGGGTCGATAGAGGCAACTCACCCACCTCATCAAGGAATATGGTACCCCCGTCAGCCTCGCTGAAGTAGCCCTTGCGCTCGCTCACAGCGTCGGTAAAGGCACCCTTGACGTGACCGAAAAGCTCTGAATCTATAGTACCCTCGGGGATGGCACCACAGTTCACCGCAAAATATTTATTGTGCTTGCGCACACTGTTCGTGTGTATTATTTGAGGGAAGAACTCCTTACCCACACCACTCTCTCCGGTGACAAGAATGGTAAGGTCGGTCTTGGCCACCTGAATTGCCGTGTCTATAGCTCTCAAAAGCTCCGCATCATTTCCTATGATGCCGAACTGCTGCTTCACCCTCTGTATCTCGGTTATATCCATAGCTTTCTATTACAGAATGAATTTCTGCCAAATTTACTCATTTATACTCAAAAACAAGCAATTTTGACAGAAATATTTACTTTTTAGAAGGGGAAAAGGAAAGGCAGAACAAGAATCATTACAATTCCCAGAATTATCTGCAACGGAAGACCCACCTTCACATAGTCCATAAAGGCATACTGGCCGGCAGGCATCACAAGTGCGTTAGGCGGTGTGGAGAAAGGCGATGCAAAACAGAGGCTCGCACCCAAAGTTACCGCAAAGAGGAAAGGTACAGGGCTTACACCTATCTGCAAGGCACTGTTCATTGCAATGGGGGCAAGGAGCACCGCTGTCGCAGTGTTGCTTATGAACATTGTCATAAACGAAGTGGTAAAATATATACCTGCCATAAGTGCAAGAGGACCATAAGCACCCAGGCCGCTAACCAGTGAATTAGAAATCCACGCTGAAACGCCGGTCTTCTGCAAAGCCACCGACATAGGCATCATTGCCGCAATGAGCACAATACTCTCCCAATTTATGGTCTTATAAGCCGCCTCCACATTGCGGAAACAACCGGTGAGCACCATAAGCAGACCGGCAACAATAACCGCAGTAACCGGAGCTACCGGAATGAAGTCGCAAGCCATAACCACAATCATACCAAGCATTATGAGTGCCGCCACCGGAGCCTTGTAATCGAGTGTAACCTTTGCAGCCTCCTCAAGAGGACGACCAAGCACAAGCCACTCGTTATTCTCGTTTTCAAGTTTTGCTATATTATCCCACGCACCCTGCACAAGCAGCACATCGCCGCTGTGTATTGTCTCGTCGGCAATACCCTGCAGAATATACTTCTTCTTGCGGCAGATACCCAGAACGCTCACATTATATTTGCTTCTGAAGCCCACCTCGCGTATGGTTTTGTTCACCACGTTCGATGTTGAAAGTATCACAATCTCGGCCACACCAATGTTGTAGAAATCGAGCGACTTGCCTTTCGCCTCATCGCTGTCGCTCAAAAGCGTAAGTTTATATTTCTGCACAAAAACCTTTACAATCTCCTCGTTGCCCGAAACGTACAGCACATCATCAATACGCAGCACGGTATCGGAATCCACCGCCTGCTGTGTAACACCCTTGAGAATTCTGTGCTGGCCACGCTCAATGTGACGCAATTCAATAATGTTAAGGCCATATTTCTTGCGTATATCCAACTCGCCAATCATTTTCCCCACCACCAATGAAGATGGGGTTACCTGCAGACGATGCAGATTACTTGAAATACCATACTCCGAAACAAGTTTCTTCAACGATTTTCCGCTGCTGGCACTCGTAGCACTCAACACACCGGGTTTCGAGAGATATTTTTTGCTCAACGGCAACAACACCATTGTTCCCACAACTGCGCAAATGAGACCAACCGGCAGGAATGTAAAGAAGCCAAGACCGGGGAAGCCATTCGATATAAGCTCGTCGTTTATCACAAGGTTGGGCGGAGTACCGATAAGAGTCATCATACCACTCATACTGCTGGCAAAAGCAAGCGGCATAAGCAGACGGCTCGGATTCATCTTCACACTCATAGCCATACTCACCACAATAGGAATCATAATGGCAACAGTTCCGGTATTGCTCACAAAGGCACCCATAACCGAGGTTACTCCCATAACCATAAGAAAGAGCTTTGTCTCGCTATTCCCGGCAAATTTCATAAGCCTTGAGCTTATCATTCTCGCAAGACCCGTCTGGAAGATTGCTCCACCCACCACAAACAGGCCCACCATCATAATTATCACATTGCTCGAAAAACCCGAAAGAGCCTCCTCGGGAGTGAGCACTCCTGCAAGAAGCAACGTAGCAAGAGCCGAGAGGGCTACAATATCGGAACGCACTCTTCCATTAATGAAGAAGACGACCGACAACAACAAGACCAGAATTGTAATTATCATAAATTATAGAGAAATATTTATTATGTAAAAAACAGGTGCAAATTTAGAAAAATATTGCGGCATTGACAAGTGCAAAACACCACAATAAAGCCGCAAAAGAAGAGATTTGGACGAAGTTACAAAAGAAAGCAGAGCATACCTCCCAAAAACTGCGCCCGAAGAGAGAGATTTATATCAAATAGAGCCCACAACAAGGTGGCGGTAAAGAAAATTTGTGTAACTTTGGCAAGAAAAGATAACTCGCTTAGAATAAATCGGTTGGTCGGATTGCATGAAAATTGGGTAACGAGATAGCAACCGTTCGTATTTCTGAGTTCTTCATTACTTTACTCCAATGTGATAACTCTTGACGCTACA
>JAZRMX010000007.1:0-47477 GCA_045647885.1 Bacteroidaceae bacterium
AAACGCCCGGCACGCGAGTAAAATCAGTCGCTCGGTTCTTTGTTCACGTCGCAGAAAGGCGAACCCTCAGTCGAACCTCCCTTGCCGTGTTTATCTTTCTCGCATTTGCAGGGTGCTGTGGGACTTCCTCAGTTAGTTGCCTTGCGGCACCTAACTCGCGGGCAAACATTCCTCGCACTCTCTCCTGCAAATGCTCGGATAAACACTGTGATTTTAACGGTGCCGGTTTCTTTTTGAAAATTACCATTGCAGGAGATAATTTGTTACACATAGGATGGCGTGAGGGAGCATAACTTATTAAAGAATAAATTTGTCCACACTAAATTTCTACTAAACCCTGAACACCACGGTTAGAATCTTCAATCATAGCCTTGAGAGTATCGTTAAAGGCACGTTCATTCATCATATCCTCTACTGCTATATGCATACGGTAATTCCACAAGTGGTCACGGTTCGAAGGTACGTTTATACGCTCGGCATCGGGGTCGGGCAAGCGCAAGCGCTCATCCATAGCCATAAGATCCTGCCAAGCGAAAAGGGCGAATGCCGCAGGCGACTTGAGGTGCTGCATAATTATTGCACGTGAAATAGCACCGCTCATCTCCTCGGGTGCCTCACCATCGAAGCCGAGCACGCGGTTATAGAACTGCGACGACATTGCCTTGTCCTCGCGCCACCAGCCACGCAAAGTACTCATATCGTGGGTGGAGGGAGTTGCCACAGAGAGGTAAGGATAACACTCGGGGCGGGCAAATGCCTCGCCAAAGAGTTTAGGCATACGCTGGATTTCAAGCGAAAGTATCTGCAGGTTTTTCATAACCCAAGGCACGCAGGCAGGTATCATACCCAAGTCCTCGCCACAGGCGGTCATCGTTGTCGACTGGAGAACTGGGGCAAGCTTGCGCATACCCTCCTCGAACCAGTGCATAGTGTGGCGGTTATAGAAATAGTCCTCATATATATGGTCATACGCAATGCGCTGCGGCTGTGAGAGATTCATATATGCCTCGGTGTCGCTACCAAGGATACGGGGCACGAATTTTTGAGGTTCCTTAAGGTCGCGCAGGAAAAGGACGCTACCGAAGAGGCGAAGCAGACGCTTCTTCATCTCCTCGGGGAAGGCTTTGCTGCATTTGTCATAAATCTCATAAGCAAGAGTCGATGCGCTGGTTATATGTTTCTTAAAACAATATGTGCCACCGGGCAGTTCGTCGAAGAAGCGTTCCACAATATATTTCACACGACGTGGGAAGAGCTCTTTCAATCTCTCATTTGTAATATAAGGAGCAAGATGGCGTTCCTCAATCTCAAAGCCAGCCAAAGAGAGTTCCTCCACACTCAAAGGAGTATTGGGAGAGAAACAACCGGAAAGACCACTAATTGCAGTGTGGGGAATCTCCCAAATACGGAAGAAGCCAAGTATATGGTCTATGCGATAAGCATCAAAGAACCTCGACATATATTGCAGACGACGACGCCACCAGGCATAACCATCCTGCGACATAACATCCCAGTTATATGTGGGGAAGCCCCAGTTCTGCCCGTCGGCAGCAAACATATCGGGGGGCGCACCTGCCGACACCTCAAGATTGAACTGTTCGCGCTCGCACCACACATCCACGCCGTTGGGGGCAACACCAATGGGGATATCGCCCTTGAGCGCAACACCAATGGAGTTTGCATAGTTGTGTGCCTCACTCAATTGCGAATAGAGGATATACTGCACAAGCGAATAGAAATCTATTTCGCGCGCAGCCTCGGGATAGTCGGCAAGCAGAGTAGTTTCGGTATTCTCGTCGCAGTAACGGAATTTACCCCAATCCCAGATACAAGAGTGCAGACGGGCTGTGAGGAAACGGAACATAGCATAAGGTTTTAGCCAGCGTTTCTGCTCCTCGGCAAAGCGGCGGTAACCCTCGCTTGCAAGCATTTCGGAACCCTGCTCGGCAAAAAGGTCGCGCAGATATTTCATTTTGAGTGCATATACCAGTGAATACTGCACAGCCGGTGCATCGTTGAGTTTTGAACGATGCAGTTCGTAATATTTATTACTCTTCTCGCTTACAAGAGTGGGAAGAGCCGACATATCCATATAAATAGGATTCAACGCGTAGACCGAAACGCAGTTATAGGGATAGGAGTCTTCGTCGCCACCAAAAATTGTTGTATCGTTTAGAGGCAAGAGCTGTAAGATATTCTGCCCTGTCGCACGCAACCACTCTGCCATAAGTTTTATATCACCAAAATCGCCTATACCCCACCCTTTGCGCGAGCGTATGGAGAAAAGAGGTATCACGGTTCCTGCCAAGCGAATATCGGCCGAAGGGAAAACAACGTGAGGGAGAGTATAGGAGAGGGCTGTGGAATTTTCAGCACAACACAAGGTCAGAGTTCTGTTTTCACCCTCCTCCCAAACTACGCTACCATCTTCTCCTTTTTTAATAATCTTGAAAGAGATATTACCTGCCAACGATTCAGCATCTATGGTAACACTCCACAGATTAGGCTCCAACAGCTGCAAAAGTGGTGCATTCTCGGGTTGCCAGGCACCAAGCTGTGGCACATCTCCACACACGGCAAGGGACTCGCCTTCGTTCACACCCATTGCATAGAGCGTAAGGGTGAGGCTGCGGTTATACCAGTTCACAGCCGGCTCCTCAACGGCACGCGCCTGTTTATTGAAAAAGCGGAACAGGTTGGTTTGAATGTAGTTACCCACCGGAGAGTCGAGCCACATATCACTCACAAAGTATGAGTTGTTCACACAATTCAAATTTAATTTGTGGGGTGTTACAGCCCACTCGTTACGGGCAACCTTACCCGCACGCATAAGACGATAACCATACTCCACCGACGACACCTCTGATGGCAGTTCAAAAGTGGCATTCCAACAAGCACCACCATTGCAGCACATATCTATCGCAGTTTCTTGCTCCGGCGCTCCACCAACAGGCTTCAACAGCACTTGCATTTTACAGCCCACCTCGGCACGGTAACTTATATTCAATGTAACGTTTTTCATATATTTGTAGTATGTAATTCATTAGCCACGCGAAAATACAAAAAAATCTCATCTAACCACAAACAATTGGCAATTTGTCATTTTCGCGGTACATTTTTTGAATATTCGGAAAAGAAAACGTGAAATAGCGTCTTTTTTTTTAGTTTTATAAAATAAAACAATTATTTTTGCAGACTACATAGGCGCATAGTATCCTTTGCGCACTGTTGATTGTGCAAAGAACAGAAGCACCTTATTAAATTAAAAAAATTACAACTATGAGTGATAGATTATTTATTTTCGACACTACCCTGCGCGATGGCGAGCAGGTTCCCGGCTGCCAGTTGAATACTGTAGAGAAAATACAGGTTGCAAAGCAGTTGGAATTGCTTGGAGTAGATGTCATTGAGGCAGGTTTCCCCATATCCAGCCCCGGAGATTTCAATTCGGTTATAGAGATTTCAAAAGCCGTTACCTGGCCCACTATCTGCGCCCTCACACGCGGCGTGGAGAAAGATATTGACGTTGCTGCCGAGGCTTTGCGTTACGCAAAACACAAACGTATACACACAGGTATAGGAACTTCGGACTCTCACATACAGTACAAGTTCCGTTCTACACGCGAGGAGATTATCGAGCGTGCCGTAGCTGCTGTAAAATACGCAAAACGCTACGTTGAGGATGTTGAGTTCTATGCCGAGGATGCCGGACGCACCGACAACGAATACCTTGCACGTGTGGTGGAGGCTGTTATCAAAGCAGGTGCTACCGTTGTGAACATACCCGACACCACAGGTTACTGCTTACCCTCGGAGTATGGTGCAAAAATCAAATACCTTATGGAGCACGTAGATGGCATACACAAGGCTACCATTTCTACCCACTGCCACAACGACCTGGGTATGGCAACAGCAAACACACTTTCGGGTGTTATGAACGGCGCGCGCCAGGTTGAGTGTACCATCAATGGTATTGGTGAAAGAGCGGGTAACACCTCGCTCGAGGAAATTGTGATGATTACAAAATGCCACCCCACCCTCAACGTGGATACAAACATCAACACACAGAAGATATTCCCCACCAGCCGTATGATTTCGAGCCTTATGAATATGCCCGTACAGGCAAACAAGGCTATCGTGGGACGCAACGCCTTTGCTCACTCGTCGGGTATACACCAGGACGGCGTGCTCAAGGATGTAAGTACATACGAGATTATGAACCCCAAAGATGTGGGTATCGACGACAACTCAATCGTGCTCACCGCACGCAGTGGCCGCGCAGCCCTCAAATACCGTTTGAGCGTGTTGGGCGTAACACTCGAGGAGGACCGTTTGAACGAGGTTTATGAACAGTTCTTGCGCCTCGCCGACAAGAAGAAGGAGGTTAACGACGACGATATTCTGGTACTCGCAGGTGCCGAGCGCAGCAACAACAAAGGTATCAAGCTCGACTACTTGCAGGTTACCACAGGCCTCAACACCCGTTCTGTGGCAAGCATCGGCTTGCGCATAGCAGGCGAGTTGTTCGAGAGCGCTTCAACAGGTAACGGTCCTGTGGATGCAGCCATCAAGGCCCTCAAGAATATCATACGCCGCGAGATGATACTCAAGGAGTTCACTATCCAGGCTATAAGCAAGGGCAGCGACGATATGGGTAAGGTACATATGCAGGTTGAGTACAACGACCGCCTCTACTATGGTTTCGGTGCAAACACCGATATAGTGAGCGCTTCGGTTGAGGCATACATCGACTGTATAAACAAATTCAACGAATAATTACAAGAAGAGAATGAATACATTATTCGACAAGATTTGGGATGCACACGTCGTGCAGAAAGTTGAGGACGGCCCCACACAATTGTACATAGACCGCCTTTACTGCCACGAGGTTACATCGCCACAAGCTTTTGACGAGTTGCGCAGCAGAAGTATCGGGTGCCTACGCCCCGAGAAGATTTTCTGTATGCCCGACCACAACATACCCACAAAAGACCAGGACAAACCCATTGCCGACAGCGTGTCGCGCAACCAGGTGGACACTCTCACAAAAAATGCCACACAGTTCGGTCTTTCGTACTGGGGAATGAAACACCCCAACAATGGTATCATACACGTTGTGGGCCCCGAGCAGGGACTCACACTCCCCGGTATGACCATCGTTTGCGGCGACTCACACACCTCCACACACGGAGCTATGGGAGCTATCGCATTCGGTATCGGTACAAGCGAGGTGGGTATGGTTATGGCTTCGCAGTGCATTCTGCAGCAGAAGCCCAAGGCTATGCGTATCAGCGTCGAGGGCAAGCTTGGCAAAGGCGTTACTGCAAAGGATGTAGCACTCTACATTATGTCGCAGATGACTACAAGCGGTGCAACAGGCTACTTTGTGGAGTATGCCGGCGAAGCCATACGCTCTTTGAGTATGGAGAGCCGCCTCACCTTGTGTAACCTCTCAATTGAGATGGGTGCACGCGGCGGTATGGTTGCCCCCGACGAAATAACATTTGAGTATATCAAAGGCCGCCCCTACGCACCCAAAGGCGAAGAGTGGGAAAAGGCTGTAGCTTACTGGAAGACTCTAAAGAGCGAGGCCGATGCCGTGTTTGACAAAGAGTACACCTTCCGCGCCGAAGATATTGAGCCACGCATCACATACGGAACAAACCCCGGTATGGGAATAGGCATCACCGAGAACATACCCACAGCCGACACCATCGACGACGCCGGTCGTGAGTCGTTCCTCAAATCGCTGGAGTATATGAAATTTGCTCCCGGCCAATCATTGCTTGGCCACAGCATTGACTATGTATTCGTGGGTAGCTGCACCAACGGCCGCATTGAGGACTTCCGTGCCTTTGCACAGATTGTAAAGGGCAAGAAAAAAGCCGACAGCGTTACAGCCTGGTTGGTACCCGGTTCGTGGAGCGTTGCACGACAGATTGAGGCCGAGGGCATTGACAAGATTCTTACCGAAGCCGGTTTTGAGATTCGTGAACCGGGTTGTTCGGCCTGCCTGGCTATGAACGAGGACAAGGTTCCCGCAGGAAAATACTGCGTTTCTACAAGCAACCGCAACTTTGAAGGCCGCCAGGGCCCCGGCTCGCACACAATCCTTGCAAGCCCCTACGTTGCTGCAGCTGCTGCCGTTACCGGCAAGATAACCGACCCTCGCGAAATGCTTTGATAACCGACAAAAGCCAAAAAGATGAAAAAAGAGAAATTCAACATAATAACCGACAGCTGCATACCCTTGCCGCTGGAGAACATCGATACCGACCAGATTGTGCCCGCACGTTTCCTCAAAGCCACAACACGCGAAGGATTCGGCGACTTTCTGTTCCGCGACTGGCGCTTCGACAAAGAGGGAAACAAGATTGACAGCTTTGTGATGAACGACCCCACATACAGCGGTAAGATTCTTGTTGCAGGCAAGAACTTCGGTTGCGGTTCAAGCCGCGAACACGCAGCGTGGGCAATCGCCGACTACGGTTTCCGCGTTGTGGTATCGAGTTTCTTTGCCGACATACACAAGAACAACGAGCTCAACAATTTTGTATTGCCCGTTGTAGTGAGCGAGGAGTTCCTGAAAGAGCTTTTTGCAAGCATAAAAGAGAACCCTGCAACACAAGTTACAGTAAACCTCCCCGAGCAGACAATCACCAACATCGCAACAGGCAAGAGCGAGACATTCGAGATTAACGGATACAAGAAGCACTGCCTGATGAACGGCCTTGATGATATAGACTTCCTGTTGAGCAACAAGGACAAGATTGAGGCTTGGGAAGAGAAGAACAACTAAAAAAAATAAAAGGAAATGAACTTCAATATAGCAGTATTACCGGGTGATGGAATAGGCCCCGAAATTATAGCACAGGCATTGGAAGTAACAAAAGCCGTCTGCAACAAATTCGGCCACACACTAAACTACAAGACAGGCCTTGTGGGCGCGTGCGCCATTGACGCTACAGGCAACCCCTACCCCGACGAGACACACGAGCTCTGTATGCAGAGCGACGCGGTACTCTTCGGCGCTGTAGGCGACCTCCGCTTTGATAACAACCCCCACGCAAAAGTACGCCCCGAGCAGGGACTACTTGCTATGCGCAAGAAACTGGGCCTTTATGCCAATCTTCGCCCCGTAACCACATTCGAGGCTTTGATTGACAAGTCGCCCCTGCGCACCGACATAGTGAAAGGTACCGATTTTATGTGCATACGTGAGCTCACCGGTGGTCTATACTTCGGCCGCCCCCAAGGACGCAGCGAGGACGGCAACGTTGCCTACGACACCTGCGTATACTCACGCGAAGAGATTGAGCGCATAGTAAAACTCGCCTACGAGTATGCTATGAAACGCAGAAAAAAGGTAACCGTAATTGACAAGGCCAACGTGCTTGCCACCTCACGTCTGTGGCGCGAGGTAGCAAAAGAGATTGCAGCGCAATACCCCGAGGTTGAAACAGAATTTATGTTCGTGGACAACGCTGCGATGCGCCTTATACAGTGGCCCACATCGTTCGATGTTATGGTAACCGAGAATATGTTCGGCGACATTCTCACCGACGAAGGCTCTGTAATCACAGGCTCGTTAGGCTTGCTTCCCTCGGCATCAGTGGGAGTGCACACATCGCTCTTCGAGCCCATCCACGGCTCATGGCCACAAGCAGCCGGAAAGAACATAGCAAACCCCCTTGCGACAATTCTCTCGGCGGCAATGATGTTTGAATATGCATTCGGACTTATGGAAGAGGGCAAGCTCATACGCGAGGCTGTAAGCGCATCTATGGCTGCCAACGTAAGAACTCCCGACATTCAGGTTGAGGGTGGCAAGGAGTATGGCACCAAAGAGGTGGGCGAGTGGATTGTAGACTACATTAACAAGAAATAATAGAAAGTGCCGATTATAAAGTATCGCATAATATTGTTCGTTGCACTGCTGTTCCTCGGTACAGCAGTGCACGACCTTTGTTATGCCCAGAAGAAGGAGAAAAAGGGCTTCACACTTGTAATTGACCCCGGGCACGGAGGAGTAGACCCCGGAGCTATAGGCCGTCGCGCAAAGGAGAAGGATATAAATATGAACGTATCCAGAACCCTTGCCGAGATGATAAAGGAGAAATTCCCCGAAGTGAAAATTATCTTCACCCGTAAAAAGGATGTAAAAATTCCCCTTCTGCGCCGCGCAACCATAGCCAACGAAGCACAGGCCGACCTTTTTATTTCCATTCACTCCAATGCTTCAAAATCAACTAAAGCAAGAGGTTGCGAAACCTTTACGCTTGGTTCGGGCAGCAATGCCGAAGCAAAGGCAGCCGCTATGTACGAGAACGAAGTAATTCTTCTGGAGGACAATTTTGAGCAGACATACAAGGGATTCGACCCACGCTCCAGCGAAAGCTATATAATATTCGAGCTCATACGCAGCCACGATATGGAGAAAAGTATCGCCATAGCCGAAGCCGTGCAGAAAGGTATGGTAAACAGAACCAAGTTGCCCAACCGCGGAGTATCTTCGGCAGGTTTTCTTGTGCTGCACAAAACTGTTATGCCCAGCATACTCGTGGAGCTTGGTTTCATATCAAACGCCACAGAAGAAAAATACATTGCATCGAAAGCCGGACAACGAGCTCTTGCGCAGGGTATCTTCGACGGTTTCTCCAACTATTACAAGGCATACAAGAAGAACCTGAGCGCCCTGGACGGCTACGCCGAGAGCAGCACAGCCACAAAGACAACAAAAACGACTAAGACAACAAAAACTGCCACTACAGCCACAACCGCCAAACCGGCAGTAGCAACAGCAGCAACCGGCACACCGGCAAAAAAAGCAGCAGCCACAACAACAAGCAACAAGCCTGTATTCAAGATACAGATACTCACATCGGGCACCAAGCTCAAGAGCAACGACAAACGCTTGAAAGGCTTGAATGCCGACTACTACAAAGAGAACGGAATGTACAAATATACATACGGCGAAAGTACCGACTACGACAAAATAGCCACTATGCGCAAAAGCATATCATCAAAATTCAAGGAGGCGTTTGTTGTAGCATTCCTGAACGGAGAGAAAATAAGTACAAAGACCGCTATTGAACTATACAAAAAAGGCAAATAAGAATAATATGAGCAAGAAAATAAAATACAGCAAGGAGCTTATAATAGGCGCAATAGGTATTGCAGCACTCCTGTCAATATATCTGCTGATAAATTTCTTCAAAGGCATAGACCTTTTCAAGGCCGGTGAACGCTACTATGTGAGATTCGACAACATAGGGCAGACAACAAGCTCCAGCCCCATATACATAAACGGCTACAAAGCCGGCAATGTGCAGGGCATCAGCTACGACTTTGAAGACTTGAGCAATGTAATAGTAACCATTGACATTGACAAACGCCTGCGCATACCCACCGGCAGCTATGCCGAGGTGAACAACCATATGCTTGGCGGCAGCGACATAAGCATAAAGTTGGCAAATAGCGACACTTATGTAACACCCGGAGATACCATTTTGGGCGTGCTGAACAAAGGCATTGCAGGAGAGATGGAGAGTACCATACCCACCATAAACAATATGATTCCCAAGGTGGATTCCATACTCACATCCCTTAACACCCTGCTTGCAAACCCCGCAATAAACAAATCGATAAACAACGCCGAGGTTATCACAGCCGAGCTGACAGAAACCACAGCCCAATTAAACGCCCTGCTCGAGAATGAAATTCCGCAAATAATAAACTCTGCAACAACTATAAGCAAAGACCTGCAAGGCGTATCTTCACAGATAAAAGAGGTCGACTACAAAGAGCTGTTCACTACGTTGCAGGCAACCGTCAGCAACATTGAGGAGATTACTGCGGCATTGAACAGCGGAGAAGGCACTGCCGGTAAACTTTTGAAAGACAGCGAGCTCTACGAAAAGCTCGACAGCACCTGCGCTGCAGCAAATTCCCTGCTTACCGACATGAAGGAGAACCCCAAAAGATACGTTCACTTTTCGGTATTCGGCAACAAAGACAAGTAAACAATTATAATACAAAAGATGATGACTCAAAAAGCCTTTGAGTCATCATCTTTTTTTGGGTGGATTGAATAAAAAGAGCTATTTCCACATCAACGTTTGAAATACCTACTCCACAAAACCTTGCCATCACGGGCATAAACCCTTAACAAATAATACCCGGCAGGCAGGTTACGCACAATAAGACGAGTGGAGTAACGCCCCATAAAGAGACGGCGACCATACATATCGCACACCTCAAGACGCATTCCCCAAGTATCGGCAGAAGGTAAAGAGATTTCACACAAAGGCTCACCGTTTGACGGTCTATGCCAAAAAGCAGGCTGTCCCTCACGCCCATAAGCATCAACAGCGACAACAGCTATCGACACAGCCTTTTTAGTAAGACAAGGCCACACAATAGCCGTATCTTCAACACCGGCACAAAGAAGATTGTCGATATTCTCCACATCCACGCTATCACAAAAAGCGGCATAAACATTATATTTAACCGCAGGATGACCATCACCACCTTCTACCGGCGACCACGAGAGTTTGAAGGTATCCCTCTCACAACGTACCGATAACAAGGATGGCGCCGGAAGCAGAGGTTCATTCACCCAATCGAGGGGCGGCACAAGCGCCTTGCCGCCATAGACAGATTTGTAGATTGCGGCAGCAACGGAATCGCCCACAAGGTGCTCGGTGCGGAAAAGTGCCGAACCTGCCGTTCCCGCCGAGCGTGAGGTATTCAACTGGCGCATAATCTCCACCGGAGCCCACCCGCCATACTCGGGCAGGAGACGATAGACTCCAATTCCGGGAACAACGTGGCGACCGTGGGCATTCTCCTGCCAGTCGCGCACAAAAGGATAGAAATTGTTCCCCTTAAAGTAAAGCATCGGGAAAAGGATATCCATAATACCCTCGCGCATCCACTCTTGTGCCTCCTGGAAGACAGCGTCGCGGGCGTTCCACCCGTAAGAGCTGTAGGTTGTCAGGTCGGCATACTTGCCAAGAGGGGCACAACTCACTCTCACCCACGGCTTTATGTCTTTAACAGTCTTATAAATTCTACGGGCCGTGGTTGTAACATTGTTCCTGCGCCAGCCGGCAAGCGAAAGCCCCTTCCCACGCGCTTTATAAAGCTTGCTATCAGGGTAGCCCTTCGTGCGGTCGGGGTAGCGTATGTAATCGAGGTGAAGGCCGTCGACATCGTAACGCGAAACAATCTCTGTTACCAAGCGGCAAAGATAATCGGCAGTCTCGGGGTTTCCCGGTTCCATATACCAGCTACCTTGAAACGGGGTACACAAAGCACGCTTTTTCCTTACAAGCGACAACGCTCCCATTCTCTTTATGTGCTCATCCTTACCCAATGGAAATGTTACAACCCAGGCGTGCAGCTGCATTCCTCGCTTGTGACACTCGTTTATGGCAAATGCCAAAGGATCGTACCCGGGAGAACGCCCCTCCACACCTGTAAAGACGTGGGAGAAAGGCTCTATTGCCGAAGGATAAACCACATCGCCGCGTACACGGGTCTGCAAAAGAACCGTGTTTACATTGAGCGATTGAAGGGAGTCGAGCAAGGCAACAAGTTCGCGCTGCTGAACGAGAGTATCGCCAGGATGGCGGACAAGCGTCTTCGGCCAGTCGAGATTTTCAATTGCAGTAAGCCACACGGCACGGTATTCGTACTTTGACTGCGCTCTATTTTGCGCGCTCAAAAGCACCGAAAACAAGAAAAAATATATGAATAAGAGTTTTTTTACAGTAGCCATAATTAAAAATATCACAAAAGTAATGATTTTTAGTCACCATTTATAGGTATTATTCATAATAAATTAGTATTTTTGTATGATTTTATGGAGGTTGTGTGCAAACTTGTATATACCAACATAAGACCAAAAGAGAACAACAGTTTATTTTCACATAAATCAAATTGCGTTATGACAAAAGCAAAGAAATTTATCACTTGTGACGGAAACCAGGCCGCAGCTCACATTGCGTACATGTTTTCCGAGGTAGCAGCCATCTACCCCATCACTCCCTCATCAACAATGGCGGAGTATGTTGACGAATGGGCTGCACAGGGCCGTAAAAACCTTTTCGGCGAAACAGTTTTAGTTCAGGAGATGCAGTCAGAGGGCGGTGCTGCCGGTGCTTTGCACGGTTCACTCCAGGCTGGTGCGCTCACAACAACCTTCACGGCATCACAGGGTCTGTTGCTTATGATCCCCAACATGTACAAGGTTGCAGGTGAGATGCTCCCCAGCGTATTCCACGTTTCTGCACGTTCTTTGGCAGGTAGCTCACTCAGCATCTTTGGTGACCACATGGACGTTATGGCTTGCCGCCAGACAGGTTTTGCTATGCTTGCTGAGGGTTCTGTTCAGGAGGTTATGGACCTCGCAGCAGTAGCTCACCTCTCTACAATCAAGAGCCGCATCCCCTTCCTTAACTTCTTCGACGGATTCCGTACTTCACACGAGATTCAGAAAATCGAGATGCTCGAGCAGGAGGACATAGCTCCCTTGGTAGACTGGAATGGTATTCAGGAGTTCCGCAACAGAGCTTTGAGCCCTATGTCTCCCGTTATCCGCGGTACAGCTGAGCAGCCCGAGACATTCTTCGCTCACAAAGAGGTTGTAAACAAGTTCTACGATGCAGTACCCGATATCGTAGCAGAGTATATGAACGAGATTTCTGCTATCACAGGCCGCAAATATGCTCCCTTCACATACTATGGTGCCGAGGATGCTGACCGCGTAATCGTTGTTATGGGTTCTGCAACAGAGGCTGCAAAAGAGGCTATCGACTACCTCACAGCTAAAGGTGAGAAAGTTGGTCTCGTTAGCGTACACCTCTACCGTCCCTTCTCTGTTAAATATATGGCAGCAGTTATGCCTAAGAGCGTTAAGCGCATCGCTGTTCTCGACCGCACAAAAGAGCCTGGTTGCAACGGTGAGCCCTTGTACCTCGATGTTGTTGAGGCATTCTCAAGCTGCGAGGAACTCAAAGCCATCAACCCCACTATCGTTGGCGGCCGCTTCGGTATCGGTTCTTGCGACACCACTCCCGCGGTTATTATGTCAATCTACGAGAACCTTGCACTCCCCACACCCAAGAACCACTTCACAGTTGGTATCGAGGACGACGTTACATTCACATCACTCCCCAAGAAAGAGGAGATTGCAGTTGTTGACGGCGTATTCGAGGCTAAATTCTACGGTCTTGGTGCAGACGGTACTGTAGGTGCCAACAAGAACTCTATCAAGATTATCGGTGAGAACACCGACAAACACTGCCAGGCTTACTTCTCTTACGACTCTAAGAAGTCAGGAGGTTTCACCTGCTCACACTTGCGTTTCGGTGACAAACCCATCCGTTCTACATACTTGGTGAACACACCTAACTTCGTTGCTTGCCACGTTCAGGCATACTTGCGTATGTACGATGTAATCCGTGGTTTGCAGAAGGGCGGTACATTCCTCTTGAACACAGTATGGGAAGGCGAGGAGCTTATCAAGAACCTCCCCAACGATATCAAGAGATATTTCGCTGAGAACAACATCACCGTTTACTACATCAACGCTACAAAGATTGCACAGGAGATTGGTTTGGGCAACCGCACAAACACTATCCTCCAGAGCGCATTCTTCCGCATCACAGAGGTTATCCCCGTAGACCTTGCTATTGAGCAGATGAAGAAGTTCATCGTTAAGTCTTACGGCAAGAAGGGTCAGGACATTGTTGATAAGAACAATGCTGCTGTTGACCGCGGTGGCGAGTACAAACAGCTTACTATCGATGCAGCTTGGGCTAACCTTCCCGCAGATGTTGAGGAGGTACGCGATGAGCCCGAGTTCATCTCTAAAATCGTTCGCCCCATCAACGCACAGAAGGGTGACCAGCTCCCCGTTTCTGCTTACTTGCAGATTGCCGACGGTACTTGGCCTCTTGGCACATCGGCTTACGAGAAACGTGGCGTTAGCGCATTCGTTCCCAAATGGGATGCCGAGAAATGTATCCAGTGTAACAGATGTTCTTACGTTTGTCCTCACGGCTGTATCCGTCCCTTCGTAATGGACGAGAACGAGGCTGCAGGTCTTAACGCTGAGAAGATCGAGATGAAGGCTCCCGCAGCGTTCAAGGGTATGCAGTTCCGTATTCAGGTAGGCGTTCTCGACTGCTTGGGTTGTGGTAACTGTGTTGACGTATGTCCCGGTAACCCCAAACTCGGTGGTTCTGCACTTACAATGGTTCCCCTTGAGCAGGAGCGCGGCGAGGCTGCTAACTGGGATTACTGCTACAAGAACGTTAAGAGCAAACAGGCTCTCATCGACGTTAAGAGCAACCCCAAGAACTCACAGTTCGCAACACCTTTGTTCCAGTTCTCTGGTGCTTGTTCAGGTTGCGGTGAGACACCTTATGTAAAACTTATCACACAGCTCTTCGGTGAGCGTCAGATTGTTGCCAACGCTACCGGTTGTTCTTCAATCTACACCGCTTCTGTTCCCTCTACACCCTACTGCACAAACGAGAAGGGCGAAGGTCCCGCTTGGGGTAACTCACTCTTCGAGGACTTCTGCGAGTATGGTTTGGGTATGAAACTTGCCGAGAACAAGATACGCGAGCGCTTGACAGACCTCTTCACAGAGCTTACACAGTGCAGCTGCGCTAGCGAGGAGCTCAAAGGCCTTGCACAGCAGTGGCTCGACAACAAGTTCAGCGGCGACGTTACCAAGGAGATTGCACCCGCTATCATCGCAGCTTGCGAGGCAGCAGAGTGTGACACTTGCAAGAAGATCCTTGACATCAAGCAGTACATCGTTAAACGCTCACAGTGGATTATCGGTGGTGACGGTGCTTCTTACGATATCGGTTACGGCGGTCTCGACCACGTTATCGCATCGGGTGAGGATATCAACCTCCTCGTGCTCGACACAGAGGTTTACTCTAACACCGGTGGTCAGGCATCCAAATCAACTCCTCTTGGTGCTATCGCTAAGTTTGCTGCAGCAGGTAAACGCATCCGCAAGAAAGACCTTGGTATGATTGCTACAACTTACGGTTATGTATACGTTGCACAGATCGCTATGGGCGCAAGCTACGACCAGTGCTTGAAGGCTATCCGTGAGGCTGAGGCTTATCCCGGTCCCTCTTTGGTTATCGCATACGCTCCCTGTATCAACCACGGTATCAAGAAGGGTATGGGTAAAGCACAGGCTGAGCAGGCTGCTGCCGTTGAGTGCGGTTACTGGCACTTGTGGCGTTACAACCCCGCTCTCGAAGAGGAAGGCAAGAACCCCTTCACACTCGACAGCAAAGAGCCTCAGTGGGATAAATTCCAAGACTTCCTCCAAGGCGAGGTTCGCTATGCATCACTTGCAAAGCAGTTCCCCGCAGAGGCACAGGAGTTGTTCGAGGCAGCTCAGGGTATGGCTAAAAAACGCTACTCAAGCTACCAGCGTATGGCTAAACTCGATTGGGGTAAAGAGGAATAATCCCTTAATCGTTCCATAAATTTGAAGACCTCCCGAGCGCTCGGGAGGTCTTCTTTTTTGTATATAAGTTGAAAATCGTACAAGAAAGGGAGAACCAAGAAAGTACCACATACGTTTTATTGGAGAACATTATTAACCTTAACCTTTATAAATATGTCTTCTACAATGAGCAAAAGTGTAAAATTGGGAGTAATCACACTCGCAATTATGAACGTGACCGCAGTGGTATCTCTACGCGGCCTCCCCGCCGAAGCCGAATATGGCATTAGCTCGGCATTCTACTACCTGTTTGCAGCAATAGTATTTCTCATTCCCACATCCTTTGTGGCGGCAGAACTTGCAGCAATGTTCCAGGACAAGCAAGGTGGCGTGTTCCGCTGGGTGGGCGAAGCATTCGGCAAACGAATTGGTTTCCTTGCAATATGGCTGCAGTGGGTTGAAAGCACAATATGGTACCCCACTGTGCTCACATTTGGTGCAGTATCACTGGCATTCATCGGCAGCAACAGTACCGAGGATATGAACCTTGCATCGAACAAGATGTACACGCTTGCCGTGGTACTGATAATCTACTGGGTAGCCACCTATATCTCACTAAAAGGCCTTGGCTGGGTGAGCAAGGTTGCCAAGATTGGTGGACTTGTGGGAACCATCATCCCTGCCTTCCTGCTAATGCTTCTCGCCATTGCCTACCTTGCAAGCGGAGGCACATCGCAGATGGATTTTGGCGGAGATTTCTTCCCTAATATCACAAAGCTCGACAATCTCGTGCTTGCATCGGGAATATTCCTCTTCTACGCCGGAATGGAGATGACCGGTATTCACGTAAAGGATATGAACAACCCTGCCAAGGAGTACCCCAAAGCAGTATTCATAGGAGCTATAATAACAGTACTTATATTTGTACTTGGCACCTTCTCCTTGGGTATAATAATACCGCAGAAAGACATCAACCTCACACAGAGCCTTCTTGTGGGATTCGACAATTACTTCAGATACATACACGCATCGTGGCTCTCACCCATAATTGCCATAGCACTTGCATTCGGCGTGCTTGCCGGCGTACTTACCTGGGTTTCGGGCCCCTCAAAGGGTATCTTTGCCGTGGGCAAGGCCGGCTACTTGCCTCCCTTCATGCAGAAGACCAATAAGCTGGGCGTACAGAAGAATATTCTTCTCATACAGGGTGCAGCCGTTACACTTTTAAGTCTCCTCTTCGTGGTTATGCCCTCGGTGCAGAGCTTTTACCAGATTCTCTCACAGCTCACCGTACTGCTTTACCTTATTATGTACCTGCTTATGTTTGCCGCTGCAATATATCTGAGATACAGCATGAAGGAGACACCCCGCCCCTTCCGCCTCGGAAGCAAAGGCAATTGCGTTATGTGGATTGTTTCGGGAGTGGGTTTTCTCGGCAGTTTGCTTGCCTTTGTACTCAGTTTCATTCCCCCAGCACAGATTGCCGTGGGCAGCAATGTCACCTGGTACTCGGTACTTATCATCGGCTGCCTTGTAGTAACAATTGCACCTTTTATAATATACGCAGCAAGAAAGCCCCACTGGATTGACAAGGGTTCACAGTTCGAGCCTTTCCACGATGAGAAATAACAGATAGATAAAAAAATCGCCTCGTCTTTTCAACGAGGCGATTTTTACCATTATGCGAGAGACTGCATATCATTAAGTTTCTTATAATACCCTCCTTTTGCCAGAAGTTCGTCGTGTTTGCCACGCTCCACTATTCTGCCTTCGTGCAGCACGCATATTTCGTCGGCATTCCTGATTGTAGAAAGGCGGTGAGCAATGGCAATAGTCGTTCTGGTCTTCATAAGATGCTCCAGAGCCTCTTGTACCAGACGCTCCGACTCTGTGTCGAGCGCCGAAGTAGCCTCATCGAGAATAAGCACAGGAGGATTCTTGAGTATGGCACGGGCAATACTCAAACGCTGGCGCTGACCACCGCTCAAACGGCCTCCACGGTCGCCAATCATAGTGTCATAACCATCCTCTGAAGCCATAATAAAGTCGTGGGCATTGGCAATCCTGGCAGCCTCAACAACCTGCTCCATTGTTGCATTCTCGCAACCAAATGCTATATTATTAAAAAAGGTATCGTTAAAGAGGATGGCTTCCTGGTTCACATTACCAATTATTGAACGCAGGTCGCGCACACGAAAATCCTTTATATTTGTTCCATCTATTATAACCTCGCCCTTTTGCACATCGTGATAACGTGGAATCAAGTCTACCAGCGTGGATTTACCCGAACCCGACTGACCTACGAGGGCTATGGTTTTACCCTTCGGAATCACAAGGTTTATATCGCGCAACACATCGTGCGACTCATCGTAACCGAAAGTAACGTTCTTGAACTCTATCTTATCCTCAAGAGTTTCAATAGTGGTGGGATTTTCTGGCTCCACAATAGGATTCTCGGCGCTCATAATCTTGTCGATACGCTCGAGCGAAGCAAGACCCTTGGGTATATTGTAACCTACCTTTGAGAACTCCTTCAAGGGATTTATTATGCTGTAAAGGATAACCATATAGAAGATGAAGGCGGGGGCATCTATACGCGATGACTCGTTAAGGATAAGGAAGCCACCGAACCACAACACAAAAACAATAAGTATTGTACCCAAGAACTCACTCATAGGGTGAGCCATAGCCTGGCGTGTGGCAACCTTGTTGGTGATGTCGCGCACCCCCCGACTTGTACCTGTAAAGCGTTTTACCATCTGATCCTCGGCTATAAAGGCCTTTATAATGCGCAGACCACCAAGGCTCTCCTCGAGCTGCGACATCACGCTGCTCCACTTCTCCTGTGCCTCAAGCGAACGGCGTTTAAGACGCTTGCCCACGCGGCCCATAATCCAGCCCATTCCAGGCAAAACCAAGATGGTGAAAAGGGTAAGCTCCCAACTTGTTATTAGCAAAGTTGAGAAATAGAACAATATGAGTATGGGGTTCTTGAGCAGAAGGTCGAGAGAGCTTGTTATTGAATTCTCCACCTCGCTCACATCGCCGCTCATACGTGCAATAATATCACCCTTGCGCTGCTGCGAGAAGAACGCCAGAGGCAAGCCCATAATCTTCTTGTAGAGCATTACACGAATGTCGTGTACAACACCCGTGCGCAGGGGAATCATCACAGCCGACGAGGCAAAGTAACACGAGGTCTTCAGGAAGGTTGAGACCACAAACAACACACCAATCACCAATAGAGTCAGCATTGCGCCCTTTTCGGCAATCATCTGTGTAACATAATAATAGAAATTATTTACAGCCACATCTTTTACTCCGGCACTTCCCCACTCCATATATTCATACACCTCGTTGTTCGCTCCGGTCTGGAAAAGAATGTCCAGAATGGGTATCAACAATGTAAAGGAGAACACATTGGTTACCGCCGAAAGAATGTTCAATATCACCGACAAACCTACATACTTTTTGTATGGCGTCACAAAGCGACGCATCATTCTAAATAATTCCTTCATAGTAATAGCTATATTTATTCAAAATAATAAATCCTTAACAAACGGCCAGGAGCTAAACCTCGCTATCGAGAGTATAGCCGTTGGGGTATATGAGCAGAATGCTTGTTTCGCGATAATCGCGCTGCAGCTGCACAAAAACATGGTCGAGCGACGGACGGAAAGAGATTGAGCCACGGCGCGCGCTCACTATTATGAGAAGATGATCATCGTCTATTATCTGCGAGAGACGCTTAAGATCGTTACCGCCGTCGGTTTCATAGAATTCAGCATTCACACCCGACTGTTTTTTAAGGCGCGCCTTTATGTGTTCCAAGCTGTCGGGGTGGCCGTGATAAATAATCTTGCACGCAAGACCCGAAGCCATACGGGCTGTTTCGTCCACCCAATATTTAAAACCGGCCTCATACTCGGTTTTTGCAGGGAATGTAATGTGTATGCAACGCACAGTATTCAAAGGAATATTTATGCGTGCCATAATTATCTGTGTGTTTATGCCGTTGAGCAGTTCGGGCAGCACACCACCCAGGAAGGTGTCGTTGGCTGTCTCTTTCTGGTGAAAACCAACGATAAGTTCACGATAGTCATTTTCCTTAACTTCGTGGATAATACCATAGGACAAGTTAGTTGTGAGACGTACCTTTGTGAGAATGGGCACATTGACCGATGCCGCCACATCCGTTGCCTTGTCAAGCACCTTTTGGGCTCGGCTGCGCAGTTTCTCATCCTCGTCGAGAACCACGGTCACTGCCGACAACGGCATTTTTGAATTATCCTGTCGCAACAATAATGCCAGATCCATGAGCCTGTCCACCATATTGGGGTTAGCCAGCGCAAGAAGTGTCTTCTGCGAAGAGTTGCCGGGTTTGTCGAGTTCTACGCCCGACACCGCTATGCGGCGCGAAGACCTGTCGGTAACCACAGAGCTCACAATACAGGTAACCAATATCAACAGGATTGTACCGTTCAGCACATCCTCGCTCAACAGGTGAGAGCCGTCGGAAAGTATTATCTTGTGTCCCACGATTGCCGCAGCAAGTGTAGCAGCAGCCTGCGAAGTGGAAAGGCCGAACATCAGCCCCTGCTCGTTGAACGACATCTTGTAGGTACGGGCTGTTATCCACGCAGCAATACCCTTGCCGGTCAATGCAGTCACTATCATCACCACAGCAACCGTGAGCGCATCGAAATTACCGAACAGAACCTTAAGGTTTATCATCATACCCACGCCTATAAGGAAATAAGGGATAAATATTGCATTACCCACAAAATCTATTCGGCGCATAAGGGGAGATGAATGAGGTATCAGGCGGTTCAGCACAAGACCGGTTATAAAGGCACCCAGAATACCCTCCATTCCGGCAAGTTCCATCATACCTGCACCAAGGAAAAGCAGCGCCATAACAAAGATGTACTGTATAACACCGTCGTTGTACTTGCGGAAGAAATAACGTGTAATACGAGGGAATATGAATATAATGGCGGCAGTAATCAGGACAAGCTTCAGGAACAGAAGCACAAAGAATAGCCACCCTGCATCCCCGGTAAACATACCGCTCACCACGGCAAGCACAAACAGGGTAAGAGTGTCGGTTATAATGGTTCCACCAACCACAAAATTCACACAGCGCAGACGAGACAGACCGTAACGCGCCACAATGGGATAAGAGATAAGCGTGTACGAGGCATACATACTGGCCAGCAGCACCGATGTCACCACCCCGTACCCCAGAATATACCGGTTGGAAAAAAAGCCTAGCAGAATGGGCATTGCAAACACTGAAAGACCCAGCAGCAATGCTCCACCCTTTGCCTGACGCATCTCCTGCAAGTTTATTTCAAGGCTTGCCAGGAACATAATGTAGTACAACCCCACCTTGCCGAAAAGTTCAAAGCTGTCGTCACGGGTGAGTACATTCAATCCGTTGGGGCCAATCACAAGACCGGCAAGAATCATACCGATGATGTGCGGCAGACGCAGTTTGTTGAACAACAGAGGTGCAAAAAGTATTATGCACAAAACCCCCAGGAATATCCAGGTGGGGTCGGTTACGGGGAAAAGTGAGTTCCAGGCCATACTTATAGGTTACAAGGGGAGTTAAAAACAGGTGAAAACTTACCAGGAGTATGAGAGACCAAGTGTCATATACTCTTTAATCTGCCAGAAGCCATATTTATCGTCCTCAAGGTCGAGCGAGCTGTCGTCGAAGCGCGTATGCACCAGCATTGAAACCTTGAAATAGCGTGTCAGCCTGATGTCGAATTTGTTTTCCCAAGAGAAAAAGGCACGCGAGTAGTCGGTATAGAATTCAGCACGCGACCACCACTCCACAATCTTGAAGAGAGTAGCGCTGGGCACAGTAACGATAAGCTGGGTACCGAAGTCCTCCTTGTGGTGGCGGCCCTGCTTGATACCATAGCGGCTGGCAAGGTTTTCATAGCGCACGAACTTATAGTTATATGCCGACAGGGGCGCAACGAATATCTGCAACGAGAAGTTCTCCCAAGAAGGCTTGTAGTTGAGACCGAGCGAGAAGTTGGCGTCAAAGGGAGCCATAAATTTAGAGACGAAATCCTTGCTGTTTGTGGGATAGTTAGGCAGAATCTGTGTCTCGAGTTTGCTCTTCATTGCAATATCAAGGTTCTTCGCAAGTTTGTAACCAAGTGTCGATTCAAGGCGCAACTTGTCGTTGTTGGTCTTGAAGTGGTGCAAAGTATCACCCTCAACGGTAGTAAAGCCAAGGTTGGCATCGAACTTATTGGTGAAGGTAATCTTGTCTTTGTCGTCATAGTTTAGGTTCAGCACAAGCACAGTGAGCATTGTACGGGTATTGTCACCACCCTGTGACCAGTTGGGAGAAACATAGTTCTGTGTAAACTGCAGGTCGAACGAACCCGAAGTGCGCCAGTAAGAAGGTTTCTTTACAGTTGTTGCAATGCCGCCGGCAACATTATCGGGAACAGCAATGCTCGGCCTCTCGCTCATTTCAAGCAAAGGAGCGGCCTTGCTCATATCAACTTCGGCCACGCTCTTTTCGGCACGTAACTGTTCCTCGGTAAGTTCTATCATGGAAGGGTGGTTCTTGTAAACATTCATCATCAAAGAACCTATCACCGCCTCACGTTTCTCATCACTTGCAAACGCGCCACCGGCATCACCGCTGCCAAAACCATTACTAAAACCACGGTTAACCACCGAACCATAAAGCACTGGCGAAGTAAGCATCTTTGCGTACACAGGATTGGGGCTTACATCATCACTGCCCGACAAATACGACGAATCGCTTGCCAAAGAATCTATTTTTGCCTTAAAGAAGGTGTAAACACTTTTATCGTTCTGCGCAACACAGACGCAAGAAACACAGAATAAAATAACCAAGAGTAAATGTCTGCTCATACCCTATTTAAATTTCACAGTAATTAAATTAATATTCAAACTTAACATTTTTAATTGACAAAGTTAATATTTTTCCGGCACATTTAAGGATAAAAAATTGTTGTAATGAAACAAAAAAGGCATTCAAGGCATTATTTGCATAATTTCACACCATAAGAGAGTATAAATCCCTTTATTTTTACTAACTTTGCAGCTAATTGTAAAAAAATAACGACACACAACCGAATTATGGATAAAAACAGTATTACAGGATTTGCACTTATAGGATTGCTCTTTGTTGCATTCTTCTACTTCAACAAACCCAATCCCGAACAGATTAAGGCACAGAAGCACTATCAGGACTCGATAGCAGCCATCCAGAAGGCCGAAGAGAAAGCCCTTATGCAGATAGCAGAGGCTGAAGAAGCAGCCATCGAGGAACACAAGAACGACAGCGCATCGTTCTTCTTCAATGTATTGAACGGCGAGGAGAAAACCATTACCCTTGCCAACAACAAGGTGAGCATAGACCTCTCCACACTTGGTGCAAGAGTAACATCGGCAACCCTCACCGACTACAACGACCAGCAGGGCAACAGCCTCACACTCTTCAGTGCCGGCGACAAGCTCACAACCATTGACAGCCGCGGTCGCGAAAACATCGAGGAAAACCAGATGTACTTTACCTTTGACGGTAAAGAGGAGAACATTGATACACGCCGTCTCTACTTCACCCCCCGTGAACAGACCGACAGTAGCGTAGTGATGCGCCTTGCCTTCGCACAGGACAAATATATAGACTTCGCTTACCGTCTCTTGCCCGACAGCTATATGCTGAACCTCGCCATCGATGCACACAATATGCAGAACGCCTTCCCCGGCTCACTGCGCCAGATGGGCATCACCTGGGAGCAGCTTATGCGCCAGCAGGAGAAGGGTTTCAAATTCGAGCAGCAGTACTCAACCGTCACATACAAGCTTGCCAACGACGACACTGAATACTTGAGCGAGATGAAGAACGACGAGGAGACACTCGAGGAGCCCATCGACTGGGTAGCCTTCAAGAACCAGTTCTTCTCTTGCATAATGATTGCCGGTGACAAGTTCGACAAGGTATACCTTGAGTCGGACACAATAAACGAAGGCAAAGGCTACCTCAAGAACTGCTATGCTTCAATGTATACCCCCTTCGACCCCAGCGGCAAGGTTGCCACAGACATACAGTTCTACTTCGGCCCCAACAAGTACAGCGACCTCGTTGAGAGCAACCACCTCGCAATAAACGGCGACAAGGAGCTCGAATTGCAGAAACTCATATACTTTGGCTGGCCCATTGTACGCTGGATTAACCGCTTCTTCATAATCTACCTCTTCGACTGGCTCAACAGCTGGGGAATGAATATGGGAATCGTACTCCTGTTGCTCACCCTCATTGTAAAGGCAATCGTATACCCCTTCACATACAAATCGTACCTCTCGTCGGCAAAGATGCGCGCTCTCAAGCCCTACATCGACGAGATAAACGCAAAATACACAAAGAAAGAGGACGCACTGAAAAAGCAGCAGGAGATTATGGGCCTCTACAGCAAATACGGCGCAAGCCCAATGGGAGGCTGCTTGCCTATGCTCATACAGATGCCAGTCTTCATTGCAATGTTCAACTTTGTACCTAATGCCATAGAGTTGCGCCAGGAGAGCTTCCTGTGGGCAGGTGACCTTTCGTCGTACGACGCACTTATCAGCTGGAACACCCCCATATGGCCCCTCGGCAACCACATAAGCATCTTCTGCTTGCTGTTCTGTATAACACAGGTGCTCAACACCTATTATACATCAAAAATGCAGCCCTCAATGGGTGGCTCACCCGAACAGGAGCAACAGGCGAAGATAATGCGTTGGATGATGTACCTTATGCCCATTATGTTCTTCTTCATCTTCAACGACTACTCTTCGGGCCTCAACTACTACTACTTTGTTTCTACACTCATAAGCGTACTCATCTTTGTATATTTGAGAAGAACCATCAACGAGCAGGAACTTCTAAGAAAGATGGAGGCATATAACGAGAAGAACAAGAACAACCCCGCAAAACGCAGCAACTTCATGGCACGCCTTGAGGCTTTGCAGGAGCAGCAGCGCCGTATGCTCGAGGAGCAACAGAAACGCAATAACAAGAAATAACAGATAAAATAACAATATGGGACTATTTGATATTTTCAAAAAGAAAAAGACCGAGACAACACGCATCGGCGGTATGGAGGATTTTATGACCCTCATACGCGTATACTACCAGTCGGTTCTTGCCGCAAACCTTGGAATAACCAACATAGGTATGCTGCCCGACCTTGCCACCTTCAAGCGCACCCTCAAGGTTGCCACACAGAACAACAAACTGGGTGTAGCTGAGCGCAGCCGTTGCAAAAAGATGCTCGAGCAGATTTACGGGCTTAACGAAAACTTCTTCAAGGAGATTGACCTCTCAATAAAGAAGAACTGCAAACGCATAACCGACGTACAGCCCTACCTTTTCGCCTTCCAGGGCTTCAACAACGACCTTATGATGCTTGTCGGCAACCTTATGCAGTGGAAATTCCGCATCCCCGGCATCTTCCACAAGCTGTTGAAGGGAATGACCGAGAAAATCATCAACGACATTCTCACAAAGAACAACTGGAAAGACGAGGCAACATTCCGCACCGTATATGCAGTGCGCCAGTACAGAGAGAAGCTCGGCTACTCTGAAAGCTGGATGTCCGACTATGTATACAAGATTGTAACCCTCGCAAAGAAGGAGCCACGCCCCAACAGCGACGAAGTAACAAAATAACATATACAACCCGCCTAACGCACAAAATTAGGCGGGTTATTGTTTAAATATTAACAATGCTCAAATTCAGCCCCATAACCATAGAAGCAGTCGAGCAACTGAAAAGTTTTGCCCGTCAAGCCCTCACATACTCGTGCGATTACACTCCCGGCAACCTCATTATGTGGGCCGATTATATGGAGTACGAATACGCCGTGGAACACGACACGCTCTTTATTTCGTGCCTCTCACAGCACGACCTAAAGAAACAGGCCTTTCTGCCACCCATCGGCAGCCTGCCACTCAAAGAGAGTGTCGCAATACTGCAAGAACACTGCCAAAGAGAGAACCGTGAGCTACGTTTCACCGCCGTACCCCAGGAGATGGCTGAAGAACTTGCCACCCTGCTCCCCACCCACGAACAGATAGCACTCGACGGCTGGGCAGACTACATACACCGTGCCGAGGATATAGCTACCCTGCAAGGAAAAGCACTCAACAAGCGCCGCAACCGCAAAAACAAATTCCTTGCCGAGCACCCCTGTTACGAATACAAGCGCTTCACCGACGAGGAGACAACCCCGGTAACCGACTTTATTCTGGGCAAAGGATGCAACGAATCCATTATGCGTTGCTACGAGATACACCAGAGCATAGCCACCGTGCGCAACCTCCCCATCTACCCACAACCCGCAGCAGTAATAAAAATAGACGGAAAAGTAAAAGCTTTCACCCTCGGCGAGGTATGGGGCAATATGCTCTACATACACATTGAGAAAGCCGACCGCGAATACCCGGGACTCAGCGAAACACTTGCCAGCAGTTTTGCAGCCGACATACTGCAAGAATACCCCCAAGTAACACTTATAAACCGCGAAGAAGACCTCGGCGACGAAGGGTTACGCCAGGCAAAAAGAGCCTACAACCCCACAGCAATGCTCAACCGTTACGAATTTATCCCACGATGAAGAAGACCGAGCACCACCCCTGGGAACCCTTTCTGCCCCACAATGCAAGAATACTTTTTCTCGGCAGTTTTCCCCCACCGCGAGCGCGTTGGGCTATGGAATTCTATTACCCTAACATAACCAACGACTTCTGGAAAATATTCGGGTTACTATTCTTTGGCAAAAAAGATCATTTCATAATAAAGGAAGAAAAGAAGTTCAAGGAAAAGGAGATAAAAGCCCTGCTCACAGATAAAGGCATAGCCCTTTACGACACGGCAACCACAGTGCACCGCCTCAAGGATAACGCATCGGATAATTTTCTCGAGGTGATAACACCCACCGACATACCCGCCCTCCTTGCACAGATTCCCTGCTGCCACGCCATTGTTACCACGGGACAGAAAGCCACCAACACACTCACCACACTTCTCGGTTGCGAGGAACCACCTATAGGCACATACAGCATCGCAACCATCGATGGACGCGAGATAAGATTATGGCGTATGCCATCGACCTCGCGCGCCTACCCGCTCGCCGTAGAGAAAAAAGCAGAATACTACCGCACCCTGCTTTTCACAGAGGCAATCCTGTAATTACAAGTATTTTAGTGTTATTACGCATTTTTTAATGTATTTATTTTAAAATAAATACAATATGTATATATTTGCCAATGAATGCTGCATTATTACAGTTTCATTGATACAATTCATACGGCAAACATACAAAACAAAAAACTATGAAAAAAACACTGCTATTCCTGTTGCTTTTCATTGCAACACAGGCCATTGCAGGCCCCATCGACTACGAAAGCGCGAAAGAGATAGCCCAAAAGTACATTAGCAAGAAAAGCGGAGCAAAAAAAAGCATCAGACACAAGAGCTATGCTCCCAAAAGAGCAAACGGCACAACAGCGCCTGCAGACGCAGCATATTATATTTTCGATATTGAGGAGAACGAAGGTTTTATTGTCGTTTCGGGCGAAGACCAGCTAAAGCCCATTCTTGCCCATACCGACAACGGCTCTTTCGACCCCGACAACGTGAACCCCGCCGTGCAGTGGTGGTTGAGCCTTGTAGAAGAGAATGTTGCCGAAGCACGCAAACACCCCCAAGCATTTGCTGCTGTAACGGCAAGCGAGGGTGATACCGCAGTGGAGCCACTCTTAACCACAAAATGGGGACAGGGAAGCCCTTATAACCTTTTGTGCCCTTACGACCCCGTGCACTATGAAACCTGTATAACCGGATGCTGTGCAACAGCTATGGCACAAGTTATAAATTACCACCAATACCCCGACAAGGCTACAGGCACCGTTTCCTATACAACAGACAGCCATGGTATAGAAATTGTAACCGACCTCAACAGATACACCTTTGACTGGGCAAATATGCTCGACAACTACACATCGAACTACACAAACGAGCAAAGCCTTGCTGTAGCTACCCTTATGTCGGCCTGTGGTATTGCCATTAAGTCCGAGTATTGCTCATATGAAACATACGGATATACAACAAAGATTACAGAGGCTCTTGTAGACAACTTCGGATACAAGGGAGCACAAATGCTGAAAAGAAATTATTTCACTTTCAATGAGTGGGAGAACATTATAAAAAGTGAACTCAACAAACAGCGCCCCGTGATTTATCGAGGTCAAGACGCTGCTGGAGGAGGTCACCTCTTTGTGTGCGACGGCTACAACACCGATGGACTTTTCCACATAAACTGGGGATGGGACGGCTACCAGGATGGTTACTTTGAACTAACCTCAATGAATTATAACAGTTGGCAATATGCTGTTTGTGGTGTAAGCCCACAAAACACACAAGCCCCGGTGAATCTACCGGATATTGTATATGAATATTTCGAAATACCAGAACAAACAACTTTTGAACGTTCAAACATCTACGCTGTCTATACCGGTATTGAAAATGCCTCAATTAAGTATTCCGAGGGACACTTCGGCCTTGCCATTACAAAAAATGACGAAATCATATCATACTCTTTTGACGAGGACTTTATATATTCTTTAGAAGCGGAATGGAGTTACGACTGGGTTGAGCGTTACATCAATATTCCCAACAACGTTCCCGACGGCGAATACAAACTTATACCCGTGTACAAGATTATCGGTAGCGACGAGGTAAAAAAAATGTACTGCAAATACGCAAACGGTAAAGCCGACCACCTTGTTTTAACACTTAACGGGAACACCGCAACAATTTCCACTCCCGACACATACGAGCCCACCGCCTTGGAAGTGACAAATATTGAAATTCCCGAAATAATATCAAACTCTGCAACAATAGACATAACATTCACGCTAAAGAATAACGCTACTACCGATTTCGACGAGACCTTCACTTGTTCGCTGATAGTATACGATGATTATACCCACGAACAAAGCCTGTATGCAAATATTCCGGCAAATGAAGAGAGGCAGTTTACCGTAACATTCACAATACCCGGAAGTGGAAATAAATTCGGGTTCGGAATACGCAGCAACAGTTACTGGTGGGCCGACAACACATATATCTATTACAACGAGCTTGAAACTCTTTCAGGAATCAAATTCGAGGCCGACGGCATCTTCTACTCTATTATAAGCGAGGAGAAAAAGACGGTAATGGTAACTTTCCAAGGCGATTACCACTACGAATTTACCAACGAATACAGCGGCGAGATAACAATTCCCGAATATGTTACATACGAGGGAAACACCTACACCGTTAAGGCTATAGGCCAGCACGCTTTACGCAACTGTATCGGCTTGACAAAGGTGACAATACCCGAAACTGTTACACAAATTGGCTATTGTGCCTTCTACGACTGTACCGCCCTTACCAATATTTCCATTGGAAGCAACGTGGAGCACATTGGCGCATACGCTTTCCGAGGTTGCAACATACGCACAATACACATTCCCGCAAACACAATCATTATTGGTGAGTACGCATTCGTACACAACAATAACCTGCAAACAATAACCATAAGCCCCGAAAACCCAAAATACAGTGTACCGGCAGGTTGTAATGTATTGGTTGAAACCGACAGTAAAACACTCATTTTGGGAGCCAAGGATGCTGTTATACCCGACGACATTACAACCATTGCCAACGGAGCCTTCAACGGCATATACGGCATAACCTCCATCGCAATACCCAACAGCGTGACAACTATCGGCGACTACGCTTTTGATGGTTGCAGCGACCTTGAATATTTAACCATAGGCAATGGAATAACCGAAATAAACAACACCGTTTTCGCAAATTGCAACGCGCTGAAGGAGATACACATAAACGACTTGAGCGCGTGGTGCAACATAAATTTTGCAAGCCAGAACGCCAACCCTCTAGGCTACACCCAAGAGTTTTATGTAGACGAGGAGAAGGTTACAAGCCTTGTTATACCCAACGATGTTACAGAAATAAAGCCTTATGCATTCTATAGTTGCGCAGGGCTCACAAGTGTAACCATACCGGCAGGTATTACAAGCATAGGCAACGAAGCCTTTCTTGGTTGTTATAATCTTAAAAATGTATACAACTTTTCGGCATTGAATATAATAAAAGGCGAGAGCTCTCACGGCAGCGTAGCCCGTTACGCAAACAAAGTAACAAATATATCAAACGGAACTGCTGAAGAAGGTTTTGTCTTTGACGAAAACGGCACACTTGTGGCATACATTGGCAACGAGAGCGAGATTATTCTCCCTACCGACTACAAGGGTGGCAGCTACAGCATAGGAAACAATGCCTTCCGTGGCAACACCACAATCACAAGCGTTACCATACCTGCAAGCGTAACAAGCATAGGCGAATGCGCGTTCAGCGGCTGCAGCTCGCTCGAGAGCATCTATACTGAAAGCAGCCTACCCTCTTGGCTCGCCGACGATGCTTTTGCCGAGCACTACAAGAGCGCAACGCTCTACGTGCCGGCCGGCACAAAAGCGGCATACACTGCGACTACACCCCAAAGAGAGGATTTTGAAGTTACCGTTCCCACAACCAATTTCAATAACCTGCAAGGCGCAATAAAGAACCGCAACCTGGAGGCGAATTATGAAACCATAAAGATTGCCACACAGAACCCCGATGTTACCGGCATTCTCTACGGCGCCGACTACCTGCTCGCCTATACCAATGAAAAGAATGCTTCCAAGATGCCCTCTGCAACTTTTGGCATAGCAGGAACAAGTACCGGCCGATACAAGATTGCCCTCGTTACTGCACCCTGGTTCATTGAGAGCTACAACGACACGCTGGTAACATCATCCACAGCACCCCAATATCGCAAATCTTACCTGCGTGTAAGAGTGAGCCAGAACAACGAACTTAAAGGAATGTTCCCCAGCGACTCCGTGAAATTAAGAAGCGGCAGTTATGGTGTACTTGCAACAAGCGCCATAACACCCGACAGTGCTCGCATCGATACAATATTCTTGAAAGACACTGACGGCAAGGACTTTATTTTCGACCTCACGAACAGCGGTTCTGCTTATGAAGCCAACACATCCCACTCGGTGGATGTAAAGATTGAGCTGCTTGCACCAGCCTATAAGAGAGGAAGTGCCTATATGGCAATGAACACCAACCACCACGCGTTCCGTTTCCTGCTCGACCAGATAATGCTCGTTCCCGTTGATAACAAAAAGATTGTATCAACCGTTTATTGGAGCAATTTTGCAAACATCGTGGAGGATGGTGCAGGCATTACGGGCGACATAACCGGTGACGGTATTGTGAATGTGGGCGATGTAACAAGCATAGTGGCTATGATTCTCGACACCTCATTGAGTGAAGATGCTGCCGACATCAACAATGACGGAATTGTAAACGTGGGCGATGTAACATCACTTGTATCTATAATTCTCGGTAACTAGACAAAAAACATAAAACATTCAGCACAAGAAGATGACTCAAAAAGACATTTGAGTCATCTTCTTTGTTTGGGATTGAATAAAAAGAGCTATTTTTAGGCTTGCGAAGTCCGAAAGAGCCTTTTTAGTCAACCTCTTGTCTGTATAAAGTACTTTTTATCACACAACGGGTTAAAACACTTCGCTTATTAAAGATTTTCACACAAATTGTACTAACTTTGCAGAGTTATAATGAGTAGAGGCATTTTATGAGGCATTTATACAACACTAGAAACATATTTTTCACATTATTTCTGCTTTGTTGCACAACCATAAGTGCCTACGACTTTGAATCGGACGGAATTTTCTACAACATACTGTCAAAGACAGAAAAGAGAGTTGAGGTTACCCACGGAAATTACAATGAGCCCTACAAAGGCAGCCTTATTATTCCCGCAACCGTAACCCAATCGGGTACAACATACAGTGTCGCCAGCATAGAGCCCGAAACTTTCTGGGGCTGCACCACACTTACGGGCATAACAATACCGGAGAGCATTACCGCCATTGGCAACCACGCATTCTACGGCTGCACAGCACTCACAGACATCGCTTTACCCCACAGCATTACCACCATTGGCAATGCCGCATTCTGCGGCTGCGCCAGACTTGCAAGCATAACAATACCGCAAGGAGTAACAACTATTGGCAACGAGGCTTTCGCCCACTGCAGCAACTTAAAGGATATTGTATTACCCACAAGCATAACAGCCATTGGTGAGAAGGCATTCAAGCATTGCAGTGCACTCGAGGAGATAACCATCCCACAAGAAGTAACTGCAATTGGCGCATCAATGTTCGAATTCTGCACCGCGCTCGAGAGTATAACTATACCGCAAGGGATAACAACCATTGGCAACGAAGCATTCTGGGGTTGTTCCGCACTAAAGAACATAATAATTCCTGGCGAAGTGACAAGCATAGGCACTTCGGCTTTCGATGGTTGCACCGCACTCAAGGAGATACACATACCCGAAAACGTTGCAAGCATAGGCAACAACGCCTTCAACGCCTGTAACAGGCTGGAGAAGATAACCGTGGCAAGCGGCAACACCACATACGACAGCCGCAACAAGTGCAACGCCATAATAGAGAGCGCAACCAACAGCCTTATTCAAGGCTGCAGCAACACCATTATACCCGAAGGGGTGAACACAATCCACGACTGGGCATTCTATGGCAGCGACAACCTTGCAAGCGCAACAATACCAGAAGGCACTACAAGCATAGGCGACTGGGCATTCTACAACTGCACCGCACTTACCGGCATTGAAATCCCCAACAGCACGGAGAACATAGGAACCGGCAGTTTCTACGGCTGCGAGGCGCTTTATGCAATATACTCCCAGAGCTCAACACCGGCACTTGTTGACCACTACACATTTGATGGACTCTACACCACAGCTACACTATACATACCTGCCGACACAAAAGAGCAATACGAGAGCCGTGATTACTGGAGCAAGTTCGCAAACATAGTGGAACTGCCGGGAGGCCCCCGCGGCGATGCCAACAGCGACGGCATTGTGGACATTGCCGATGTAACAGCAACAACCGCAATGATTATTGCTCCGCATACAGCCACCCCTGCAGGCGATGTAGACAACAACGGCATTGTGGACACAGAGGATATTGCCGGAATTATAGAGACAATACAGACCACGCCGGCACAAGCCACCACCCCCCCCACAAACAGCACAACCGTGGAGTGTGACGGAGAGGGCAACAGCTTGTTCATAAACATAGCCAACCCCCAATACCCGTTCTCGGCCATACAATTCGACCTACACATCCCCACAGGCATTGAGGTTGAAAAAGAGAATGGCATTCTCACAGGCAGCCGTGCCTGCGCAAGCCACACCACCCCCGAATGCACTCTGCAGCCCAACGGCGCAATGCGAGTAATTATACATTCAACCGAGAACGAAAACTTCAGCGGCACCTCGGGTGACATTGCAATAATTGCATTAAAAGCAGAAGGCATTGCCGACAGGAGCTACCCGTTTGAGCTGAAAAATATTAAAATCTCCTCAAACGGCACAAAAGAAGAGCTCAACGACCACACCGGCCACATAATTGTTACCAATGGAACTGTGGGCATTTCAACCATAACCACAGATAACGGTTGTAAAGACGCCAACACCATCTACGATATGAGCGGCCGCAAGGTAACCCTCCCCATCAAAGGCAGCATATACATAAAAGGCGGTAAAAAACACATTGCACAATAATTCCACGCTGCCATACATACAAAAAATACCGTTTCATCGGTACATTTACGCCGCCCCACAACCGTACACAAAAAGAAAATAGAGCATTTTTACAAAAAAGTGTACAAACCTTTCAAATCTCCAAAAAATCGCCTATATTTGCAATATTCTGCGAATATACACTGCACTCGCCGTAAAATACACCAAAGCAGACCTTGGGTATCTTTCCCGTTTGCACATATATTTGTAAAACGATTGTCGTATTATGACCGAGAACGATAAAATTGCATTGGCACATTTCGAAGAGAAGCTACACCTGCTATTATACAAATACAAGCAGATGAAAGAGCGTAACGACGAACTGACACGCCTGCTCGAAGAGAAAGAAAACTCGTTGCAGGAGACGCTGATGCGTTGCAAATCACTCGAAACCAATTACAACAATCTTAAACAGGCGAAGATAATAAGCTTGAGCGATGCCGAAATTGGGCAGGCAAAGGAGCGGATATCAAAGCTTGTGCGTGAAATCGACCAATGCATCGAGTCACTGAAAAAATAACCAAAAAAAACGTAGACCAGGCATTATGGAAGATAGAGAATTGGGAATAAACCTTGTAATTGACGGAATATCATTCCCGCTTACAATAAAAGCGAGCGAAGAACCATATTACCGCCAAGCAGCACGCTTGACAAACGAAAAGTTAATTATATATAAGCAACTCTTTTCGGGAGAGGGAGGTGTGAGAGTACACGCAATGGCAGCTCTCGACATAGCCCTTGAACTTGTAAAGCAGGCCGACAATGTGGGCTCTGCAGAAACATTAAGAAAGGTAAGTGAACTTTCACGTTTAGTAGATGCAGCACTCTCGCAAGAGTAACTGTTCCACCAATTCCCCATTAGCGACTTCACGCATTGTTATATTAAGGAGACTGGCACAACCACGTCGAACCCTTGATATGCGATGCGTTTTATTATATATTTAAAACTTATAACACATTATGGTTACAACAACATCATTACTCATTGGAGCAATAGCTGGAGCCCTTGTCGGCTGTATTGCCCAATACGTTATAATCAAATTCGGTCTGAAATCGAAGTATCAGCGCATCATTGACGAGGCGCACAAGGAGGCCGAAGTGATAAAGAAGAACAAGTTGCTCGAAGTTAAGGAGAAATTCCTCAACAAGAAAGCTGAGCTTGAGAAAGAAATCTCACAGCGCAATAACAAGATTCAGCAGGCCGAGCACCACTTGAAACAGCGTGAAATTCAGATGAACCAGCGCAACGAGGACCTGCAGCGCCGCAAGAACGAGGTTGAGAACCTCAAGGAGAATCTTGACGCACAGAAGGCTGTACTCGAGCGCAAACAGGAGGAACTTGACAAGTTGCAGGTACAGGAGCGCGAGAAGCTCGAGGCCATCAGCGGTCTTTCGGCCGATGAGGCAAAAGAGCGTCTTGTAGAGTCACTCAAAGAGGAGGCCAAGACACAGGCTGCTTCGTACATCAACGACATCATTGACGACGCGAAGATGACCGCCGGCAAGGAGGCAAAGAAAATTGTCATACAGACAATACAGCGCGTAGCCACTGAAACAGCCATTGAGAACTCGGTAACAGTGTTCCACATTGACAACGACGAAATGAAAGGCCGCATCATCGGTCGCGAAGGCCGTAACATCCGTGCCCTCGAAGCTGCAACCGGCGTGGAAATTGTGGTAGACGACACCCCCGAAGCTATCGTTTTGAGCGCATTCGTCCCCGTACGTCGCGAAATTGCACGCCTCGCCCTGCACCAGCTTGTAGCCGACGGCCGCATACACCCCGCACGCATCGAAGAGGTTGTTGCAAAGGTGAAAAAGCAGATTGAAGAGGAGATTATCGAAACCGGTAAGCGCACTACCATCGACCTTGGTATACACGGCTTGCACCCCGAACTTATACGCATCATCGGTAAGATGAAGTATCGTTCATCATACGGACAGAACCTCTTGCAGCACGCACGCGAAACTGCCAACCTCTGCGCCGTAATGGCTGCCGAGCTCGGTCTCAACCCCAAAAAGGCGAAACGCGCCGGCTTGTTGCACGATATTGGTAAAGTACCCGACGAGGAGACCGAATTGCCACACGCAGAGTATGGTATGAAGATTGCCGAGAAGTACAAGAAGAAACCCGATATCTGCAACGCTATCGGAGCTCACCACGACGAGGTGGAGATGACAAGCCTCATCGCCCCCATCGTACAGGTGTGCGACGCAATCTCTGGTGCACGCCCCGGCGCACGCCGCGAAATTGTAGAGGCATACATCAAGCGCTTGCACGACCTTGAGCAGCTTGCAATGTCATACCCCGGCGTAACAAAGACCTATGCAATACAGGCAGGTCGTGAGCTGCGCGTAATTGTAGGTGCCGACAAGATTGACGACAAGCAGACAGAGCTTCTTTCTGGCGAAATCGCAAAGAAGATTCAGGACGAAATGACCTACCCCGGACAGGTGAAGATTACTGTAATACGCGAGACACGTGCAGTAAACTACGCACGATAATCACAGAACCGGAAAACAATAACAATGACAGGCAACTTCGTTGTAAGTTGCCTGTCATTGTTATATATCGTTATTAATGTTTGCGCCCGATATCATCCACTGAAGTAATGTTTAAAAAACTTACACAGAAACAAAGAACAGCAGAGAATAACGCCGAGAACTAAAAAGCAAGAAATATTTCGGGTAGACACATCGGTCTACCCCTACGGATAGCGCGATATTCTTCATTATACACTTTTGTGCACACAAAAGCACAATTACGCAATCAGGAACAAATTAGCATTTAGAAAACAACTCACGCATAACTATGCAACCCACCAAGCAGAAAATTCACACCAAGATAAGTGAATAACGCCACACAAAAAGCCACAAGGCAAAAGCAATGAAATACAAGCGGACGAGCCATAAACGGCAAAGAACGGGTGTGAAAGCCAAAAGAACAGACAATAAGAGTTATCAACGCCCATACCTCCTTTGGATCCCACCCCCAGTAACGCCCCCAAGAGATATTCGCCCACACTGCACCAATAAAAATTCCTGCAAGAAGCATAAAGGTTGCAAGGTAAAGCACCAGACGTCCTTGTACAGCAGCCTTCTCCAGCTGTTCATAATTACGCGTAAAACGATAAGCACACAGGGCAACAAGGGAATTTACCGCCAGAAAAGCTATAAGCGCATACGAAGAGACAATTGCCGCAACATGCATAGGCAACAAGGGAGTGCGCAAAACAGGAGGTACAGCCCCGGGAGTAGCAGCTCCGCTCAAAATGGCAGCCGCAGCACACACCACTGCAAAGCACAGAACCCCTGAAGCAAGAGCGACATTCCTGCGCAATAACGCCGGCACAGGAAACAAGGAGCACCAGGCAATAAACATCATGGCCTCGGCACCATTTGACACCGGGAACAACCCCGTTTCAACCCACGCGCAGATGCCCTTATATGTTATATAACCCAATAATAAAAGCGATGCAACAAGAACCGGCAACCTACGCTTTGACACTATTTTACTCTCCACAGCCGAATCCCTGGCTCTCAACCGATGCTTTAAAGCAGCCCATTGGGTATCTCGCGCCACAAAAAGGAAAAGAAAAGCTATGACAACAAGAATATACCCCGAATAGGTTACCGGAACACCCCACGGATCGTGGCTCACAAGCAACGACACAGCATCATCTGTAACCTCTGAAATATAAAAGCGGTAACCGTCGCGGTCGTAGACGCGGTTCATAGAAAGGCGAGCCTCATCCTTGCCACCAGTATAGAGAACCGAAAGCCCGGCAACATAGTCGAGCGGAGCGCCATCCTCGCCATAGAGTACCCGGCAATCTTCAAGAACAACACGGAAGGGAAAAGCAACAAGAGCCCCATCACTCTTCACAAACATACTCGACGGCGCAGCCCCCTTGCGAAGAAAAAGCGAACCACGCTCACCGGTGAGATAAGTGACAAAAGCTCCCGCAAGGACAACCACAAAAGAGAGATGCAGGAAGAGCGAAACTGAAACCCTCCTTACAGAGTTCTTGAATATATATACAAGAGCCGAGAGCACAACAAGCCCCCACAAAGCCACGAAGAGAGGTGACGAATAGATTTTACCCTCGGCAAAACCCTGCCCTGCGAAGCCGTCGACAACGGTTGCAGCAACAAGCAGAGCCACAAGCAAGGCCAAAGAGCCGAAAGCAATCGATTTTAAAGAGGCGCGACGCATAGGGCTATTCTGCCAAGTGCTCCACAAGCACCTTGATACCTATAAGTATAAGTATTATGCCGCCCCACAGTTCTGCACGCAGCTTGCGCGCAAACCCTTTACCGAAGCTGACACCCACAAAGAGCCCCACAGCAGACATAAGCGAAGAGACAAAGCCTATTACAGCAAGTGGGTACAACAGTTCGCGCAGCGACACTATACCCATACAGGAGAAAGAGACACCCACCGCAAGAGCGTCAATGCTTGTGGCAATGGCAAGCGTAAATATAACCCCCAGCTTGCGCGGATTAAGCACCTTATCCTCTTCCTCCTTGAAGGAGTCCATAATCATGCGCACACCCAGGAAGGCAAGAATGGAAAAAGCAATCCAGTGGTCCACCTCTTCAATCACATAACGGAAACAGTCGGTAGCTGCCCAACCGAGCAAAGGGTTGATTCCCTGAAAGAAACCGAACAGAAGAACCATTGCCAGCATTGGTTTCCAGCGAAAGCGGCGAAGCACCACTCCACTAGCTATGGAGACGGCAAAGCAATCCATAGCAAGCGCAAAGGCCAGGAACCATATATAAAAGTGTGTCATATCGATGCAGGTTTTAATGAACAGCTACAAAAATACTCCTTTTAAATTATATCTGCAATAGAGCGGCTGAAGTTTGGCCGCAACGCAAAAAGTGTACATTATTCACCACGCAAGGCGCAGAAAAAGAAAAAAAGCGCCATTTTGTATTTGAAAACTAAAAAAATGAAGTACCTTTGTAACATAAACATATTGGGGCTATCTGGATTTGACAGCGGGTAGAAAAGATATGTAAGCACGCAGTGCCTCGTCGGTTTGCACTATAATCTGAGCCGGCAAAGAATTATCTGGCGAAACAAATTATGCTCTCGCTGCTTAATCGAAGTATAGTAGATTAGCTTCATTCCAGCACCAGGTGCAGGAACGAGACATCACCCGGACGCAGTTGTTCCGAAGCAATCCGATATGGTGGTGCAGGCAAATCGGGACTATCTGCAGCAGGCCTCGATGCTGCGGAGACATTTTAGAGGATAAGGCATAAGTTGGCGGTCTCGGTCTTGCTTATGCTCGAAAACCTCACCGAAGACTAAGCGTGTAGAAAGCATATAGTTTCCTCGTTTGGACGAGGGTTCGACTCCCTCTAGCTCCACAACAAAAGCGTGGTAAAGACCTATGAACAACATCTACCTGAAAAAACTCCCCCAACAAGGATTCGCAACCACAAGGTCGTCGCTGCACCAGTTCGTACAGCACAGTTACCAGCTACAGCACACATCAATCTTCTACTGCATAAGCGGTGAAGCACTCTTCACTATCGACGGGCAGAAACACCGTTTCACTCCCGGGCAGATAATAATTTGCCCCACAGACTCCAATATTCTGCTACTCGACATCACCAGCGACTTTTCGGCACGTCTGTTAGGTCTCACCAAACATATATGGCTCGCAGCGCGCAGTTCTATGGGCCCCGAAGCAATGCAGTCAATTGAAAGACGCATACACCAGGGAGGCAACACTGAGCTTGAAAAGGAGTTCATAGAAAACATCTTCAGGCAGATAGACATACTGAACACCGAAATTGCCAACAACGAGGATAGAACCGAATTCTGCCAGCAGAACGTAATTCTGGCAGTAAACTCCCTGCTGCTCTACATACAGCTTATAAACAAAAAGAAGGTACTTCCCGAAAAAGAACACATACCCGAAAGCCGCGATAAGGTTTTCTACGAGTTCCGCACCCTGCTCACACAGAAATTCCGCGAGGACCGTTCGGTACAGTTCTATGCCGACACACTGAAGATATCGACACGCCAGCTCAACTCAATATGCCAACGCGCCAGCGGACAGAACGCAAAGGAGATTATCGACCACTACACGATAATAGAGCTACAGGTAGCACTTATGTACACCCACAAAAGCTTTCAGGAGCTTGTGAGCGAGTTCCACTTCCCCGACCAGTCCTACCTGAACCGATACTTCAAGCGACACACAGGCTACTCGTTGTCGGAATTCAGAACAAACGGCGTAATGGTCGACTGACCACTACGCCGTTTCTTTCATAAAACCTCCTGCTAGCCTTTACGCTTCGCCCTTAAAGCCCGAAGAGGGAATATTAAAGTCCTGACGCTGTTCGGGCAAGCGAATCTCGCCAAACAACGATTCATATTTACGCAGATTATCCTGCAAAGCATAAGCCAGACGCTTTGCGTGTTCGGGAGTCATAACAATACGTGACTTTACCTGCGCTTTTGCCACACCGGGCATCATACGTATAAAGTCGAACACAAACTCCGATGAAGAATGGGCTATTACCGCCAGATTGGCATATATACCCTCGGCAACATCCTCCTTCAACTCTATCTGCAACTGCTGACCATCTTTCTTCATTTCCATAACTATTCCTCCGTAGCTGTACTGTGGGCAAAATCCACAAGGTTCACTGTAAATATCAACACCGAACCGGCAGGTATCGTGGTGGTGGAAGTCACATAGGCACTTGAACCATAACCAAGCTCCGAGGGGATGTAGATTTCCCACACATCGCCACGTTTCATCTCCTGCAAGGCCATAACAAAACCTCGCACGCAGGATTCAAGCTCCAGTTCCACAGGCGTTCCTTCACCCACGTTAAGTTCGCCGATATATGTTTTATCAAATATTGTACCATCTATAAGGCGTCCCGAGTAGTTTACCGAAACAACATCGCTACACAACGGAGAGCCCTCCACGGTACCAGACTGCAACACCCTGCAATATACATAATAGCTGGCATCCCAGGACTTATTGCCGTCGAGACCATATGAGAGGAATTTCTTCCACTCACCCGACTCGTTGGCACCAGCCTCGGCTGCAATAGTCTCCATATAGGAGTTATTTTCAATTGCCCAGGTGTCATAAACAACTGCGTCGTCCGTCTCGCTGCACGATGAGAGTGCAAAGAGAGACGGCAACAGCAGAAGCAGTATTCTTTTAAACATCTTCATATGGTTTCCCATTAAGAGAGTTTCTTAAGAAGAGAAGTGATGCTAACGCTATCCTGAATAATGTTGCGGAGGTCGGCAATAGCCACGCGGCGCTGTTCCATAGTGTCACGCTCACGGAGAGTAACCATACCATCCTCAAGTGTCTGGTGGTCAACGGTTACGCAGTAAGGAGTACCGATAGCATCCATACGACGATAACGTTTACCAATTGAATCCTTCTCTTCGTAGTAGCAGTTGAAGTTGAACTTGAGGTCGTTCATAATCTCGCGAGCCTTTTCGGGCAGGCCATCCTTCTTAACCAAGGGAAGAACCGCAAGTTTCACGGGAGCAAGAGCTGCAGGCAGACGCAACACAACGCGTGTCTCGCCATTCTCGAGCTGCTCCTCGCAGTACGATGCACACATTATGCTGAGGAACATACGGTCAACACCGATAGACGTCTCGATAACATAGGGAGTGTAGCTCTCGTTTGTTTCGGGGTCGAAGTATTTGATATTCTTGCCCGAATATTTCTCGTGCTGGCCAAGGTCGAAGTTTGTACGTGAGTGGATACCCTCAACCTCTTTGAAACCGAAAGGCATCTTGAACTCGATGTCGGTTGCTGCATTGGCATAGTGAGCAAGTTTGTCGTGGTCGTGGAAACGGTAAGCTGCGTCGCCGAAACCAAGAGCCTTGTGCCAAGCAAGACGAGTCTCCTTCCACTTGTTGAACCACTCGAGCTCGCTGCCGGGGCGTACAAAGAACTGCATCTCCATCTGCTCAAACTCACGCATACGGAAGATGAACTGGCGTGCTACAATCTCGTTACGGAAAGCCTTACCAATCTGTGCGATACCGAACGGAACACGCATACGACCTGTTTTCTGCACGTTGAGGTAGTTCACGAAGATACCCTGTGCAGTTTCGGGGCGGAGGTAGATTTTCATTGCAGCGTCGGCCGTAGAACCCATCTCTGTAGAGAACATAAGGTTGAACTGACGAACCTCTGTCCAGTTACGTGTACCTGAAATGGGGCAAACAATCTCCTCATCGATGATAATCTGACGCAACTCCTCAAGATCCATAGCGTTCAACGCTGCAGAGAAACGTGCGTGCAAAGCATCGCGTTTAGCCTTCTCGGCAAGCACCTTGGGGTTAGTCTCGAGGAAGAGCTCGCGGTTGAACGAGTCGCCGAAACGCTTTGCAGCCTTTGCAGCCTCTTTCTCAATCTTCTCGTCATATTTTGCCATCTGCTCCTCGATGAGCACGTCGGCACGATAACGTTTTTTAGAGTCGCGGTTATCAATCAAAGGATCGTTGAATGCATCAACGTGACCCGAAGCTTTCCATATTGTGGGGTGCATGAAGATTGCAGAATCGATACCTACAATATTGTCATTCAAAAGTACCATACTCTGCCACCAGTAAGTCTTGATATTATTCTTGAGTTCCACACCCATCTGACCATAATCGTATACAGCGCCGAGGCCATCATAGATATCACTTGAGGGGAACACAAAACCATACTCTTTACAGTGGGCTACCACTTTCTTAAATACATCTTCTTGAGCCATATTTCTATCTGAATTTAATTTTTATGTTTGTCTCGTTTAAATTACTTGCAAAGAAAAGCATTTTTTGCCTAAAAACCTTATTTTTAAGCCACAATTAAACAGAGAAGAGAGAAAGATTTTACACAAAGGGAACGAAAAACAATATTTTTCATTAAATTTGCACTATAATAGTTCAATATACTAACCCACACAAGAAAACGGCCCGTCAAGGGTTTTTTGTTATGGATTACAACGAATACGACGAAAACTTAGAAATAACAGAGAACACCCCCACAGACAGCACAGAGGAGCACGCGTTGCACCAGCACAAAGTTTCGAGCGAGGATGTTACCCACAAGCTCACGGGTATGTACCAGAACTGGTTCCTCGACTACGCCTCATATGTAATTTTGGAACGCGCCGTGCCACACCTTTACGATGGTCTCAAACCAGTGCAGCGCCGTATACTCCACGCGATGCGCGAACTTGACGACGGACGCTACAACAAGGTGGCAAATGTAGTGGGACACACAATGCAGTACCACCCTCACGGCGACGCATCAATCGCCGGTGCACTTGTACAGTTAGGACAGAAGGATCTCCTTATTGACTGCCAGGGAAACTGGGGTAACATACTCACCGGCGACTCGGCTGCAGCACCGCGTTACATAGAGGCACGCCTCTCCCACTTCGCTAACGAAGTCGTATTCAACCCCAAAACCACAGAATGGAAACTATCTTATGACGGCCGCAATAAAGAACCCATAACTCTGCCCGTTAAATTCCCTCTGCTTCTTGTACAGGGCGTGGAGGGTATCGCCGTGGGCCTCTCGTCAAAGATTCTCCCCCACAACTTCAACGAGGTTTGCGACGCAGCCGTTTCATACCTTAAAAAGGAGCCATTCACACTCTACCCCGATTTTCAGACAGGTGGCAGCATCGACGTTTCGCGTTACCACGACGGCGACCGTACAGGCCGCGTGCGCATAAGAGCAAAAATATCAAAATCGGACGACAACAAGACTCTTACAATTTCAGAAATACCATTCGGCAAGACCACTCCGCTGGTAATCGAATCAATTCTGAAGGCTGTGGACAACGGCAAGATAAAGATACGCAAGGTGGACGACAACACCTCGGACAAGGTGGAGATTCTTGTACACCTCGCCCCCGGCGTTTCTTCGGACAAGACCATTGACGCGCTTTACGCCTTTACCGACTGCGAGATAAGCATCACACCCTGCTGCTGCGTCATCGACGACCGCACACCAAGCTTCCTCACCGTGAGCGAATTGCTTCGCCGCTCGGTAGACAGCACAAAGGAACTGTTGCGCCTGGAGCTTGAGATACGCAAAGGAGAGTTGCTCGAGCAATTGCACTTTGCTTCGCTCGAGAGCATCTTCATAGAGGAGCGCATATACAAGGACAAGGAATTTGAGCAGGCAAAGGATATGGATGCCGCCCTGGCCCACATAGACCTCCGCCTCACCCCCTATAAAGAGAGCTTCATACGCGAAATAACCCGCGACGACCTCTTGCGCCTTATGGAGATTAAGATGGCACGCATACTGCGATTCAACAAAGAGAAGGCCGAAGAACTTATCGCGCGCCTGCAAAAGGATATAAAGGAGATTGAAAAACAGCTCGGCCGTATGACCGAGGTTACCATAAAGTGGTTCACTATGCTCAAGGAGAAGTATGGCAGCCGCTACCCACGACAGACCGAAATACGCAACTTCGACACCATTGTTGCTGCAAAAGTTATCGAGGCCAACCAGAAACTCTACATAAACCGCGCCGAGGGCTTCATTGGAACCTCGCTTAAGAAAGACGAGTTCGTTGCCAACTGTTCAGAGATAGACGATGTAATACTCTTCTACAAGGACGGAAAATACAAAGTGGTAAAAGTGAGCGAGAAACTCTTTGTGGGCAAGAATGTCATACACATTGATATATTCAAGAAGAACGACAAGCGCACAATCTACAACGTTGTCTACCGCGACGGCAAGAACGGCATACACTTTATAAAACGTTTCGCCGCCACAGGTATGACACGCGACCGCGAGTACGACCTCACACAAGGCACACCCGGCTCAAAGATAGCTTACTTCACCTCGAACCCCAACGGCGAGGCCGAAGTTATTAAGGTACAGCTGAAGCCCAACCCCCGCTTGCGTATGGCCATAATAGAAAAGGATTTCAGCACCATAGCCATAAAAGGACGCCAATCTATGGGTAACATACTCACAAAGAACGAGGTAATGCGCATCACCCTAAAACGCCACGGAAGCTCCACATTGGGTGGCCGCAAGGTGTGGTTCGACCGCGACATCCTGCGCATAAACTTCGACAACCACGGAGAGTACCTCGGCGAGTTCCACAACGACGACAAGATACTTGCCATACGCAACAACGGCGAGTTCTACCTTTCACCTGTGGACCTCAACAACCACTACGAGGACGACTTGATGGTTATAGAGAAGTTCGACCCCGCAAAAGTGTGGTCGGCAGCCCTTTACGATGCTTCGCAGCAGAATTTCCCGTATGTAAAACGTTTCACCCTCGAAGCAGGGCCACGCCGCCAGAACTGTCTGGGAGAGAACAAGAACAACAAACTTATATGGTTCACAAGTACAGCCTTCCCACGCATACAGGTAATGTTCGGCGGGGGCGACCAGTTCCGCGAACCATTGGTAATTGAGCTTGACGAATTTATTGCAGTAAAGAGCTTCAAGGCACGCGGCAAGCGACTCACCACATACGAGATTGACGAGATAATAGAGCTGGAGCCCACCAAGTTCCCGCCCGAACCCGAGCCTGTAGAGGAGGCCCCTGCCGATGAGGCAGAGGACAACGAGCCCGAACAGTTGTCGCTTTTTACCGAAGATGAAAAATAAGATAATACTCTTATTGCTTGCACTGCTTGCTGCCACTCCCCCATCTTGTGCGCAGGTGATGGCAGGCGACACCATTGTACCCGAAAGAGTGGTCGTAAAATGCACCTCATACGGCGTAACATTTATGAACAACCTCGACACCTACCTTTCGGGCTACAACTACACGGGAAGCGGGCTTTATCTCTCGCGCGAGAACTTTCGCGACGCACGCACCGGCGACCACCGCTGGAAATACCAGACGCTGCTTACAGCAAACCTTGGACTCACCAGCCTGCACAACAACACACAGCTGTCTGGTATGATAAACTACAGTTGGAGCGGTTACCACCCATTCAGGATAAACAGCCGCCTGCAACTTCTCGCAGGTGCACAGGCACAGCTTGGCGGTGGAGCATTATACATACCCACAAACTGCAACAACCTTGTGTCGGTAAAAATACGCGCTGCACTTGCCGCTTCGGGTATGGCAATCTATCACATACCCACCAAACGTGGCGACTGCGTGCTGCGCTACCAGTTCGACATACCCCTTGCCGGAGTTATGTTCGCGCCGGAGTTCGGGCAGTCGTACTACGAAATTTTCAGCCTTGGCGACTACGGCCGCACGGTAAGTTTCTCACACCCCGCAAACAGCCCATCTATGCGCAACACCTTCTCGGCCGACATTCCGCTGGCATTCAAGAGCTACAATAGTACCCTGCGCCTCTCCTATGTGATAGACATATTGCAGTCGGACATAAACGACATACGCACACACCTCTACAACCACGCCTTTACCATAGGCTTTGTCAAGAACATATACAAGGTAAAGAAAGAGGACAAAAACAGATTTTACAGCCCATACTGACCGCGATGAAAAAGTTTCTTGCATACATACTGGCATTGCCGCTTGCCATTCTCCTCACAAGTTGTGTAAAGGAGGATGAATTCAACGACAATGCTACCGGCAATTTCGATGCGCTGTGGAACATTATCGACGAACGCTACTGCTTCTTCGACCACGCAGCCAAAGAATTCGGGCTCGACTGGAATGCCGTCTACCAGAAATACCGCCCTGCCGCAATGGCAGCAGGCGACGAGGGAGAGCTCTTCGACATTCTCGGCGAAATGCTACGCGAGCTGCGTGACGGGCACGTAAACCTAACATCGTACTACGGCACAACATACTACTGGGACTGGAACCTCAACCACCCGCTCAACTTCAGCGACTCGTTGCAACGCAACTATCTCGGCAACGATTTCCGATACACAAACGGAATAAAATACACCCTCTTGCCCGATGAAATCGCATACGTATACATCGAAAGCTTTGCCAACGGACTGAACAGCAACAACATCTCGGTAATGCTCAAGAATATATCCAGTGCAAAAGGGCTTATACTCGACATAAGAAACAACGGCGGAGGGCAACTGACATCAGCAGAACAGCTTGCCGGGCACTTTGTGCTCACCAAAACCCACTGCGGATACATACAGCACAAGACCGGCAAAGGGCACAACGACTTTTCGTCGCCCGAGCCACTTTATATAGAGCCACAAGGCAGCTGCTGGGGAAAGCCTGTGGTACTGCTCACCAACCGCGGAGTATACAGCGCCGCCAACCACTTTGTAATGCTTATGAAGCCCCTTCCGCAAGTATATGTGATAGGCGACACCACTGGTGGCGGCTCCGGACTACCGCTGAACAGCACCCTCCCCAACGGCTGGACAGTACGTTTTTCGGCCTGCCCCATACTGGACATTGAAGGGAAACACACCGAATTCGGCATTGCACCCCACAAAGAGATTCACCTAAGCAGTGAAGACTGGAACAACGGACACGACACAATGATTGAGGAGGGGCGCAGACTCATACACCTTGTCTACGAAAATATTTCCAAAAAGGATTGATTTTTAAAAAATATGTACTACCTTTGCATAAGTCTTTAAAGAGACTGCGTCAAAAAAACGCCTGCGCCTGTGGCGAAATTGGTAGACGCGCCAGACTTAGGATCTGGTGTCGCGAGACGTGTAGGTTCGAGTCCTATTAGGCGCACGATTGGACAAAAGAGGATAATTCGAGAGAATTTTCCTCTTTTTTATATCACTCAAAATCGCTATCAAACAGCATTTCCTGTCCATTTTTTCTTTCTCTTCGGGTTGCAGGAAACCACCCCTTCTCCACCCTATTATTGTGCTCAAAGACCTCACCAATACTCCAGTGGTCTTTGCACTCTCGTGAGTATCACCTCCCCTCACAAGCAAGTAGAGAAGTTTAAACACACCAGCCCTTGAATGCAAAAAACGAGTCGCGATACAAAGTACCGCGACTCGTTGAGTATAGAAAGGTTGTGAAAATTACATAATGAATTTCTTACCACCCTTGATGTAAATACCACCCTTAACAGGGTTAGCAACCTTGCGGCCGCTGAGATCGTAGATAGCCTCGTTAGCGTTCTCGCCGTCAGCAGTAATGCTGTCGATACCGGTAGCCTCGCCAATAACACCACCATTTACAGAAACCCACTCAACAACATCAGCAGGGTACTGGAGCT
>JAZRMX010000008.1:0-36424 GCA_045647885.1 Bacteroidaceae bacterium
CAAAAGGATGTCGAACTCGCTTGCGGTAATACCATCTTCGTGAGTGTAATACAAAAGGATGGGTACCTCTACCTCTTCACCGGGATTAATCTCGATTGTCTCAATGTCGAGATAGTTCTCATCCTCAAGTGAAAGAGCGGCTGCCTTTTTGGGAGCCTCATTAGAGTGCTCAGGGAATACCATCTCGGGAACACGCTCATCGAGAGACCATTTAACAACATTTACGGCGTCGTTGGTAGAAATCTCACCGTCGTAGTTTACATCGGCAACAGGATAATTCTCGGCTGTAGCCTCCTCCAAAGAGAGTTTAACAATGTTTACGGCATCGTTGGTAGAGTACTCACCATCATCGTTAACATCACCAATAATGTATGAATAAACGTAAACTTCAGATGTTGCAGATGTTGTCTTGTAAGCGTTAGCATTGACATCGCTAAGCTCAATTCCCTTAACTACGATTGAATGATAACCGTCGGCTACACCTTCGGCAACATCGACCATAATCTCGAGCACAGCGCCTTCATTTCCTGTGAAACCATAAAGGTCTGCGTCAAGCATAGCAATGTTGTAGTGATCACCTACCAAGTTAGAAGATACTGTCCAAGCGCCATCGTCGCAACGCTCTGTCTTGTTAAGGATATATCTACCTCTGCTATCTGTAGAAAGAGAGAAACCATCGGGCAAGTAGAGAGAGAACTCCACACCAGCAATCTCGGCAACGTTGTCAACACATACTGACAAAGCAACCTGGCGACCGGCTCTTGCTACAGTATTAGCAATGCTCAAAGTGTTGTTTGCATCAACAATGGGCTCATCGTCGTCACCGTCACCGGCGTTTGTGATTACTTTACCCTCGAACTCTGCAACAGCAGCGTTGATCTGCTCTGTGCAAGCGTTGATAGCCTCAAGTGTCATTGCATCGTTGATAGAAGCATTAACAGCGTCGATAACTGCCTGGAGAGCGGCTTTAGCGCCTGCAGGATACTCACCGTTAGCTGTACCCTCTACGGCTGCATCGTGTGTAGACTGTGCCTGTGCAACGAGCGCGCGAAGAGCTGCAATCTCAGCGCTGTAGTCGGGCTCGGGAGTTACACCTGTGCCAACGATGATGCTACCCTCGAAATCGGCGGGGTACTGGAGCTGTGAAGCGGGGTCAGAAAGAGCGATGTTCTTAATCTGATAAGCGTATGTACCATCAACAACACCGGTAAGATCGAGAGAGATTGTTGCTACATCACCCTCTGTACCAGAGAAGAGTTTGTTCTGCAAAGAGAGGATAACCACGCGGAGTGAACCGTCGGGCTGAACGCTACATTCAGGCGCGCTGTGGTTGCGGCTTGTTGTACGGCTACCCAAGAATACATCGTAGTACTCACCATCTGTTACAACGCCGATACCACCCTCGAGCTTAAGGTCGAACTGAATAGCTGTGAAGGGGAAACTGGGGTTAGATACGTTAACGTACATTGTATTGTCGGCATCGATCACTGCGCTTACAACAGACATTGTTGCGGGGGGAACGATGGGAGTAACAATTACTTTACCCTGGAACTCTGCAACAGCAGCGTTGATCTGCTCTGTGCAAGCGTTGATGGTCTCAAGTGTCATTGCGTCGTTGATAGAAGCATTAACAGTGTCGATAACTGCCTGGAGAGCAGCTTTAGCACCTGCGGGATACTCGCCGGCTGCTGTACCCTCTACGGCTGCATCGTGTGTAGACTGCGCCTGTGCAACGAGGCTACGGAGTGCTGCAATCTCTGCGCTGTAGTCGGGCTCGGGAGTTACACCAGTGCCAACGATAATGCTACCCTCGAAATCGGCAGGTGCCTGTATCTGAGAATCGGGGTCAGAAAGAATAATGTTCTTAATCTGGTAAGCATATGTACCGTCAACAACACCGTCAAGATTAAGAGAAATTGATGCAATGTCACCCTCGGTGCCTTCAAAGAGTTTGTTCTTCAAAGAGAGGATAACCACGCGGAGTGAACCGTCGGGCTGTACATTACACTCGGGATCGCTGTGGTTGCGGCTTGAAGTACGGCTACCCAAGAATACATCGTAGTACTCACCATCTGTTACAACGCTAACGCCACCTGTCAAGTAAAGGTCGAACTGAATGGCTGTAAAGGGGAAGCTGGGGTTTGAAATGTTAACCAAGAGTTCGCTTCCGTTCTGCTCGGCAGAAGCTGTTGAAAGCACAGCAGGCTCGGGCTCAGGCTCAGGCTCGGGAGTAACAGGAGCAGTACCTATGGTGATAACACCATCGTTTACATTCAACCAACCCTGAACTTCTGCAGCATACTCCAATTGTGAGTCGGGGTCAGAAAAAGCGATGTTGGTGATAGAGTACTGGTACACACCATTCGCAACGCCAGTTGCATCGAGAGAGATTTGTGCAATGTCACCCTCGGTACCTTCAAAGAGTTTATTCTTCAAAGAGAGGATAACCACGCGGAGTGAACCGTCGGGCTGAACGCTACATTCAGGCGCGCTGTGGTTGCGGCTTGAAGTGCGGCTACCCAAGAATACATCGTAGTACTCACCATCATTTACAACACCGATACCACCTTCAAACTTCAGGTCGAACTGAGCTGCAGTAAAGGGGAAGTCGGGGTTACTTACATTGAAGAACATTGTATTGTCTTCAATAGTTGTGCTGCAAACAGAGGTCTGCGCAAATGCTGTCATAGAGAACAACAGCATAAGAGTTGTCAGCACGTTTTTAAAAGTAAAACTTCTCATAGGAAAAAATTTAAAGTTATTAAATAGGATTTACATTTATTTCAAACAAAAAAACGACAGAATGCCCCAATGGTGCTATGCGCAACACATTATTTGCCTGCACAACCGACTCGCCTGATACAAAACCTTTGCAAGACAAGCAAAATGTCTATAAAATACGGTGCAAAGATACTAAATTACATCGGGAATACCGGACATTTTAACAGAAAAGAAGAATTGCGGAGCCTAAGAAGAACCAAAATGAACAAAAATAAAGAGGTGGGCTCAGTAGCAAAAAGGTGTGGGCACTCACCATATACGATACCAAACATTCTTGCTTTTGACTTCTCGGTGTTATTTGTCGGTTATTTTCAGCGGTTGAAAATATATCTTTGACGTTCTTTGTCGCACAAAGAACCAAACGCCCGGCACGCGAGTAAAATCAGCCGCTCGGTTCTTTGTTCACGTCGCAGAAAGGCGAACCCTCAGTCGAACCTCCCTTGCCGTGTTTATCTTTCCCGCATTTGCAGGAGACAATTTGTTACACATAGGATGGCGTGAGGGAGCACAACTTATTAAAGAATCAATTTCTCCACACTAAATTTCTACTGAACCAAGAGGTGCGCATTTTTTACAAAACGCGCACCTCATTATTTTTGTTTTCTGCAGAGAAACCCGGCTTACAGAAACTCTTCGCCAAGCTTCATTTTTACATCGTTGAGAAATTTCCTTATATTACCCTCGCTGCCCTTCTTGCAAAGCATAAGGACATTGCCGTTGTCAACAACTATGAGGTTGTCGACTCCCTGCATTACCACAAGCTTGCCTGCCGGCGCAGAAACCACATTGTTGTGGCTGTCGTACCTGAGCGCACGCGACTGCATAATCACATTTTCCTCGGCATCCTTCGGCAGAGTGCTGTAAAGGGTATCCCACGTTCCTATATCGGCCCAACCGAACTCGCCCACCAGAAGGCAGACATTATCGGCGCGCTCCATAACGCTCATATCCATAGAGGCTGTGGGGAAGGAGGTGTATATCTCATAACCTCGCTTGCGCCGCTCGGCACGCACGGGTATTTCCCGGAACACCTTTTCGAGCTCGCCCATCATATCGGGGAGATATGTGGACATTGTCTCTATTATGGTATTGACATTCCATATATAGATACCGGAATTCCAATAGAACTCGCCGCTCTCCATAAAGATTTTAGCGAATTCATACTCGGGCTTTTCGGTGAAGGTGCGCACACTATACATTCCATCGACACCTTGAACGGGCGCGTCGGCCTGTATATAACCGTAACGGGTTTCGGGCACTGTAGGCTTTATACCCACCACAACCAATTTATTGTTGTCGGCCACAAAATCGAGCCCACGCCCCACTGTCTCCACAAAAAGTTGCTCGTTGAGTACCAACTGGTCGGCCTGCGCCACCACGATATTGGCCTGTGGGTTGAGCTGGCGTATGTGGCACGCCACATACGCTATACTGGGGGCTGTACCGCGGAAGGCAGGCTCGTGGAGAACCTGCTCTGCGGGCAATTCGGGCAACTGCTCACGCACCAGGTCGGCATAATCGACGTGGGTAGAGACTATAATATTCTCAAGAGGAACAACACGACTATACCTATCGAACGTTTGTTGCAACAAGGTGCGGCCACAACCAAGCAGGTCGTGGAACTGCTTGGGATTTTCCTTACGGCTCAACGGCCACAGGCGAGAGCCTATGCCGCCAGCCATTATTACGCAATATCGGTTGTTCATCATCTCTTTTTTTTTAGAATTCAGCGTTGTTCGGAGTACGGGGGAAGGGTATCACGTCGCGGATATTCGACATACCTGTAACAAAGAGCAAAAGACGCTCAAAGCCGAGACCGAATCCCGAGTGAGGACAAGAACCATAGCGACGAGTGTCGAGGTACCACCACATATCCTTCATAGGAATGTTCATCTCCTCAATACGGGTGAGAAGTTTGTTGTAGTCGGCCTCACGCTCTGAACCACCGATAATCTCGCCGATTTTGGGGAACAAAACATCCATAGCACGCACAGTCTTGCCATCGTCGTTAAGCTTCATATAGAAAGCCTTGATATCCTTGGGGTAGTCGGTAAGGATTACAGGGCGTTTAAAGTGTGTTTCAACCAAATAACGCTCGTGCTCCGATGCAAGGTCTACACCCCAATATACGGGAAACTCAAACTTATGACCACCGGCAACTGCATCTTCAAGGATTTTTATACCATCGGTGTAGCTCAAACGTACGAACTCGGTGTTTACAATTAAACGCAGACGTTCGATGAGTTCCTTGTCGAACATATTGTTAAGGAAGGTGATATCCTCCAAGCAGTTGTCGAGAGCCCACTGAACGCAATATTTGATAAACTCCTCGGCAAGCTCCATATTGTCGAAGATGTCGTTGAAGGCAACCTCGGGCTCAATCATCCAGAACTCGGCAAGGTGACGGGGTGTGTTTGAATTTTCGGCACGGAAAGTGGGGCCGAATGTATAGATTGCACCAAGCGCAGTAGCAGCAAGCTCACCCTCGAGCTGACCAGAAACTGTGAGGCTGGCCTGTTTGCCGAAGAAGTCGCTATCATACTTAATGCTGCCGTTCTCGTCTTTCTTCAAGTCGTAAAGGTTCATTGTGGTTACTTGGAACATTTGGCCGGCACCCTCGCAGTCCGAAGCTGTGATAAGGGGTGTGTGGAAGTAGTAGAAACCTTTATCGTGGAAGAACTTATGTATTGCGTAAGCCATATTGTGACGAATGCGGAACACAGCACCAAAGGTGTTGGTACGGGGGCGGAGGTGAGCCACGGTGCGCATAAACTCCATTGTCTGACCCTTCTTCTGCAAGGGATATGTGCTGTCGCAGGCACCCAAAAGCTCAATCTCTGTTGCCTGAATCTCAACTGACTGGCCGCCACCGATTGACTCTACGAGTGTACCGTTAACACTCAAACAAGCGCCTGTTGTGAATTGCTTTACAAGCTCCTCGTCAAATTTTTCGGCATCAATAACAACCTGTACGTTGTTTATTGTAGAACCGTCGTTGAGAGCCACGAAAGCAACCTGTTTGCTGTTGCGACGTGTGCGCACCCAGCCTTTTACGTTTACTGCTGTGCCGAAGTCCTTGCTCTTGAGAAGGTCGGCTATTTTTGTACGTTTAATTGTTTCCATTTTGTATTTATGTTTTTCACATTTTATTCATAAGCACCCATACGGAGCATTGCAACCTCTTTCTCGGTGAGATAACGCCAGTCTCCGCGTTTCAGATTTTTCTTGGTAAGACCGGCAAAAAGCACGCGGTCGAGTTTCTGTACCTTGTAACCGAGGTGCTCCATCATACGGCGCACAATACGGTTCTTGCCCGAGTGTATCTCTATACCAATCTGTGAGCGGTCGGCCTCGTTCACGTATGTAACCTCATCGGCATAAACGTGACCGTCTTCAAGCTCTATACCGTTGACCAACAAATCCATATCGGACATTGCAACATTCTTGTCGCAGGTAACGTGGTACACCTTCTTCTTCATAAACTTGGGATGTGTGAGCTTTGAAGCAAGGTCGCCATCATTGGTGAGAAGAAGAACACCTGTAGTGTTTCTGTCGAGACGACCTACGGGGTAAATTCTCTCCTTGCCAATACCACGCAAGCAGTCGAGCACTGTTTTACGTTCCTGAGGATCATCAACTGTGGTAACACAATCTTTGGGTTTGTTGAGCAACACATAAACCTTGCGCTCGGGATTGATGCGCTCGCTGTTGAAACGGACATCATCGCCCGGAGTTATCTTTGTACCAAGCTCGGTAACAACCACGCCGTTTACGGTTACAAGGCCTGCCTCGATGTAGTTATCAGCCTCGCGACGTGAGCAAATTCCTGCATTGGCAAGGTATTTGTTCAAACGCACGGGTGCGTTGGGGTCAATGGCTGCCTCTTTATATACTATACGCTTCTTTGCACTGTACTTTGCATTGGGGTCGTAAGCCTTGCGGGTTCCACGGTTGCCATATGAGGGGCGCTGCTCTGAACCATAGTTTCCACGGTTGCCGGCGCCTGTGCCACGCGATGCACCCTGCTGCGAGGGCGATGACTGATAACGGCTACTGTTGTATGTGCCGTGGTTTACTGTACTGTCGCCACCAAAATCGCGACCGACTCTGTTCTGCGACTTGTAACGGCCGAAACCGCCACCCTGCTCAAAACCTCCACGACGCTCTGTGCGCGCAAACTGCGGGCGTCCCTCGGACTGGTTGTTATAACGTGAACGTGAATTCACTCTGTTCTCGCTATTGAAATTGGGATTGAACGACTTGCGTTCTCTTTTTCCTCCTCGGGAATTGTTGTCCGAGCGTCTTTCTCTGAAATTATCCATTTTTTTATTGTTTTTACGAACCTCACGGTCCAAATTTATTTTTTATCGTCCTGTGTAAGAATGCGGAGTAATGCTGCGGAGCTCCTCTTTCACACTTTCAGCAACATCGAGAGTCTCAATGAACTGCAACAATGTATTCTGGTTTATACCCTCGTTGGTACGTGTGAGAGCCTTAAGAGCTTCGTAGGGATTGGGGTAAGCCTCGCGACGGAGAATTGTCTGTATACCCTCGGCACAAACACTCCAGCAGTTGTCGAGCTCGTCGTAGATAGCCTTTTCGTTAAGCAAGAGCTTGCGCAAGCCCACCAAAGAGCTCTTCACAGCTATCATCATGTGACCCATGGGCACGCCGACATTACGCAACACGGTAGAGTCGGTAAGGTCGCGCTGCAGGCGAGAGATGGGGAGCTTCATTGAAAGGTGGTCGAGAATGGCGTTTGCTATACCAAGGTTACCCTCGCTGTTCTCAAAGTCAATGGGATTCACCTTGTGGGGCATAGCGCTTGAACCAACCTCACCGGCCTTAATCTTCTGTTTGAAGAACTCCATAGAGATGTACTGCCAGAAGTCCTTGTCCATATCCATAATAATGATGTTTATGCGGCGCATTGCATCGAAAAGAGCGGCAAGATTGTCATAGTTCGAGATCTGGGTTGTATACTGCTCACGCTGCAATCCAAGATTCTCGGCAACGAATTTATTGGCAAAAGCAACCCAGTCCACAGCAGGATATGCCACGCTGTGAGCGTTGAAGTTACCGGTTGCACCACCGAATTTAGCCGAGATAACACATTTCTTGAGCTCGGCAAGTTGTGTCTCCAAACGATACACGAATACCATTACCTCTTTTCCCAAACGTGTGGGCGAAGCGGGCTGGCCGTGTGTGCGGGCAAGCATGGGTATATCTTTCCAAGCTTCGGCATACTCCTTGAGCTGTGCAATGAGCTCCTCTATTGCAGGGTAATAAACTTTCTCAAGAGCATCCTTAATGGAGCAAGGGATAGAGGTATTGTTTATATCCTGTGAGGTAAGGCCAAAGTGTACGAACTCCTTGTAAGCATCGAGACCGCCTATGGCATCGAACTTCTCCTTAATGAAGTACTCCACTGCTTTTACATCGTGGTTGGTAACCTTCTCAATATCCTTTATTCTGCAAGCATCGGCAGTGGTAAAAGAGGTGTATATCTCGCGCAATTTGGGGAAAAGCGAAGCGTCTACACCTGCAAGCTGAGGTATGGGCAATTGGCACAGAGCTATATAATACTCTATCTCCACGAATACGCGATATTTCATAAGTGCATACTCCGAGAAATACTCTGCAAGCGCGTCGGTCTTGCCTCTGTAACGACCATCAATGGGCGATACTGCTGTCAAAATGTTCAATTCCATATTTGTGTAATAATTGTTTTACCTTAAAAAGGGCCGCAGGCTTTTCACAAAACGGCACATTACGTGTATTATACGTTTTATAATTTCACAGTGCAAAAATAGCACTTTTTAAGCATAAACAGCTATTGTTACAATAAAGTTTATGAAAATTATTATTAAATAAGGTATAAAGGGTATAAAAAACAAAAAAAGCCTGCTTGACTGCAGACTCGACTTGGGTGGACGTTGACGGATTCGAACCGCCGACCCTCTGCTTGTAAGGCAGATGCTCTAAACCAGCTGAGCTAAACGTCCGATAGTTTTATGTTTTGTGGACGTTGACGGATTCGAACCGCCGACCCTCTGCTTGTAAGGCAGATGCTCTAAACCAGCTGAGCTAAACGTCCAATAAGTGCGCAATCCTTAATTGCGTTGCAAAAGTAGCGCTTTTCTTTATAACCACCAAATGTTTTGCCAATTATTTTGCAAATAAATAGAAAAAGAACAAAAACAGAGACACAAACCAACGGCTCAGTAGCAAAAAGGTGTGGGCACTCACTATATACGATACTAAACATTCTTGCTTTTGACCTCTCGGTGTTATTTGTCGGTTATTCTCTCATTGGAAATATATCTTTGACGTTCTTTGTCGCGCAAAGAACCAAACGCCCGGCACGCGAGTAAAATCAGTCGCTCGGTTCTTTGTTTACGTCGCAGAAAGGCGAACCCTCAGTCGAACCTCCCTTGCCGTGTTTATCTTTCTCGCATTTGCAGGGTGCTGTGGGACTAAATGTAATTTAATAGACAATGCTTGCAGCAATTAGCCGCACGTAGTGCGGGATGCGAACAGCAAGCATTGTCTACTTATGTCAAACATTCTCGCTTCGCGCAACCTCGGCTGCATTCGCTTTGCGTGCAAGTAAACTTTCACTCGCTCATTTGCACGAGCTTTCGCACTCTCTCCTGCAAATGCTCGGATAAACACTGTGATTGCTTTTGCGAAGTTGCTCACGCTCGTTGCAATTGAAAATAAATTTTCATTCACTCGCTTACTCGCAACATTTTAACGGTGCCGGTTTATTTTTGAGAATTACCATTGCAGGAGATAATTTGTTACACATAGGATGGCGTGAGGGAGCACAACTTATTAAAGAATCAATTTCTCCACAATAAATTTCTACTGAACCAGAACAACACCGCACCACCACCAATAAACCGAGCACAAGGGCACAAAAAAAACGGGCAAGCCAAAAGCCTGCCCGTTAAAAATATCTCGGTTATTGGATTATTCAACAACTGTGATGATTACGCGACGGTTCAAACGTGCGGGTTTCTCAACCTCAACACCACCTTTACCCTCAACAACGAGTTTCTCCTGGGGAAGACCGAGCTCGATCAATTTCTCAGCAACTGCGTTAGCGCGAGCCTCAGAAAGCTTCTGGTTGTATGTAGCAGAACCGGTAGCGCTGTCAGCATAACCTACAACAGCAAGTTTAGCTGAAGAGTTCTTAACTGCGTCTACAAGACCCTGGAGGTTGATGATCTCCTTCTTAGAAGAAACCTTAGAAGAGTTGAATGCGAAGAATACAGACTGAGAAACAGTAGTAATCTTACCCTCGCACTCCTTCAAAGCAGCCTGAGCAGCAACCAAGCCCTGCTTTGCAGCAGCGAGTTGGTTCTTCAAACCTGCGTTCTCAGCCTCTTTAGCCTGCAACTGAGTGTTGAGCTCAGCAAGAGCAGCAGCATTCATAGCCATGATAGCGTCTACGTCAGCAGCAGCGTCCCAACCTACCTTGTTGAATTTGTATGTAACACCGGCAAGAGCAGTGAACATCATGTCCTGACCTGATGAACCAGCAGCACCACCGAAGCCGTTACGCAAGAAAGTAGCGTCGAGCTCAAAGTTGATAGCCCAATGTTTTGAAACACGGAATGTGTTCATGATACCAGTGTTAACAGTAAGTGTACCGGTCATCTCTGAGAAAGAAGATGAGTGGTACTGTGTACGACCTGCCCAACCAGCACCGATGAAAGGAATAACATTCCAGATACGATCCTCTCTGTAACCACAGATAAGATTGCTGAGGTTGAACATAGCATCGAAGTGGAAGTTCATATAAGCCTTCTTCGCTGCATCCTCATAAGCCTTGATGTTAAGACCGTTGTAAGCAACTCTCCAACCGAAACCGGGAGTGTGCCATTTACCAAAGTAAACCTGAACTGCGGGTGATGCGTGATCGAGAATGCTCTCGCCATTCATATAAACACCATTGTAGAGGTTTACACCGCCGTTGATACCCAAGAACCAGTTGCTACCGAAAGAGTTTGTCACAACCTGACCCTTCTTTGTGGGAATTACGACTTCGCTTACAGTTTCCTGTGCAAAAGAAACCATTGCAATACTAGCAATTGCTAGTGAAATCATAAACTTTTTCATACTTAAACTAATTAGATTCTATAATATTTTGTCTATTTTTCTCTCTTTATCTAAACACAGGGGTACAGAAAAATGTTTGCCGGACAGTGCGAACTGCATACAAAAGCCAGTACACCCTCTATTATGTGTGCAAATTTACAAATATTTCGTAAACAGATATAAAGATTTTATACAAAACAATGTTTTTTTAACAATTTTTAAGGGATTTTATTTTACATCCGTCCTTCACCGCTGGAAAAAGCGCCCAATATCGCCATCGGACAGCAGATATACTACCTGCAAACCATCGGGGGTATGTTTGGGCATTGTGGTGGAAAAGAGCTCCTCCACAAGGTTTTTAAGTTCCTCGTCAGAAAGTATCTGCCCCACAGCTATCGCCATCTGTCTTGCAACGGAAAGAGCAATGCCGTCGTACAATTTATCCTTTGCCTGTGTGGGCTGTTCGGCAACAGAGCGCACTATTTCGGTAAGCAGCACCACCGGTTCAAGACCGTCAATCCCTGCCGGCACGGAATTTATTGCATAGCTGTTGCCACCGAGCGATGAGAGGTCGAAGCCCAAGGAGGCAAGTTCTTCCATTATGCTTTCAAGCACAAGCGACTCGCTCAGGGAGAGGTCGACGCGCTCGGGGAAAAGCAATCCCTGCGAATGGCCACGCTTATTGCACAGTTGCTGACGGAATTTCTCGAAAAGTATTCTTATGTGGGCGCGGCGCTGATGCACAAGCATAAGACCGTCGCACGAAGATACAAGAATGTACTGCCCCTTGTACTGTGCCAAAGGGGTGTACTCCTCGCTTGAGAACATCTGCAAAGTGGGCTGTATGTCTGGCAGATGCGACAGGAGACCATCGTCGCCGCCCTCGGACACTGTATTTTCGGACAGGAAAGAAGGAGTGCTATCGTTGCCACAAAGGGTTTCCCACCAAGGGTTGTCGGCCTTGCGATATTCTGGCGCATTCTTCTTGAATGGGTTATAGGAAGGGTCGTATGCAATTTCGGGTGCGGCAATTGTTGCACGTTCACCGGCGCCGAGCTGTTCCATAACAGGAATGTCGGGCATATCGTCGGTATTGAAATCGAGACCGGGCGCGGCATTGAAACGACCCAAAGCCTCGCGCACGGCAGCCATTATTATTTTCCAAAGGCTGGGCTCATCCTCGAATTTTATTTCGGTCTTCGTGGGGTGGATATTGACATCTATGCGCGAAGGCTCAACACCGAGGCAAAGGAAGAACGGTACCTGCTCGCCCTGCGGTATTATATTTGCATAGGCCTCCTGTATGGCTTTTGCAAAATAAGAATGGCGCATATAACGCCCGTTCACAAAGAAGAACTGCAAAGCGCCCTTTTTGCGGGCACTTTCGGGCAGGCCGACATAGCCTTTTATATTAAGGAGAGGACTGTCAACTGCAACCTCTACCAACTGTGTGTTTATCTTTTTGCCAAAAATATTTACTATTCTCTGTCTGAAGGACGATGAGGGGAGGTGCGAAAGCTCCACACCATTGTGGGAGAGTGTAAACTCGACATCGCTATTAATGAGCGCCACCCTTTCATATTCCGACACTATGTTGTTCAGCTCGGTCTGTGTAGATTTGAGGAATTTACGGCGTGCAGGGATATTGAAAAAAAGGTTCTTTACCTTGAAATTACTGCCCGACGGGGCTGCTACGGCCTCCTGTGCTTCGAGCTGCGAGCCCGACATTGCAATGCGCGTACCAAGCTCGTCGTCGGCACGACGGGTAACAAGTTCCACCTGCGACACTGCCACAATGGAAGCAAGCGCCTCGCCACGGAAACCCATTGTGTTCAAAGCAAAGAGGTCTTCGGCACGTTTTATCTTGGAGGTTGCGTGACGCTCGAATGCCAGGCGAGCGTCGGTCTCGGACATACCCACGCCGTTATCTATGACCTGCACAAGGGTGCGCCCGCCATCGCTCACCAGCACTTGCACTTTGGTGGCACCGGCATCTATGGCATTCTCCATAAGTTCCTTGACCACCGAAGAGGGGCGTTGCACCACCTCTCCCGCAGCTATCTGGTTGGCAACAGAGTCGGGTAACAAATGTATTATATCCTGCATTGCAAGTCTATTTTAAAAAGCCCAAGAGCCGGTTAACAAATAGTGGAGAACAAACAGCGCTACCAGTATTCCTATTATAAGCGTAGGGGTCTTCAAGCGCTCTGAATTCTGTTTGCTGCGCTTCAAATGTGTTGTTGAGTTCTGGAAAACACCTTTCAGGCGTTCTCTGTATGTAACCTCCTCGGGAGGCAACATACCCAGGTCGCGCTTTGCGTTGTTTACAATCTTGTCGAGTTTTTCCTTACGTTCATCGACATATATATACTTATGCTCAAATTTACGGGGAGCACCCATCTTGAAAAATGCCATAAGAGGGATTATTTTTCGAGGTTGAACTTATCCAGGGTGGGAAGGGGTACTTTCTCCCTGTTTATAACTTTGAGCATCATATCCTTAGCCTTGCTACGGCAATTAAAGATATCCTCCTTGCTTGTGGGGCGGACATAATCGAACCAAGCGAAATTTTCAAGATATCTTGCGTCGGCAGGGGCTTTATCTAGCGGATAGAAAGCACCGCTCGAACGGTTGGGGATTACAATGCGATCCATCTGGCCATCTTTCATATAAGCCGATATCTTACCCGCAAGAGTTGTGTTCATACCCACGACCACACTATCCTCGTCCATAGGGAAATATACTACATTTGCACCGCCTACAACGTGCATACAGTCGAGCTTGCCATTCTTGAAATAGAATTTCATCTCGCGGCCGTTTATCTGGTTATAGCACACGGAATCCATCTTTTCGGCATAGAGTGTCTGGTTTATTACGTGTACCCAGTCAATTGACGAGGTGTCCATATACATCTTTATCTCCTCGCCTATGAGCTGAATGCCTTCGTTCCATAGGATGGGATCCTTGTACATTGTCATACAGGAGTCGCGCGAGTCGAAAATGAGCGAGTCGCAGGCTGCCTGCATACTCTCGCTGAAGGCACGCACTCCGTGGTAGGCTCTTATCTGACGATAAAGTGAGTCGGTTCCAAGGTTTTCGCTCACCGCCCATATAGTATCGGCGTGCAGAAAGAGAGAGTCGGACTGCGAGAAGTCGACAACCACTGCGCGGTCGGTCACATAAGCCGAGTCGGCCAACTCGTTCATATAACTGTACTCACCTGTGAGCATATTGTGGTTTTCGGGATCTATGTAGACTATATTTCCGAAAATCTCACTCACACCGGCCTGTATATTGTAATAAATGGAGTCGGCTGTAATGTTCTTTGCTCCGTTGAAGAGTACCGAACGGTCGAGCAATGTTGCCAGACGCGCCGAGGTGTCGTACAAGCCTCTCTCGGAATATATGCGGTTCTCGGCACCGTTGTATATGTTTGTGGGGCCAAGAATGGTTGCCACTTTTGTGATGGTGTTGTATTGCAGGGTGTCCGACTCCAGAGTAAACTGGGAGTTGCGGAGGTTGACATCGTGGTTGAACACCGCTACCTTTGTACCCAGACGGTACTCGCCCCAATAGGATTCCAGCGTGCTCTCACCGTCGAAAAGTGAACCGCCGTTGAAATAATATCCTTTGTTGGTATTACGGTCAAAGTCGAGGCTGTCGGTCTCGAGTACAGTGTTCTTGTCGACCATACGCACATTGTCGCGCACACGGGCAAGATTGGTGTCGCCGTTATAGTCGAGATAATCGCCATAAAGGAAGAGGGTGTCGCCCTGCTCCATTCTCACATTTCCGAAGGCCTGCACGGAGTTCTTCTTCGTGTAGAAATAGGCACTGTCGCAATACATATACATACTGTCGCGACGGAAAGAGACGTCGCCCACGAGAATAAAGGCATCGGGCACACGCATTTTGTCGAACTTTGTGGTGTCGGCGTGCAGCATATAGACATAGTTGCGCTTCTTTTCGGGCAACGAGTCGCCTCCCTGCGTCTGCAAGGCATCAGCAGGTGCGCTCTGTGCAAATGCACAGGAGGCTACCAAAAGGAGGTATATGAATATTTTTATTCTTGACATTGGAATGATGGTTATTTTTTACTTTCGTAGAACACCCAACCCGGATATTTGAAATCCTCGCGCTTGGCTTCGCCGTTAAGACGCACATAGACACTCTTCTGCTTCTCGCGTATCCACTCGTTGGTACGTTCCTCGCCAAGCTTGCTCTTGTACATATCCTTGAGAATCTCATAATCGTCCTTCACACTTGCCTTGTGGGCCTCTATCTTCGACTTCAGCTTGACAATTGCGCATATGAGTTTTCCATTGTCGAGTCTCATTGTGAAAGGCGATGAGATTTCACCCACCTTCATCTTGTCGACAACGCGGGCAACATCCACGGGGAGGTCCTGAAGTTGCAGACGCGATGCTCCGGTCTCCTTGTTGAACATTATTCCGTAGTTGTTGTTTGTCTCCTTGTCGAAAGAGCATATTGCAACAGCCTCCTCGAAGCTGATGGAGTCGTTTCTAATCTCGTGGGCCAAAGAGTCGAGGTTCAAAAGCATTGTCTTTATACTTTGGTTGGAGACTGAGGGCTTGCGCAGAATGTGACGCACGTTCACGCGGTCGCCACGCTTGTCGATAAGCTGAATTATGTGGAAACCATATTCAGTCTCCACTATTTTGGATACTTTTGAAGGATCGGTGAGGTTAAATGCCACTGCAGCGAATTCGGGCACAAACTGACCACGGCCTCTAAAGCCGAGTTCACCACCGCGACGGGCACTGCCCGGATCCTCGGAATAAAGCAGGGCAAGAGTAGAAAAGCTGGTCTCGCCATTGTTCACTCGCTCGGTATAGTCGCGCAACTCATCCTTTATGCGGTCAATCTCTTCCATATCCACAGGGGGCTCGGCAGTTATTATCTGCACCTCCACCTGTTCCTGTATGAAGGGTACGCTATCCTGGGGCAAAGCCTCTATATAACGGCGTACAAGAGCTGGAGAGACTTTTATCTCTCCCACAATCTTCTGGCGCATAAGAGACATCATACTGTAATTGTGCAGGTTGTCGTAGAGCATCTCGCGTATCTTGCGCAAGGGCATTTTCTGATACTCCTCGAGTTTCTCCTTGGAACCGGCACGCTGTATATACTCATCGAGCTGCGCGTCGACCTGGGTCATAAGTTGCGACTCATTGACCTCTATGCTGTCTATTGCCGCCTGGTGCAAAAAGAGCTCCTGAATGGCAAGGTCTTCGCCCACCACGCTGTAAGGGTCACCTTCGAACTTGCGGTTCTGCAGAGTCCAGTATTTCATAGCCTCCTCAATGTCGGAACGCAATATAGACTTGTCGCCCACAACCCACTCTACCCTGTCAATGACATTGTCCTGGGCATAAGAGCTACAAAGTGCCAACAGACAGAAAACGGACAATATATATTTCTTCATACCTAACTGCTTATTATACAGGAAAGGGGCTTGCTTTGCTGCACTCCCATTCCTTTATTCATAATATTTTATTGCGCCCACTTTTTGCGCTTCGTTGTAAATATCCTGTTTCTTACCTTTTATAAAGTTTGCCTTCATTGTGTTTATGAGAAGGCTGCGTATTTCACTTTCGACTAGCTCAATGGGCTTTAGCGCGCCTTTGTTTATTACAGAGTCGGCCGAAACGAAATAGATGTATTCCTTGTCCTTGAACTCAATGTGGGAATTGTGAAGAAGACGATACAGGAGGTCGCCCTCGGTAATTGTTGTTTTGGAGGCAATGGCCGAAAGGCGTTCCCAGGAGTCGGTGAAGTGGTCATACACCACATCGTTGGCAAGGCTGTATTTGTCGAGTTTCTCAAGGTCTTCAATGTCGCGGCTCTTGTACCACTTGCGCAGGTTGTTGAGCTTTTGTGCGCCAACCGGCACTTTAAGGAACAGGCCTTTGAGAATGGGTTCTTCGAGTTCGAACATCGATGCGTTCTCATTGTAAAAGGCCTCTATCTTTTCGGGCTGCACTTCGGGGCGAAGATGTTGCTCCACAAGGCCCTCCTGATAGAGATTAAGCACAAGGCTGCGTTTGTAGCTCTCGACAAGTTTTTCCACATCGCCGGTTGAGGGGATGTTGCGCTGGGCCACACTATAGAAAAGAGCCTCTTCAATCCAATGCTCTATGTACTCGCCGACAAACTGTGCGCTGTCGCCTGCAGGATGGTTGGCGGCATAAAAGCGTTGCACATCTTCCTTGTACAAAAACTCTTTGCCCACACTCACCAAAGGCGTCTTTCCTTTATGCAGTATCTCCTCTTTGCACGATGAGAGCACAAAGAGGGGACACAGGGCTATAATGATAAGGGTTTTTGTCACATTCATCCCACAAAGATATAAATTAAATCTTTTCAGTCGTGATTATTAACGGTTTTTAGTACCTCTTCATAAATTTCAACATCGTACTTGCGACGCAGTTTTTTCACCCACTTTTCCTCTTTTGCCTTGTTGTAGTCGTCGGTTACAGCAGCTTTTACATCGGTATACACCTCGGGGGCTTCTATTACCTTGCCCACAACATCGACAAACGGAAGTTTCTCTTTTACCTCACCGCCGGTGCCCTGACCAAAGACAAGTTTGTCAACCCACTTGTTGTCGCCCACAGCATATATGCCAAGTTCCAGACGGATGGAGCCACGCTCCTCCTTTGCAAAGCTGTCGGTAACTATTGCGCGGTACTCGTCTTTTGACTTGCCTGCAAGCAGGGTTTTCACAGAATCGAGCAGTTCCTGTGTTTTTGTATAAACAACAGCTCCGCGGAAACGGGGAAGATCGAACTTGTACTTTTTCTTGTTCTTCTTGAAGAACTTTGCCAGTTGTTTTTCCTCGTCGGCATCTTTGTTCCACACTTCGCGATTCGAAACCTCAAAGAAGAGAAGCCCCTCGTAATACTCGCGCATTAGGTTGCCGAATTCGGGGTACTTGCTTTCGAGCATACTATCCTCGCGAGCAAGCGCCTCTTCCGGAGTGATATTACCACCATAAGCCTTCGCCAATTCCGAACCTTTCTTCAAACGAGCCTTCTTTTGTATATTCTCCTTTTCAAGCATATTCATAATAGGCTTCCTGTACTGCTCGAAAGAGCCAAAGGGACGGCTTGATATTCTCTTGACCACGTGGAAGGCTGCCGGGGATTTAAATGGTGCTGAATACTCGCCATCGGCAAGTGAATAAGCAGCCTTTTCAAACTCCTCGTATACCTGACCGCGGATTATTTCGAAAGGTTTCATATACATAGGGGGCATCCCTACATATGCTGCTGCCTCTTCAAAGCTTTTTCCGCTTTGCAACATCACGTATGCTGTATCTATTTTTGCCTTTGCCTCGGCAACCTCTGCAGGGGTCGCCTTTTGAGAGACAGGCACAGCTATGTGCATCACATTCACAAAGCCATCCTTACCGATTGTTGCCGAATCTTTTGAATATATACGATAGGCCTCAAGCTCAATATAATCCTTGTCGGTGAGATACTCCTCGGCAAGCGCAGCACGGTCTTTTTCATACTCCTGTCTGAAGGAGGTAAGAGTGTCCAATTTCTGCGCCTTGGCCTCGGCTACCTTCAATTTGAAATTGACGAACATCGGCAAATACTCTTCAATGGGGTACTCCGTATCGTTCTGCCCGGTATTGTTCTTGTTGTAAGCATACTCAAACTCGGAACGTTTTACATCGACCCCCGCTATCTTCATAAGCACAGGATCGTTGCTCTGGGCAATGAGAACCGAAGAGAACACAAAAAGCGCGAAAGCCGAAAATATTCTGTTTATATTCATACTATATTCGGGAAACGGTTCTTATTATTCAGGGCGGCTGTAGTTGGGTGCCTCGCTGGTGATTGCCACATCGTGGGGGTGACTTTCGAGAACTCCGGCGTTGGTTATGCGCACAAACTTGGCGTTGTGCAAAGTCTTAATGTCGGGAGCACCACAATAGCCCATACCACTGCGAAGTCCACCTACAAGCTGATAGATAACCTCCTGCAATGTACCTTTATAGGGAACGCGGGCTGCAATACCCTCGGGAACGAGTTTTTTCTTGTCGGCTGTATCAGACTGGAAGTAACGGTCTTTTGAACCACACTCCATAGCCTCGAGAGAACCCATTCCGCGATAAGCCTTAAACTTACGGCCGTTGAAGATGATTGTATCACCGGGAGACTCCTCGGTTCCGGCAACCAACGAACCAATCATTACGCTGTAGCCACCGGCTGCAAGAGCCTTAACAACATCACCCGAGTAACGAAGACCACCGTCGGCAATCAAAGGCACACCTGTACCATCGAGCGCCTTTGCCACGTCGTACACTGCAGAAAGCTGGGGAACACCCACACCTGCAACCACACGGGTTGTACAGATTGAACCGGGGCCGATACCTACTTTGACAGCGTCGGCACCAGCCTCAACGAGCATCTTGGCAGCCTCGCCTGTAGCAACGTTACCTACAACGATATCGATCTGGGGGAATGCGGCTTTAGCCTCTTTAAGTTTGTTTATAACACCTGCAGAGTGACCGTGGGCTGTATCGATGATAATAGCATCTACACCGGCCTCAACAAGAGCCTTGATGCGGTCCATTGCGTCTACTGTAACACCCACACCGGCTGCTACGCGCAAACGGCCTTTTGCATCCTTGCAAGCCATAGGTTTGTCTTTTGCCTTGGTGATATCCTTATATGTGATAAGACCAATGAGGTGGCCGTCGTTGTCAACAACGGGGAGTTTCTCAATCTTGTTCTCGCGCAAGATCTTTGCTGCCGACTCCATATCGGTCTTCTGGTGTGTAACAACAAGGTTCTCGTTGGTCATAACCTCGCTCACGGGACGAGCCATATTGGTCTCGAAACGGAGGTCGCGGTTTGTAACGATACCTACAAGTTTCTTATCCTCGTCGACAACGGGAATACCGCCAATGTGGTATTCGGCCATAAGATCGAGAGCGTCTTTCACTGTAGCGGCTACCTTGATTGTCACAGGGTCGTATATCATACCGTTCTCGGCACGTTTTACAATAGCCACCTGGTGAGCCTGCTCGGCAATTGACATATTCTTGTGGATTACGCCGATACCTCCCTCGCGCGCAATGGCTATAGCCATTTTAGCTTCGGTAACAGTATCCATCGCAGCTGTAACAAAAGGAATGTTCAGGTCGATATTGCGTGAAAATTTGGTTTTCATACTAACCTCCTTGGGCAACACCTCGGAGTAAGCGGGGATGAGCAATACATCGTCGTATGTAAGGCCATCGATTGCAATTTTGTCTTTAATAAAATCGTTCATATATATTTGTTTTTTATCAATTTCCCATTTCTGATATAAACTTCACGCGAACAAGGCGTATCTCCTCCTCGCTGTAGTCGGCTCCAAGTTCATCGAGCGCGGCATTTATGCTGTCGGTGTCGGAGTTCTTGAAGTAGTCGTATATCTCCTGTACGTTTTCCTCGTCCATAATCTCCTCGAGGAAGTAGTCGATATTTAGTTTTGTGCCTGAATATACGATTGACTCCACCTCTTCGAGCAGCTCTTCAAATTCCACTCCGCGGCTGATGGCGAGGTCGTCGAGAGCCACCTTGCGGTCTATCGCACTGATGACGCTGACCTTGAGTTTCGATTTATTTGCTACGGTGCGCACACGGAAGTCCTCGGGGCGGTCAATCTCATTTTCCTCGCAGTGACGCTTGATGAGCGCGCAGAACTCTTCGCCGTAACGCTTTGCCTTTCCTTCGCCCACGCCGGGGATGTTCTTCAATTCGTCGAAGGTTATGGGGTATGTTGTAGCCATAGCCTCGAGCGAGGGATCCTGGAATATTACGTATGGGGGCAATTCCAACTGCTTGGCGAGCTTCTTGCGTAGGTTCTTGAGCATTGCAAAAAGTTCGGGGTCAACAGCAAATGTGCTGCCGGCCTGGGGAAGAGCCTCTGTCTCGGTAAAATCACGGTCCTCAACAATCTTGAACGATTGGGGCTTTGCCAGGAACTTGCGTCCCTCGGCTGTAACCTTCAAAAGACCATAATTCTCCACATCCTTGTCGAGATAGCCGGCAATGAGCGCCTGGCGGATTACGGCATTCCAACGCTTGGGTTCTTCATCGTTTCCACAACCGAAGCACTCAAGTTCGTCGTGTCTGTGCGAGAGGATATCGGCAGTCTCCTTACCCATCAGCACATCTATTACGTACTCTACTTTAAAATTCTCTTTGATTGCCAGAACCGTTTCAATTACGGCTTCGAGCAACTCTTTTGCCTCCACCTGCTTTTTAGGCGTCAGGCAGTTATCACAGTTACCACAATTTTCCACTTCAAAATTTTCACCAAAATAATGTAACAACAATTTCCTGCGACAAACCGAAGACTCGGCGTATGCGGTGGTCTCGTGCAACAGTTGACGGCCGATATATTGCTCGGCAAGCGGTTTGCCTTCAAGGAATTTTTCGAGTTTCTGTAAATCTTTGCTATTGTAATAGGCTATACACTGGCCCTCGCCACCATCGCGACCTGCACGGCCGGTCTCCTGGTAATAACCTTCAAGGCTCTTGGGTATGTCATAGTGTATCACATAGCGCACGTCGGGTTTGTCTATACCCATACCAAAAGCTATGGTTGCAACTATTACATCTATTTTCTCCATAATGAACTCGTCCTGTGTCTGCGACCTCATGGCCGAGTCCATACCGGCGTGATAGGCTTTTGCCGATATTTCATTAGCCTGTAGCACTTCGGCAAGTTCTTCTACCTTTTTACGGCTCAAGCAGTAGATGATACCCGACTTCCCGGGATTCGACTTGATGAATTTTATAATATCCTTGTCGACATCTTTTGTCTTGGACTTTACCTCGTAGTAAAGGTTGGGGCGATTGAACGACGATTTAAAATCGGGGGCATTCTGTATGCCAAGATTCTTTTTTATATCGTCGCGCACCTTGGCTGTAGCCGTTGCTGTGAGGGCTATTACCGGTGCTTTGCCAATTTCGTTTATTATAGGACGTATGCGACGATACTCGGGACGGAAGTCGTGACCCCACTCCGATATACAGTGCGCCTCGTCTATTGCATAAAATGAGATCTTTATACTTTTCAAGAACTCCACGTTATCCTCTTTTGTGAGGGACTCGGGAGCGACATAGAGCAGTTTGGTCTTGCCCGAGAGCACGTCCTCCTTAACCTCCTCTATAGCCTGTTTGGTAAGGGACGAGTTCAGAAAATGCGCAACACCGTCTTCCTCGTGGAAGTTACGGATAGCATCGACCTGGTTCTTCATAAGGGCAATGAGCGGAGAAATTACTATTGCCGTTCCCTCCATTATAAGTGAAGGCAACTGGTAACAGAGCGACTTTCCGCCACCTGTAGGCATCAGCACAAAGGCATCATTTCCATCAAGGAGATTTTTGATGACCGCTTCCTGATCCCCCTTAAATGTATCAAAACCGAAATTTTCCTTAAGAATTTCCGTCAAATTGTACTTCTTTGTCATTTTACAATATGCCTATTTGCAAACAAAGTTATAAATATCTCCATTAAACCCACAAATTTTTCCGAAGATATTTTTCAAAATATAAAAAAAACTTTTAGCAGGGTATTGAATATTACACGAACGCCCCTCCGGATAGTTCCAGAGGGGCGTTCATTCTTTTTATCGGAAACGATTTACGCAATCATTGTTATTGCACCGCTTTTCATAAATCTTTCTTCGGCGTAAGCCTTTGATATCTTACACTTTTTCTCGTCGCTCGAGGGTATCTCGAACATCTTCTCCTGCATAATAGTTTCAACTATAGAGCGCAAGCCGCGGGCACCAAGTTTATACTCCACTGCCATATCTACAATGTAGTCGAGAGCCTCATCATCAAATGTAAGCTCCACGCCGTCCATCTCCATAAGTCTTATATACTGTTTTATTATGGAGTTCTTGGGCTCGGTGAGGATGTTGCGAAGCGTCGCACGGTCGAGCGGGCGCAACGATGTGAGTATGGGCAGACGGCCTACAATTTCGGGGATAAGACCGAAAGAGCGCAAGTCCTGGGGTGTCACATACTGCATCATATCCCCCTTGTCTATTTTAAAGCTATTCTGCACCGAATTGTAACCCACAACGTGGGTATTAAGACGCTGTGCAATTTTCTTCTCTATACCATCGAATGCTCCACCGCAAATAAACAGAATGTGCTTTGTGTTCACGGGAATCATCTTCTGGTCGGGATGTTTACGACCACCCTGCGGGGGTACGTTTACAACCGAGCCTTCGAGCAACTTAAGCAAGCCCTGCTGAACACCCTCACCGCTTACATCACGTGTAATAGAGGGATTGTCGCTCTTGCGGGCAATCTTGTCAATCTCGTCAATGAAAACAATTCCGCGCTCGGCCTCTTCGACCTTATAGTCGGCAACCTGGAGAAGACGTGTGAGAATACTCTCAATATCCTCGCCCACATAACCGGCCTCGGTGAGTACTGTTGCATCCACGATGGTGAAGGGCACCTTGAGAAGGCGGGCTATTGTGCGCGCAAGCAGGGTTTTTCCTGTACCTGTGCTACCCACCATCACAATGTTGCTCTTTTCAATCTCAACATCGTTATTGCTGTCGCGCTGCATAAGGCGTTTGTAGTGGTTATAAACCGACACTGCCAACGCACATTTTGCTTCGTCCTGGCCTATTACATATTCGTCGAGGAAAGCCTTAATCTCTTTTGGTTTGGGCAGCTCACCCATTTCAAAGTCGCTTTTAGGCAACAGCTGCTCCTCGCGCAGAATATTATGCGCCTGCTCCACGCAGTCGTTGCAAATATAGCCGGTCATACCGGTCATAAGCAAGGCTACCTGGTCCTCGGTTCTACCGCAGAAGCTACAACGTTTTTTTCCCTTTTCTGCCATAGATTATTTCTTGCGCGAGAGTACGTTGTCAATCATTCCGTAGGCCTTGGCCTCTTCGGCTGTCATCCAATAGTCACGGTCACTGTCGGCCCACACTTTTTCAAAAGGCTGGCTGCTGTGGTCGGCTATAATGGTATAAAGCTCGTTTTTAAGTTTCTGTATCTCACGGGCAGTAATCTCAATGTCGCTCGCCTGACCCTGAACACCACCAAGAGGCTGGTGTATCATCACACGGCTGTGTGTGAGAGCCGAGCGTTTGCCCTCGGCACCCGCAACGAGCAGCACAGCAGCCATTGAAGCAGCCATTCCTGTACAGATGGTTGCAACGTCGCTGCCAATAAACTGCATCGTGTCGTAGATACCCAGACCGGCATATACCGAACCGCCGGGAGAGTTTATGTAGATTGATATATCCTTGCCACTGTCAACAGAATCGAGGTAAAGCAACTGTGCCTGAAGCGTATTTGCTGTATAATCGTCAATCTGTGTACCAAGGAAGATGATTCTGTCCATCATCAGACGAGAGAATACGTCCATCTGTGTAACATTCAGCTGGCGCTCCTCCAGAATATACGGGTTAAGGTACTGCGATTGAACCTTCAACACATCGTCGAGCACCATACTACTCATTCCCAGGTGCTTCGTCGCATACTTTCTAAAATCATCTTTCATAACAATCTCTTTTATATTCCTATTTTATTATTTATCGTTTCAGGCGAGCTTTTTGTTGAACTCCTCAACAGAAATTTCCTCCTCGTTGAGAGTGACAGCACCCTTAACAGCCTCGATGAGCTTGATGTCAACTGCGCGGTTGATGAGAGCCTCACGAGTCTTGTCCTGCTTCAACATACCTGTAGCGTAGTTCTCGAGAAGATCCTCGGGTACGTTTGCCATACCATACTGTGCAAACTGGTCACGAGTAGCCGCTTTAGCAACAGCAAGAACATCGTTGTCGTCAATCTTAACCTCGAATTTCTTGGCAAGCTGCTCTTTGATAAGATGCCATGAAAGCTCGGTGAGACTCTTCTGGAAATCCTCCTCGCTGATGCTCTCAGCGCCCTCTGCCTTGTTCATATCCATTATGCGACGCAAGAGTGCCTCGGGGAACTCCATCTTACCGATTTTCTCCATAAGGTAAGCGCGTGTATCGAGCAACAATTTGTAGTCGCTGTCGATAGCGAAACGCTCAGCAAACTGCTCGGCGATCTTTGCGCGGAACTCCTCCTCGCTCTTAACTGTATCCTTACCGAATGCTGAATCGAACACATTCTGGTTAATCTCGCTTGCAACGAAACGTGTGATCTCAGAGATTGTGAATGTGAAGTCACCTGCGTGAGCAGCAACCTCGCTCTTCTCAATCTTGAGGAGTGATGAGAGCTCAGCCTCGCTACCGTCGAAAGCTGTTGTGGGGTTGAATGTGACAACATCGCCAACCTTTGCACCTGCGAAGAGAGCTTTCTGATCGTCGTTCTTCATATAAGTAGGCATCATAACTGCGTCTTTTACGCTGATACCACCCTCGGCAGCCTCAACGAGCGAGCCCTTGAGCATATCTTTCTCCTCGTAGCTCTCAACCTGCTTGTACTCGCCGCAACGCTGTGCGTAAGCCTGTACCTGCGAGTCAATCATCTCGGCTGTGGGCTGAATCTTGTAGTAAGCCAACTTATCCTCTTTGCTCAAAGAAGCATCGAACTTGGGAGCGAGAGCAATCTCGAACTCGAAAGTGAAGTCTTTGTCATCGGCCATGTTCATGCCAGACTGCTGCTCCTCGCTGGGAAGGGGCTCGCCGAGCATATCGATGTTGTTCTCCTTGATATACTCAAAAATCTTTGTCTGCAACAGTTTGTTGATCTCCTCGGCCTTTACAGCAACGCCGTACTGTTTTTTAACAAGACCCATAGGAACCATACCGGGACGGAAACCGGGGATGTTGGCCTTCTGACGGATGTTCTTCAACTGTTTCTCAACCAAAGCTGCATAATCAGCTTCCTGAATTGTCACTGACAAGAGAGCGCTTGTAGCGTCCGAATTTTTAAATGTAAATTCCATATATTTAATTTTAAATAATATACTAAACCCAATTTAGGCCTGCAAAATTACAATTTATTGCGGAGATAATCAAAAAAAATCCCCATTTTGCGTGTTTTCAAGCAAAAAAAGAGCCGAAGGGGTGCGAAATTAATCAATAAAAAAGAGAAAAGGTTGCAAATTTACCAATTTGCAACCTTACACATATGCTATATACTTTTATGCAGTATCAGTCAATCTGGAATTCGCGCTTGCGAAGCACAAAGTCGCGGCCAAGGTATTTTTCGCGCACCGTGGGGTTTTCGGCAAGCACCTCGGGGGTTCCTTCAAAGAGTATTCTTCCCTCGAAAAGCAGGTATGCGCGGTCGGTAATGCTCAATGTCTCCTGCACGTTGTGGTCGGTAATAAGGATACCAATGTTCTTGTCCTTCAACTTCCACACGATATACTGGATATCCTCCACCGCAATGGGGTCGACACCGGCAAAAGGCTCGTCGAGCATAATGAATTTAGGGTCAATGGCAAGGCAGCGTGCAATTTCGGTACGGCGGCGCTCACCTCCCGAGAGGCGGTCACCAAGATTTTTGCGAACCTTCTGCAAACGGAACTCCTCGATAAGGCTTTCCAGTTTTTCCTTCTGGTACTCTTTGGGCTTGCCTGTGAGCTCAAGCACCGATGCAATATTGTCCTCAACGCTCATTTTACGGAACACACTCGCCTCCTGCGCCAAGTATCCCACGCCAAAACGCGCACGTTTGTACACGGGAAAATCGGTAATTTCCGTGTTGTCAAGGAATATCTTGCCGTCGTTGGGAACCACCAGACCGGTTGTCATATAAAAGGAAGTTGTCTTACCAGCACCGTTAGGACCGAGCAGACCAACGATTTCTCCCTGCTTCACATCGAAAGAGACACCGTTCACAACCGTACGCTTACCATAACGCTTGACAAGATTTTCGGTACGCAACACCATACGTTCGGGGGTACCTGTATTTTCTGTTTCTGCAAATGCAACCATTGCCTTATGAATAATATTAGACGTAGCGAAGATAATGCAAATTTACTTTTCGCCCAAGATTTTAACCTTTTTATGCTACCAACAAGGCATATAAAGGGCCAAAAATGTATAAAACAGCAAAATATTGGCTCATATAAGAGAGAAAAAACGTATCTTCGCACCCGAATTTTCGCCGTTCACCACAACGGCAGGAACAGATAAAAAAGAAGATGTTTTTAGTAAAATCCATAGAGACTTTTGGCAAGTATCTCATACTTATGCGACGCGTTTTCGCACGCCCCGAGCGTTGGGGTATCTTCCTGCGACAGATGATGCGCGAGGTTTTCCAGCTGGGCGTGGACTCCATACCCATCGTACTGCTCATTTCGTTCTTCATTGGCGCAGTGATATGCATACAGATGAAACTGAACATTGAAAATGCCTGGATGCCACCGTTTACCGTGGGATACGCCACACGCGAGATTATGCTGCTGGAATTTTCATCATCAATAATGTGCCTTATTCTATCGGGCAAGGTAGGAAGCAACATCACATCGGAGATTGGCGCAATGCGCGTAACGCAACAGATTGATGCTCTTGAGATTATGGGTGTAAATTCGGCAAATTTCCTCATACTGCCCAAGGTTGCGGCACTCACGGCGATGATACCCATTCTGGTAATCTTCAGCATTGTTTCGGGAATTATAGGCGCGTATGCCATAGGATATTTCACCGGCATAATGACACCCGACGACCTCACCTGCGGCCTCCAATATGAGTTCCAGCAGTGGTATATATGGTGCAGCATAATAAAAGCAATATTTTTCGCCTACATCATAACCTCGGTGGCATCATATTACGGCTACACCGTGGAGGGCGGCTCCATAGAGGTGGGCAAAGCAAGCACAAACTCGGTAGTAAGCTGCAGCGTGCTTATTCTCTTTGCCGATATTGTTCTAACCCAACTTCTGATGCAATGATAGAGATTAAGGAGATACACAAAAAGTTTGGCAGCCAGAAGGTGCTCGACAACATTGACGCAACCTTTGAAAACGGCAAGACCAACCTGATTATAGGACAGAGCGGTGCCGGAAAAACTGTACTCCTGAAGTGCATTGTGGGATTGCTGGAGCCCGACAAAGGAAAAATCCTCTATGACGGACGCAACATCCTCACCTTCGGCAAGAAAGAGAAGCAGATGCTGCGCCGCGAAATGGGTATGCTGTTCCAGAATGCTGCACTTTTCGACTCTATGAGCGTGCTCGAGAACGTAATGTTCCCACTTGATATGTTTTCGGACAAGACATACAACGAGCGACTTAAACGCGCCCGCTTCTGCCTGGAGCGCGTAAACCTGCTCGACGCACAGGACAAAAGCCCCGAGGAACTCTCGGGCGGTATGCAGAAACGTGCAGCCATTGCCCGCGCCATAGCCCTGGAGCCCCGTTACCTCTTCTGCGACGAACCAAACTCGGGACTCGACCCTAAGACTTCGCTTATTATCGACGAACTAATACACGGCATCACCGCCGAGTACAACATCACCACCATAGTGAACACTCACGATATGAACTCAGTGATGAACATTGGCGACCACATAACCTTCCTTGCCGGCGGAAAAATATCGTGGGAGGGGCACAAAGAGGAGATTCTCAACACCACAAACAAGCAGCTTAACGACTTCCTCTTCTCGAGCGAGATTCTGCGCAGGGTTGCAGGGGAGAGAAAATAATATAACAAAAAAGTGTGCCAAATATTCTTTTGGCACACTAAAGAGATTTTATTTCTGACGGATGAAGATATTCATCGGGACACCGGTAAATTTCCAGCGGTCGCGAATCTTATTCTCCAAGAAACGTTTATAAGGCTCACGCACATACTGCGGCAGATTGGCAAAGAAGAGGAACGAGGGTACACGTGTCTCGTGCAACTGCATACAGTATTTTATCTTTATATATTTGCCCTTTATTGAAGGGGGTGGATAGGCCTCTATAATGGGGAGCATCTCCTCGTTAAACTTTGCGGTAGAAATCTTTGTCTTAGAGTTCAAATAGACCTCTTTTGCAGTCTCAAGCACTTTAAAGACGCGCTGTTTGGTAACTGCCGAAGTGAAGATAATGGGAAAATCAACAAAAGGAGCTACGCGCTCGCGTATTGCATTCTCGAAGAATTTCTGCACCTTCTCGCTCTTGTCCTCAACCAAGTCCCACTTATTAACCACCACAACAAGACTCTTCTGGTTGCGCTGAATGATAGAGAAGATATTCAAGTCCTGTGACTCGATACCACGTGTGGCATCTATCATAAGTATGCAGACATCGGAGTTTTCAATGGCACGGATTGAACGCAACACCGAGTAATACTCAATATCTTCGTTTACCTTGCCTTTTTTGCGGATACCGGCAGTATCAACTAGGTAGAAGTCGAAGCCGAACTTTGTATAACGTGTAAGGATTGAATCGCGGGTAGTACCAGCGATATTTGTCACAATGTTGCGTTCCTCGCCCAAAAAGACGTTTATAATGGAACTTTTACCTGCATTGGGACGGCCTACTACCGCAAAACGGGGGATATTCTCCTCGGGTGCTTCCTCGGCTTCCTTTGTGAATTTTGAAACGATAAGGTCGAGCAGGTCACCGGTACCACTACCATTGGCAGCAGAGATACAATGCATATCGCCCAATCCCATAGCGTAGAATTCTGCAGCAGTGTACTGCATCTCGTATGTATCCACCTTGTTTGCTACCACAAGCACAGGTTTCTTGGTGCGACGCAACATTGAGGCAAGCTCGCTGTCGAGGTCGGTGAGACCATTCATCGCATCCACCACAAAGAGTATCACGTCGGCCTCTTCCATAGCAAGTGTCACCTGCTCGCAGATAGCCTCTTCGAACACATCGTCTGAGTTTCTCACCCAACCGCCGGTATCGACAAGTGAAAATTCCTTGCCGCACCACAGACAACGACCATACTGACGGTCGCGGGTGGTACCCGCCTCGTCGGAGATAATTGCCTGTTTAGTCTCGGTCAAACGGTTGAACAGGGTCGATTTTCCCACGTTGGGACGCCCTACTATTGCAACTAAATTTCCCATAGTTATTAATCTTTTTGGTCATAGCCGAAGCGGCGCAGCTGTTTGTTGCTGTTGCGCCAGTCCTTGTCTACCTTAACATAAATTTCCAAGAAAATCTTCTTGCCGAAGAATTTTTCGAGCTCACGACGAGCGTCGGTTGCCACACGCTTGAGCGCAACACCTTCGTGTCCTATTATTATACCCTTCTGCGAGTCACGCTCTACATATATTATCGATTTTATATATATGCTGCCCTCTTTTTCCTTGAAGTACTCACACTCGGCCTCGCACACATAGGGTATCTCCTTGTCGTAATGCAAGAGGATTTTCTCGCGTATTATTTCGGTAACGAAGAAACGTGCAGGCTTGTCGGTAAGCTGGTCCTTGTCGAAATAAGGGGGCGAGGGGGGAAGAAGCTCCATAATGCGCTTCATAACCACATCTACTCCGAACTTTGCGATTGCCGAGATGGGCATAATTTCAGCCTCGGGCAACATTTCGTGCCACAACTCCACCTTTTTCACAAGCTCCTGCTGGTTGGCAAGGTCTATCTTGTTTATGAGCACAATGATGGGCACGTCGAGCTTGCGCACCTCGTCTATGAAGTCGCTGTTCTTTTCGGGTGTCTCCACCATATCGGTGACATAGAGAAGAACATCGGCATCGCGAAGCGCCGAGCGCGAAAAACGCAACATTGCCTCCTGTAGTTTGTAGTTAGGCTTCAAAACACCCGGAGTGTCGGAAAATACTATCTGCGCATCATCAGTATTCAAAATTCCCATAATGCGGTGACGTGTTGTCTGTGCCTTGAAGGTGGCAATTGATATACGCTCACCCACAAGGAGGTTCATCAGCGTAGATTTTCCCACATTGGGGTTGCCTACTATGTTTACAAAACCTGCTTTATGCATAATTACTTTTAAGCGCCGCCGAGGGCTTTACACCCCTTGCAGCTTTATTACATTGGTTTCTTATTACCGGTGAGGGGACAAATGCCCCTACAAGCAGAAAAAACGCACCGTTGCTTTGCAGGGTGCGCTATTTCTTACAAAAACTACCCGTGCAACACATTACGCCGCACGGCTGAACGGTTATTTAGACTGCAGCCTCTTTCTCGATAGCCAACTTGCCTCTGTAATAACCACACGCACCGCATACGGTGTGATAAACGTGCCACTCGCCACAGTTAGGGCAGATTGCCAATGTAGGAGCTACTGCCTTATCGTGAGTTCTTCTCTTGGCAGTTCTTGTCTTTGATTGTCTTCTTTTAGGATGTGCCATTTTTCTAACTTTTTAAATATCTTCTTCAATTTGTATATTCTTCAAACCTTCCCAACGAGGATCCATCTCAAAGGATGTGTCGTCACCCTCCTCGTTGTTTTTCTCGCCACGCATATGCTTGCCGAGCTGCCCAGCCATCTCGCGGTTACACTTGCCGGGAGCGTGTATACGCTTCATGGGCAATGCCAGAGCTATAAATTCGTACAGGTACCAGGCAATGTTAAGGTCACCGTCCTGCTCGGGAACTATTACAATGTCACCATCGTCGGCATAGTCGGCTCCAAATTTAACACTCAGGCTGTTTGTTGTTTCAATATCTATCTCAAGATCGTCGAGACACCTGTCACAAGGAACCACTACCGTACCCTCCAGTTCAAAAACGAACTCAAATACATCGCGGTTCTTTTTTGCCGTTACAACAGCCTTAACCGTTCCTTTCTGGAACTCCTCGCCATCAATTCCTGCAAAGAAATCGTTGTCGAGAGCGAACTCCATAACCAACGGTTCTGCTTTTAATCCTTTAAGGTCAACATTGTATTTATCAAATCTTCCCATCACTTAAAATATCAACAATTCAACAATATTACCTGTAAAAAGCAGTGCCTTTTACCCGTTTTAACCGAATTTAGGCCACAAAGATACAAATAAAATTTATTATAGACATCTAAATTGAAGAAAATCTTTATTTTTTTAATTCCACACGGAATGTTGCCCCCGCGCCTGGAACCGATTTCTTCACAAAAATGCGACCATTGTGGTACTGTTCCACAATTCTCTTCGCCAAAGAGAGGCCAAGTCCCCACCCGCGTTTTTTGGTAGTATAGCCAGGTTCAAAGACTTGCTTGTATTTCGATTTGGGAATTCCCTTTCCAGTGTCGGATATTTCTATGAAGGCACAATCCTTTCCCTGCTTCACCACTACGGTAATTTCCCCCACTCCATCCATAGCGTCTATTGCGTTCTTGCAGAGGTTTTCCACCACCCACTCCACCAACGGTGCATTCATGCGCACAAGAAGGGGGCGTTTGGGAAGGTTTACCGTGTATCTTACTTGGGATGAGGTACGGCGTTTCATATATTCGACTGCACGCCCAACCACTGCCCCCATATCCTCCGAGGAGGGCTCGGGGAGTGAGCCTATCTTTGAAAAACGCTCCGCCACACGCTGCAAGCGAGCAACATCGCGCTCCATTTCGGGGATAAGCTCGTCGGTGGGGTATTTATCTTTCAACACCGTTGTCCACGCCATAAGTGAAGATATTGGAGTACCAAGCTGATGAGCGGTCTCCTTTGAGAGCCCCACCCAGACACGGTTCTGTTCGGCACGTTTAGAGCTTAATATTGCAAAGAAACATACGACAAAAAAGAGCAAGACAACCAACAACTGTACATAAGGGTAGTAAGCAAGCTGTTTCAGGATGAGCGATTCGGAGTAACAGACATCGAGATAATCACAATTATCGCCGGGTCCCAACGCTATGCGTATTATGCGCCCATCGGCACGCATCTTTGCCACAACATCCATAAGCACAGCCAGCGAATCCTTCCCTGAAGGTATCTCTATATTACGATGCTGAGATATTGCCCCCTTGCTGTCGGTTACCACCACAGGTATAGTGGTATTGCCATTCAATACCTCAAGCACAAGACTAAGATCTGTATTCTCGTCGGCGCGGTTAATGTAATCCATCGCAGCGGCCCACACCTGCATTTTTTTCTCCTCTTCACTCTTCAAGTCCTTTACAAGCGAATTGGATACAAAAAGGGATGTTGCGGCAATAATCGCTGCCACAACTATAAGTATCAACTTTACGTTTCTGAAATTACTGAACCAGTTCATTTTGTCGACCTTTTCTAAAAAAAACGATAAAAACAGCATTTTAGTATATGTACTGCACAAAGGTAGAGAGAAAACCCGACAATAAGAGATTTACAGTTGCAACACTCTGTTATTTTATAGGAATTTTACCCAGCGAAAGTAGTTTTTCTTCATCTTGGTTCTTTTTAAACACCGCGCTGTTATTTCTTATACGTTTTTTTATCCCTTTCACTTATTATACTATATTTGTATCTGAAATTTTGAATCTATGGAGAACGAAAATACAATATACGAAAAACTGAAAAACAAAGTAGAACGCACGGCCGGACGCAAGATGACAAGCCCGCGCGACTTCGACTACTTGTCGATGCACATTCTCAACACCACCCACTCTTACCTATCGGCAATAACACTGAAGCGTTTCTGGGGATACCTGGGAGAAGGAAGAAAAACAAATCCCTACCGCTTTACGCTAAACACCCTTGCACAATATGCCGGGTATGCCGATTTTGAAGCATTCAGCAACAACGCTTCCGAAAAAATAGAAAGCAATTTCCTTAACAACAACAGCCTGCAAACAGGCTCGTTGCCCAAAGGATGCAAAATACGCCTCACTTGGCACCCCGACCGCTGCATCACCATACAATACGAAGGTATGGAAATGTTCAAGGTTACAGAAAGTATAAACAGCAAATTAAGCGTGGGCGACACATTCTTCTGCAGCAACATAATAGATGGAGAACCGCTTTTCCTGCGTTGTCTCATACACGAAGGAGCCGCACCCACAAACTATGTATGCGGCAGAATAAACGGAGTAAAATACATAATCACAGACTAACACTACTGCGGGATGATTAAAACTTCTGAATTCATAAATGACAGCATAGAGATAGACAAGGTCGAACTGCTGAAAAACAAAGGTTCCACAGCAAAGACCTACAAGCTACGTATGAACGGCAGGCTCTACTTTATGAAGCAGCTGCTACCTGAATACAAAAACGACCCCCGTTATCGTGCCCTATTCTTCAAAGAGTACGAAAACGGAAAAGCCATAAAACACCCTTACGTTGTCGAATACACAAGCATAAACGAGAACGAAGACGGGCTGTACATTATAATGGAGTATGTAAACGGCACAAGTTTAAGAGAAAAAATAGAACACGAACCTAATTTTTTTGAGAGCAAAGAGAACATCTACAAGATGCTCACCCAATTGCTCGAGGCATTAAAGACCCTGCACAACCACAATATTATATATCTCGACTTAAGCCCTAACAACATTCTGCTCACAAAAACAACCAACGACATAAAGCTTGTAGACCTTGGTTTCTGCATCTGCGACTCAAACGACAGCACCGGAGGCTATACCAAAGGATTTAGTGCACCAGAAACACAGGACAACACTCCCGACAAGCTTGATGCACGCACAGATATTTACGGACTGGGATGCTTGTTACAATATATAGAAAAAGAGACCGGCAAAAAGCTTCCCCGCAAACTACAACGCATAAAAGAGCGCTGTATGCAGCCGCAAAAAGAAAAAAGATACGCCACGGTCGATAAAATACTCTCCGAAATAAAAAACCAGAAACGAAAGACACTGTGCAAGATTGCTGCAACAACAATTATTGCAACAACACTGTTTGCAGGACTAAAAGCCACAGGCATATACGAGAATATAACCGACTACATCGCGTGGGAAAGCGGAAAAATCGCCGACAAATTTGAAGAAAATGGTATTTTCTACCAAATAACCGATAAAAATGCACGCACAGTAGAAGTTTCCTACAAAGGTACACACCCCGACGAATTTGAATATGAATACAAAGGGGGCGAAATAAAGATTCCAGCCACAGTAACACACCGTGGAAGAACATTCCGCACAACAGGCATTGCTGGGCAAGCTTTTAAAAACCCCTACATCTCAAAGATAGAAATACCCGAAGGAATTATATCAATATCCGACTCGGCATTCTTCGGTTGCCTGCTAAACGACACCATATACATACCCAAAAGCGTAACTAAGATAGGCCACTTGGCAATATACCCCACCTGTTACATAAAAGGCTATATGGTGGAGAAAGAAAACCCTGTCTATGACAGCCGTAACAACTGCAACGCACTGATGGTGAGCGCAACCAACACGCTTATCTTCGGCTGTGAAAGCACAATAATACCAGAAGAGACAAGCCGTATAACCGCAGGCGCCTTTATGGGCGCAGAAAACTTAAGCGACATAGCTATACCTGCGAGCGTAACCGAGATTGGCGATTTTGCTTTTGTACGCACAAGAATTAAAGAAATAGCCATCCCCGAAGGAGTTGCAGAACTCAAACCATACACCTTCCAATATTGCGAGAGCCTACAAAAAATAACACTCCCCAAGAGCCTGAACAAAATAGGCTTGGGAGCTTTGTCGCATTGCGCATTCAACGAGATTGTCATACCCGAAAGAGTAACCGTTATTGACGACTACGCGTTCGATTGCAACGAAAGATTAGAAAAGGTAACCATTGGTCGTAGCGTACGTAATATAGGTTATGCTGCGTTTGAGAATTGCAGCAAACTGAAGACAATAATCTCACACATTCCAGCCGACAGCCTTTTCGAAATTGACCTTAGCACATTCAATAATATCGACAAGTACTGCACGCTATATGTCCCTATAGGTGCAAAAAGCAAATATAAGAAGACTTTTGGATGGGATTGCTTTAAACGCGTTATAGAATTAGAGTAATAAGTCACCAATAACAATTCTACTTAATTCAAATAAAACCGCACCTCCCCTTATGGGTTGCGCGGTTTTATTTTTTGCAGGGGCGCTGCGTAGTGGAGCAAAAGATTGCTTTTTAGAATTATAAAACGTAAAATATATGGGGTGAGTGGCGTGGCTGCCCGAAACATTTCTTGCTTTGTAATTCACTGAAAAATATAGGGCAGAACACCGGTCTGCCCCTACGGCAACGTTGTATTATTCATTATGGTCTTTTGTGCGCACAATGTGCGCTCTGTTCTTCTGTCTCATTTATTTACGAGCAGACATATCGGGCTCACAAAAAGATTATAATGGCATACCGCATAGCATAAAGCTCTCCCACTTGATGAAACAAGGAGGAGTGGCCTGTAAGGCGAGGGGGATTATACCGTTTATTTCGCTTTTTCCCAAAGGAGTTCATCGCCCATAAAAGAAATGTATACATACAAAAAAAGAGTCCTAAACTAATGTTTAGAACTCTCTCTAAAAAAGTGGCGATGGTAGTGCGAAGCCGAAGCACGGCTCAGTAGCAAAAAGGTGTGGGCACTCACCATATACGATACCAAACAATCTTGCTTTTGACTTCTCGGTGTTATTTGTCGGTTATTCTCTCATTGAAAATATATCTTTGACGTTCTTTGTCGCGCAAAGAACCAAACGCCCGGCACGCGAGTAAAATCAGTCGCT
>JAZRMX010000009.1:0-8718 GCA_045647885.1 Bacteroidaceae bacterium
GCTGCATCAGAATCATTCAATGCAAAAATCAAGGCTTTCAGGGCGCAGTTCAGAGGTGTAAAAGATAAAGATTTTTTCCTTTTCAGGTTGACAAAATTGTATGCTTGATTTGTAAATCCCTCAGAATTTTGCGTTGATCCCAAAATTGTATGCTTGATTTGTAAATCCCTCAGAATTTTGCGTTGATCCATTGATTCCCTGTATAACGCTTATTTTAAGCAAAATAGGGAAAAGTCTTTTGAACTTTCCCCTATCGATTTTAGTGATTCGCCTGGGGCTCGAACCCAGGACCCCATCCTTAAAAGGGATGTGCTCTACCTGCTGAGCTAGCGAATCTACCTGAAGTGCCGTTAAGCGAGTGCAAAGGTATGCATTTTTTTTATATCTGCAAACTTTTTCGGGAGTTTTTTATCACACAACCCAAAATTTCCCTTATTCAGGCTGCTTTTTATTGAAATCAGTACTATCAACCGCCCTTTCCAATGGATTTTCATAACCATCGACAGGGTCGCCATTTATTTCGTGATAACGCTTCAAGTAACCAAGCAGAATTGTAGTAAAGGGCAAAGCAACAATCATCCCAAGCACGCCAAGAAGCTTACCCCACACCGAGAGCGACAGAAGAATGAGAGCCGGGTGAAGGTTCATTCTGCGCCCCATTATACAGGGAACAAGCAAAAGATCCTGTATGCACTGCACCACGCACAATACCACCACTGCACCGGCAAGCACAAGCCAGAAGTTCTCGCCCGTGTTTGCAGCCTTCATAAGGGCAAGAAGCACCATCGGCAACAGCGATACTATCTGTAAATAAGGTACAAGATTAAGCACACCAATAAAAATGCCAAAGCCTATGGCTATGGGAAAATCAATAATCACAAAACCTATTGAAATGAGCACCCCCACACACAGTGCCACAAGAGCCTGCCCACGGAAATATTGGTTCATACCGTGCACAAGGTCGCTCGACAACTTGCCGGCAACACCCCTCCAACGCACAGGCAGATAGAGAGGCCATTCGTCGGATAGGCGTTCATAGTCGAGCAGTATGAAAAACATATAAAGCATTGTCACAAAAGCACCAAAGAGTTGCACAACCACGTTTACCGTGCCCATAAGCAACATCTGTGTACGCTGCATAAGCTCGCCCAGCAAATCCTGCACACCGCTACTCTGCAACAGCGCCATCACACCCTCCTCCTTGGCAACATCGCGCAAATATTCAACCACCACAGGCGGTATTGAAGGGTTCTTTATATTCTCACTCAAAAACGCGACAGCTATTTTATTAAAGAGCGCTATCTCCCCAAGCATAGAAGGCACAATGAGCATAAACATTGCCAGCACAAGCAGGCCAACAAACAGCATAACCGCAATTATCGACGGCAGACGATAGGTGAAGCGCAAGCGTTTCTGCACAAAGCACACCATAGGATAAAGCAGATAGGCAAGTAACCACGCAACAGCAAAAGGCAACAGCACGCCGCTAAGGCTGTTGAGTACAAAATATGATATAGTAATTACTATAAGCACCAGAATTATGCGCAGGAAACGCCCTAAAGAAACTTCTCTGTATTTCATAACCTTTGGATTTATATGCGAATGTAATTATACTTTTTAAAAAACATCTTTTAAAGAGACACTTTTAGCCGTTTTTTTTATTTTTTTGCAAAAAAAAAGCATATTGCCTGTGACATTCGGCAATTCAGCCCGTCTTATTTATAGAAAGCAACAAACACAAACAAAACAAATGACACACGAAGAGTTCAAAAAACAGTATCTGCCCCTGCACCGCAGGCTGTATGCCCTTGCCATAAAGTCACTGGGCGACAGCAGCGAGGCTCAAGATGCCGTGCAGACACTCTATTTGAAACTCTGGGAAAGGCAGCGACAACTCAACGATATTGAAAACCGGTGGAGTTTCTGCGCAAAAATACTCTTGAACATCTGCGCAGACCGGTGGCGAGAGATAAACAAGCAGGCAACAGAAGAACTAAACGAGGAGCTACCCGACATAAACACCACCGACTACGCATTTACCGATTTTGAGAATTTTACAAAAGACTACATAGACAACCTGCCACAAAAACAGAAACTTGTAATAAAAATGCGTATGCAAGGAGCAAGTACCGAGGAGATTGAAAAACTCACAGGATTAAGCCCCACAAACATACGTACCATACTGTCGAGAGTGAGAAAAGAATTAAGGAAAATATATAATACATAAATAATATGGACAACATAAAAGAGCTTATAAACAAATTCTACGACGGCGCAACAACCGTTGAAGAAGAACAGGAGCTGCGTCGCATTCTCTGCGAAGAGAAGCTCCCTGCGGATATTGAGCAAGAAAAAGCACTACTGCTTGCAATGTTGCCCAACGAGTGTAAAATTCCCGAAGGGCTGGAAGCGCGCCTCGAAAACCTAATAGAGAACCTTGCAGAAAAGAAGGATTCCCCGCGTGCCAACACAAAAACAGCTATGGGACACCTCCGTAGAATGGTTAAAATTCCACAGCGCCCCCTTTGGGGCAGCCTTGCAGTTGCCGCAGCTACCGTCGCACTCATCTTTATGTTACACAACAGAGAGCAACGGCCGCAAGACACCTTCAGCACCCCCGAAGAGGCTGCAATACACATAAACGCCACCTTTGCCCACCTCGCGATGGTGATGAACAGCGGCAGGGAGAACTGCATAAACACAGCTACACAGTTGCAATGTATAAGCACCACGGCTAAAAACCAACTTACAATGCAAACAATAATAAAGTAACCTAAACAACAAAAATATGAAAACTAAGATTTTCGCACTGCTTGCAATACTCGCATTCACGCTAACCGCAAGCGCAACAAAGATTAAAGAAAACAATTACGACGACATTGATAACTTCTTTGCCACCGCAAGTGTAGCCGAGTCACCCGGCATAAAGCACTTTTATATTTCAAAGGCGATGCTTACTCTCACTGCCGGCAAAAGCGACTTAATGCTTGCTGTCGCAGGGTTCCAGGTTAAAGATTTCATCAATAAGATTGATTTTATACGCAATGTGGAGATAAGCACCAACAGGACAAGGCAGGAAAAGGAGTTGCTTGCCGCAGCCGAAGTGCTTGCCACAAAAACATACAGGAAATATAACTATAACAACCTGCTCACAACCAACGAGGGAGATGGGGAATGCAATTACTTCTTCTACAAATATGGCGAGGGAGGGTTATGCTCAATACTCGTGATAAGCACCCTGAAAGAGTATGACGAGGCTACAGAGCAAGCATTTCTTAAAAAGGCACGCGTAATACTCATTGGCGGCACCTTCCGTGCCGAAGACATACCATCGATTATAAACTTCTAAACCACTATAATTATGAAACAGACACTTATTCTGCTCACCTGCATACTGATTGCCGGCAGCGCAACAGCACAGACATTCAACGAGAACGACCGCAAGATGTTCAACGAGGGACAGGTTCTCACCAAGAACGACCTGCAATTTGCAGCCGAGGGAACACCCTGGGACACCCAACACCCCAAAATGGTCTACAGCATACACAACGAAGGCGATGAAACTATCGTTACCTTTGCCCACTCCATCTATTTCGACTCGCAGTGGGTAACCTTCAGCAAAGGTATAATACTTGTCGATTGCGAGAGCGGCGATGTCTACAAGGCGCGCGACTATGCTATGGAGGGGCTCACAATGGATAAACTTCTCATTGTAAAAGGATGTAACTACAAAAACATTCTCATTCCCATACGCTTTCCAAAACTCCGTCGCAAGGTTAAATACATTGATGTATACAGCAAAGGACACGACGACGACCTGAAACCCAGCAACAGCAGCACCATCGACAACAGTTGCTTAGGCAAGTACCTTAGCGTAAAGGCTTTGAAGAAAAAGCACAAAGGTGGCAAGGTTTACGAGTAAACGAAAATTTCACTACTGCATACAAAAGGCATAAAACAATATTGGGACTGAATATTCAGTCCCAATATTGTTTTATATCAAAAAGAAGTATCGAATTTATTCAGCCTTCTCTTTCTCCTCCATTGCGGCAAGTGCAGCATAGTAGCACTCGCGACACAGTGGCTCATACTCGGTGGTTTCTCCAAGCAACACCTGCTTGTCACCGGCAACCTTGCGGTGCGATACATAGGCAAGATTACCACATCTCACACAAATGGCGTGAACCTTTGTAACCTGGTCGGCAATAGCCATCAAAGCAGGCATCGGGCCGAAAGGAGTGCAACGGAAGTCCATATCAAGACCGGCAATTATCACGCGGGTTCCACGGCGGGCAAGCTCGTTACAAACCTCCACTAAACCTGCGTCGAAGAACTGCGCCTCGTCGATACCAACAACATCCACATCTGTTGCAAGCAACAGAATACTTGCCGAGCTCTCCAAGGGAGTCGAAAGAATGTGATTGCTGTCGTGCGACACCACCTCCTGCTCCGAATAACGTGTATCAATAGCAGGCTTAAAAATCTCCACCCTCTGACGGGCAAACTTCGCGCGCTTCAGTCGGCGGATAAGTTCCTCGGTCTTTCCCGAGAACATTGAACCGCAAATAACCTCTATACGGCCACGACGAGCAGTCTCAAACTGGTTGAATTCTGAAAATCTATTCATTATATTGTGTTTTTCTTGTTCCAAGTAAGATAAACGCGAAGATAGCGAAACCTGCAAGAAAAACAAACACGAACTGCGCACAAGTTATCAACAACCGGCAAAGGTTTATCAATAAATCTTTAAAATCATAAAAATAAGATAAAGCACATTGTTTATACACATATTTATATTTATTTTGCTGAAGATTAAAAGAAAGAGAAAAAAATGGGCATATTATATATAGTACCCACCCCTGTGGGCAATCTTGAGGATATTACTCTGCGTGCGATAAGAATACTTAAAGAGGCCGACTTTGTACTTGCCGAGGATACCCGTACATCGGGCAAGCTGCTGAAGCACCTCGACATACAGGTACCAATGTACTCACACCACAAGTTCAACGAACACCAAACGGTGAAACACCTTGTGGAGCGCATACAGAACAGCGAACGCCACGTGGCACTAGTATCAGACGCAGGCACCCCTGCCATCTCCGACCCGGGCTTCCTGCTCGTGCGCGAGAGCGTGAAACACGGCATCGAGGTGCAGTGCCTCCCCGGAGCAACAGCCTTTGTACCCGCCCTTGTAAGCTCGGCACTGCCGTCGGAGAAATTTGTGTTCGAAGGATTCCTCCCACAGAAAAAAGGGCGACAGACACGCCTTAACTTCTTGAAAGACGAGCAACGCACTATAATATTCTACGAATCGCCTTACCGCGTGCTGAAAACTCTCACCCAGCTTGCCGAGGTATTCGGTAACGAAAGACAAGCAGCAGCCGCACGCGAAATTTCAAAGATACACGAAGAGTGTGTGCGCGGAACTCTTGGCGAGCTTGTTGAACATTTTACCAAGAACGAGCCCCGTGGCGAGTTTGTACTCCTCGTGGGTGGTGCCGACGAAAAAGAGAGCAAAGAAAAAGAGTAACAACCTTTAAAAAAAGAAGAAATATGAAAAAGACTGCCATACTGTTTCTTACCGTAGCAACCATCATTGCAAGTTGTAACAACGGCCCCAGCCGCAAAGAGCTGCAAGAGGACAAAGAGGCACTTATAACCGAACTGAACGAAAAAGATGCCGCCCTCGCCAAGCTAATAGCAACAATGAAGTCCATTGACGAAGGCTTTAAAAAGATAAACGAGATGCAGGGGCGCATAAACCTCAGTTCCCCCACAAGCGAGGGCAACCAAAACAGCATTGAGCGCAACATTGAATATATAACCTCTACCCTCAAGAAGAACAAGGAGGAGATTGACAATCTAAAGAAACAGCTTCTCGGTAACAAACAGATTTCAAAAGAGCTGAAAGCAAAAATTTCGAACCTCGAAAAACAGCTCTCCGAAAAAAGTTTTGAACTAGCGGGAATACAAAAAGCGCTTGCCGACAAGAATATATACATAGGCAAACTAGACAGCATAATTACCGACCTCACCCGTGCCAATACCGGGCAGGAACTCCAGCTCATAGCCCAAGAGCAAGAACTAAACAGCGTGTGGTACGCTATTGGTACAAAGAGCGAACTTAAAGGAGAAAACATCTTAAGCAGTGGCGATGTGATGCGCGAAAAAGATATTAATCTCAACTACTTCACAAAAGCCGACAAACGCGAGCTGAAGCAGATAAACACATACGCCAAAAGAGCAAAACTCCTTACCAACCACCCCGAAGGCAGCTACACCCTCGAGCGTAATACCGAAAAGCAGTATATACTCACAATTACCGCGCCCGATGCCTTCTGGAGTACAAGCCGATACCTTGTAATACAAGTACGATAAACCCGATGCGCCGTCCCCGCGGCGCATCAATCTTTTAAAACCACAGCACAATGCATAACAACAAATACAAAAACATATTCATAGACCTCGACGACACAATATACGACTTTGCAGCAGCATCGCGCGAATCGTTCCAGGAAGCATACACCCTGCTAGGGTACGAACAGTACTTCCGTTCCTTCGACCACTTTATGTCGCTCTACGAACCATATAACCTAGAGCTATGGAAACGATACGGCGAGGGTAAGATAACAAAAGCCGAGCTCAACCGCAAACGCTACGCCTACCCACTAAAGATGGTAGGCATAGACAACCAGGAACTTGCCGACACCTTCTGCCGTGAAGCACTCGGCCGCATACCCACAAAAAACAAAGTGATTCCCGGTGCCATAGAACTGCTCGAATATCTCCAACCCAAATACAACCTCTACATACTCTCCAACGGGTTTAAAGAGCTACAGGCACACAAGATGCGCACTGCAGGGCTCGACAAATACTTCAAACGCCTTATCCTGTCCGACGATATCGGCATAAACAAGCCGCGCCCAGAGCTTTTCATTCACGCCCTGCAGGTTACAGGCTCCACCACCGAAGAGAGCATAATGATAGGTGATATGTTCGACACCGACATTGCAGGAGCAGCCGGCGTGGGAATGGAACAGATATTCTTTAACCGCAAAGGTATAGACACCCTCCCCTTCCAGCCCACATACACCGTAAACACACTTTTAGAAATAAAAAATATTTTATAACCAAGCAAAACACGAGCGTCTTTGTTATAAATACAAAACAGTATTTATATGAAGACGCTTGTTATATTCAACCACCCCTACGAAGGCAGTTACTGCAACGCAATACTCACAGCCTGCAAAAAGGGACTCTCCCAAGCCCATAAAGAAGCCGATGTCATCAACCTCGACAAAGAGGGCTTCAACCCTGTGATGAGTGAACAGGAATTAAAAGCGTTTGCCATAGCCCACAACAACCCTCGAGAGGCATTCAGTATGCTCTCTCCCCAAGTTCTTGATTACCAAGAACGCCTCCAACAGGCCGAGCATATTGTTTTCATATTCCCCATCTGGTGGATGCTTATGCCTGCCCTTACAAAAGGTTTCATCGACAAAATATTCTTCCCCGGAATTGCATTTAATTACGACAGTTCCGGTAATATGAAAGGCCTGTTACACTACATTAAACAGGTAACCGTGATTACTACTATGGCTATGCCTGGTTTTTATTATGAAACTAAAATTGGTAATGCTGTGTGGAAAGCCTTGCTGCACGGAACTTTCGAGTCCGTGGGGTTGAATAACTGCAAGTGGATTAATATCGACGATATTAAAAACCTCACCGACGCTGAGCGTGTTGAACGCTTGCAGGATATTGAGGATTATTTTGCTGGAGTAACGGCGTTATAGTTTTGTGTCTGGGTATAGGATTTATCTTTTTATTTGCAGGGGCGCTGCGTAGTGGAGCAAAAGATTGCTTTTTAGAATTATAAAACGTAAAATATATGGGGTGAGTGGCGTGGCTGCCCGAAACATTTCTTGCTTTGTAATTCACTGAAAAATATAGGGCAGACACACCGGTCTGCCCCTACAGCAACGTTGTATTATTCATTATCTTCTCTGTTCTTCTGTCTCATTTATTTACGAGCAGACATATCGGGCTCACAAAAAGATTATAATGGCATACCGCGTAGCATAAAGCTCTCCCACTTGATGAAACAAGGGGGAGTGGCCTGTAAGGCGAGGGGGATTATACCGTTTTATTTCGCTTTTTCCCAAAGGAGTTCATCGCCCATAAAAGAAATGTATACATACAAAAAAAAGAGGAACTCTTTTACAATAATTCCTCTCTAAAAAAGTGGCGATGGCAGTGCGAAGCCACAGCACTGCTTGCGACGACGGAACATTTATGTTCCCAAAGGAGTTCATCGCCCACAAAAGAAATGTATACATACAAAAAAAAGAGGAACTCTTTTACAAGAATTCCTCTCTAAAAAAAGTGGCGATGACCTACTCTCCCACAAACATTTGCAGTACCATCGGCGCTGTTGGGCTTAACTTCTCTGTTCGGGATGGGAAGAGGTGGGACCCCAACGCTATCAATCGCCTTAATATCGGTATTCGAACCTTTGACGAGGTACAAAAGAGTGTTCATTTTTTTCAAGTCGTTCTACGCAAACTTCTCTCTTTGGAGTAGAACTTGGAGGTATCGCTCAGAACTCTTCTTGTGTCAAACGTCGCGCTTGTGTTCAAGGCGGCGAAAAGAAAAGCTCTCGGGCAATTAGTACTGCTCGACTAAACACATTACTATGCTTACATCTGCAGCCTATCA
>JAZRMX010000010.1:0-4574 GCA_045647885.1 Bacteroidaceae bacterium
ATTCGTCGCTGAAAGCGTAAATAACGATTAAGTGAGTGCAGAAGGTAAGTTTACTTACATTATGCCGAACGAAAGTTATTTCGTGAAACAAATGGCTGCGTGGCGCGCCGCAGAGAGTACGTCAAGCAATGCTCGGAAAAGGCGGAGACATGTTTGAGCGCAGCGAGTCGTTGAACGGCCCGAGCACTTGCGACATACGGCGAGCGACAAGGCACGAAGCGACCGAAGAATGTCGCAAGTAAGCGAGTAAAAGCATAATCAATTATGCTTTTACAGCGAGTGTAAGCGACTTGTGAGCAAAGCAAGTGCCGACCGGCAAGTACGACAGCCTCAGTTTTTTGAACACTTTTTTCAAAAAAAGTGCATAAACAATATAAGTTAAACGAGAGAATTGCTCTCGGGTCACCGAGAACTACATAGCAAGAATACACCAATTACGCCAACAATAAAGGGCAGACACATCGGTTCGCCCCTACGGTATATGCGGTATTACTTTTTTGTGCGCACAGTGTGCGCCCTGTTCTTCTGTCTTATTAATATTTTGGTCAGACACGCATCGGTTCGCCCCTACGGCATATGCGGTATTACTTTTTTGTGCGCACAGTGTGCGCCCTGTTCTTCTGTCTTATTAATATTTTGGGCAGATACGCCGTCTACCCCTACACCTCGCACTATTAGTGCGCCCTGTTCTTCAGTCCTATCAATATTCCGTATAACCCACCCATTACCGCAAAAAAAAAGTAGAGGCCGGTAGCCTCTACAATAAAAATCTGCAAAAATGGACTGTTACTCAGTGAGTCCCATCTCCTCCCAGCAAGCAGCAATCTTCTCGCAATCCTCGCGGGCAATCTCATCACTCACCTCATACTCCTGTGTAAGCAACTCCACCATAGTATCGATGGTAAAACTCTCGGCCTTGCTGCAATTCTCCCAAAGGTAGGCGGCACTCTCGTTAAGGCTGATGATTTTGCTGTAATCAACGTTTTCTATACCTGTGGGAACGATAATAAACTCCCCACATACGTTCTGTAGTTCGAATCCTTCTTTTATTTTCATACTTTATATCTTTTTCCTGTTATTCTGCGATAAATGGATAATAATACGCGGCGCAGGGGGCGTGTGGCGTGCCAAAATGCCGAGTAGTAACGCCACGTGCGGCTCTGTGTGCTAATCTTGCGCCCTTTGCGTATGAAGGCGCTTGCGGTGCCTATTATTTTGTCGGCGGTAAATTGCTCGGTCATCCACAAGGGGTTGCCGTCGCCTTGCATAGTTATTGTTTCGCCTTCTATTTTTATTATGCGGTGCAGGGCGTAGCGCTTCGGTTCAATCTCGGCTAGTACTACCTGTCCCGTGCGTGGTGGCTCGGGCGGGGTGAGCACTACTTTGTCGCGACCGTTGTCGAGAAAGGGGTGCATGCTGTATCCGTAGACCACGAAAGTTACACTTTTGCAGTCATTCTCGCGGAATTGTCGCGTTATCTGCTGCATAAAGGCGTGGTTTTCTACTTTTACCTTTCTTTGTGCGCTGTTGGTCATACTCCTAAGGTGCTGCTAGAGATTTGTGCTGCCTCTTCGTCGGGGCGGCAGAAGAGGGTGTGTACGGGCACTGCCGACAGTATTTTGCTTATGGTTCCACACACCTGTAGGTGTATCTCTTTGTCGAACTTCATTGTGGAGGTTGAACTCAGCAGTATGCCGAAGGCGGTGGGTATGCTCTCTCTCTTTATGCTGTTCTCTTTTCTCTGTTCTATGGCTGCGAACCCGGCGATGGGGTAGTGCACGTTCTTGTATATGGGGCGTTTGCCACTCCACGGTGAGCCGTAGACTATGGGTGTGCCGTCGGGCGCGATGCGTATCACGGGGTTGTCGTCGTTGATTAGTGTGCTGCCGGCGATGTGTTTTACCCATAGGTCGCTGTGGGTACTCTTGCCTTGTCCGCTCTTGCCCAGGAACATATATGCCTTGCCGCCATTCTCCACTGTGGAGGAGTGTATGAGCAGGGTGTTGTGGGGTGCGGTACTTATTGTGAAAATGAGCATCACGCTGTTGTTGAGCCCGAAAAGCACCTGTTCGTGGTTGCCGCGTGTGGTTATTGTGTAGTTTCTGCGCTCGGCGTCGCTCTCGAGAAAGGCGCTTGGTGTGCCGTTCTCCGAAAGTATAAGTACCTGGTACTCGCCACTGTTTCTGCGGTACACTTCAAAGGTTGCCGAGGGGCAGGGGAACGTGCCTACCTTCTCGCCTTGCCACGAGGGTATTATGCTGTTGTCCACGGTGATGGTGAACAGTGGTTCGTCGATGCTTTCAGCCTTAAAGGGTTCCATTGTGGGAAAAAGCTCGGCTGTGCTACCCTCTTTCAGGTTAATGGTGATGGGGTGCCCGGCAATTATGTAGTGTGTCTGTTGCATAAGGTTTTGTTTCTTGCTCCTTAATTTCCTTGCGAAGATACGAAAAATAGGGCGATTTGCAACTGCTTTTGCTGTTATTTGTGTTCTTGCGCGCCGGGTTGGCTGCGTGGTGCTTTTTATATCGCTTGTGAGTGCATTTTTGTCCCTTTTGGGTTGTTTTTTCTTCTGCTTTTTTGTAACTTTGAAGAATTGAAACGTTGTTTATGAGTGGTTCTATAAATGTAAACGGAAAGTTGATGTTGATGGATGTGCCTCGAGTGATGGGTATTCTGAACGTTACGCCCGACTCTTTTTTTGAAGGATCGAGGGTGGCTGTCGGTGAGTTGCTCGTGGAGAGGGTGAAAAAGATGCTTGCCGATGGTGCCGATATTCTTGATGTGGGTGCCTGTTCCACTCGTCCTTCGGGCGAGCCGGTGAGCGAGGGGGAGGAACTTGAGCGTTTGCACGCAGCGTTGGATGTGCTTGATGAACATTTTCCGTCGGCTGTGGTGTCGGTTGATACTTTTCGCGCTCGTGTGGCCGAGGAGTGTGTGACTCGTCATAATGTGGCTATTATAAATGATGTTTCTGGCTTTGAGTGGGATTCTGCGATGCTCGATGTGGTGGCTCGTCTTAATGTGCCTTATGTTCTCACGCATTCGGTGGGGTGGGCTGGTGGCGAAGTTGCTTACGGCGATTTTCTGCCCGAAGTGCTTACTGCGCTTGCGAAAAAGGTGTGGCAGTTGCGTCAGCTGGGGGTTAAGGATGTTGTCGTTGATCCGGGCTTTGGCTTTGGTAAGAGTGTGGAGCAAAATTATGAGATGCTTGCTTCGCTGTCGCTTTTCAAGGAACTTGATGCACCGCTGTTGGTGGGGTTGTCGCGTAAATCTATGATGACAAAGTTGCTTGGTATCTCTGCTGCCGATGCGCTGCCCGAAACTTCGGCACTGAATATGGTGGCTTTGCAAGGCGGGGCCGATATTCTGCGTGTACACGATGTGAGCCAGGCGGCGAATGTCGTCAGGATGTTCGGAATGCTCAAAGGCGTTTAGTTTTTCTGTATATTTATACCTTATATATAAATAGATATGTTTTTCGATATTTCCGTAAAAGATATAATAGATATTCTTCTTGTTGCCGGCTGTCTTTATTACTTCTATAAGTTGATGAAGGAGTCGGGCTCGCTGAATATCTTCTCGGGTATTCTTGTGTTTATTCTTTTGTGGGTGTTTGTCTCGCGAGTGATTCAGATGAGACTGCTGGGCTCCATCTTCGACCAACTTATGAGTGTGGGAGTGCTTGCACTTGTGGTTATTTTTCAGGACGAAGTGCGCCGTTTCTTTAAGAATCTTGGTTCGCACGGTCACTTTAAGGTGTTTACCGACCTCTTCTCGCGTCAGGTAAAACGCGAAGATAAGGCGGCAATGATGCCTGTGGTTATGGCTTGTATGAGTATGGCGCAGCAAAAAGTGGGTGCGCTCATTGTCGTAGAGAAGAACGAGAACCTCGATGAGTATGTAAAAACCGGCGAAATGGTGGATGCGCTCGTGGGGCAACGTCTTATTGAGGCGATATTCTTTAAAAATGCTCCGCTTCACGACGGTGCTATAATAATAAGGAACGGTCGCGTTGTTGCAGCGCAGTGTATTCTTCCTGTGTCGCACGATGTGAATATTCCCAAGAAACTGGGGTTGCGTCACCGTTCGGCTATGGGAATTTCTGAAAAAACCGATGCTGTTGCCATAGTGGTTTCTGAAGAAACCGGTGGAATTTCTGTTGCCGTGAACGGAAAATTCAAGCTCGGGCTCACCGCCCAGCAGCTCGAAGGTATACTTTCGAAATAATTTTTTAAAAAAAATATCAGGGCGTTTTTGGAGAGTGCTTCAAAACGGTGAAAAAAAGATGAAAATTTCTCATTTTGCAACTTGTTGATAATCAAGTGTGATTAAAAAAAAGTTGAAATTTTCTCAAAAAAAACATTGAAAAAGTTTTGTAGTTCAAAAAATCGCCTTACCTTTGTACTCGCTTTCGGCAAGCAACGCAGTTCGCGAGTCGGAACGCAAGATGATCCTTGAAAACATTCCATACAGACAAGCAGTACAACAAAGCTCATTATTTAATGAGTCGTGTATAAGTAAGGAACAATAAAACGAACCGTCAAAATAATTTGATGTACTTTAATTCCGGCCAG
>JAZRMX010000011.1:0-28485 GCA_045647885.1 Bacteroidaceae bacterium
GCGTTTGGTTCTTTGCGCGACAAAGAACGTCAAAGATATATTTTCAATGAGAGAATAACCGACAAATAACACCGAGAAGTCAAAAGCAAGAATGTTTGGTATCGTATATGGTGAGTGCCCACACCTTTTTGCTACTGAGCCCTTTTTAAGCTTCGTGGCTACAACGCCTATGAATAATTTTAAACACACAGAGGGCGACCAAAGAGTCGCCCTCTGTCTATGGTTGGAATAAAAACAGCTATTTAAATCACTCCTGTACAATAATAGCTTTATATCATATATATCAGAAGGGACGGCCACCGCCATAACCACCTCTAAAACCACCGGCAGGAGGACCAAAGGGGCGTTCGCCACCATAACCCCAGGCTGCACTCTTTCCTCGTTCGTTCTTGTCGCTGCCACCCATCTGGTCGAACTTATAGACAAGGTGGAACATACAATAGCTGTATATTGAGTTGTCCTCACTGTCGCTGCGCGATGTTGCCGAAATTGCACGCGACACATTGCTTTGCTGGTGAAGGATGTCGTACATACGGAACGATATTGTAAGTGCATTCTTCTCGAGGAAACTCATAGATACCTGCGCATTCCACAGCAATTCGTTGGTGTTGAACTGCGGGTCGCTGTAACCGCGACGGCTACTCATAGAGAGGTTTGTTGAGAACTGCACATTCTGCCACGGCAAGCGCACTGTGGTACTGGGGCCGTATGAAAAGTTCCAGGTATCCATATTATCCTCGGGGCGCATACTGTATGAACTGTGAGAATAGAGTACGCGGCCATCGAGCGAGAGGTCGAAATAGTCGGAACGGTAAGAGGCATTCAAGCGCTCACCCACATCGGTAGTCTCGGTGGTGTTACGCGAACTGCCCTTTTGGCCACTAACGCTGATATAACCGACATTGTGACGGTAACCAAGCGTTGTCGATGAGCTGTAAGTATACTTCTTGTTCTTGGGAAGTGCCGAACTGTAGACAAACTCACCGCCGGCATTCCAGTTACCGTTTATATTGTCGGGAGTACTTATGCTTCCACCGGTCAATTCATTGTACTCCACCCTGCGCTCAATGCTGTTTGTGGTGAGAGCGAAACGAAGGTTTGCACTGATGGTGCGCTGTTTGTCGGGGTTATTTGTGGTGAAGTCGGCATTGACATTGTGCGAGAACGAAGGTTTAAGCCCCGGGTTACCTTTTGTTATGTACAAGGGGTTGGAATCGTCGGTAATGTCGAGCAGGTCGGTCATAGAAGGCTGCGAAGAACGACCACGATATCTCACGTTAAGGCTTGTTGTCTTTGACCAACGGTAACGCATACGCACGTTGGGCGATATATTGTGTACCGTGCGTTTCACCACAGTATCAATCTTCAAGTACTTGTAATCCATTTCCGACTGCTGTGGCAACCACGAAATACCGGCATTAAGGTTCATTTTAGAGGTAACGTAACGGAACATTATCTGCGCCTCGTGGCTCATATTACGATACTCCGAGAAACGGCTCTGGTCTCTGTCGTAATATTTCTCGAAATCCTCGGGGAGAATGGGTTTGTTATAGTCACGGCTCATCTGCAGGTCATAGGCAGCAAGCCCGTCAAAAACGTAGGTAGAGCGGTCGCTATTCTGGTAGCTGTGATTGAAGTTGTAATTCAATTGCAGGAACAGGTTCTTTATCAAAGGCTCGGTATAGCTGCCGCGCAGAGCATAGCTCCAGTTCTTGTTGGGAGTAGATGAATAACGTTTCTGGTCTGTGGAGCCGCCCATAAGGGTTTCTCGATAGTATACAACCTTGTTGGTTGAATAGGAGTTATTCTCGCTTTTGCTATATGACACATTACCACGGAAAGTTATATTGCGACCGGGTTTCTGCAAACGGCGGTTAAGCATAATCATAGCGTTTGCATTGTGGCTCCTGTTCAGTCCAAGGCTCTCGTTGCCGTTGCGGTTGAGAGCTATGCCTTCGAGCTCTGTGGATACCTCGCCGAACATATCCTTGGGATAAGAAGTATAGTTGAAAGGATCCTCGTCGAAGGTTGCCGACTGGCTACGCGACCAGGAATCACTCTCGGTGTAAGAGAAAGAGGGCAGAAAGACAAGGCTTGTCATAGTGTCGGGTTTCCACTCTATGCGGAAGTTTCCACTGAAGTTGGCATTACGGCCGAATGCTGTTCTGTTGCTGTTCGAGAAACGGTTCTTTGCACCACCCGACATAAAGGTCTCGCTCGAGGTGTAGCTGCGCGAGTCGCTGTTGTTATAGTTGAAACGCACATTACCACCTGTTTCCCACTTCTCGGTGTCGGTAGCAAAGTTAAAACCGCTCTGCTTTGCATTGTTAAGACCACCGCCACGGCCTCCGCCAGACATTCCACGGTCATTGATGTTGTTGGCCGAAAGTATGAGGGTATAACGCTGCGACTCGGTAAAATAATTTCCCATAGCCTTTGCTGTGTAGCGGTCTTTTGTACCATAACCAAGGTCGGCATTGGCAAAAAGTCCCTCATTGACACCACGCTTCATCTGCAGGTCGAGCACAGTCTCCTCCTCGCCGTCATCAATTCCGGTAACACGCGAGAAGTCGCTCTTCTTGTCGTAGAACTTCACACGATCCACAACATCCACGGGTATGTTTTTCAAGGCCATATCCTTGTCGGTTCCAAAGAAATCCTTACCTTTCATAAGAATGCGCGACACAGTTTTTCCGTTTACCTTAATGGTTCCATCGTCGGCAACCTCCACACCAGGGTATTTTTTTATAAGCTCCTCAAGCATTGAACCGGCAGGTACTCTGAATGCCGCTGTATTATACACTGTTGTATCTTCCGAAATAGTGATGGGGGGAACCTCGGCAGTAACCTCGGCACCTTTAAGCATAACCGCGTCGGGTTTCAGCATAATTTTGCCCACATTAATCCTCTTTTTAGCCTCAACCTTCACAACCTTGTCGGTAGTGTGATATCCCACATATGAGACACGCAGAATATACGATGCTTCGGGCGCAACTATGGTAAATGCACCGTGAATATCGCTGGCAACACCGGCCTTATAGACAGTGTCGGGGAGCGCAAGAAGCTGCAACGTTGCAGTCTGCAACAGTTCGCCACTATCGGCAGCCATAACCACACCCTCAAGGGTTCCGCGCTTAACTTGCTCTTGTGCCGCCGACTGAAACAACACAATAAATAGGAGGAAAAATGCTGATAAATATCTCATATACTCAAAAAAAATAAACGCCACAAAGGCTCATACTTTTATTTGACTATACAACCATAAAAAGGTTTAAAGCCAAAACCATTTTTCTTAAAATATATTTTAAGAAGAAAAAAACAGTTCCAAAACTGCATTAAATGAGCCTGCGAACGGCCTGATAGTAAAAAAAATATAAAAAACACGTTTCAAATAAACATTTTTTCACTTTATGCACTATATTTGCGAAGTTAAGAGAAAATGGGGCTATACTTTTTTGAACGTTTAAGAAAAACGTTTCATACCGACGATATGTATAAAACGACACAACTTCTTTCCATAATAACCGGAAAAAAGAGAGAAACAGGTTTCGGAGAACCTTTCATTGAAGCCTTTACCGTTTTTTTCAAGGAAAATGGCAAGGAGGAAAGAATTACAGCAACAGGCATTGCCTGTTCACTTTTTTTGTCGTGTCTGAAACTGAAATTCCCGTCAGATAAGTTAAATACATTTGTAAGGAACATACGCGAGGAGCTGCCCTTTATTATTTTCGACTGCAAAAGCTACGAAGAAATTTACGCAGCAATGCCGCAGGAAGAGATGTTGCTACTCGACAGCAATATGCAATACAGCCTGCACAAAGTGAGCAAAGAGGATATTTTCGAGACCTTCGATTTTATCACAAACATATAGGAACAACAACGAGGAAATAATAACAACGTTTATGAAGATCAGAGACAAATTTGCCTTACTCACCGACGAGGAGTGGATTGACGAGCTCACCAAAACGCCCGCCAACGAAGAAGCACACGAATACTTTTTCAAGAAAAAATGCGCAAACCTTCTAAAATACATTTCCTTGAATGTCTATAAGAACGAGAATTGTTACGAACTTTTAGGGGATTTCTATATACTTATATCGCAAGATAACTGGCGAGTGCTACGCAACTTCGAAAACAGGAAGAATGCCACTCTGTACAGCTACCTCACACGCTGCGCGGTAAACCACTTTATCACCAAAAGAAAAAAGGAGATGAAGTTCGAGGAGTTACATTACAGCATCGACAATAACGAAACAGACGAGTCACTAAACAATCTCGTTTACGAAGAGTACGTTGACAATACACAGATAATGACTGCATACAACGCACTGGAGCCACGTTTCAAGGAGACCATACAGTTGCTTGTTCTCGACGGAAAAAGCAGCATCGAGGCAGCCGACCAATTGTGGCCCTATGTAAAATCGAAAAACAATTGGCGCGACATGCCTGTTGTACGAGTGCAGAACACAATTGCAATGATGAAACATAGAGCAATATTTGAGCTGACAACAAAGCTGAACAGTATGCAATAAAAGAATATTCAACCCCGGCTTACCATATTCAATAGAATATTTTCAAGCCCAACTATTCCATAGAATTTGTCGGTTGAAGATCTCATTTAAAATATGTAATCCCAAATTATTAAGCAAAATATAGCCGAGTCAAAAATTTGACTCGGCATTTTGTTCTGCTATGAGACGTTTTTTCTCCGCTATCTCCTCTTCCAAACATTGGATGATATAATCTAATCGTTCATCAAAAGTTTCAAAACACGGTTCTCCTTGTTGACATACCTCTTAATCGAAACTTTCTTCGAGTACATCTTCTTCGTAAGTATCTTCAAAATATTCAGCACCTTCAACGGTGAGCATATAGAAGTCATACATACTACAAGTATAGTCATTATAGTAACCAGCCATTGCAAAATTGTTTTATGTTTTACATATATTTATACCCCACACTGCCAAAAACTGAAAATATGGCAAACATACATAAAAACATTTGAAACACAAGAAGGGATTTGATTAGAATTCCAGCTCTACTATTTTATAGTCTCGAAATTATCATTTTCAATCCTTTACACCAATAGGAAAACGGTACACATTAGTCTCCTTGGGCTGGAACCCTGCCGAACGATAAAGAGCATTTGCTGCAACTCGCGCCGGCTTCGATGTAAGCATAAGCGTTCCTTCACCCTTTTCCGCAGCACGCTCTATTGCGAACTCAACAAGGCGACGACCATAGGCCTTGCCACGCATAGCACCATCGACAACAACATCCTCTATCCACAATTTACGACCTGTGGGTGCAAGGTAACTGCACAGGGTGAGCATACCCACTACCGCACCGTCGCACTCAAGAAGAAAAAGCTGCGACGCACAGTCGGCAACCAAAGCCTCCAAATCCTTTTTCTCAAAATGTACTGGCGATGAGGACAATTGCGCCAAAAGTTTCTGTATAGGTTCCACATAGACTGCATCGGCCACAGTGAGTTCAAATATACGTTCTGCCATATTGCTCTGAATTATAGATTCACCTTGCATTTTACCCCCTTCGACTCGTTCTGCAAACGGTCGAGAACCGTTACCACATAGGTCGCTTTACCTGTATGCGAGGCGGGTACTTTATAATAAGTATTGATAGTCATTGCCACCACATTCTTCATTGAATTAATGTCAACTTTCTCACCCTTTTCAAAACGATAAACTACGTACTTCGCAGGCTTGTCCATAACATCGTCGCAACTATCGGTGAGCCACACAAGTACCTTGTCGCCATTATCGGTTGTTATAAGTTCCACACCCTTTACTCTCTTTGGAGCCTTACCATCGATAAATGGAGCCGGCGGCATAAGAGCCAGATAGCTATGATAATTCTTTGCAAGGATATCGCGATAGCCACCCACATTATTTGCAGCCGAAGCAGCATCCCACAGACAGGAACCCTGTATTGAGGGATAAGAACGCTGCATCTCCATTTTCTGCACAAGCTGGTGGCGTGAGCCATTCTTGGTATCCTTTGCCTTGACGGTACGGTTTACATCCTGGCCTATGTAAAGAGGGCGGTTCTTTGCATATTCGGCCCACCACTCAAGGAGTGCCTCATAATCGGCAGCTTTATGCCCAATTTCCCAATAGACCTGGGGGATACAGTAATCAACCCATCCCTCATTAATCCAGTAAAGGACATCGGCATTGAGGTCGTCGTAGCTCTGCAACCCTTTGGTGCGGCTACCCCACTCCCAGCTACCCTCGTTACGGTATATACCAAAGGGAGAAACACCGAATTTTAGCCAAGGCTTTACCGAACGCACGGTTTTATGCAGCCTCTCAATCAGCAGGTTTACATTATTTCTGCGCCACACTCTCTTATCCTTGTAACCGCTGGTCTGGAACCATTTATCGTCTTTAAATGACTTGCCGTTTGTGGGGTAAGGATAGAAATAGTCGTCAATATGCAGTCCATCAACATCGTAACGGGTGATTATATCGGTTACCACCTTGCATATATGGTCGCGGTTACTCTTGAGCGAAGGGTTAAAATAGAGCTGTCCCTCGTACTCAATGAAATTACCGGGATTAAGCACGCTTGCGTGGTTCTTGGCAAGAACCTTTGTACCTTTCGTACGGGCACGGTAAGGATTTATCCAGGCGTGCAGCTCCATATTGCGTTTGTGGGCCTCCTCCACCATAAATGCCAAAGGATCCCAACCGGGGCTCACGCCCTGCTTGCCGGTAAGGTAACGGCTCCACGGTTCATAGGGCGAAGGGTAGAGAGCATCGCCCTCCACGCGCACCTGAAAGATGATTGCGTTCACATTCACCTTCTGCAGGTTATTGAGCATCTCGAGCAGATAGGTTTTCATTTCAGCCTCACCCATTCCCTGGAATTGACTGTTCACAGCCTGTATCCACGCTCCGCGAAACTCACGTTTGGGCTGTTCATTCACCGCCACATTTTTACTTGTAACACAGGAAGAGAGCAGAAGAGCCGATATTAAAAGTGTAAAAAATATTCTCATAAAAGCATTGTGGGTTTTACATAGTGCGAAGATACAACATTTTTACGGTAAAAAAGAGAGGGTAATGAATTATTAACGCCGGTTATTAGAAACTGTTTTTTGCTAAATAGGTGAAAGGTTGCTTTTTTTTATGTATTTTCGCGATGTATTACAAGTGAAGGAAAATTTTATGGAGAAGAAGTTCATAACCATACGCGGCGCAAGAGTAAACAACCTCAAGAATGTAGATGTAGACATTCCTCGTGGCCGTCTGGTAGTGATTACCGGCCTTTCAGGTTCAGGAAAATCCTCTCTTGCCTTCGACACCCTTTATGCCGAGGGACAACGCCGGTACGTAGAGTCGTTAAGTTCCTATGCCCGACAATTCCTGGGACAGATGAACAAACCCGAGTGCGACTTCATCACAGGCATTCCGCCTGCAATAGCCATTGAGCAGAAGGTGAACAACCGCAACCCGCGTTCCACAGTGGGCACAAGCACAGAAATTTACGAGTATCTCAAACTTCTCTATGCCCGAATAGGAAAAACCTACTCCCCCATAAGTGGTGCGCTTGTAAAGAAAGACAACCCCGAAGACCTTGTTGAATGTATGAAAAGCCGCCCCGAGGGCACGCGCTTTCTCCTGCTCGCCCCCATACCCAAACGTAAAGGGCGCGACACTGCAGAACAGCTATCCATATACCTGCAACAAGGCTTTACCCGCATATACCTTAACGGAGAGATCATACGCATAGAGGAGTACACGCACAAGAAAGGCGACAGCCCCCTCCTGCTCATTGACCGTCTGTCGGTATCACACTCCCAAGAAAATGTCAGCCGCTTGCTCGACTCGGCCGAGACAACCTTCTACGAGGGCGGCGGTACCTGCATAATGCAATTTATCGGCGAGGAAGAGCCCTGCACCTTCAGCATACGTTTCGAGGCCGACGGCATAGAGTTTGAAGAGCCTAGCGAACAGCTCTTTTCGTTCAACTCCCCCATAGGAGCCTGCCCCGACTGCGAGGGCTTCGGCCGCATCGTGGGCATAGACGAAGACCTTGTCGTGCCCAACAAAGCACTCAGCGTGTACGACGGCGCGGTATTCTGTTGGCGTGGCGAGAAAATGGGAGAGTGGAAAACCGAATTCTGCCGCCGCGCACCAAAGGACGACTTCCCCATCTTTGAACCCTACTACAACCTCACACAAGAGCAGAAAGACTACCTGTGGCACAAAGGCCCGTGGATTGAGGAGTACGAGGAGAGCATCTGCATCGACAACTTCTTCAAGATGGTGCAGGCCAACCAATACAAGATACAATACCGCGTAATGCTCGCACGTTACCGCGGTAAGCCCATATGCCCCACCTGCCACGGCACACGCCTGAAGAAGGAGGCAACATACGTAAAGGTGGGCGGAACAAGCATCACCGAGCTTATAGAGATGCCCATCAGCCGACTGAAGGGATTCTTCGACACCCTGCAACTCGACGAACACGACACCGCCATTGCCGCACGCATACTCACCGAGATAAAAAGCCGCATCGACTGCCTTATGGATGTAGGGCTCAGCTATCTCACCCTGAACCGTTTGAGCAACAGCCTTTCGGGCGGTGAGAGCCAGCGCATAAACCTTGTAACCTCACTGGGTAGCGCACTTGTGGGCTCGTTATACATTCTCGACGAACCAAGCATTGGCCTGCACAGCCGCGACACAGAACGCCTCATAAACGTACTCTACCGCCTGCGCGACCTCGGCAACACAGTAGTGGTAGTGGAGCACGACGAAGAGATTATACGCGCAGCCGATTACATAATAGACGTAGGCCCCAAAGCCGGTTCCTACGGCGGCAACATCGTATACCACGGCGATATGAACGACCTTCTCCCCGGCAGCAACAGCTACACTGTAAAATACCTGTTGGGAGAAGAGCTGATACCCACGCCCCTACACCGCCGTCGCTGGAACAATTACATAGAGGTGAAAGGCGCACGCGAGAATAACCTCAAAGGAATAGATGTAAAATTCCCCCTTAACATACTCACCGTGGTGAGCGGAGTAAGCGGCTCGGGCAAGTCCACACTCGTGCGCGACATTCTCTACCGCTCACTAAAACGCCACTTTGGCGAGGTTACCGACGCACCCGGGCAATGCGAGAGCGTCGAAGGCTCACTCAGACAGATATGCGGTGTGGAGTTCGTAGACCAGAACCCCATAGGAAAATCGTCGCGTTCAAACCCCGCAACCTACCTGAAGGTTTACGACGAGATACGCCACCTTTTTGCGCAGCAACCCCTTGCCAAGCAATTAGGTTTCGGCGCCGGATACTTCTCGTTCAACGCCGAGGGTGGACGCTGCGAGGAGTGCAAGGGCGAGGGAACCATAACCGTCTCTATGCAATTTATGGCCGACCTGCAGCTTGAATGCGAAGCCTGCCACGGCAAACGTTTCAAGAAAGAGATACTCGAAGTAAAATTCCACGACAAGAACATACACGACATTCTGGAAATGACCGTGGGCGATGCAATAAACTTCTTCGAGAAGCACGGCGAAAAACGCATAGCCGAGCACCTGCAACCCTTGCAGGATGTAGGCCTTGCCTACATAAAGCTGGGGCAGTCATCATCAACCCTTTCGGGAGGTGAAAACCAGCGCGTGAAACTAGCCTACTATTTGAGCCGACAGAGCGATCGCCCCACCCTCTTTATATTCGACGAGCCCACCACAGGACTACACTTCCACGACATAAAGAAGCTGCTCAACTCCTTTGAGCGACTCATCGCACGCGGCCACTCAATAGTAATCATTGAGCACAATATGGATGTGATAAAATGCGCCGACTATCTTATCGACCTCGGCCCCGAAGGCGGAGAGAACGGAGGCACGCTCGTTATCTCAGGCACACCCGAGGAGGTCGCAGCCTGCGAAGAATCATACACCGGAAGATTCCTTAAAGAGAAACTATAAGAGCCGTCTGCAATTGCAGACGGCTCCCTCTTACACAGGCTATAAATCTGTTTAAAAAATCGAATAGAAAATACCGCCAAAAAGCCCTGCAGCAATAACAATTGTTATGGGGCTTAATTTAAAGCGGTAGGTAGCCACAAAAGCAGCAGCAAAGAGCAGGACACTCACCGCAAACTGCACTGGAGAAACCTGCAACGAACCAAAATTCTCCTCGGTCATAAGCAGAAGGGCTGCCGATGCAATAAGTCCTACAACTGCCGGGCGCAACGCCACAAAGACAGCCTCAACAGAAGGGTGTTTGCAATACTTCATAAAGTAACGGCTTATAGTGAGCATTATGGCAAACGAAGGCAACATCACCGCAAGCGATGCCAACAGAGAGCCACACACCGCAATTGCCGGAGAACCCGTCGCATTCATCGCCGCCGTATAACCCACATAAGTAGCCGAATTTATACCAATGGGGCCGGGAGTCATCTGGCTCACAGCCACAATATCGGTAAACTGCGCACTCGTGAGCCAGGCGTGGCGTGTAACAATCTCGCCCTGAATTACCGAGAGCATACCATACCCACCGCCAAAAGAGAAAAGGCCAACCTTCAGGAAAGTGTAAAAAAGCTGAAAAAGAATACTCATACTCTCCCCCCTTTCATTCTACCCCAAAGGAAACCGCCAACACCTGCAGCAAGTATTATATAAATAGGAGAAACACCAAAAGCCACTATAAGCAGAGCCGAAAGGATTGGTATCCACACATTAGTCCACCCTATTTTTGCACTCCTGGCTACAGAAAAAACAGGCGAAGCTATAAGCGCGACCACAGCCGGACGTATACCCATAAAGATATTATTCACCAATTCGTACTCGCGGAAGCGGTTAAAAAAGAGAGCTATAAGCAGGATTATCACCACAGAGGGAAGCACATTACCCACAGCCGCAGCCACCGAGCCACGCACACCACGCAGTTTATACCCCACAAAGATGGACATATTCACCGCAAGCACGCCGGGAGCCGACTGCGCCACAGCAAGCAAATCAACAAAATCGCGACGCTCAAGCCAACGGAAACGGTCCACCACCTCACGCTCAATGAGAGGTATCATCACATACCCACCACCTATGGTAAAAAGCCCAAGCTTTAGAAATGTTATAAAAAGTTTGAACAGACCTATATTCATAGCCCTTTATATATGAGAGGCTGCCGGCAAAATTGCAAGCAGCCTCCTTTTTTACACAATATCAATAATTACTTTACCTTCTCGGCTACCCAATTATAAGCATTGCGGAAGATCTCAATCCAAGGTGTAACATCGTCCTTGATGTTTGCCGCAGGATAGGTTGCGCACTGCCAGGGGAAGATAGCACGCTCGGGGTGGGGCATCATTGCAACGTGACGACCGTCGGCGCTTGCAAGAGCAGCCACATTGTATGCCGAACCATTGGGGTTAGCAGGATAGTCGCTGTATGAGTAGCGAGCAACAATGTTGTACTTCTCCTCAGCATAGGGAAGGTCGAACTTACCCTCACCGTGAGCAACCCACACACCAAGACGGCTGTTAGACAACGAGCCGAAGAGTACGCTGTTGTTCTCGGGAACGTTCACACCCACGAAAGTAGACTCAAACTTATGCGAGTTGTTATGACGCATATAACCACGCTGCTCGTGAGAGGGGTTGATAAGGTTAAGCTCCATCATCAACTGGCAACCGTTACAGATACCGAGCGAGAGAGTATCCTCGCGAGCATAGAAGCGGTCGAGAGCAGCTTTAGCTGCAGGGTTGTAGAGGAAGCCACCGGCCCAACCTTTAGCCGAACCAAGAACATCGGAGTTAGAGAAGCCACCGCAGAATACGATGAAGTTAACCTCGTCGAGAGTCTCGCGACCGCTGATAAGGTCGGTCATTGTAACATCCTTAACGTCGAAACCTGCAAGATACATAGCGTATGCCATCTCACGCTCGCCGTTTGTACCCTTCTCGCGGATAATCGCAGCACGCACGCCCGATTTCTCGCGGCGGTCGGCCGACATACCATAAGCCTCGAGCATACCTTTGAAGCCTGCGGGCATACGGTAACGCAAGGGCTGGTTCTTATAGTTTTTCAAGCGCTCATCGGCACAGCCATTGAAGCTCTGTTTGCGGTCCATAAGGTAAGAGCTGTCGTACCACACATCGCGATAGTGGTCAATATCGAAGAGGCGTGTACGCTTGTCTTTTGCCACAGCAATATGACGTTTTGTTGTGGGAACACCAATCTTAACAAAGCAGATACCTGCATCGTCAAGGATGCTCTGCATACGGCATTTATCCTTGTCGGCAACCTGAATAACCAATGCGGGGTTCTCGGCAAAGAGAAGTTTTACAATATCTTTCTCGGCAACACCGTTAAGGTCAATCTCCATACCACCTGTGGTGTTAGCGAAACACATCTCGAGTAGAGTTGTGATGAGACCACCGGCCGATACGTCGTGACCAGCCATAATAATACCCTCGTTCACAAGTTTCTGAACAGTGTCGAAAGCCTCGGCAAAATATTCGGGATTCTGCACTGTGGGAACATCGTCACCCACGCAGTTGAGAGATTGTGCAAACGCAGAACCGCCAAGACGCAATGTATCGAAACTGAAATCGATGTGGTAGAATGCACTCTTGGGCTCGTTCACCATTACGGGAGAAACCACCTTGCGTACATCAGAAACCTCACCACCGGCCGATACGATAACTGTACCCGGGCTTATAACCTTGGTGCCATCGGGGTATTTCTGTGTCATCGAGAGCGAGTCTTTTCCTGTGGGAACGTTAATCTTAAGGTCGCAGCAGAAATCGGACAAAGCCTCAACACCACGATACAGACGCGCATCCTCACCCTCCTGTGATCGGCAAGGCCACATCCAGTTAGCACTCAAAGAGATGCTCTTTATACCGTTTGTAAGGGGAGCAAGCACAATGTTTGTAAGAGCCTCGGAAACAGCAAGCACCGAGCCCTTTGCAGGTGATGCAAGCGCAGCCTGGGGCGCGTGACCGATAGAGGTTGCTATACCCTTCTTGCCACGATAGTCGAGAGTAACAACACCGCAGTCGCTCAAAGGCAACTGAATCTCACCCTGGCACTGCTGACGGGCAATTTTACCTGTTACCGAACGGTCTACCTTGTTTGTGAGCCAGTCTTTACAAGCCACAGCCTCCAAACGGAGAACATTTGTGAGGTACTCCTCAATATTATCAGCGCTGTATTCAGCATCTTTATAGTGACGCTCTACAGTCTTATCAACCATATAAGTTTTGGGCGACGAACCGAACATCTGGCTTACAGAGAGGTCGAAAGGACGCTGGCCATCGGCCTGCTCGAAAGCAAAACGGGCATCGCCTGTTGTCTCGCCCACAACGTACATAGGAGCACGCTCACGCTCGGCAACCTTTCTTACATACTCAATAGCCTCATCCTTGATGAGCAAGCCCATACGCTCCTGCGACTCGTTTGCAATAATCTCCTTGGCCGAGAGAGTCTTGTCGCCCACGGGAAGTGCCGACATATCTATAAGACCACCACACTCCTCAACAAGCTCCGAAAGACAGTTCACGTGACCTGCCGAACCGTGGTCGTGGATAGAAACTACAGGGTTTGTATCGTCCTCGCAGAGGGCACGCACCACGTTGTAGGCACGTTTCTGCATCTCCGCGTTGGCACGCTGCACAGCATTGAGCTCGATACCCGAAGAGTAACGGCCTGTATCAACAGAAGATACCGAACCACCACCAAGACCGATGCGGTAGTTATCGCCACCCATTACAACCACCTTGTTACCCTTTTCAGGAGCACCCTTCAAGCAGTCGCGGCGTGTTCCGTAGCCCACACCTCCGGCAAGCATAATAACCTTGTCGTAACCGTAAACCTCGTTATTCTCCTTGTGCTCGAATGTAAGCACCGAACCGCAGATAAGAGGCTGACCGAACTTGTTACCAAAATCAGAAGCACCGTTAGAAGCCTTTATCAATATCTGCTCGGGAGTCTGATAGAGCCATTTACGCACGGGGAGAACCTCCTCCCACTTACGGTCGTCGTATGTGCGGGGATAAGATGTCATATAGACAGCTGTTCCGGCAATGGGCCAAGAACCCTTACCACCACCCATACGGTCGCGGATTTCACCACCGGTACCTGTTGATGCACCGTTGAAAGGCTCAACGGTTGTGGGGAAGTTATGAGTTTCGGCTTTGAGCGAAATTACTGTCTCAATATCCTTTATAACGAAATAATCGGGTATAGAGTGGTCGGCGGGAGCAAATTGCTCAACAACGGGACCCTGCGCAAAAGCCACGTTATCCTTATAGGCCGAGATAATGCTGTTGCGGTTCTCGTTTGTGGTGCGCTTAATCATACCAAAGAGTGAAGAAGGCATCTCCTCGCCATCTATAATGAATGTACCACCGAAGATTTTGTGACGGCAGTGCTCCGAGTTAATCTGTGCAAAACCGAACACCTCGCTGTCGGTGAGTTTGCGGCCAAGCTCACCCTCTACACGGTGCAGATAGTCAATCTCCTCTTTCGAGAGAGCAAGACCTTCCTGTTCGTTGTAACCATCGAGGTCCTCGATAAACTCAATGGGACGGGGCTCAATGTCAACCTTGAAAATCTGCTGGTCGAGCCCTTTGTACATACGCTGCAACATAGGGTCGTACTCGGCATTCTCGTCTTTTACGGCGAAATACTCCTCTATACGAAGAATGCCGCAAAGTCCCATATTCTGGGTAATCTCAACAGCATTTGTACTCCAAGGAGTAATCATTTCGCGACGGGGGCCCACAAAGTAGCCCTCTACCTGCTCACCCTCAATGAGTGTAGCTTCGCCATACAACCAACAAAGTTTCTCAATATCGTGTGCCTGAAGAGCACAATTGGCCTCAGTTGCAACAACTGTGTGGCCGGGGGTACTGAAAAAATAAATCATAGTACAATTATGTAGTTCTTTATAATTATTTGCAGTTTGTGTTGCTTGTACCGGAGTTGCAAAAGCCTATGCCCGATTACACCAATACAGCTACAAAGATAACCACAAAAAACGGATTTAGAGCAAACTTTAATGCAGGATTTTAAGATTTTCAAACAGTTTGAAGACAAAAAAGAGAGATGTTCCCTGCAGCTTTCGGGAAAGCCCGCAGTTTTCTACTGGCAGAGCCGCTTTGCCAGCCATTCACTTAAACAAGATTAACAACAAAAACCGAGCTACAAATAGATACGTTTTAAAAAAAAGAGTAAATTTGCATAAAAGCACTAATCGATATTTTTATGGAACTTTTAACAGGACTCACCCTGCCACTTTTAGGCACGGTAATAGGCGCAGCAATGGTATTCCTGGTGCGCGACAAAATTTCAGACTTCACAAACAAGGCGATGCTGGGCTTCGCTTCAGGAGTGATGGTGGCCGCAAGTTTCTGGTCGCTGCTGCAACCCGCCCTTGAACAGACAGGAAACAATTCACTAAGCGAGGCAGCCCCGGTAATTATAGGTTTCCTCACCGGCATAGGATTCCTCCTCGCCCTTGACACGTTCATCCCCCACCAGCACGTGGACGATGCACAGCCCGAAGGACCACGTTCTTCCTTGCCTCGCTCCACAAAAATGATGCTCGCCGTTGCCCTTCACAACATCCCCGAGGGTATGGCAGTAGGAGTTGTCTTCGCAGGAATAAGCGACGGCAGCAGCACACTCAGCTTTGCCGGAGCACTTGCTCTTGCCATAGGTATGGCAGTGCAGAACATCCCCGAGGGTGCCATAATATCCATGCCGCTGCGCAGCGAGGGGAAAAGCCGCACCAAAGCATTTCTCTTTGGAGCGCTGTCGGGACTTGTAGAACCCACTGCAGCCATTGCAACAATGTTCTTCCTCGAAGGTACAGCCCAGGCAATGCCCCTTCTGCTCGCCTTTGCCGCAGGAGCAATGCTTTACGTAGTGGTCGAGGAGCTGATACCCTCGTCACAGGGTGGCAAGCACAGCAACATCGGTACAATAGGTTTTGCTACCGGATTCGCGCTAATGATGCTACTCGATGCCACTATTTGAAAATCGTGACAAAATTTAAACATTTTATAGCAAAAAAGAACACACCTTAAAATATATTTTTACTACATTTGCTACCTCACAAACACGATAAAAGAGAAAAGTGCTATCAATTAACACCATAGCAAAATTTAAAAGAAATACAACACCCTATAAAGCTCCTGCATTATGAATTTTGTCCTTCTTTTCACAATGATTATCGCATCGGCGGTGCTGGTGTTTGCCGGAATGCTGGTGGCAAGGTCCATATCGCCGCGCACATACAACAAACAGAAAAGCGAATCATACGAATGCGGAATACCCACCCAAGGAGAAACGTGGGTACACTTCAAGGCCGGCTACTACCTCTTTGCCATACTTTTTCTTATGTTCGACATTGAGGCTGTGTTTCTTTTCCCCTGGGCTACCATTGTACAGGAGCTTGGAATGAAAGCCCTGGTGGGAGTCCTCTTCTTTATGTTCATACTTATTCTGGGCCTCGCATACGCCTGGCGCAAGAAAGCCCTTGAATGGAAATGAAAAAGCCGGTAATAAAATCAATACCTTACGAGGATTTCAAGGACAATGAAACCCTCGAGGCCCTTGTAAAGGAGCTTAACAAAGAGCGCACCAACGTTATAGTGGGAGCGCTCGATGACCTTATAAACTGGGGGCGCAGCAACTCCTTGTGGTCGCTCACCTTTGCTACCAGCTGTTGCGGCATAGAATTTATGTCGGTGGGAGCAGCACGTTATGATTTTGCACGCTTCGGGTTCGAGGTAACAAGGAACTCCCCCCGACAGGCCGACCTCATAATGGTAGCCGGCACCATAACCCACAAAATGGCACCCGTACTAAAACGCCTGTACGACCAGATGGCAGAACCCAAATATGTGGTAGCCGTGGGCGGATGCGCCATAAGCGGAGGCCCCTTCAAAGGCTCATACCACGTGGTGGAAGGCGTGGACAAGATACTCCCAATCGATGTCTACATACCCGGATGCCCACCACGCCCCGAGGCCATCCTCTACGGAATGATGCAGCTCCAGCGCAAAGTAAAGGTCGAAAAATTCTTCGGCGGCAAGAATATACAACAAGACCCACGCGAGACGCGCCCCGAGCCCATAGTTGTAACGAACGCCCCCATAGATGACAATATAAAAGCAGAAAAACGATGACACTCACATTCATAGACAAGAAAGATGCACGCGCACAACTGAAAGAGCTGCGCAACAGTGGGATGGACTTTCTGCGGGAGCTCATCGGAATGGATTGGGGTGAAGAGGGACTCGGAGTAATCTACATACTCGAGAACAGCACCACCCACGAGAACATAGAGGTTGCTGTGCGCACCACCGACCGCAATAACCCCACGATACCCACCGTGTGCGACCTGTGGAAGATTGCTGAGCTTTACGAACGCGAAGTTTACGACTTTTACGGCATACGCTTCACGGGCCACCCCGATATGCGCCGCCTTTTCCTGCGCAACGATTGGGTGGACTACCCCTTGCGCAAGGACTACAACCCCTCCGAAGCAATAAACCCCATACGCCTTACAAGCGAGCCAAACGAGGACCTGCAACGCTCCTATGAGATTGAGGAGGACAAAGAGTTTGAAGCCATTGCAAAGCGCGAGAACTTTATGCACGTCGATGAATATGTGATAAACATAGGCCCACAACACCCTGCCACACACGGCGTGCTGCGTTTCCGCCTTGCACTCGCAGGAGAGGAGATACGCAAGATTGACATACACTGCGGCTACATACACCGCGGCATCGAAAAATTGTGCGAGAGCAAGAGCTACCCACAACTCCTTGCCTTTACCGACCGCCTCGACTACCTCAGCGCCCACCAGAACCGCCACGCGCTATGTATGTGCATAGAAAAGGCACTGGAGCTGGAGGTTACCCCTCGCACACAATACCTACGCACCATAATGGACGAGCTGCAACGCATAGACTCACACCTGCTTATGCTCTCGTGCGCTGCAATGGACCTTGGTGCGCTCACAGCTTTCATCTATGGTTTCCGCGACCGCGAGAAGATACTCGACATCTTTGAGGAGGTTACAGGAGGCCGCCTCATACAGAACTATAATATAATAGGTGGAGTACAGGCCGACATCACTCCCGGATGGGAAAGAAAGGTAAAAGATTACTGCACCTACCAGCTCGACAAGATAAAGGAGTTTGAAAATATCTTTGTAAACAGCGTGATAACCAAGAACCGTATGCGCGGAGTGAGCCCTCTCACCCTTGCCGATGCCATCTCCTACGGCGCAACAGGCTGCACCGGCCGTGCGGCAGGCTGGGCTTGCGATGTGCGCAAGCGCCACCCTTACGCCCTTTATGGTGAGCTCGATTTCAAGGAGCAGCTACGCACCCACGGCGACAGCTACGACCGTATGCTCCTGCGCATAGACGAGATAAAAGAGTCCATACACATCATACGGCAAATAATAGACAGCATACCCGCCGGGGAGTTCAAGATAAAGACCAAGCCCGTGATAAAATTACCCGAAGGCCGTTTCAGTGCAGCCGTTGAGGGCTCTCGCGGTGAGTTCGGTGTCTTCATTGAAAGCCACGGCGAGAAAGAGCCCTACCGTGTAAAATTCCGTCCTATGGGATTGCCTCTAATCGCCTGTATGCACAAGATACTTAAGGGCTGCAAGATTGCCGACCTTATAACCACCGGTGCCACACTCGACTATGTGATACCCGACATCGACCGATAAAAACGTTACGAAAATGGATTTCAGCACCATAACAACAGCCATAGACACCCTGCTGCGCAGTCACCTGCCCGAACAAGCCGTCATACTCACCGAGTGTACGCTTGTAGCCATAGCACTTGTGCTTGCCTATGTAACCTTTGCAATAGTGATGATTTTTATGGAACGCAAGGTGTGTGCAGCCTTTCAATGCCGCCTGGGCCCTACTCGTGTCGGTTTTTGGGGATTATTGCAAGTTTTTGCCGACGTGTTCAAGATGCTCATAAAAGAGATTATCAGCATCAAACGCTCCGACCGCATACTATACTCACTTGCCCCATACATAGTGGTAATGAGCTCCATACTCACCTTCAGTTGCCTGCCCTTTGCACGTGGCCTGCAGGCTCTCGACTTCAACATCGGAGTCTTTTTCATTATGGCAGCCTCTTCGTTCGGAGTATTGGGTATTCTGCTTGCCGGCTGGAGCAGCAACAACAAATTCTCAATGATTGGCGCGATGCGCAGTGGCGGACAGATGATAAGCTACGAGCTCTCCGTAGGCCTATGTATGCTTACAATTGTAGTACTCAGCGGCACTATGCAGATAAGCGAGATTGTTGAGAACCAGCTCAACGGGTGGTTCATATTCAAAGGACACCTGCCAGCCTGTGTTGCATTTATAATATACCTCATTGCAGGCAACGCCGAGACAAACCGCGCCCCCTTCGACCTGCCCGAGGCCGAGTCGGAGCTTACCGCCGGTTTCCACACAGAATATTCGGGAATGCACTTCGGTTTCTTCTATGTTGCCGAATTTATGAATCTCTTCATTGTAGCAGCCATAGCCTCCACCCTTTTCCTTGGTGGCTGGGCACCGCTTTACATACCCAGACTGGACACTTTCAACAGCGTAATGGCATACATTCCCGGCATAGTATGGATGCTTGGCAAAACATTCTTTGTAATATGGCTGCTTATGTGGATACGCTGGACATTCCCCCGCCTGCGCATAGACCAGGTGCTTGTACTCGAGTGGCAATACCTTGTGCCCATAGGGCTCGTAAACCTGCTCATAATGACCATTTTTGTGGTTATGGGATGGACCTTTTAACTATAAGAGAGCATGAAGATAAGAAATACATACATAGGAACAGTTATTACCACCATAGGTTCATTGCTTGTGGGGTTAAAGACATCATTAACCGAATTTTTCACAAAAAAGGTTACCGAAGAGTACCCCGAGAACCGCGCCACGCTGCAAATTCCCGAGAGGCATCGTGCACAGCTATATATGCCCGTGGACGAGGAGGGCAACAACCGTTGCATTGCTTGCCGCCTATGCGAAACAGCCTGCCCCAATGGCACAATAAGCATCACCACAACCACCGTTACCGACGAGGAGACGGGCAAGACACGCAAAGTACTTGCAGAGTACCGCTACGACCTTGGTAGCTGCACCTTCTGCCAACTATGCGTAAATGCTTGCCCCAAAGACGCAATAAAATTCAACAACAAATTCGAGAATGCAGTCTTCGACCGCAACAAGCTCATTCTTAAATTAAACAAATAGAACGCTATGGAGTTTCACCACAACCTTTTCATATTCTCGGCACTCGCCCTCTTTATGATAGTAGCGGCAATGTTTGCCGTAACATCGAGCAAGATTATGCGTGCCGCCACCCTATTGTTGTTCGTATTATTCGGCACAGCAGGACTATACTTTATGCTGCACTACACATTCCTTGGCGCCGTGCAGATAACGGTTTACGCCGGCGGTATTGTGGTGCTTTTCATCTTCGCCATCCTTCTTATAGGCAGGGGAAGCATTGACATCACCCACACCTCGAACCTGCGCTATCTCGCAGGAGTACTCGCAGCACTTTCGGGTATGGCACTTACCATATACCTTATAAACACCACCGCGTTCGACGCATCGCACTTCAAAGGAGCCGATGTTCCTATGAAATCATTAGGTATAGCAATTATGGGTACCGACCGCTATAATTACATACTCCCGTTCGAGGTTATGAGCATACTGCTGCTCGCCTGCACTGTGGGAGCGATACTGATTGCACGCAAAAAATAAAGAATATGATTATACCAGCGCACTACTTCCTCATACTCTCAGCCGTACTCTTCTTCATTGGAGTATTCGGTTTCTTCACCCGCCGCAACCTTGTATCTATGCTCATCAGTACCGAGCTTATGCTCAACGCAGTGGATATTAATTTTGCAGTCTTCAACGCATACTGCCACCCACAGGTACTTGAGGGATATATTTTTGCAATATTCGGCATTGGTATAGCCGCAGCCGAAACTGCAGTTGCCATAGCCATTATAATAAACGTGTACCGTAACATACACTCAATACACATTAAGAAATTAAGAGAACTCAAACATTAACAGCGATGGATTTTACTATATTTATACTCGCCCTGCCCCTTTTGAGCTTTCTCGTTCTTGCTCTTGGCGGTAAGTTTATGCCACAAAAAGCGGCAGGAATTTTAGGCACAGCCACGCTTGCAGCCATTACAGCCTTGTCCTATGCCACAGCCATCCTTTATTTCGGAGCCGGGCGTGCTGCCGACGGCACTTTTGCCACACAAATTCCCTATGACATAGCCTGGCTGCCACTCAACAACACTTTAAGCATCAGCCTGGGACTCCTTCTCGATCCCATTTCGGTAATGATGCTTATTGTTATATGCACCGTGAGCCTTATGGTGCATATATACTCCCTCGGATATATGAAAGGAGAAAAAGGCTTTCAACGCTACTACGCCTTCCTCTCGCTCTTCACATTCTCTATGCTGGGGTTGGTTGTTGCCACAAATATTTTTCAGATGTATATATTCTGGGAACTTGTCGGTGTTTCCTCGTATCTGCTCATAGGTTTCTATTACACAAAGCCGACAGCCATAGCCGCATCGAAAAAAGCCTTCATAGTAACACGCTTTGCCGATTTGTTCTTCCTCATCGGCATACTGCTCTACGGTTATTACACCGGCACTTTCACCTTCACCCCCGAAGCAAAAGCACTCGCCACAGCCACCGGCATACTCCCCACCGCACTTGGGCTTATGTTTGTGGGCGGCGCAGGAAAGAGCGCAATGTTCCCACTGCATATATGGTTGCCCGACGCAATGGAGGGCCCCACACCCGTTTCGGCACTCATACACGCAGCCACAATGGTGGTGGCAGGTGTCTACCTTGTAGCACGTATGTTCCCGCTATTCATCACCTACGCCCCCGAGGTACTTCACATTATAGCCTATGCAGCCGCATTCACAGCACTCTACGCAGCAGTTGTCGCCTGCGTGCAGACCGACATCAAACGCGTACTCGCCTTCTCCACAATATCACAAATAGCATTTATGATGGTATCGTTAGGAGTATGCACTTCGGCATCCCCGCACGATGGAGGGCTCGGATATATGGCTTCAATGTTCCACCTTTTTACCCACGCAATGTTCAAAGGATTGCTATTCCTTGGTGCCGGAGCCATAATACACGCCGTTCACAGCAACGAGAAGATGTATATGGGCGGCTTGCGCCGTTATATGCCCGTAACACACATAACATTCCTTATCGCTTGCCTTGCCATAGCCGGCATACCCCCGTTCAGCGGTTTTTTCAGTAAAGACGAAATACTCGCAGCCTGCTACGAATACTCAAGCGCAATGGGGCTTTTTATGAGCATTATAGCCGCACTCACGGCATTCTATATGTTCCGCCTCTACTATCTCATTTTCTGGGGCAAGAGCCATTACGAAGAGCAGAAAGCCCTCTACGATGCCGGTAAAAGCGACAAGAAGCCACACCGCCCCCACGAAGCCCCTGCAACAATGCTCATACCTATGATAATTCTTGCAGGCATAAGCTGTGTGACAGGTTTCATACCCTTTGGAGAATTCATAAGCAGCAACGGCACTGCATACGCCATACACATAAACAAGGGGGTAGCCACCACAAGCATAACCTTTGCAGTTATAGCAATAATCATCGCCACCATAATGTACAAAGGAGGCAGCAGCCGCATAACCCGAGGGCTCAACCGTAGCCTGCGCGAGCTTATGTCGGCAGCCTACAACCGTTTTTACATAGATGAACTATGGCTCTTTGTAACCAAGAAGATTATATTCAACTGCATAAGCCGCCCCATAGCGTGGTTCGACAAGAAAATAATCGACGGCTCACTGGACCGCATAGCTACGGTGACACAAAAAATTTCGACCCTACTGCGCCCCATACAGAGCGGCAACATACAATCGTACAGCGTGTGGTTCCTCAGCGGTGCGCTCATCATCACACTAATGCTCATATACCTTGCATAAACAAATATTATGAATATACTGAACCTTTTTGTCGCAATACCCATACTTATGCTGCTTGCCCTGTGGGCAAGTCGCACCCTGCGGCACATACGCGCGGTGATGGTTACAGGTTCCACCCTGTTGCTTGCCCTCTCTGCCTTTCTGACCATAGATTTCATAGCACAGCGCAACGGAGGAAACACCGCCGCAATGCTCTACTGCGATTCGTGGAACTGGTATGCCCCGCTTAACATAAACTACTCCATTGGAGTTGACGGAATTTCCGTGGCAATGCTGCTGCTCTCCTCAATTATTGTATTCACAGGCACTTTTGCTTCGTGGCGCCTTAAACCCCAGACAAAGGAGTTCTTCCTATGGTACACATTGCTGTCGGCAGGAGTCTATGGATTCTTCATCTCCACCGACCTCTTTACAATGTTTATGTTCTACGAAACAGCCCTCATACCTATGTATTTGCTCATCGGAGTATGGGGAAGCGGCCGCAAAGAGTATTCGGCAATGAAACTCACCATTATGCTAATGGGCGGTTCAGCCTTTCTGCTTATTGGTATCCTGGGAATATACTTCGGCAGCGGAGCCACCACAATGAACATTCACGAGATTGCCGCAATGGGCAACATCGCACGCGGTGTGCAGTACATATTCTTCCCCTTGACATTCATTGGATTCGGCGTGCTTGGCGCACTCTTCCCCTTCCACACCTGGAGCCCCGACGGCCACGCTTGCGCCCCCACAGCAGTATCTATGCTACACGCCGGTGTACTTATGAAGCTTGGCGGTTACGGCTGTTTCCGCATAGCAATGTACCTGCTACCGCAAGCAGCGCACGACCTTGCGTGGATATTCATAATACTCACCACCATAAGCGTTGTTTATGGTGCTTTGAGCGCGATAAGCCAGACCGACCTCAAATACATCAACGCATACTCATCGGTATCGCACTGCGGCCTTGTGCTTTTTGCCCTGCTAATGACCACCCGCACCGCCTGCACCGGCGCAATACTGCAGATGCTCTCCCACGGCCTTATGACAGCACTTTTTTTCGCCATAATAGGTATGATTTACGGGCGCACCCACACACGCGACATAAGTAAAATGCGAGGTCTTATGAAGATAATGCCATTCCTTGCTGTGGGCTACATAATTGCCGGCCTTGCCAATCTGGGACTCCCCGGCTTCAGCGGTTTTGTGGCAGAAATGACAATATTCGTGGGTGCCTTTGAGGTAAACGACCTTTTCCACCGCACGGTAACCATAATTGCCTGCACAAGCATAGTAATAACTGCCGTATACATACTACGCGTTGTAGGTCGCATACTATACGGAGAACCCGAGAACGAGGAGCACAAACGCCTTACCGACGCAACGTGGGACGAACGTTTCACCATCATCTGCCTTGTGGTGTGCGTAGCCGCTTTAGGTATCGCTCCTATGTGGGTGAGCAACCTCATTGGCAGCGGAGTGGAAAGCATTATATCGAACATACAACCATAAAAACAGCAAGCACAATATATGAATTATATACAATTTTTCCATATGTACCCCGAGGTGAGCCTCCTTGGCTTCTTCCTCATCATATTCCTCTACGACCTTATATCCACAGGACGTTTCCGCCGCTATTTCCACCCGTTTGTATGCGCTGCTATGCTGTTGCACACCCTCGTCTGTTTCCGCGACACAAGCGACCACACCCTGTTCGAGGGAATGTACCACAGCAACGCCATAATTGTATTTGTAAAAGCAATGCTCTCCTTCGGCAGTATGATTGTAATTATGCAAGCCCACCGATGGCTGCGCACCAATACCACATACTATAAACAGGGAGAGTTCTACACCCTGCTTTTAAGCACCCTCGTGGGTATGTATTTTATGATTAGCGCACGCCACTTCCTGCTGCTCTTTGTGGGTATAGAGTTAGCCTCACTCCCAATGGCTTGTATGGTTGCCTTCGACAAATACCGCCACCACTCGGCCGAGGCGGGCATAAAATACATTCTCACCTCAATGTTTGCATCGGCAATAATGCTATATGGAATATCGTACCTCTACGGCACTACCGGCTCGCTCTATTACAGCGAGGTACACAACGCCCTCACCGCCTCTCCTATGCAGATATACGCCCTTGTGATGTTCTTTGCCGGAATGGGTTTCAAGATATCGTTGGTACCCTTCCATATGTGGACTGCCGACAGCTACGAAGGGGCACCCACCGCCGTTACCGCCTATTTGTCGGTAATCTCCAAAGGAGCTGCAGCCTTCACCCTCTTCATTATACTCACCACGGTATTTGCCCCAATGATTGAGCAGTGGCAGACAATACTCTACATTACAACAATAGCCAGCATAACAATAGCTAACCTTTTCGCCATAAAACAGCGCAACCTGAAACGCTTTATGGCATTCAGCAGCATATCGCAAGCCGGCTACATTATGCTCGCAATAATAGGTGGCACAGCACAGGGAATGAGTACAATGGTATATTATGTACTTGTATACATATTTGCCAACCTTGCGATATTCGGCGTCATTGGCGCAGTGGAACACCACATAAAAGCCGAGGTGCGCCGCGAGACTCTCGACGGGCTCTACAAGAACAACCCACACCTTGCATTCATCACCACCATTGCACTCTTCTCACTGGCAGGAATACCTCCGTTTGCAGGCTTCTTCAGCAAATTCTTCGTATTTATGAGTGCCTTTGAAAGCGGTTTCCGCGTACTTGTATTTATAGCACTGCTGAATACTGTAATTTCACTCTATTACTATCTGCTGGTGGTCAAGGCAATGTACATAAACCAAAGCCCCACCCCTGTTCCCACATTCAAAAGCAGCATCATCATACGCGCCAGCCTTGTAATATGCTTTATAGGGATAATAGCGTTGGGTATATGCAGTTTTGTTTATGGCTACATCAACAGCATAAGCTATTGAGTACAGCAATAATACAAGAAAAGAGCCACACCTGACGATGTGGCTCTTTTCTTGTATTGAATAAAATCAAATATTACCCATTATTTTCTCGGCAAAATCAAAATCCTCGGGATAATCGATATCCACACCCTCAACCGGGCCCACAATAGCCATATAAGGATTGAAACCTACACGGCGGTGATGCTCCACCCAAGTCTCGCGACGGAAAATATAGAAAGCACTTGTCTCCACATACACAGGCTCTATCGTCTGCGTACGAGGGATATTGGTGGGCGAATAGTTCAAAGGCTTGCCCTGATACCAGGTAAAAGTCTGAATCTTCTGCGCCGAAAAGGCAGAGTCGTGGCGGCCTTGCAACACCTCATCAATAGCATTGGAAATTGTGGCAGCCTTAATAAAGGGCGAAGTAGTATGGGCAAGCATATAGACATCGGCCTGTACATCGCGTACAAAGGCGCTGTAAATCTCCTCGCCAAGCGCAGTATCACTATCAAGCGCAGTATCGCGTTTTAACAGTTTGACCCCTGCAGGCAAGTAAGGAAGCACCTCGTCGCTGCTGCAATAGACATAAACCTCGTCAATCTGCTTCACCTGCATAAGCGTCTCAAGCAGATAACACATCATAGGCTTGCCACCCAACAATTTAAGATTCTTACCCACCACGCGCTTGCTGTTCAAGCGTATGGGAACAAATGCCACAACCTTCATCCCGAACAATTTTAAGATATCAAATACAGCTGAATGTGTCAATCACACCCACAAGTTGCCCTTCTGAATTAACAACAATCAAGGAGTGTATGTTGTGCTCACGCAGAATTTTTTCGGCAGTAGTAAGTTTTGCGTTCTCGTTAATGGTCTTGGGATTCTTACTCATAAGATCCTTTACTGTGAGCTCGAAGAATATGTCCTGATGGAACTGCATTGCACGGCGTATATCCCCGTCGGTTACAACACCAAGAATTTTTCCCTCTTCCACCACAATGGCTATCCCCATTTTGGTACTGCTTATTTTAAGCAAGGCATCACTGATTTTAGACTCACGGGTTACAACGGGGAGGTCCGAAGTAATCATATAATCCTTGACACGGGCAAGCAGACGACGGCCGAGCGAACCACCGGGGTGGAACTGGGCAAAATCGGCAGCCTTGAACTTACGCACACTCATAAGCGCACAAGCAATGGCATCACCCATAGCAAGAGTGGCTGTGGTGGACGATGTGGGAGCAAGGTTCAAGGGGCAAGCCTCGCGCGACACGGCAATATTCAAATGACAGTCGGAGTATGTTGCAAGCAAGGATTTGGGATTGCCCGACATAGATATTATAGGTATATTACGCTCGTTAAGCAGAGGTATAAAGCGCAGCAACTCGTCGGTCTGACCGGAATTTGAAATAGCGAGCACCACATCATCACCTGTAAACATACCAAGGTCGCCATGGAAAGCATCCAGGGGGTTTACAAAAAACGCAGGAGTTCCTGTACTTGCAAGTGTCGATGCAATCTTCGCACCAATATGGCCCGACTTTCCCACACCTGTAACAATGAGCTTTCCTTTACTCTCGTAAATAAGTTCAATAGCTCTGGTGAAGTTGTCGTCTAGATTGGGAATAAGATTCAATATAGCATCAGCCTCATCCTGAAAGCACTTTTTTGCAATACTTATTACATCTATCATATTGTATATTTTTATTATTTCCTTTTCAAATGGTGCCCGCACTGCAAAGCAAGAATGGCCGGCACAAGCAACCTTTGCGCACAAAGATACAAACAAAAGTTAAAACATCCTACAAGCAACCGAAGAAACTACAACAAGTCAGCAACCTTTACACCAAATATAAAAGAACAAGGGCTGTGCCTTGAAGCACAGCCCTTGCCATTATTTATCAAGATACTTGAAATTATTCAGCGATGAATTTCTTGTTACCTTTGATGTAGATGCCACCCTTAACAATCTTAGAAACCTTGCGGCCGCTGAGATCGTAGATAGCCTCGTTAGCGTTCTCGCCGTCAGCAGTAATGCTGTCGATACCGGTAGCCTCGCCAATAACACCACCATTTACAGAAACCCACTCAACAACATCAGCAGGGTACTGGAGCTGTGAACTGGGGTCAGAAAGAGCGACGTTCTTGATAGTATACTGGTAAACACCGTCGGCAACGCCTGTAACATCAAGAGCAACAGTAGCAATGTCGCCCTCCTCACCTGTAAACAATTTATTCTTCAAAGAGAGGATAACCACGCGGAGTGAACCGTGGGGCTGGAGGTTGCACTCGGGCTCGCTGTGGTTGCGGTTTGTTGTGCGGCTGCCAAGGAATACATCGTAGTACTCACCATCGTTAACAATGCCAATGCCACCCTCGAACTCAATGTCGAACTGAGCAGCAGTGAAGGGGTAACCGGGGTTAGCTACGTTGATCAACATTGTGTTGTCCTCGGCAAAAGAAGCGCTTACAACGGGGGTTGCCTCCTCGCTCATAGCAGCTGCGCGGGCAGGAGACTCTT
>JAZRMX010000012.1:0-4734 GCA_045647885.1 Bacteroidaceae bacterium
ATGTTATTCGGTATTAATCTCCCTTTCGGAAGGCTATCCCAATATGAAGGGCAGGTTGGATACGCGTTACTCACCCGTGCGCCGGTCGTTTCTCGGAGCAAGCTCTTCGAAACCCCTCGACTTGCATGTGTTAAGCCTGTAGCTAGCGTTCATCCTGAGCCAGGATCAAACTCTTCGTTGTAAATTATATCTGTGAATATCTCGTGAGAGATACTTACTTGGCAAAATTGTTTGTACTGGCCGGAATAAATTATTTCAAATTATTGACGGTTCGTTTTTCGTTCCTTACGCTTTCTTGCCTGAATAATCAAGCAAGGTTGTACTGCTTGTCTGTAATGGAATGTTGTCAAGGATCTATCGTGCTTATCCGTTCATCACCGCGGTAACCGCGTTGCTTCCCGAAAGCGAGTGCAAAGGTAAGGCAAATTTTGGAACCGACAAACAAATCGAGAAGTTTTTTCACTAAAAAAGCGAGAAAAATTTAATTACGCATAAAAACCTGCGCAATTATAACAAATCTCAACCAAAAAAGTTAAAAAACCATCCTTTTTAAAGGAATCGTTCTATTTGCAAAAGTTCGGCCGCCTGACACTAAAATTGCAGGCGTTTGCTTTACTGCTGCCCGGCTAAGGTATGCACTTTTTCATTATAAACAAAACTTTCTCATCTTTTTTTGCGAAAAATCGCAAAATTCTTCATTTTAATAAAAAATGGATCAGTTTTTATAAGTAGCGGGAAGGTGAACCAACGGTCGACGTAAGTCAAAACGGAAAGCGGAAAGCGGAAAGCTGAAAAGCAAGAAGGGTCAAAAAAAAAGCACGGTCTCATTCTGCAAGCAAAATGAGGCCTTATATATATAATGTAGCTGAAGTACTACTCCACCACCACTGCTTTGACCGGATTCAAGCCCGACGGAACAGTGCGCACAAGCATGCCATCGGCATCATACAGATAGGTATCGCCATCGTTCATATAATCGGATGATGTCACACACACATACTCACCGGCTGCGCAAACTTTATATGGAGCAGGCAAGAAAGACTCTTTTATCCATGGCGTATCAACCGTTCCGTCCTTGATACCATAAGAAAGATAGGTTACCGTGGCGTTCCAATTCTCATCATAAGCCGAGAAGAAACCGTAAAGACGATCCGAGCTATAGCAAAATTCGGTCATGTTAGAGCAGCCATCCACTACCGAAGCCGCGCCACCGGCGGGAATATACTGCAATGTGCCCGGAATATCATAATAATTTCCATAGGAAGCGACATAGACACCATCACCAACAGACACAACAAGGGCAGGATTGCAAACAACCCCCACTTTCTCAACCTCGACAAAGGCGTCAAGGTCAATTACAGAAACCGTATTGTCATACCCCAATGCCGTATTATAGTCCATGCCACCAGAGTTTGCGACATACAATTTGCCATCACACACAGCAAGCTGTTCGGGGTTACGACCGACAGCAACCATAGCATCAACCTCGAGAGATGCGGTATCGATGCGTGCGACATGGCCATCATAGTATGTTACATATACCTTATCTCCACATGCTGCAAGATAGCGGGGTTGAGCTGTGCACTTTATCTGGCTGATAGATTTCGCGTCGAGCGATGCGATTTCTATGGTAGACTCACCAGCCACCGCAATATACATCTTTGAACCGTAGACAATGATATCATTCGCAGTGTTTCCAAGGCCGCGGCCATTCTGCAACTCAAAATAGTTCTGCACCACCGCACCTGTTTCCAGGTCACACTTTGTCAACGAAGAGTTGTTGCTTTTCCAGTCACCGGAATTGAGCACATAGCACACAGCATTGCCCGCCCCGCTACCCGATGGTACTTCAGGGACATCACCCTCATTGTTACACGCAGCAAACAGCGTCACCGCCGCCAGAAGAAAAAGTTTTTTCACCGTTTTTTTCATAGAGTTATATATTAAAGGTTAGCTAAAAGTCCACACGCGTAGAGAGCCTCCATTGAAAACCCGGCATTGGGTAGTTCTTTATCACCTCGTACTGTTCGTTTGTTACATTGAGCAGCTCGGCCCGCAGGCGCAGCCCCACCCCACCGAACAGGAAAGTGCGGCCAAGCGAGAAACCATGCTCCAAATACCCTGGCATACGATTGTTTGCCGTATTCTGCGGCAACATATAACGCTCACCCACGGCAGAGAGCAGATATGAGACATTGACAATGGGATTCTCTATTGACATGGTAAAAGAACCGGAATGACGCGGAGTGTAGGGCAATTGATGGCGGTAGTTCTTTGCCGAAACATCGGTCACATCCACCGCATACTGGAAAGAATAATTCGCATCGAGCATCAACGCAACCTTTTTCGCCAGCGCGACACCAACAGACGCAGATAGATCGGCTCCCCAGATATCGGCCTCGCCAAAATTCATCATTCGCCACACATACATGGTTGGCAAAGCGACAATCTTGTCGCGCACATTATTATAATAGCCATCGGCAGTGAAGGTCAGACTCTTTAGAAGACCACTACCCGGCAGATGAAGCGTGGCACCAACATTGCACTGGGTTGCCTTTTCGGGCTTGAGCCCCACATTTCCAAGACGCAGATAGTAGAGATCGGCAAACGTGGGCACCCTGCAGGCATCTTTTAACGAGGCACGTAAATGAAGGATGTCGCTTTCAAACGGAGAAACAACCACGCCAAATGATGGCGAGAGACGGAGAAACGGCGCCATTCCCTCGCCATGCTGCACCTCATCGGCTATATATGTACCCAACAGCGATGCTGCAAACCTGAAGCAAGAGAACTCATAGCTGGCCGAAACAACCGCCCACGATGATAAACGGCGCGGAGCCTTACTGTCGATGAAATTATTTTCGAGCGTTGTATACGCCGCATCGGCCGCAAACGAGATATCCAACCCCAAAAGCGGAGCACAGGCTGCCGAGAACGAGGCATAACACTCGTTCTGGATATTCACATCCATCTGCTCGCCCGAAGCGTAATTTGCACTAACCTCGCGGTAGCGCGAAAAATTATAGTCATACTTGAAGAGAGCCTGCAAATCCCATACTTCGCCAACAGCACACCTGTACCTTGCCTGCGCAAAAAGATTCCTGTTCCAAAGACGTTCACGGTTCTCCTTATTATAGAGATTGACAGCACCGGGCAAACCACGTTCCGACACATAGCCATAAGCCTTGGCATCGAGGCGCCCACCGCCAAGCCAGACGTTGGCATTGGCCTCGAGCGTGAGAGCATCGACATCACTGTCGCGACGTTTTTCGCGTGTAACAAGTGTTGAATTGACAAGGGTAAATGGATACATGCCGTCACTGCGCATGTAATCAGCATTAAAGCTCAAGCCCCAACGGCCGGCGGACTTATAACGATGATAAAGGGATGTTGCCGCATAACCGAAAGAACCACCTTTGACCTCGACATTTGTCATTATGCTATCAATGGGAAGTGTGCGTAGAGCAAGCAACGTTGAAGAGGCATGCTCACGCGCGCCATGCAGGACACCATCGCCATCCAACCCCATGGCAAGCGTAACGGCCGAGAGATTATTCAACGGGAAACGGCCCAAATCGACAACACCGCTTTGGGTTTCACCGACAAGCACACCGTCATAGCTGACCGCCGTATGTTTGGCACCCATACCACGCACCGAGACAGTCTTCAAGCCGCCCACACCACCATAATCGCGCACATTGACGCCCGACATATATTTGAGCAACTCGGCAACACCAGCATAGCCCAAGCGGTCGATGTCGTCGCGTTTGACCTGTCGCAAAGGCGCAACAGATGTCACCGCAGGCGGCAACACCACTTCAACCGCATCGACTTCGGGAAGAAGACAATGCAAGGAATCGGTCTCCTGGGCCGAGATCTCAACAACAGAGAGCACACCCAGGCACACAAAAAGGGCATAAAAAAAACGCAGCATAAAAAACATTTATAAAACCCTTACCCGGGGTTTGTATAAAACATAATGAATAAGGCAGGTTTTCTGACTTGTTCCCCTTGGCACCTTCCCACCCGCAAACGGGCAGTGGCTATTGAACGCCAAGGAATAAATGAACTCACAGCTACGGGTATAGTTCCGGACTCTAACCGGATTCCCTTTTACTAACCGTTACCGCAGAGCAACGGTTACACCATTATTCCGACGCGAAGATAAGAATATTATTGCAATCAGCAAACAGCTACAACAAAAAAAGGCGTCACTTTTTCAAGTAACGCCTTTTGATATTCTAAAGCTAAAATTATTCAGCCTCTGCTACTACAGTGAAAGGAACCTTAACGGCAACCTCCTTGTGCAACTTAACAGTTGCCTCGGAAGAACCGATCTCCTTAGCTGCAGGAACCACGATAGTCTTGCGGTCGATCTCGAGACCGAGCTTAGCGAGCTCCTCAGCAATCTGGATAGCACCAACTGAACCGTAAACAGCACCAGTAGCGCTTACCTTTGTAGCGATTGTCAAAGAAACGCCCTCGAACTTAGCTGCAAGAGCCTCAGCGTCGGCCTTGATCTTAGCCAACTTGTGAGCGCGCTGACGCAAGTTCTCAGCAAGTACCTTCTTTGCAGACTCGCTAGCGATAACCGCCTTGCCTGTAGGAATCAAATAATTACGGCCATAACCGTCCTTTACCTTAACGATATCGTCTTTGTAACCCAAGTTGATTACATCTTCTTTCAAAATAAGCTCCATAATTATTTCCTCCTATTATTTCATCATATCAGTA
>JAZRMX010000013.1:0-15675 GCA_045647885.1 Bacteroidaceae bacterium
ACTCGCTTTAAGAACTTTCGCTCGTTTGTATTATCTTTGCAGTTGGTTTTAAAATGTCCGAATTTGTTGTTTCTAATAGTTGATAATTATGTTGCAAGTTGGAGATATGGCCCCGGATCTCTTGGGGGTAGATGAACAGGGAAGAGAAATAAGAGTATCCCATTATAGCGGAATGCGACTTGTTGTATATTTCTACCCCAAGGATAGCACATCAGGTTGCACGGCAGAGGCTTGTTCTTTGCGCGACGGTCTTGACGATCTTGTTGATGCCGGCTATGCCGTTGTGGGTATTAGTGCCGACAGTGTGGCATCGCACTTGCGTTTTAAGGAGAAGCAACAGCTTAATTTTCCACTTATAGCCGATGTGGAGAAGAAGACCATTCAGGCGTTTGGCGCTTGGGGGTTAAAAAAGATGGCAGGGCGTGAGTATATGGGTATTCTGCGTACCACTTTTGTGATTGGTGCCGACGGGCGTGTTGAGCGTGTTATTACCAAGGTTGATACAAAGAATGCTGCTATGCAGATATTGAAAAATTGATTGTTGAATTTAATATTATATTACTATGATTCTTGATTTTATTATGGCGACAGCGACCGCTGCAAGCGATTCGATAAGTACTGCTGTAAATTTTGACGAGGTAGTGGCAAAGGTTGCCGGACTCACCGTGGGTGAACTAACGGATGTGGTTATCTCTTTCGCTCTTTCTCTTGGTTGGAAATTGGTTAAGGTAGCTTTTATATGGATTATAGGTCGTTGGCTGACACGTCGTCTTGTTTCGGTTGTTAAACTTTTGATGGAGAAGAGAGAGACAAACCTCTCGGTGAGAACATTTGTTGGTAGTTTCCTTGATGTTGTATCACTTATAATACTTCTTGTAATTATAATTGGTGTGCTGGGTGTCGACACATCTTCGTTCATTGCTCTTTTTGCTTCTGCCGGTGTTGCTATTGGTATGGCTTTGAGCGGTACTTTGCAGAACTTTGCCGGTGGTGTTATAATCCTGTTGTTCCGTCCTTTCAAGGTGGGCGATTTTATTGAGGCGCAGGGCCAGGCCGGAATTGTAAAAGAGATACAGATTTTCAATACTTTGATACAAACCGGTGATAACAAGAGTATTCTTGTGCCCAACGGCCCTCTCTCTACTGGTATTGTGAACAACTACTCGCGTGAGTCTTTGCGTCGTGTCGATTTTGTATTCTCCATATCTTATGGCGACGATTACGAGAAGGCTAAAGAGGTGCTTTTGGAACTTATTGATGCCGACAAACGTATTCTCAATAGCCCTGCTGAACCTTTTATAGCTCTTAAAGAACTGGGTGCAAGCTCCATCGATATTGTGGTTCGCGTATGGGCTGCGCAAGGCGACTATTGGGACGTTTACTTTGACCTAAACAAGGCTGTTTACGAGACCTTCCCCAAACGTGGCCTGAACTTCCCCTACCAGACATTTACTGTTAATGTAAATAAAGAATAATATGACTTTAAAGGATTTTATTGGAAAAGGCGACCGCTTTGCTGTAAATTCCGGCGTAGAGGTTATTGCTGTGTCAGAGGATAGCGCCCGTACACAACTTGTGGTAACGCCCGAGCATTTGAATGCAGGCGGTGTGTGCCAGGGTGGAGCTATATTTACTCTTGCCGACACTGCACTTGCGCTTGTTGCCAACAGTCAACTAATGCTCACCCTTTCCATTGATGCAGCAATCTATTATCACAAGGCTGCTATGGTGGGTGATACCCTCACTGCCGACGCTGTAGCGGTGTGCGCTCATCCAAAGATACCTTCGTTCGAGGTGAAGGTGACCAATCAGCGTGGTGAGCTTGTAGCTTCCTTTAAAAGTACCTGTTACACAAAGAATGCAAGGCTTAATGGAGTAGAGGGGCTTGAATGAGAACACTCATTACCATATTTATGAGGCGGAATATTCCGCCTCATATTTTTTAAATGTTAAAAATGGGGTGAAAACCTCTATTTGCTGTTATTAAAAGGTGTTAAAAAGGATTTTTTACGTACCTTTGCACCGCTTTTCGGGAAAGGGGGCGCTTTGTGCAATTCTCGAAACTTTCTTTTCTTGGTTATCAAAGAAGTATATATAAAATGAACGTAAAGAATTTTGTTGATTTTCATCCGAAGTTTTTCGAGGCGATGAAAAGTTATTCGCGTGAGAAGTTCACTGCCGATGCTATGGCTGGTATAATTGTGGGCGTTGTGGCAATACCTTTGGCTATTGCTTTTGGTATTGCAAGTGGTGTGGGTCCCACAGAGGGTTTGGTTACAGCTATTATTGCAGGTGTGCTTATCTCTGTTTTTGGTGGCTCTAAAGTGCAGATTGGTGGCCCCACAGGTGCCTTCATTGTAATTATCTATGGCGTTGTGCAGCAGTTTGGCCTGGGTGGCCTTGCCATTGCTACCATAATGGCTGGTATAATGTTGGTAATTATGGGCTTGTGCCGTATGGGAGGTATAATCAAATTTATGCCCTATTCCATAATCATAGGTTTCACAGGCGGTATTGCAATTACCATTTTTTCCACCCAGATAAATGACCTCCTTGGCTTGGGTATAGAGAAGGTACCTGCGAACTTTGTGGACAAGTGGGTGTGCTATTACAGAAATATCGGTAATATCGATTGGTGGAGCACTGCTATGGGTATATTGAGCGTTGCACTTATTGCAGTTACACCCAAATTCTCGCGTAAAGTGCCCGGTTCACTCTTGGCTATTGTTGTGATGACTGTTTTGGCGTGGTTGTTAAAGGAGTATGCCGGAGTTACTTCAATCAAGACTATCGGTGACCTTTATGAACTGCCCTCGGGCTTACCTTCGTTCCAGTTGCCTCCCTTGAGCTTTGAAGAAGGTTCTTTCTTCTCTACCATTCAGGCGCTTGCTCCTGTGGCATTTACCATTGCTATGCTTGGTGCCATTGAGTCGCTTTTATCGGCTATGGTGGCCGACGGTGTTATTGGCGACCGTCATAACTCAAATACCGAGCTTATAGGCCAGGGTATTGCAAATATCGTGGTGCCTTTCTTTGGTGGTATTCCTGCTACCGGTGCCATTGCGCGTACTATGGCCAATATTAACAACGGCGGAAAGACTCCCGTTGCCGGTGTAGTACACACTCTTGTTCTTCTCCTTGTGCTTTTGTTGCTTGGTGGTGTTGTGGGTAAAATTCCTATGCCTTGCCTTGCAGGTGTACTTGTGATGGTCTCTTACAATATGAGTGGCTGGCGTACCATCCGTTCAATGTGCAAAGCCACAATGTCGGGTACCAGCGTTTTGTTGGTAACACTTTTGCTTACAGTATTCTTTGACCTTACATTTGCCATTGAGATTGGTCTTGTAATGGCTGTGGTAATCTTTATGAAGCGCGTAATGGACAGCACCACCGTTTCGGTAGTTACCAATGAGCTCGAGGTGCACCACGACGGTGAACACGACGAGGTTCTTGCAATCCCAGAGGGTGTCGATGTCTTTGAAATTGAAGGTCCCTTCTTCTTTGGTATCGCCACAAAGTTCGACGAGCTTACCCGCGAAACCGACGCTTCGCCTGTGCGTATAGTACGTATGAGAAAGGTTACATTCATTGACTCTACCGGCTTGCATAACCTTGAGATATTCGTGCAGGCATCTCTTGCCGAGAAACGCGTGATTATACTTTCGGGTGTACACGACAACGTTGCCGAGAAATTGCGTAAATCGGGTATTGCTGCAATGGTGGGCCGTGAAAACATTTGTCCCGATATCCACGCCTCACTCGACCGTGCTAAAGAGCTTATTGAGGCTATGGCAGAAAAGTAATATCATTACCTTGAATATAAAAAAGATGCACTCCGCGGAGTGCATCTTTTTTATATTTGTGATGTGTTATTTGTAGAAGGCGAGGGTTTTGGTGAGTATCTCGCGCCAGTCTTCTCCATTGGCAACCTTGAGTGTGTTTATTCCGGCTTTGCGTGCTGCAGCAATGTTCTTGTCGCCATCATCTACAAAAAGTGTCTCTTCGGGTTTCATATTGCCCTCGAGTAACATCTTTTGGTAAATTGCATCACTGGGTTTTGAACAGTTCATTTTGTAGCTGAGGAAAAGGCGGTCGAAATAGTCGTCGAGCGATTTTCCGCAGGGAGTGAATCCGCTGCTGCGTGCCCAACTCTGTATGAAGGGGTTTGTGTTGCTGAGTACCGAAAGACGGTAACGCGGGCGCAGCAGTTGCAGGTATTCCATAAATTCGGTCTGCACTTCGACAATGAACCCCATCCAAGCATGTTTGGCCTGTTCGTATGTTATTGTGTTGCCGCTTATTTGCGAGAGCTCCTCGCAGAACTCCTCGGCGGTGATATCACCGTTTTCAAGAGCGAAGAACGGGCCTTTCTGCAGGTAAGGGTTTATATATTCTTCGGGGTTGGAGATACCAATCTCTCGAAAGCATTGCAGTGCCTTATTGGCATCTATAAGGGTGAGAACTCCTCCAAAGTCGAATACTATATCTTTTATCATATCTGTAACAATTCTTCCTGCAAAGTTAATGCTTTTTTGCCGAACTTTGGGGAGAAAACAGCTGTGCCGGCAATTATTTTATCTTTTTTGTTGATTGGTGAGGGTAAAAGAGCTATTTTTGAGGTTTGAAAATGTTATAATGAAATTTGAATCAGCTATATAATGGAGAATCTAGATGGACGTTTGGTTGTGGGTGTGTCTTCGCGCGCGCTTTTCGACCTTGAGAAGGAGAATGAAATTTTTGAACGCGATGGTATCGCGAAATATAGAAAATACCAGGAGGAGCACGAGGATGAACCTCTGGAGCGTGGTACGGCTTTTTACCTTGTGAAGAGCCTTTTGGAGTTGAACAAACAGGCCAACCGTCCCATTGTGGAGGTGGTGGTTATGTCGCGTAACAGCCCCGAAACCGGTATGCGTATGCTTAAATCGCTCGATGTCTACGGGCTCGATATTACCCGTGTGGCTCTTTCGGGCGGTGAATCCCTGTCGAAGTATCTTAAGGCTTTTTCCATAGACCTCTTCTTGTCGAAGGACGAGAGTGACGTGCAGCGCGTGATTGACTCGGGAATATGTGCAGCAGCGCTCATTTATGCTCCCCCCACCGACTTCAACCCCGAGGAGAGCCGTGTGAAGATTGCGTTCGATGCCGATGCGGTTATCTTCTCCGACGAGTCGGAGTGTCGCTTCAAGGAGGAGGGTATCGATGCCTTCTATAAATATGAGAAAGAGAATGCCGACGTACCTTTGAAAGAGGGCCCGTTTGCCAACCTATTGAAGAAACTATCGGCCATACAGGAGTGTTTGCCCACCTCAATTGAGCTTTCTCCCCTTCGCCTGGCAATTGTAACCTCACGCAGCTTGCCATCGCACTTCCGTGTCATAAAAACCTTGCGTAAGTGGGGTGTTTATGTTGATGAGGCATACTTCCTGGGTGGTTTGCGTAAGGATGAGCTGCTGAAAGCCTTCGGTGCGCATATCTTCTTCGATGACCAGGATACACACCTCTCTACATCGAGCAAATATGTGCCTTCGGGCAAGGTGCCTTATCATTCAAGTTCGCAGATAAATGAAGTGATAAAAGCCCGTAACGAGCTGAAAAAAGAGGGTTGAGGTTTAACATAACAAAAAGCGGGGTATAATGAATTTGTGCCCTGCTTTTGTGTTTGTGTGACGGAACAATACTTTGCAGCCGCTTGTTTATCAGTAAAACTATTAGAGTATGAAACGTGTTGTTCCTGTTATTTTGTTTGTAGCCCTTTGCTTGTTTGCAGGCTATGTATCGCGCTATTTGCAGGCTGTTTCTCTTGCAGAGTGGTATCCTGCACTTGTGTTGTCACCCCTAACGCCGCCCTCTTCGGTGTTCCCTGTTGTGTGGGCTCTGCTTTATGTGTTAATGGGCATTGCTGCCGGCATTATGTGGGGAGAGTATTCGGTCTATTCGCGTCTTCTTTTCACGTTGTTCTCGTTGCAGTTGGTACTTAACGTGCTGTGGAGTTACTGTTTCTTCTATATGCAGTCGCCACTTCTGGGGCTTATCGTAATCTTTGCGATGGATATGCTTGCGCTTATGTATGTTGCCGGCTGTTTTATGGTAAAACGCTTGGCAGGGTGGCTTATGGTTCCGTATATGCTGTGGCTGCTTTTTGCCACCTATCTCAATGGTTTTATCGCAGTGTACAATTAAAAGAATCAGCCTCTCTCATTTGTAGGAGAGGCTTTTTGCTTGCTGTATGAGTCGCTTTTGCTCATCGTTGAGTGTGGGCATAAAGGCGTTTATTGTTACTATGAGGTCGCCACGTTCCCCGCTCTTTTTGTATCGCGGTAAGCCTTTGCCTTTAAGGCGCAGTTTGCTGCCGGGTGTGGTTCCTGCCTTTATGCTTGTGATAACATCGCCCTCGAGTGTGGGTATTCTTGCTTCCCCTCCGAGCAACAGAGTGAAAATATCGGCGGTGGCAGTGAGTAGCAGGTTATCGCCGTCGCGTGTAAAGGTGTTGTCGGGTTTTACTTCTATGGTTATGTATAGGTCGCCACGGCTGCCGTCGCTGTTTTTTGCTCCGTAGCCTCGCAAGCGTATCTTTTGCCCGTCGGCAATGCCTGCCGGTATGGTAATTCTTATGTTCTCGCCGTTTATTGTAAAGGTTTGCTTGTGGGTTGTGGCAACTTCGCGCAAGGTTATGGAGAGGGTTGCTTGCAGGTCGCTGTTCTTTTGGTGGCGGTTACCACCCATAGAACCGAAGAGCTCTTTAAAGAAATCGCTGAACCCGCTGTTGCTGTATCCGCTCCACCCGCTGTTGTTGAAATTGTTGTTTGTGCTGTTCCTCTGCCGCTGTGCCTCGTACTCGTCGGCTTGTTTCCAATGCTCTCCGTACTCATCGTACTTCTTGCGCTTTTCTGGGTTGCCGAGTACCTCGTTTGCCTCGTTAATGGCCTGGAAGCGCTCCTCGGCATCGGGGGACTTGTTGGTGTCGGGGTGGTACTTCTTTGCCAATCGGCGGTATGCTTTCTTTATTTCAGCCTCCGAGGCGTTGTGCTCCACGCCCAGAATCTTGTAATAATCTATAAATGCCATAGTGTAAAAGTTTTGGATTATGAGTGTATAACAAACAAGGGTGGGGTACAGTCTGCCGTTTGTGCGGGAAATATAGTCCCAATGCCATTTTTTTATGCTTTTTATCCTTGGCGGCCGGTTTACTTGCCTAAAAAAGTGCCCGTTCAGTTGCTCTTGTAGCGTTTTATTTGTAATTTTGCGCGTGATTTTGCGCCCGGCAGTTTGTGGCGTTACAAACAGGTAAAAAGTTTAATTAAAAAATAGGAAATAGAATGAAAAAATTATTTGTATTGGGATTTGCCTTGTGTGCAGTATTTGCGTTTACATCTTGTAAGACATCACAGTCGGAGTATAAGAAAGCCTACGACCAGGCGCAGCAGTTGGAACTTGCTCAGGGTCAGGGCCAGGCTGACGAGCCCATTGAGATAGCTCCCGTGGTTTCTACAACAACATCGTCTGTTGCAACAAACCTCGATACCACTTACCGCACCGAGAAGGTTGTTCTTGCTTCGGGTGCCGAGGGCTCTTTGAAGGACTTCAGCGTGGTTTGTGGCAGCTTCGGTCGCAAAGAGGGTGCAGAGTCAGTTAAAGAGGGCCTTATAGCACAGGGCTATAACGCAATCATCGTACAGAACCCCGAAACAGGTATGTACCGCGTGGTTTGTGGCTCTTTCGATACAAAACAGCAGGCTGCTGAGTATCGTGCACAGTTCAAGGCCAATAACCCCGACAATGCCGATTTCCAGAAGGCGTGGTTGCTTTATAACAAGTAATTATGGAAGATATCTCTACCGGGTATAAGGTAAAGGAGTATGGCTGTGCCGTAAAGCGATATTGCCAGACCCTTGAACTGAAGGATAACCCGGAACTCATAGCCGAATACCGTCGCCGTCACAGCGAGGGCGAAGCGTGGCCCGAAGTCCTTAAGGGTATACGCGAAGTAGGTATTCTGGAGATGGAAATTTACCTTGTCGGTACCCGTCTTTTTATGATAGTGGAGACACCGCTCGATTTTGACTGGAACAAGGCAATGGCACGTCTGGCAACCCTGCCGCGTCAGCAAGAGTGGGAGGATTATATGTCTCTCTTTCAGCAGGCAGCCGAGGGTGCATCCTCCGACGAGAAGTGGAAATCTATGGAAAGAATCTTTCACCTGTATGAATAAACTCTGAAATTTGCGGTTCTTCGGGGCCGCAAATTTTGTTATAAAAATTTTTTTTTAGCATTTGTTGGCTTAACCTTTCGGACTATTTGGTTACCTTTGCAACAAATAACGGTGCGCTTTCGTGGCCGTTGATTGCGCAAACAGGCTTCAATAACATATTATGGCACGACTATTAGCGATAGATTATGGCAAAAAACGTACCGGTATTGCAGTTACCGACGAGTTGCAGATAATTGCCAACGGGCTTGCGACGGTTGCAACCGTGGAGCTCGAAAAGTTCATTCTGTCCTACGTGGAGCGTGAGCCTGTGGAGAGAATCATCGTGGGGCTTCCCAAGCAGATGAATAATCAGCCATCGGAAAATATGGGGCGTATACAGCCTTTTGTGAACCGTTTGCGCAAGGTGTTGCCCAATATTCCAGTGGAGTACCACGACGAGCGTTTCACCTCGGTGCTTGCCCACCGTGCGATACTGGAGTCCGGTATTGGAAAGATGGCGCGTCGCGACAAGGCTCTTGTCGACGAGATAAGTGCCACAATTATACTGCAATCCTATATGGAGAGCCGCAGAATGCGAAGCTGAACAAACATAAACAAGATATGATACTACCTATTTATCTCTACGGTCAGACCGTATTACGCAAAGTAGCCGAGGATATCACCCCCGACTACCCCGAGTTGAACAAGCTTATAGAAGATATGTTCGAAACAATGCACGCAGCCGAGGGAATCGGTCTTGCGGCGCCCCAGATAGGTCTTGCCATCCGCTTGGTTGTTGTAGACCTTGATGTCCTTTCCGATGATTTCCCCGAATTCAAGGAGTTCCGTCGTGTATACATCAACGCAGAGATACTCGAGACTTCCGAGGATACGGAGTCTATGGAGGAGGGTTGCTTGAGCCTCCCCGGTATTCACGAAAAGGTTACACGCCCCACACGCATACACGTAAAATATCTCGACGAGAATTTTGTGGAGTACGACGAGTGGGTCGATGGTTACCTCGCTCGCGTAATGCAGCACGAATTTGACCACCTCGAGGGTAAGGTCTTTGCCGACCGCCTCTCTCCCTTGCGTCGTCAGATGAACAAGAACCGTCTTATGAACCTGCTCAAGGGCAAGGCTCACTGCACATACAAGACAAAGCGTGTGCTCAAATGATGTTGCGCAGAGCGATAATATCTCTTTTACTGATTTTTGTGCTGTTGCCGCTCAAGGCGCAGCTCAATACAGACCGCATTATGCTCATTGGGCGTAATGCGCTCTATTTTGAGGATTATGTGCTCTCCATCCAATACTTCAACAAGGTTATAGAGTCGAAACCTTTTCTTCACGAACCTTACTTTTTCCGTGGCCTTGCAAAATATTATCTCGACGACTACAGGGGTGCCGAGGAAGACCTTGACAAAGCGATAGAGAAGAATCCTTACGTTTCCCGCAGTTATCAGCTGCGCGGTATGTGTCGTGCAAAGCGCGACAGCGTGAATGGTGCAATGAGCGACTTCCGTATGGCCATAAAATATGACCCGCAAAACCCGTTGCTGTGGCAGAACCTTGCAGCGGCAGCCGCGCAGGGAAAGCGTTGGGACGAGGCTGCCGGAGTGGTGGACTCACTGCTGCTTTTTGCTCCGCGTTATACCACGGGTTATCTTATGCGTGTACACATAGCTATGGAACTCGGGGATAGTGCAACTGCTGTGGGTATGGCCGATGAGGCTGTGAAAAGCGATGCTTATTCCAGTGATGTCTACGAGATGCGTGCAATTGTAAATGCCGAATATGGGCATTACGGCGTAGCCGAAGAGGATATCACGCGTGCCATAGAGCTTATGCCCGGCCGTTGTGGAAGCTATCTGAACCGCGCCCTCATAAGGTATCATCAGAATAATCTGCGTGGTGCAATGGAGGATTACGATATGGCACTCTATGTGGAGCCGGCAAGCTTTGTGGGGCATTATAACCGCGGTCTTCTGCGCATGCAGGTGGGCGACGACAACCGCGCAATCGAGGATTTCGACTTTGTGCTTGGTATTGACGAAGACAATACTATGGCGCGTTTCAACCGTGCTTTGCTGCGCGACCAGACAGGCGATTTGCGTGGCGCGGTGGAGGATTATACGCGTGTCCTTGCCGATTTTCCCTCCTTTGAGTATGGTTACCGCTGCCGCGCAGCGGCTCTTCGCAAGCTTGGCGATGTGAAGGCAGCCGAGAAGGACGAGGTGTGGCTCCTGCAGCGTATGACAGCCGGTATTACCGGGCAGTCGGGTAGTGCCGACGATGATGAACCGCGTGGGAAAACCCGTGAACGTTCGGACCGCAACGTGCGTAATTACAACAAAATGATAGCCTCCGAGCGTGGCTTTGACAAGGATTATACCACCGAGTATCGCGGCAAGGTGCAGAACAGGAACTCGGTTGTTGAACTTGAGCCGTTGTTTGTACTCACCTATTACGAGGACGACAAGGAATTGCGCACTGCCGGTTATTACCGTCCGGTAGAGGAGATGAACAAGAACTCTCTGTTGCCATATAAGGTGGTACTCACAAATAACGAGCGTGCGTTGGCTTCCAACGAGGTTGAGCGCCATTTTGCAAGTATCGACGCGCTCTCAAAGGATATTGACGAGCATCCCGAAGATATCTATATCCGTCTATCCCGTGCCGTGGATTACTATCTGGTGCAGGATCTCGACGCAGCAATCAACGACCTCGATGTCGCGCTCACTCTCGAGGGTGAGCTGTGGAGTATCTATTTTGCACGTGCCTTCGTGCGGTATAAAATTCTGGAGGGGCAGCGCCTTGCCGATATGAATTCCACTGCAGGGGTGGCTGTAAAACGCGACGCTGGGCTCCCTAATATGGAATATCGCATAATAAAAGGCGACTTCGACAAAGTGGTGGCTCTTATGCCCGATTTTCCACAAGCGTTCTTTAACCGCGGTAACGTGCAGGTGAAACTGAACGATTTCAAATCGGCAGTGGTGGATTACAGCGAGGCTATAAGGCTCGACGACAGGTTTGCCGAAGCTTATTATAACCGTGGCTTGGCATATCTGTACCTTGGAAACACCGAAGAAGCCATTGCCGATTTAAGCAAGGCGGGCGAGCTTGGAATTTTCTCGGCCTACAACGTAATCAAGCGTTATAAAGAGCAGGGCGAGCAGTAAAATGCGGAGCTGCGATTTTTTATAATAAAAAAAGATAATCCTTTTTGTATTTCCTCTATTTTTCACTATCTTCGCAAAGTTTGGAAGTAGTCACATCCGTGCTGTTTCCGCAATATCGTTGAAATAAAATAAAAAATAGATACAATTATGATTAAACTTAATTTTCCCGATGGCGACATCAAGGAATTTTCTTTCGAGGGGAAATCGTATATCGAATTGATTTCTTCCATCGACCCCAAACTTTTGAATAATGTTGTAGCCGCAAAAGATGGCGAAAAAATCATAGACTTGCGCGACGTGCCTGCCGATGGCGCCGATGTCCAGTTGGTGGGTATCGAGAGCAAAGAGGCGTTGCACATTCTTCGTCACACAGCAACTCACATTATGGCCGAGGCTGTTAAGCACCTCTTCCCCGAGGCAAAACTCACAATAGGCCCGGCAACAGAAAACGGCTTCTTCTATGACTTCGACTGTCCTCCCTTTACCAAGGAGAACCTTGCCGAGATTGAGAAGGAGATGAAGAAAATTATAAAATCGAACCCCCGTATAGAGCGCAAGAGCGTTACCCGTGCCGAGGCTGTGGAGATGATGAAGGCTATGAACGAGCCTTATAAACTCGAACTTATCGACGCAATCCCCGAGGGCGAGGATATTACCATCTATTCGCAGGACGATTTTGTAGACCTCTGTATGGGTCCCCACCTCTTGAATACAAGACTTATAAAGGGCTTCAAGCTTCTTTCTTCTTCAACAGCATACTGGCGTGCCGACAAGAATAACGCGGCTCTTGCCCGTATCTATGGTACAGCCTTCTTCTCAAAAGAGGAACTCGAGGCTTATTTGGAGCACCTTGAGCATATCAAGAATATTGACCACAACAAGATTGGTCGCGAAATGGAGCTCTTTACCACAGTTGATGTTATCGGTCAGGGATTGCCTCTCCTTATGCCTAAGGGTGCAAAAATTGTGCAGACCTTGCAACGCTGGATAGAAGATCTCGAAGACAACGAGTGGGGTTACATTCGTACAAAAACCCCTCTTATGGCAAAGAGCGATCTTTATAAAATCTCGGGTCACTGGGATCACTACAAAGACGGAATGTTTGTGCTCGGCGACGAGGAGACCGACAAAGAGGTCTTTGCTCTCCGTCCTATGACTTGCCCCTTCCAGTACTATGTATACAAGGCAACCCAGCACTCTTACCGCGACCTTCCCTTGCGTTACAGCGAGACATCGACACTCTTCCGTAACGAGGATTCTGGTGAGATGCACGGCCTTACCCGTGTGCGCCAGTTTACTATCAGTGAGGGACACCTTATTGTGCGCCCCGACCAGATGGTGGAGGAGTTCAAGAAGTGTCTTGCTCTTGCGAAACACGTAATGGAGACTCTTGGCCTGCAGAACGATGTAACATACGTTCTCGCAAAATGGAACCCCGAGAACCGTGCAAAATATATCGGTGAGGCGGAGGTTTGGGAGCAGACACAGCAACATATACGCGAGATGCTGATTGAACTTGATATTCCTTTCGTTGAGGAGACCGGTGGTGCAGCATTCTATGGCCCCAAGGTGGATATCAACGCAAAGAATGTATACGGCAAAGAGGATACAATGATTACCGTTCAGTGGGATGCTTTGTTGGCAGCACAGTTCGATATGTTCTACATCGACCAGAATGGCGAGAAGGTGCGTCCCTACATTATCCACCGTACAAGTATGGGTTGCTACGAGCGTACACTTGCTTGGCTCATTGAGAAATACGAGGGTAAATTCCCCACCTGGCTCTGCCCCGAACAGGTTCGCGTGCTCCCCATTTCGGAGAAGTATGGCGACTATGCTCACAAAGTAGCTGCCGAGCTCAAGAAAAACGGTGTACTCTGCTCTGTGGATAACCGTTCCGAGAAAATCGGTTACAAGATACGCGACGCGCGCAACAACCGCATCCCCTATATGCTCGTGCTCGGCCAGCAAGAGGAAGAGCAGGGTACAGTTGCAGTACGCAGCCGTTTTGCAGGCGACGAGGGTGTGAAGCCCATCTCTGAGTTTATAGCGGCTATTACCGAGGAGATTCGCACACGCGCCATACGCAAGGAAGTGGTTCCTGCCAACTAATGCCTTGCTTTAGCATAAAGAAAAATCAGAGCCCGTGAGTTTTAAACCTTGTCGGGCTCTGATTGCGTAAAAAAAACGCCTATTTGTCGCATATTTTCAAAAAAATGCAAAAAAAAGAGCAAAACCTCTTCGTTATGTGATAAATAAGTAGTAAATTTGCGTCGATTTTTTAGCAACATCAAAGAAAAGACATTTAAAAATACTTTATCATAATTCAATTAATGAAGAACGACAACATTAAGAATCAATATCGTATAAACGAACAGATTCGTGCAAACGAAGTGCGCATCGTGGGCGATGACGTGGAATCAATGGTACTTCCCTTGCACAAGGCTCTCGACCTTGCCGATGAAAAAGGTCTTGACTTGGTGGAAATTTCTCCCACAGCCAACCCTCCCGTATGTCGTCTGATAGAGTATTCAAAATTCCTTTATCAGCTGAAAAAACGCCAGAAAGAGCAGAAGGCAAAGCAGGTGAAGGTTGATGTTAAGGAGATTCGTTTCGGCCCTCAGACCGACGACCACGACTACAACTTCAAGCTTAAGCACGCGATAAGCTTCCTCCAGGACGGCGACAAGGTAAAGGCTTATGTGTTTTTCAAAGGTCGCTCAATCCTCTTTAAAGAGCAGGGCGAGATTTTGTTGCTCCGCTTTGCAAAAGACCTCGAGGAGTATGGTAAGCTCGATATGATGCCCGTGCTCGAGGGTAAGCGTATGACAATCATCGTGTCGCCCAAGAAGGCAACTCCTGCAAAGAAAGAGAAGCCCGCAAAGCCCGAAGCACCTAAAACAGAAGAATAAAAACGAGTAGTGTTGGATAGTACGCTACCGATAAATATTAACTAATAATTTTTTATAAAATGCCAAAAGTTAAAACTAACTCCGGTGCCAAAAAAAGATTCGCTCTTACCGGAACAGGTAAAATTAAAAGAAAACATGCTTTCCACAGTCACATCCTGACTAAGAAGACAAAGAAGCAGAAGAGAAACCTTGTACACGTTACAACCGTTGACGCTGCCAATGTTAAGAGTGTTAAGGAATTGTTGTCATTGCGTTAAGTATTGTATTATTAACCGAATGTATTAGCAGAAAAGCTCGTTAAAAAGGAACGGCGCTAACATTCAAAAGAATTAAAACTATGCCAAGATCAGTAAATCACGTTGCTTCAAGAGCAAGAAGAAAGAAAATTTTAGGTTTGACCAGAGGTTACTTTGGTGCAAGAAAAAATGTGTGGACAGTTGCCAAGAATACTTGGGAGAAAGGTCTTACTTATGCGTTCCGCGACCGTCGTAACAAGAAACGCGAGTTCCGCGCTTTGTGGATCCAGCGTATCAACGCAGCCGCTCGTCTTGAGGGACTTTCTTACTCACAGTTGATGGGTGCTCTTCACAAGGCAGGTATCGAGATCAACCGTAAGGTTCTTGCCGACCTCGCTATGAACAACCCCGCAGCTTTCAAAGCTATTGTGGATAAGGTTAAGAAGTAATTAAACTTCCATAGAGAAAGAGAACAGTCAGGTAACTACCTGGCTGTTTTTTTTGTCCTTGTGGTGGGTAAAATGTTATTTTACCTAAAAGTGCGAAAAAAACAGTGGTGGATATTGTTTTTATTTAAAAAGGAAACTATATTTGTAATAGGTTTTGCTGTACGAGCGACTGGGAAACTCATCAAATTTTCTAGAAAACCGAGATTAAGCTTCTGTTTCCAATGGCGGGCCACATCCCTTCGGGGTAGCTTTAGAGAGCCGGTGGATTACAAAGGATAAGGGCACTCAAATCATTTTTCTCTCGGAGTTTCATCGTTCTCGTCGTGCAGCAAAACTTTTTTATATCGTTTTGGTTGTAATTTCTTCTCACCTACAAAACGGCTCACCTGCAAAGTCTAGGGGCTATGCAAAAAGTTAGATTAATCTAAAATAAAATCCTTGATATTCCCCTTCTTCAAAGCGCGACATATTCTTTACTTAATCGCACAGCAAGAGTAACTTACAAAAAGGAAACCGGCACCGTTAAAGAATACTGCTTGGAGTAGCTCTGTTTTTGGGAACAGCGAATTTTGCTTGCAAAATCGGTAGCATCATCAGTGATTAGTCGCACGTAGTGCGGGTCACGATTAGATGATGCTGCCAAAGACGCAGTTGATAATGCTTGCTGTTCCCAACCCGCGCTACGCGCGACCATTTGCTGCA
>JAZRMX010000014.1:0-189251 GCA_045647885.1 Bacteroidaceae bacterium
CAGCAGTAGCATTTAATCGACAATAAGATTTTACATTATGAACATAACATTAGAAGCATTAATTCAAGAGCATAAAGAACGAATTAAAATTCTTCGATACCATAGAGAGGCTTTTATTCCATATTACGACTATGAAAATATGGACGCATATCATTTATGGGTTGAAAAAACCAAACGGTATATTCGTCAAAATTTCTCAAATGATCCTGCCATAAAAGAGTTTGAAACTCTTAGTTCAAAAGAAGTGGAGCCAGAACAGCAAAGAAGGTTAGGCGCAATTATAGAGGCATTTTCTATTATTCCAGCATCAGAACTTCAGAAGCGAACTAAGCCTTCTAAAAAGGAAGTTGGAAAAGGTGTAAATATTACTATAAATAACACAAATAGCCAATCTCAAAGCCAAGAACAATCATTGGCTGTGGAGTTGTTTATTGAGGCAATAAAAGATGATTTAACTGGTCGCCAAATTAAGGAGTTGAAATCCGTTGTAGCCGAAGCTGACAACGATTTGCAAAAGGCTCGCCCAGGTATCATTGCCAAACTCAAAGAATTCGGCGCTGATGTCGCCTCAAATATTGTCGCCAACCTTCTTATCAACCCAATGATTTGGGGCGGATTGTAAACTTTATAATTTTCAAAGATTATGAGACTAAAAAGTTTATACATAAGAGACTATAAAATATTACAGGATTTTAGTATTGATTTCACCTCGAATCTATCAGTTCTTATAGGTGAAAATGGTAGTGGTAAATCAAGTATAATAGAGTGTCTGGCTTATATTTTTGGACACTTACACAAATATTTTGTACTTGATGATAAAACTGCGGAATTTATTGATGGATACAAAATTAATTATACGATCAATGGATTAGATGTATATATTGAGAGTCATTACAAAGAATCTAAAAGCAATACATTTGATCCGATTATCAAAGTTAATGGAGATGAAATGTCCACATCTCAACTTAAGAAGAGATATGGAGACTTGTCTTTTTTGCCATCAAGGGTAATTATATCTTATTCTGGTAAAACAGAGCGATTGGCTCTATTAAGTGAACATTATGAACAAAAATTTATACAAAAAATTATTCGACACAATAATCCATATTCCTTAAAACCACTTGTTCTACCCGAAGACAATCCTTTCGTATACATCAAAAAAGAATATGTGGCCTTTATTATATTGGCATTATTCGTATTAAATACAGATGAAGCGAATCACCTCCTATCATTACTTGGTATTGATATTAATGGCTGTACAACAACTATAACATTAAAAAAACCTGGTTGGGCAAAGCATAGTAAAAAAGAAAACAAGCAAGATATGATATGGGGTATGTCTGGTAAGATTGCACGAGATCTTTTAGATGGTCTTAATCAAGTTGCTGAAAATAAAAATAAAGGAGGTAAAAAAGAGCCAAATAAATTAAAATATGAATTATACGGTTCTCCTAATGTGCAAGACCTTTTTGCTGATTACTATGAATTGAGCCCTAGTCAGGTAGTGCTATTTTTAAATACATTGATGTGCGACGAATTACTCGATTCTATAGATATAACATGGAATAAAACATTTTCACTATATAATTTGAGCGAGGGCGAAAAACAAATGATTCTATCAATAGGATTAAGTTTGGTGCTGAATCAAAGCAATCTTCTATTTCTATTAGATGAACCTGATGTTTCATTGCATCCAAAATGGCAGCAAGATTTCATTGCTAATTTCACAAATGGGCTGAATAATGAATCCATGGCGATTATTACTACGCACAATCCTATACTTATAGGAAGTAGTAATAGAACAGATATCCATATTATTGAGGCCGGCAATGAAAAACCAAACGAATATTACTCACGCGGTAGGGACGTCAATTCTTTGTTATATGATTATTTTGGAGTAAATGAGCGTAATGAGTTTGGTGAAATACTTATTTCTAAATTTTACGATGCAATGACAAGGAAAGACTATGATGCCGCTGAGGAAATACTTAAGGAACTACATGACGAGTTCGGAAATGGTGATTTGACAGTTATTAAGGCGGATTCTATTTTTGATGATTTAGCGGAATAATATGAGATTTATAAATGAACGAAATGGGGAACCTCGAGAATTATCAGAGTATAGAGACACTACCCCAGATGCGACATATGATGATTTACGCTGTAAAGAACAAATTAGACAAAGCCTAGTTAACGAACAAGGTTATATATGTGCATATTGCATGGGGAAAATAGATGTTAATGACTCTACAATAGAGCATTATATCTCACAGAAAAGACACAAAGATTCCCCATATTCAGAGGAAGAACACAAGAAACAGTCGTTATTATATTCTAATATGTATGGGGTATGTATTAATAATGCCGAGCATTGTGATAAAAAACGAGGGAATATTCCTATCAATATACTAGACCCACATCTTGATTCATGCGAAGAACTAATAACCTACAATTTAAATGGAGAAATTATACCTGCTGGTAGAGATAAAGAAAAAGTTCAAACGGATATTGATTTGCTTGGACTTAATTGTAAACATCTAAAAAAAGGAAGAGTTGCCGCAATGGATGAAGTTTGGGATAGGTTTCGGGTAGACTTTAGCAAGGAAACATGGTCTAAAAAACTCTTTCTAGAAAAAGCAGATTATTATCGGAATAAACAAAGAAGAAGGGGCGGGAGATATAAATTCCATGCATATTGTAATTTTATAGCATGGTATTTTAGTTATTATGCGGATAATTATAAATCTATGATATAATATTTATGAGCAAAACAGTAACCACATACTTAATAGATGGAGATCCAAAGGGGACTCAGTATGCATTCATCAGCAACAAGATATGCCAGATGTTTGTTGTACCTCGCTCAAATCTTGCATATCTCAATACGCAGGAGAAGTTGCAGAAGCCTGCATTTTACATTTTGTTGGGTGAAGATGAGGCAACGAAGCCACAAGCATATATCGGAGAAACCGAGAATTTTCGTGAGCGAGTGAAGGATCACGATAGCAAGAAATCGTTCTGGCAAAAGGCTCTCATATTCGTATCAAAAGATGCAGATATGACTAAAGCCGACGTGCAATATCTAGAACACAAAGCAATAGCTGAGGCAAAAAAGGCGAATACTTTTGTATTGAGCGATAATAAGCAGACTCCCAAGGCTCCTAATTTACCCGAGTATCAGCAGGACTCAATGGATGAGTTCTTTGAAGATGTTAAATTCCTGGCATCGTTTATCGGTTGCAATATCTTTGAGGTATCACAACCAAAGGCAGAACATATCTTCTACACTAGAGGTCGAGGTTGTGATGCAAGAGGCTTTTATAGCTCCAATGGTTTCACCGTGTTAAAGGGTAGTGTAATAGCCAAAAGTGCTGTACCGTCTCTCAAATGGTCAGACAAGCGTAACAACTTGGTCAGTGAGTACACTACAATAGAAGGCGACAAACTTGTTATGACTTCCGATAAGACATTTACAAGTCCAAGTACGGCCGCTGATTTCTGTATTGGTAGCAGTAATAATGGTTGGCTTGTATGGAAAGACAAAGATGGTAATACTTTAGATTCAGTTTATAGAACTCAATTAGAATAAAAATAGTAGTTATGAAAATCATAGACATTATTGCAATTTTAGGCGCCCTTGCATGGCTCCCTCAAATTATTTCATGGGTATATAATTGGTTAAAGAAACCCAAAATTTCGATATACCACGATGGGGAAGCTGAAGTGGGATACATAAAAAATGGTAATGTATTCAATCTTAGATTCTCTTTTCTTGCAAGAGACAAACATGCCTTAATAGACGATATTGAATTAGTCCTTACAGATAAGGATGGTGCGCATCATACTTTAAAATGGATGTGGTATAGTGAAACATTCTATGAGCTTCAAGGACCTGCTGGCAATTCGACTATGGCAAAACAACAGAACGCTATTGCTATTAACGCATTTAGAGATGTGTTGATTGAAAAATTTATCGGCTTTCAATCCGAATCTTTTTTAGAGAAGAGAAAACAATTAGCATATAAGTTGACAACATTGGTTGAGAATCAGAAAACTAGTGGCAACATAGATATGAATGTAATTAAAAGCTCTCAAGAGTATAATGATTTAATTCGTTTGTATAAAAACTCTTTATTATGGAAACCAGGAGAGTATTCTGTTATTGCAAGAGTACATATCGCAGACACAAATGAAACAATTGAACACGCATTTAGTTTTAGACTATCAGAACTTGAGATTGACACTTTAAATAAAAACATAGAATATGCAAAATCTGTGGTCGATTGTGAGTTTATTGACACAACTCAACAACTCACAGGTGCTTGGTTGTGGGCGAAGCCAACAATTAATTAATAGTATAATATTTTATGTCCAAGATATCCATTCAATTTTATAATGACCGTGAGGTGCGAGCTGTTTGGGATGAGGAAAAGTCCAAATGGTGGTTCTCTGTGCTCGATATCGTCGGGGTGCTGAACGACCAAGACGACTACCAGAAAAACCGCAACTACTGGAAGTATCTCAAAACAAAGCTCAAAGGCGAGAATAACGAAGTGGTTAGTGGCACTAACCAGTTGAAATTACTTGCGCCCGATGGCAAGCGACGACTCGCTGATGTTCTTGATTACGAAGGCGTTCTGCTCCTCGCAAAGAGTTTTCCAAACGCCCGTGCAATGCGTTTTGTCGAGTGGTTTACCAATAGCGACGAGACCATTGACGGCAAGAGCAAGTCTAAGGCATACGCACTTTTCGAGAGTAGTCTCATTGACAACATCGAGGTCGGCACGGTCAAAGGTTTGCAGCAGATTCACGCCTACCTGTTTGGTGGCTTGTATGACTTTGCCGGTCAGATACGCACAGTGAATATCGCAAAGGGCGGTTTCCAATTTGCAATGGCGCAATTCCTTCCGCAGACACTTGCAACAATCGAGCATATGCCCGAAACGACTTTTGAGGAGATTGCCGATAAATATGTCGAGATGAATATCGCTCACCCGTTTCGTGAGGGCAATGGCCGTGCGACTCGTATTTGGCTCGATTTGATTCTCAAAAAGCAGTTGCAGAAATGCGTTGATTGGAGCAAGATTGACAAGAACGACTACTTGAATGCGATGCAAAAAAGTGTTGCCGACTCGTCGGATATCAAGCGACTTTTGCAATCTGCTTTGACCGACAAAATCAACGACCGTGAAACCTTTATAAAGGGTATCGACTACTCGTACTATTACGAGCAGGAAGAGTAATAAAATCTCTCAAAAACACCCCTAAAAACCGCTCAAAATTACCCCTCGATTTCGGTGCAAAATTGTGAAAAAATCGAGTGATACAATTATGGAAATGGCCTTTTTTGAGCCGTTGCCAAATCGTAAGTGATTGAAGCATTGGGCATTAACGCTATGGTTCAAGGATCCCGGTGGCACCACTTGAAAGAAACGCTAATGACTTATAAAATAAGTTGTTGGCGTTTCTTCTTTTCCTTATTTGTCCACGTTATCTCCAAAAACGGAATCAACGTAAAATTTACTACAAACCAGAAGCTCGAAACTGGTGGCTTGCTCACGGCAGGGTGGGGTATAGTGGGTTTACAGCGAGTAGTTTTCAATCCGTTTTTAAAAATTTATCTATCTATCTATCTATCTATCTATCTATCTATCTATCTATCTATCTATTTTTGCATACTATAATTTTAGTTATATTTGCAATTGGTGAAGTGTGCTTTGTGCTGTTTTGCCGGCTTTTAATTTGATTGAATTCTATTAACTTATAAAACCAAATGAAATGAAAAAACTTTTTGCTTCTTTGTTGCTGTTGGGTATGATGGTTCCGTTTGGGGCATCGGCACAGCTGCAGCTAAAGAGTGAGGCTCCGACCCGCCCCGACAATGCTCCTTTGCCTTGCCATCTATCAGTGGCGAGGCTTATGTTCTTGGGCTTGTTGATAGTGAGGTCGGTTTCTACAAGGCTGTCTTGAATATGAATGCACAGGGCAACGCAGGTACTACCCATTTCTTGAATAACGCGAACAAGGCCTATCTTGTCCTGCCCCAGGCAAGCAATGTTTCATTCTACAGTTTCATCTTTGGAGATGGTACTACTGCGATAGATGATATTGTTACAAACGAAACCGATTCGACCTTGATATATGACCTCGCCGGACGTCGCGTAGAAAAAGCAGGAAAGGGTATCTACATTGTCAATGGCAAGAAACTCCTTATCAAGTGATGTATAAAGCTATTAAATAAGTAATAAAATAATATATATATTATGGACAATAAACAATTGTTATTTTTGGGCTGTGGTCTTATGACTGCCACTGGTATACAAGCACAGCAGGCACAGCAGACTAATCGCCCTAACATTATCTATATTATGTGCGACGACCTTGGCTATGCCGACGTTGGTTGCTATGGACAGGAATACATAAGCACACCTAACCTCGACCGTATGGCCAGCGAAGGTATGCGCTTTACACAAGCCTATGCAGGAAGCCCTGTGAGTGCCCCCTCGCGCGCCTGTTTTATGACCGGACAGCATACCGGCCACACCAAGGTACGTGGTAACAAAGAGTACCGCTTCGGCAGTGTTACATATGGCAAGACTCAGGACCCCGAGCGTACAGGTCAAGAGCCTTATGATACCGCGCACGTTATTCTTCCCGAAATTATGAAGGACAACGGTTACACAACCGGAATGTTCGGAAAATGGGCCGGTGGTTATGAAGGCTCAATTTCAACACCCCACACACGTGGCATTGATGAGTATTATGGCTATATGTGCCAGTTCCAGGCTCACCTCTATTATCCCAACTTCCTCAATACCTACACCCGAGGAGTTGATGAAGATGTGCGCCGCGAACTCTTACAGAACAACATAGAGTATGCTCTCTATGGCGACGAATACAAAAACCGTCGCGACTATTCTGCCGACCTTATCCACCAGCGTGCTCTTGCCTGGATTGACAAGCAGGAGCCCGGCAAACCCTTCTTTGGCGTGCTCACATACACACTTCCTCACGCCGAGCTTGCACAGCCTAATGACTCAATCCTGCAGGCATATCAAGGTGCCTTTTGTACAGAGAAGACTTTTGGTGGCGACCAAGGTTCACGCTACAACCCCACTAATATTGGGCACCAGCAGTTTGCAGCGATGGTGACACGCCTCGACAAGCACGTGGGTGAGGTCCTCGACCTCTTGCGCCGAAAAGGCTTGGCCGAGAATACACTTGTAATCTTTACCAGCGATAATGGCCCCCACACCGAAGGTGGTGCCGACCCCGATTTTTTCAACACAGAAAAATTATTGCGTGGTACAAAACGCTCTACAACCGAGGGTGGTATCCGTGTTCCCTTCATCGCTTGGTGGCCCGGGCAGATTGAAGCCGGTACAGTAAACGACCACCAGCTTGCATTCTACGACCTTATGCCCACATTCTGCGATGTGGCAGGCATAGATAATTATGTGGAGAGATATACCAACGAGGAACTGGAGAATGACTACTTTGATGGAATCTCATTTGCACCCACTTTGCTGGGCGAAGGTGAGCAGGAGCAGCACGAGTTCCTCTACTGGGAGTTCCACGAGACCAATATGATGGCTCTGCGTATGGGCGACTGGAAATTGGTTGTTCAGAACGGTTACTGTCAGCTTTACGACCTTGTAAATGATACTCATGAGGATAACAATCTCGCATCACAGTACCCCGAGGTGGTATCCAAGATGAAGGAGATAATCTTGCGCGAGCACACTCATAGTAACCTGTTTGGCGTAACACTGCCTCAGTAAACTGTTGATATGTAGATATGAGCAGGGCAACCGATTCAGTTGCCCTGCTTTTTTAGACATTTATATGCCAGATAACACATAGGTGTTATTTTTTTTGTTCATTTTTGAATGAAATTTATAAATAATCACTTATTTTGGGCGGCAAATATTCTTAATTACTTATGAAAAAGATTTTATCACTACTAATGTTGTTATGCTTTGCTTTTGCCGTGCAGGCTCAAAGCGAGGTTCCATACTCAAAGTATCTCAATTTTAGCAAAAGCGAGTTCAAGGAAAACCGATTCAAGTACGACGGCGACACTAATACCTGGGCGTTGAGAAAGACAAGCGGGTTAAACACCACGCTCAATGTTTTGGCAATTATCGCCAATGCCGAGGAGGATGTTCGCCCCAGTTCAAAAGATTACGCCATCGTGGTACAGATGGGCAAGGATGAGAAGGCGTCGTATGTAAAAGTAAAGTTCTATAGCGACGAAACTTATCACAAACTTCTCACATTCCTCAAGGACAACGGTAAAGACCTTGTTGAGACATCGTCGGGCAAGCTTGTAAAGCAACAGGCGTTCTATGGCGACTACTCACTTGAGCTCAATATGAATCAGCACATCATCAGCCGAACATCGGCTCGTACCATCGACTACAAGACTGTGAAGAATGTAGACGAGTCGTACAACGAATATCAGTTCATTATTCAAACCGATGTTGAGCCCTGGTCGGAATATATTGAAAGGCAAGCTGCGAAGAAGGCAAAGCGCGATGCTAAAAATAAGAAGAAACAGAGTGTTGATGAGCTGATGTAACTATATGCAGGAGCTATAAGCCCTGTACTTGTAAACGCTATGCAGCACATAGATGCAGTTATAGTTATTACTATAGTGGATAATAAGAGGTTGACTAAAAAGGCTCTTTTATTCAATCCCAAACAAAGAAGATGACTCAAAAGGACTTTTGAGTCATCTTCTTTGTTTATTGCATAGCAATTCTATTACTCTGTTATTTGTCTGATAGGGTTCTTTGCACTTTGCTTTGCCCCGAGTTTTTCTAGTTTCGTGCAGGTCAGTACTATGCTTTGCCCTCCCTGAGCCAGTTTCTTCTCGCCGTCGTCGTATGCCTTTTGGGCATTCTCCAGGGCTTTGCCTATACTCTCATAGTGCTTAATGAATTTGCCCACTCTGTCGAGCATCTCGTTTGCCAGCTCATACACTCTCTCGTGGTTCTCGGCCTGTGCAATGTGGGTCCAGGTGAGGTTTATCATTTTAAGAGCGGCAAAGAGTGTCTGTTCGTCGGCAATGAATACATTCATCTCCATAGCCTTGCGCCAAAGGTCGGGTTGTGCGTTGAGGGCGGTCCACAGCGCGCCGGTGTGGGGAACGAACATAATCACATAGTCCATTCTCACTTTGGGGGCTTTAATGTAGGATGAGTAGTCTTTCTTCGACAGTTCCTTTACGTGCTTCTGTATGCTGTCTATGTGCCCCTTCAAATGCTTCTGACGCTCGTTCTCCTCCTCGGCATTGATGTAGTCCCAGAAGGCTGTGAGCGATACCTTTGAGTCTATTATAATCTCGCGGTTGTTGTCGATGTGCATAATTACATCGGGGCGCAAATTCCCGCCGGTGTCTGTCCTCACCACATTACCCGATGCGTCGCGTATGGTTGCCTGTGTCTCGTAGTGAATGCCCTCTGTAAGGCCTTGCGATTCCAGCAGCTCGTCGAGAACGCGCTCGCCCCAGTCGCCCTGCACCTTACTTTTGTGCTTGAACACGCGTGCAAGCTCATCGGCACTCTGCTTGGCGGCATTGCTGTGTTTCATTACATTTTCAAGGTTTGCCTTCATTTCGCTGTTCAGTTCGGTGTGCTTCAGAGTGCTGTCGTTCATCGTCTGTTTCATCTTTTCGATGGTCTCGCGCAAGGGGTTTACAATCTGCTCCAGGTTGCTGTTGCTCGACTCGGTGAACTCCTTCTGGCGTTGCTTGAGCATATCGTCGGTTGCGTTCTTCACCTGGGCGGTAACCTTTGCCATTGTCTCCTCAAAAAGCTCCTGCTGCGCCTTAATGGCCTGCTCGTGCCTTTTCTCCTGTGCTGCCATAGCTGCGTGTGTCTGTTTCTCGGCATCGCTTTTCACTTCGGCTATGCGTTTCTCACAATCGGCCTTTATGCTTTCAATCTGCTCTTTTGCGTCGTTCCTGGTGGTTGTTATCTGTTGCTGAAGGCTGTTCTGCAATTGTTCGGCATTGGCCTTTTCTCCCTTCAACTGCCAGTCGAGGCGGTCTATTGTGTTCTGCATCTCCCTGTTACGGCTGCGTGCATATACAAAACCAATGAGTGTGCCAAGTGCTGTTCCTGCTAAAATTGCAATGATTGTTTCCATAAAAGTATAGTTGTGCCTTGTTGGTTAATGAAGTGGTAATTTTAAAATCCTTGAACGGAATTTTACTATCTTCGGTGTATGAAGCCGGCGTTGCCTGCAAATTCTTTGTCTGGTTCAAATATACGCACAAACGGGCGAGAAATATGATGCTTGCTTTAATATTTTTTGCTGCGGGCGAAGAAAAAATGGCACTCCTCCTTTTGTGGGTAAAAGAAAATGAATGGCGGGGTTGTTACGGGCCGAAGTGGAGATTATGGCAGGGTACAGTTGTATGCCTTCAGTTTCTTTCTCAGAAGCCGTGAATTTGTATTTGTAAGGGTGTCCAGTTTTGCCCAGAAACGTTCGCTGTGGTTCATCTCTATGGTGTGGCACAGTTCGTGCAGCAGCACATAGTCTACAAGCTCTGTGGGCAATAATACAAGCTGTATGTTGAGGCTGATGGTGCCGTTGCTGCTGCAACTGCCCCAGCGTGTGCGGCTGTCGCGCAGGGTTACTTTCTTGTAATGTAGGTTATGTTGCGCGGCAAGGGCCTGCAGGCGAGCGGGGAGAGTCTCTTGGGCACGGCGGCGCATAGCGTTGAGAACTATTTTCCTCACCCATTCTTGTCGCTCCTTCCCGTTGAACGAGGTACCGGTAGGGCAGAGGAGAGTTGCTCTTTCGCCCTGGTATCTTATGCTGAAATTCTTTCGGCTCTGCTCCTCTATATTGAATTTGAACAAAGGGGTTTCTATGCAGTAGCTTGTGTCTATGGTTGTCGGCTGCATCTGTTGCCGGAGGGCAACAAGCCTGTCACCGCACTTCTTCAGCGCCTCTTCCAGCTCTTTTTCGGTGGCAATCGTGGGCAGGGTTATGTATAAAGCATCGGGGCGCGCCCGCAATGTTATGCGTCGCGCCCTCGGGTTGCGTGTTATCTCTATTTCACCGTATCGATGGTGGGTGAAACGATGCTTTTGTGGCATTTATGCTATGATGTGAGTGCCGCTTTCACCATCTATGGCGTCGGCTTTTGTAATTATCACCTGTGACACGCCGTTGTCTATTGCGTTGAAAGCGTTGTCTATCTTGGGTATCATTCCTCCGCTCACAATGCCGTCGGCAAGCAGTTGCTTGTAGCTCTCCTTGGTTATTGTGGGTATGAGGCTGTCGGCATCCTCGGGGTTGCGCATAACGCCGGGGAACTCGAAACAATAGGTTAGGGTTACGTCGTAGAACTTTGCAAGGCCTTTGGCTGTTTCGGCAGCCATTGTGTCGGCGTTGGTGTTAAGGAGGTTTCCTTTGCCATCGTGTGTCAAAGGAGCCACTATGGGCACAATACCTTGTTCTATGAGCTTACCGAGCATTTCTCCGTCGGCGCGGTCTACATCGCCCACGAAGCCAAAATCGACCTCTCCCACAGGGCGTTTGTGTGCTTTTATTATATTGCAGTCGGCACCGGTGAGGCCCAGTGCGTTCACGCCACGTGCCTGCAAGCCTGCAACAATATTTTTGTTCACAAGTCCGCCATACACCATTGTCACCACCTGCAACATTGGTTCGTCGGTGATGCGTCGTCCATTGACCATCTTGCTCTCAATGCCAAGGCTCTCGGCAATCTTTGTGGCCGAGCGGCCTCCGCCGTGTATGAGCACTTTTGCGCCTTCTACGGCTGCGAAGCGGTCGAGCAGGGCATCGAGCGAGGCTTTTTCCTCTACTATCTTGCCGCCGACCTTTATGATTGTTACTTTTTTCTTCTCCATAATTTTTTGTGTTATTAGGGCTCAAGGTATGTGTAACCATAGAGTCCCGAACGGTAATTCGAGAGGAACTCTTTTCCCTCCTCAAGAGAGATTTTACCCTGTTTAACGGCCTTTGCTACCCAAGTCTCGAGCGTGCGTACAAGGCGTTTTGCGTCGAATTGTACGTAGTCAAGTACGTCGGCAATGGTTTCTCCGTCGATAATCTTGTCGATATTGTATCCCTCCTTGTCCACGCTGATGTGTACTGCGTTGGTGTCGCCGAAGAGGTTGTGCAAGTCGCCAAGGATTTCCTGATATGCGCCCACAAGGAATACACCGATGTAATAGGGCTCATTGCTCTTTACTTTATGCACACACAAAGAGTTTGCCTTGCCGTTGTAGTTAATGAACTCTGTAACCTTGCCGTCGCTGTCGCAGGTCATATCCTGTATGGTGCAGGTACGGTCGGGGCGTTCGTCGAGCCTGTGTATGGGCATTATGGGGAAGAACTGGTCTATCGCCCAAGTGTCGGGGAGGCTTTGGAAGAGCGAAAAGTTGCAGAAGTATTTATCGGCAATAAGTTTTTGCATCTTGCGGAAGTCCTCGGGCACGTGTTTCATAGTTTTGGCGATTGAGAGTATCTCTCGTGTCACCGACCAGAACATACTCTCAATCTGTGCGCGTGTCTTCAAGTCCACAATACCGTGGCTGAAGAGCTCTAAAGCCTCTTCGCGTATCTGCTGTGCGTCGTGGTAAGCCTCGAGCATAGTGCGTTGGTCGAGTTCTTCCCATATTTTGTAAAGCTCTTTCACAAGGTCGTGGTCTTCGGGGCTTACCTCCCAATTCTCGTCCATCTGTGGCAGGGCAGCAGTTTCCAGAACCTCAATCACTAGTACCGCGTGGTGTGCCGATACTGAACGGCCGCTCTCGGTAATAATGTTGGGGTGGGGTATGCCGTTCTTGTCGGAGGCATCAACCATTGCATACACGGCGTCGTTTACATACTCCTGTATTGAGTAGTTTACGCTACTCTCGCTGCTCGAAGAGCGTGTACCGTCGTAGTCCACGCCAAGGCCACCGCCAATGTCGGTGAACTCTACGTTGAAGCCCATCTTGTGTAGCTGAACATAGAACTGCGATGCTTCGCGCAAAGCTGTCTTTATGTGGCGAATCTTTGTCACCTGGCTGCCTATGTGGAAGTGTATGAGTCGCAGGCAGTCCTTTATGTCGTATTTCTCGAGCAACTCCAGTGCTTCGAGGAGTTCGCTCGATGTGAGGCCGAACTTGCTTGCGTCGCCGCCGCTCTCCTCCCATTTTCCGCTACCTTCCGATGCCAGTTTAATGCGTATGCCTATGTTGGGGCGCACGCCGAGACGTTTACCAATCTTTGCGATGCGTTTAAGCTCGTTGAGTTTCTCGGCAACAAGGTATATGCTACGTCCCATCTTTTGTGCGAGCAACGCCATTTCGATGTAGCTGTCGTCCTTGTATCCGTTACAGATGATGAGCGAGTCGCTGTCGGTGTTCATTGCAATAACCTCGTGGAGCTCGGGTTTTGAGCCGGCTTCGAGTCCAATGTTGTACTTCTTACCATGGCTCATAATCTCCTCTACCACAGGGCGCATCTGGTTCACCTTAATGGGGTAAACTATAAAGTTCTTTCCTTTATAGTTGTACTCCTCGGCTGCTATTTTGAAACAGCCCGAAATCTTTTCAATTCTGTTGTCAAGAATGTCGGGGAAACGTATCAGAACAGGTGCTGCAACATCGCGTAGCTGCAACTCGTCCATAAGCTGTTTCAAGTCCACCTGAATGCCGTCTTTCTTGGGGGTTACGGCAACGTTACCCTCTTCATTGATACTGAAATATGAAGCTCCCCAACCTTTGATGTTGTATAGCTCTTCCGAGTCCTCAATGCGCCATTTTCTCATTTCCTGTACGGTATTTTGCGGTTATTACTGTGTTTGTGTCAAGGTAGGTTGAATTGCTCGCAGAATGCTTCAACCGATGAATCTATCTCTTCTTTGTTCTCCAGCTTGTCTGCTGCGAAAGAGTATTGTGCTTTAGAATAGTATGGTTCACGTTTGGCAAGTTGTTCGGCAATGAATGCGCGCAACTCGTCATCGTTCTTGTCCTTAATGAGCGGTCTTTGTCTGCGTGCGATGCTCAAACGTATGAAAAGGCGCTCCACGGGTACCTGCAGGTAGATAGTGGTGCCTTGGCTGTTCATAAAGTCTATATTGTCGAAGAAGCAGGGTGTGCCGCCTCCTGTGGATATTATCACATCCTCGAACTCGGCAACCTCGTGCAGCATACGGCGTTCTGTCTCGCGGAAACCCTCTTCGCCCTTCTCGGCAAATATCTGTGAGATGCTTTTGCGGAAGCGTTGCTCTATGTAGTTGTCGAGGTCTATGAAGGTGAGCCCCAATTTGCTGGCAAGCGCACGACCGAGCGTGGTTTTGCCGGCTCCCATATATCCGGTAAGCAGTATGCGTATCATTTACTTCTTTTTAGTGTATCGGCGTGAGGGGGTGGTGCTTTTTCCACTCTCCTGTTGTTTTTTCACAATCTCCTGGCACTCCTCGAGCGACAGTTCTGCGGGTGTTACATTCTTGGGCAACTTGTAGTTGCTGCCGTTGTAGGCAATATAGGGGCCGAAACGGCCGTTGAGCACCTGCATTGCAGGCTCGTTGTCGAATGTCTTTATTATGCGCTCGGCCTCGGCTTTGCGTTTTTCGATAATGAGTTCCGCTGCCTCTTCAAACGATATTGTAAGAGGGTCGAAAGTCTTGGGCAATGTAACGTAAGCGGCACCATATTTTATGTATGGACCGAAACGGCCTGCGCCAATGGTAACGTTCTCTCCTTCGAACTCGCCAAGTGTACGGGGCAGGCTGAAAAGTCCAAGAGCCTCTTCCAGAGTGATTGTCTCCAGTGTCTGTCCCGGTTTCATCTGTGCGAAACGGGGTTTCTCCTCGTCGCTTGCCGAGCCTATCTGTACGATGGGGCCGAAACGGCCGATTTTTACCGAAACGGGTTTGCCGCTTGCGGGGTCGGTACCGAGTACGCGCTCGCCCACCTTATGTTCGTTCTTTGTCTGTACAATCTTCTCAATCTGCGGCTCAAAATCGGTGTAGAAGTCCTTGATGAGGCTTACCCACGCTCTTTTGCCGTCGGCAATTTCATCGAAATCCTTCTCCACGGTTGCAGTGAAATTGTAGTCCATAATCTCGGGGAAGAAGTCGAGCAGGAAGTCATTTACCACTATACCAATGTCTGTGGGGAGCAGTTTGCCTTTCTCGGCTCCTACTGTCTCTTTACCCTCCTTGGTCGATATCTTGCCATTCTTCAATGTGAGTATGCTGTATTTGCGGCTTGTACCGGTCTTGTTGCCCTTTTCCACGTATCCGCGTTGCTGAATGGTGCTGATGGTGGGGGCGTAGGTTGATGGGCGGCCAATTCCCAGCTCCTCGAGTTTGCGTACAAGGCTTGCCTCGGTGTATCGGGGAGGGTGTTGTGTGAAACGCTCTGTAGCTACAATCTCCATAGCCTTCAATTGCTCTCCCTTGTGTACTGCGGGGATGGTTGTGGTGTCGTTGCCGTTCTCCTCGTCGGTCGATTCACGGTATACGTGCAGGAATCCGTCGAATACGGTAACCTCACCTGTAGCCACGAAACTCTCCTCGTGTCCGCTGATGGCAATGTTCACGGTAGTCTTCTCCACCAGTGCGTCGGCCATCTGTGATGCGATGGTGCGCTTCCATATAAGCTCGTAGAGCCTTTTCTCGGGCATAGTGCCTTCGATGGTGGGGTTGTTCATATATGTAGGGCGTATTGCCTCGTGAGCCTCCTGTGCGCCTTTTGAGCTGGTGTTGTAGTTGCGGCTCTTCAGATAGTCGGCACCATAGGTCTCGGTAACCACGTTCTTACACGAACCTATGCAGAGCGATGAAAGGTTAACCGAGTCGGTACGCATATATGTGATATATCCGCTTTCATATAGTCTTTGTGCCACCATCATTGTCTGCGATACGGTGAAACCAAGCTTGCGTGCGGCCTCCTGTTGAAGGGTCGATGTTGTGAAAGGTGCAGCAGGGCTCTTCTTCAATGGCTTTGTGTTTACATCGTCAATGACGAAGGTTGCCTCTTTGCACGATGTGAGGAAAGCCTCGGCCTCCTCTTTTGTCTTGAATCTTTTAGAAAGTTCTGTGCTGAGTATGCGGTTCTCTCCCTCGCCGGGCAGTTCAAACTGCGCAGTCACGCGGAAAGCAGGCTCGCTTGTGAAGTTGTTTATTTCGCGCTCGCGCTCAACAATCAAACGCACGGTTACCGACTGTACACGACCTGCCGAGAGTGCCGGTTTCACCTTGCGCCACAGTACGGGCGAGAGCTTGAAACCAACAATGCGGTCGAGCACGCGACGTGCCTGCTGGGCATAGACAAGGTTGGTGTCGATGCTTCTGGGGTTCTCTATCGCGTTGAGAATCGCATTCTTTGTAATTTCGTGAAAGACAATGCGCTTTGTCTTCTCGGGCTGTAGCCCAAGTTCAGTATACAGGTGCCAGCTTATGGCCTCTCCCTCGCGGTCTTCATCGGATGCCAACCACACAGTGTCGGCCTTCTTTGCTTCGCTTTTGAGAGTGTGTACAAGCTTTACCTTTTCGGCGGGAATTTCATACTCCGGTTCAAATGTTTCGGTGTTTATACTGAATTCCTTTTTCTTCAAATCGCAAATGTGCCCATAGCTCGACATTACCTTGTAGTCCTTGCCCAGGAACTTCTCAATGGTCTTTGCTTTTGCGGGCGACTCAACAATTACTAAATTCTTCTGCATACAGCTTTGCTTTCTAAAATTTGCGGCAAAAGTATTAAAGTTTCTGGTATTTCCTAACCAAAAAATCTAAAAAAATGATAACGCCTTTTGCCTCGTTCACCTTAAAATAATATATTATTTTATATTAGGTGTATTTTTTTTGCTGCGGCAAGCCGCCGGCTCTTTAGAACGAAGCGCTCAATCCGATAAGCGCGTTTATACCCTGTTCGTAATATCCCGCGTATTTTATATATGTGCGGTTGAGGAGGTTGTTACCCTCGACATATGCGCTGAATCGGTTGGCAAATTTGTAGCTTGTGCGCAGGTTAAGCTCGTTTTTGTTGAGCGATGCGTTGTCGTGGGCATATGTGGCAAAGCTGTATGTGAGGCTTATGTAAATATCGTCCATGGGGCGTGCCTCGCCGTTGAATGCAAACTCAAATTCGGGTCTTGTGGCAAGGTAGCTGTATGTGTCGCACTTCCAGTAGTTGTATTTTGCTGTAGTCGACAGCTTGAGCCAGCCCTCGTGGTCGAACCCTGCACGGGCGCCGATGTATGCGTGGGTGGTGTTCTCCTGTGCAATGGTGCAATCAATACATCCTGCCTGCAGGTCGGTGAAAGCGTAACCCATAAGGTCGTTTTTTGTGTAGGCATATCCGGCAAAAATATCGGCCGAGAGGTTGTTCGACGAGATGCGCGCTCCGGCAGTGATGTCGGCTATAGTGTATTTGGGTTTTGGCTGGGTGTAGCAGCTCCAGTAGGGCGAAATGAGCTCCAGTGTCTCAAAACTGCTGGCTTCGCGACCACCCTTAATGCTTGCATAAACAGTAGTCTTATCGCTTATGGCTGCCTCAATTTCAATGTCGGGAGCTATTGCAAGGAATGCACCGCGTGTCTGCATGTTGAGCTGTGCCCCCAGGCGGATATTCAGGTTCTCGAATTTTATATTTGTTGCGGGGTTCAGGTTAAGCTCGGTAACATTTTCGTACTCACAGGTTCCTGCGTATGAGTAGTTGTTGAGGGTAATGCCCATTACAACATTGCGCCACACATCGTTGGTGAACTCGTATGCAAGGCGTGCATCGGCACCGATGGTGTTCTCGTTGAAACTGCCGGCATCTTCGTCGGTGTAGTTCCATAGGAAGGGTGTGTGCTTGTAGTGGTTGCGCGAGAAACGTACTCCAAAATCGTAGGCAAATGGGCCTGCCAACTGCGATGCAATGCTTGTGCCAAAGTGAATCTTCTGCACATTCTGTTTGTCACTGGGTGAGCAACTGTTGTAGTTGAATACGTTGTCGCTGAACTCGACATTGCTCTTCAGTGTCATTCGGTCAAACTTGTGCGAATACTCGGCACCTGCCCAAGAAGAGTAGAAACGGGAATCCCACTTGCCTATGGGGCTGTTGATGTTGCTGTTGAAACCCTCGAGCGAAGCTACGGCATTCAATTTGTCCTTCTCGCTTATGTTGAACAGGTATGACAATTTAGCATCGATATTGTTGCCGGTGCCATATCCGAGGCGTGCGTATCCGGAGTAGTTGCCGTTCTGCTTGGGCAACAGGTCGTTTACATCTCTCTCGCCCGTGAATCCTTTAAAAGGTGTGGCGCTTTGTGAGAATTCAAGTTCAAGAGGCTTGGTTGTGTTGTTCTCTTCTGTTGTGGGGGTGAAACCTTTCTTGGCGGCTTTGGTAACCACGGGGGTGTATTCGTTCTCCACTTGTATCACTGCATTGAGTGAATCCTTCTGTGCGTACAGGGCACTTGCTGCTACCATCGCGATGGTAAGTAAAATGTTTCTTCTCATATTATTCATATAATGTTTACTCGGCTGATATTCCATTCAATCTCTCTTCTATCATTGTCTTTATGTCGTCTTCGCCATCGTAATTGCTCTGCAACGACAAAAGGTACTGCTTGGCTTCAAGGGTGCGTTCCTGGGTTATATACAGGTCGGCGAGGAGTATGAAGCTGCGTGCGAGCCAGTAGGCATGCGGAGTACTGGTTTCCATATAGTTGAATATCTCTTTTTCACACTCATCGTATCTCTTCTGCTCGAACAGGAGCTGTGCAAGTAGGTATTTGCCCTCGGCGCCGTAGATACTGCGTGTGTCGGTGGCAAGTGTGTGGAGTATCTTCTCGGCCTCGCTTTGCTCGCCCATCTGTATGTGTGTCTTCGCAAGGTAATACTCTGTTTCGCGTTTCTGCTCGGGCTGCAGCTCGCCGGTTGCAAGGAGAGCGGTGGCGTGTTCCTTGACAAGGTTGTTGTCGCCGGTCTTGTGGGCGCAACGCAGGAGGTTAAGGTGGCAGGCGATGACTCTCTCCCTGTCGCTGCTTTTTGCGATTATCTTCTCGTACAAGGGGATGGCTGCTGCCCACTCGCCGTTGTCAAAATGGATGTCCGAAGCGTATGCCATAGCCTCCTCACTGTATTTGTTGTCGGGGTATTCAATAACCTTGCCGAGGTGGGCGAGTGCTTCGTCCTTCTCTCCGCTGTTGTAGGTCATTACTCCCAGGTAGTAGTGGCTGTCTATTGCAAAGCTGCCCTCGGGGAATTTCTCCAGGTAGTTGCCGAATTTTTTCTTGGCCTCCTTTATATCTCCTTTACCATATATCTTTTCGGCTGCGATGAAGGTGAGTGTGTCAATCTCATTGCTCTCGACGGCCTGCATTCCTTTGGTGTTGGCTGCGAATTTTGCATACTCATCAACTTCGCCCTGTTCCACGTACAGGTTCTTGAGGTCCTGTACGGCAATCTGTGCCTCCTCGCTCTGTGGGTACAGGAGAATAATGTTCTTGTATGTCTCAATAGCTTTGGCGGTGTTGCCGTCGCTGTTGTATATCATAGCTTTTTCTGTGGTTGCGCGGCGGGCAAGGTCGCTCTGCGGATATTTCTCCGACAGCTTGTCAAAGGCGGCAACGGCTCTGTTGCTCTCACCGGTTTCTATGTAGGCGCGGCCCAGTTCGTAATATCCCTGCTGTGTGTAGCTGCTGGTGGGGTATTTCTCAATGAGCTGTTCCAGTGTCTGAATCTTGCCTTTATAGTCCTTTCTCAGTCCTTGTGCTATTGCGCTGCGGTAAAGGGCGTAGTCGCCGTGTGCTGCATCGGTAGTGGCAGCCTTTTCGTAATATTCGTCGGCCTTCTTGTAATTGCGGTTGTAGAAATAGCAGTCGGCTATGCGGTTATAGGCATCGGCGCATAGCTCTCTCTCTTCGGGTGCGGCGGTGGTGAAGCGTGTGAAGGTGTTCATTGCTTCGTTGAATGATTCCTGCTGGAAGTATGTGTATGCGAGGCCGTAGAGAGCTTTGCTGCTATTGCTGTCGCTCATTGCGAGAACCTTCTTGTAGTTCTTTGCGGCCTCGGTGTAGTTGCCTTTGTTGTAGCAGGCCTCTCCGCGCCAGTAGAGGGCGTCGCTGTATGTGGCTTTGTTGTATTTTGCAAGGGCAATTGACTGGTCGAAGTAGCTTATCGCCTTCTCCATATTGCCGTTTATGTACTCCTGAACGCCCAGGCGGTAGAGAACCTTCTGCTTGGCTTCAAGGATAAGGGGTGAGGGTGATGTGATTTTCTCTATCGATTGCAGGGCAACATCGTAGTTGCGGGTGTTCATATATACCTCCACAAGGTATTTGTTTACCTGGTCGCTATACTGCGATTGCGGGTACTCGTTGAGGAAACGCTCAAAAATCTTTACGCTCTCGGCAAAGGGGGAGTAGCGTGTGCTGTGCAGGCACAGAGCGTAGTTGTAGAGAGCCTGTTCGCGCACGCTGTTGTCGAGTGTCATTGTTGAGGCTTGCTCAAAAGCCATACGTGCCGCGTTTGTGTCGCTCTCTTCCAGTGCGATTATTCCTGTGTGCAGTAGAGCGTTCTGTGCTATTGCGTCGTCGCCGTCGCAACAGGTTGCGAACAACTCTTTTGCCTTTGCTTTCTCTCCTGTTTCAAAATAGCAGAGTGCAAGCTGGTACACGGCAATGCGCTGTTGTTTCTCGGCAGGGGTTGCGGCAATGTACTTTTCAAGCGGCATTATAGCTTCTGAATATCTCTCCTGTCCGAAAAGTGCTGCGCCCAATATCTGTTGCATAGCTATGCCCTGTGCCTTCTCTTCGTGGTCGGCAATGAAGGCCGTGGCCATCTGTTCTGCCTGCTCGTATTTCTCCTGCTTTACATAGATGGCGGCTATGTAGTAAGGGGTGTTCAAGTAATATTTGTTACTGAATTCCACGCTCTTGAAGCCTGTGTATGCCTGCTCAAGCTCGTTCTTGTGGTATTTTATTACAGCGAGGTGGAACTGTGCATCGTCGGCGTGCTTCTTGCCTGTATGTGCAAGGTTTGTGAGCATAGCTTCTGCTTTGTCCTCTTGCCCGCACTCCTGCAGGGTGAGTGCATAGTGCAGTTCGGCGCGTTCGCGTTCCTGTGGCTCCAGGCGGTCGAAATTGCTCTTCTTGAACCATTCGTCGGCAATGGCGAAGTTATGGCTGTAATAGTACGATTCGGCAATAAGGGCTGCAATAACGTCGCGACGGCTGCTCTCGGGGTAGTCGGCGAGGTATTGCAACAACAATGCGCGGCCTTCGAGGTGGTTGGTGCCGAATGTGGTTTTTGCGAGCAGAAGTTCGTAGGCCTGTACCTCGCTTGATGTGAGTTTGCGCTTCTCAATCTTGTTGAGAATGTTCAGCGCGGTGCTGTACTCCCCGTCGGTGTAGAGGCGCTGTCCCTCCTGCATAAGCCATTTGTTGTCTTCGGTGGAAACTATGTTCTGTGCCGGAATTATGCCGGCTGTTGCCATTAACAGCAGTAGTGTAAAGAATCGTATCATAGTTGTTCTGTGAAAAATTCGTTGTGTCTTGCTTTTAAAATCTCTATGCCGCGGCGTATGGATTGCAGCCCGAAGTCCTCGCTCTTCAGGCTCTCAATGGCCATCCACTGCAACTCTTCTACATCGTCGGCGGCAGTTATGCATCCCTCCTCAGTCTCGCACAGAAAGAAAAGGTCGAGAGTGTGCTCCTCGAACCCGGAGTAGATGTATTTGTTTGGCAACGAAAAGAGATAGCGTGCTCTCTTTACCTTGAGGCCGGTCTCTTCGGCAACCTCGCGTGCTATGCCCTCTTCGGCTGTCTCAAAACTGTCGATAAAGCCACCCGGCAGGTCTAAAGTCCCTTTTGCCGGTTCTTTTGCCCTGCGTGCGACCAGAATCTCGCCTTTTTCGTTGGCAATGATGGCTACGGATGCGGCTATCGCATTGAAATATAGTACAAAACCACAATCGGCACAACGCTTCGATTTGAAATCGTTTATGCCGAAGTCCTTGCCACCGCATCGTGGGCAATAACCGAAAATCTCAAGGGGGTGTTGCTGCATCCTTTTGCTAATAAATTATTCCAACTGCGAAGATACTGCTTTTTTCACTATGCATTCCGCTTTTTGCGGTAAAATGGTAAATTTTTACTAAATATTTTAAATAATAAAGAGCTTTTAACCCTTTTTGAGCCCGGTTTTTCATTTTTATGCCGTTTGATAGTCGGAAAAAGGAATAAAAATAGTAATTTTGCAGCCGTTGGCTGCGAAAATGAGCCACACATTGATGAAACGTACAAAAACAAAAAAGTAAAATATTATGGCAAACAAAGCATTATTGGTAATTCTCGATGGTTGGGGTGTTGGTAATCACGGTAAAGGTGATGTAATCTTCAATACTCCCACTCCTTACTGGGATCATCTTATATCGGTTTATCCCAACTCACAGCTCCAGGCAAGTGGCGAAAATGTAGGTCTTCCTGCAGGTCAGATGGGTAACAGCGAGGTAGGTCACCTCAATATCGGTGGCGGTCGCGTAGTTTACCAGGATCTTCTCAAAATCAACCGCGCTATTGCCGACGGCTCTATCGCACAGAACCCCGAACTTGTTTCGGCTGTTGAGTACGCAAAGGCAAACGGCAAGAAGCTCCACTTTATGGGCCTCACCTCTAACGGTGGTGTACACAGCTCTTTGGAGCACCTCGAGGCTATGTATAAATTTGCTGCCGAGCAGGGCGTGGAGAACGCTTATGTTCACTGCTTTATGGACGGTCGCGACACCGACCCCAAGAGCGGTGCAGGCTTCATTGCCGACCTTACAGCAAAGAACCTCAAGCTCGCTACAATCGTAGGCCGTTACTATGCAATGGACCGCGACAAACGTTGGGAGCGTGTTAAAATCGCTTACGACCTTATTGTGAATGGCGAGGGCAAGGCTGCTACCGATATGGTAAAAGCTGTTGAGGAGTCATACGCAGAGGGTGTTACCGACGAGTTCATCAAGCCCATCGTGAACAGCGCATACGACGCTCGCATAGCCGACGGCGATGCTGTAATCTTCTTCAACTATCGTAACGACCGTGCAAAAGAGCTCACTGTGGTTCTTACACAGGAGGATATGCCTGCCGAGGGTATGCACACAATCCCCGGTCTTCAGTACTACTGTATGACTCCCTACGATGCAAAATTCACAGGTGTTCACATCCTCTTCGACAAGGAGAATGTTGAGAACACACTTGGTGAGTTCATCGCAAAACAGGGTATGAAACAGCTCCACATTGCCGAGACCGAGAAATATGCTCACGTAACATTCTTCTTCAACGGTGGTCGCGAAACTCCTTACGATGGCGAGGAGCGCATCCTTGTTCCCTCTCCCAAGGTGGCTACATACGACCTTCAGCCCGAAATGAGCGCTTACGAGGTTAAAGACAAACTCGTTGCCGAGATTAACTCAGAGAAGTTCGACTTTATCGTTGTTAACTTTGCTAACGGTGATATGGTTGGTCACACCGGTATCTACAGCGCGATAGAGAAGGCTGTTCTTGCTGTTGATGCTTGCTTGAAGGATGTTATCGAGGCTGCACGTGCTCACGGTTATGAGTCAATCATCATTGCCGACCACGGTAATGCCGACAACGCTGTGAACGCCGACGGTTCTCCCAATACCGCTCACTCGCTCAACCCCGTTCCCTGTGTTTACGTTACAAACAAAGAGAACGCAACAATCAAAGACGGTATCCTGGCCGACGTTGCTCCCACAATCCTCAAGATTATGGGTTTGGAGGCACCTGCCGAAATGAGTGGCGAGGCTTTGATTTAATAATCCACTGAAATAGAACGGCTGCGCGGTTCCGTGCAGCCGTTTTTTTAATTTAAACGAGAACTTATGGTACAGATAGGTGATGCGATAGTATCGTTCGACCTTTTTCAAGAATATTTTTGTTGTAACTTTTCGCACTGCAAGGGAATTTGCTGTGTGGAGGGTGATGCCGGTGCTCCCGTGCTCATAGACGAGGTGGAAAAGCTTGAAGAAGCTCTTGAGGTTGTTGCTTCAGAGATGTCGCCCGAAGCGCGCGCCATTGCCGATGAGCAAGGCGTTGTGTATACCGACCGCGACGGCGACCTTGTAACTTCCATTGTAAACGGCAAGGACTGTATCTTTGCTTTGCGCGATGAAAACGGCGGTTGCATCTGTCTTATAGAAAAAGCCTATAGAGAGGGGCGCACACCGTGGCGCAAGCCCATATCGTGCTATCTCTATCCCGTGCGTCTTCGCAAGGTGGGTGAGCTTACTGCGGTAAATTTCCACAAGTGGGACGTGTGTAACAGTGCCTTTATAAAAGGCCGCCGCAAAGGCATACGCGCTTACCAGTTCCTTAAAGAACCGCTTATAGAGCGTTTCGGCGAGGAGTGGTATAAAGAATTGCTTACCGTGGCCGATGAACTTGAAAAACAAGGCTATATAAAATAACTCTGTAAAAACGACGGCTTCGAGCCGTCGTTTTTTTAAAATGTTAAAATAATAGTCATATTTTTTGCTATTGTATTGAAAAAGATTACATTTGCAAAATCTATTTGACAACGGCTTTTTGTTGCGTTTTTTTATCGTGGCAAAAGCCCGTTTTTGATTTATAAAATATTAACGATTAAATAAATTACTATGAAAAAATTTTTACTTTCAATTTTTTGCTGCCTGATGGCTTTTGTAGGCATTAAGGCAGACGATGCAACGTTTACTTGCGGTAAGGATATAACATCGACAACTGCAAGTCTTCTCAACGGTGATATTGTTTTGTCTTGCGGTAAGGTTAATGGAACGGCGCCTGCATACAATGAAAGCAGTAAAGAGTTACGTTTGTATTATGGTTCAAATGGTACAGGAGCTTATATTGATCTAACCATTGACGCAAGCTCTGCGATAACAATAAATAGCGTGGAGATAACAGCATCATCGACAAGTTATACACCTTCTGTTGGATATTATATTGATGGCGGAGACAAGCAAGTTGGTACTTGGAGTAGTACTAAGATGACGATAGGGAATATTGCTGCAACTAAAAGTATTAGAGTTCAAAATGTTAATACGAGTAATAAACAACTTCGTATAAAATCAATAAAAATCACTTACTCGATAAATACTAGTGCAACTCCTACACTTGAAACTCCGGTAATTTCTCCCGAATCTTGTAATTTTAATGAGGGCGAGACTCTCTCTGTTACAATTGCTGCAGAAGAAGGGGCTACAATCTATTACACAACCGATGGTAGCGAACCTACCGATGAGAGTAGTGTCTATGGTGGCGCAATCTCGATAACCAAGAGTACTGTGGTGAAAGCGTTTGCAGCAAAAGAGGGTTGTAACGATAGTAAAATAGTTACTGAGGAGTATACTATGATAGCCGAGGGTGAAATTGTAGATGTTCTTACAAGAGAAACAACCGGTGTAAATAGCGGATCAACAAATTATTCTGCTTGGACTGGTAAGACTGCGACATCTTCAGCTGTTTATGCCGGAAACTCTGCCGGTAGCAACGATGCTATTCAGTTGCGTAGCACTAACAGCAACTCGGGTGTTGTGACAACAACTTCGGGTGGTAAAGCAAGAAAAATTGTTGTAGAATGGCAATCTTCAACTGCTTCAGGTAGAATACTTCAAGTGTATGGCAAAAACAGTGCGTATGCTGCAGCAACAGATTTGTACAGCAGTAGCACACAAGGAACAAAGTTGGGTGAGATAAAATGTGGTACTTCTACAGAACTTACAATAAATGGCGATTATGAGTATATTGGTTTGCGTTCTTCAAGCGGTGCGATGTATTTGACTTCGGTTGAGATTACTTGGGAGGCCAAAAAAACTGAAAGTTTTAAATTGAACGTAACTTCTGCAGGCTGGGCAACATTGTATCTTCCCAAAGCAGTGGTAATACCTACAAATGTTAAGTGCTATGCTGTGGAGAGTGTCAAAGATGGCTACGCTCTTTTAGCTCAAATAGAGGGTGTGTTGCCTGCTCAAACAGCTGTGCTTGTTGAGGCTCCCGCAAATAATTATGCTCTTGAGGTTGCCGACGAGGCTAACGAGTATAACGGAGTGAATAAATTGTGTGGTACTTTGATGAATCAATATGTAAATGAGGAGGCTTATGTTCTTTCGGCTCCCGAAGGAAAGGTTGGTCTTTACAAGGCTGCTATGACCGATGGCGTGTTCCTTAATAACGCAAATAAGGCATACTTGCCTGCAAGTGCTATTCCTGCGTCTGCACAGGGTGCTGCAAGCTATAGCTTTAGCTTCGACTGGGCCGGCACAACTGCTATTGAGAATATCGAGGTTAAGAATCCTATGGCTGATGGTGCTATTTACGACCTTACCGGCCGTAAGATAAACAGTATTGCTGTTACCGGTATTTATATCATCAATGGCAAGAAGGTTTTCGTTAGAAAATAATAGTTTTAATATAACTCTTTGTGGGCCTGCTCTTGAAAAAAGAGCAGGCCTTTTTTGTTGCTTGGCGAGTATAAGTGCAGTATATTTGCAAGATTGCAAATAATGGATTAAATTTACACATCATTTAATAACACCACGCAGAATGTCTGTTGAAGTAATAAAAGTTGAGACCATAAAGCAGTTGAAAGAGTTCGTAAACTACAATTACGAACTATACAAGAACTGCCCTTACGCAGTGCCCGAACTCTACGAAGATGCTGTAAATACCTTGCGTAAAGACCGTAACGCAGCGTTCGAATTTTGTGAGGCCGACTATTTCCTCGCTATGCGCGACGGCAAAATAGTGGGGCGTGTGGCTGCGATAATTAACAAGCGTGCCAATGAGCGTTGGGGCCTGAAGGCTGCACGTTTCGGTTGGGTCGATTTTATAGACGATGCAGAGGTCTCTGCAGCCCTTATTTCGGCAGTGGAGCAGTGGGCGCGTGAGCGTGGAATGACAGAACTTCAAGGTCCCTTAGGCTTTACCGATTTCGACCGCGAGGGTATGCTTGTTGAGGGTTTCGACCGTTTGGGAACGATGGCGACAATATACAACTATCCTTACTACCCGCAACATATGGAGCGTTTGGGCTTTGAAAAGGATGCCGATTGGGTGGAGTTCCTCATAAAGGTTCCCGAAAAGAACTGGGAGAAAGCCGAACGTTTGTCGGCAATTATAGCCCGTAAATATAAATTGCGTGTGGTGAAATGCAAGTCGCGCAGCGAACTTGCAAAGCGTTACGGTAAGGCGTTGTTCGAACTTGTGAACGAGTGCTACGCGCCGCTGTATGGCTACTCGCCATTGAGTGATAAACAGATTGAACAGTTTATAAAACAATATCTGCCGGTGATAGATTTGCGCCTTGTGTCGCTTATTGTGGATGAAAACGACAACCTTGTGGCGTTGGGAGTAACCCTTGTGTCGTTAGCCCGCGCATTGCAGAAGGCAAAAGGGCGCATATTCCCCTTCGGGTGGTTCCATCTTGCGAAGGCACTCTTCTTCAGCCGCCCGAAAAGGCTCGACTTCCTGCTCGTGGCAATAAAGCCCGAGTATCAGAGCAAGGGGGTTATGGCACTTCTCTTCAACGACCTTATGCCGCGCTTCATTGCGATGGGATTCGAGGATGTGGAGACCAACCCCGAACTTGAAACAAACAACAAAGTGCAGGCGCAGTGGGAAAGCTTTAATCCGGAACAGCACAAACGCCGCAGAGCATATAAAAAAGCATTATAACAGATTATGAGCGAAGAGATAGATTTGGTGTTCGACAATAATGCCCCTGTGGTGCAGGTGGCATATACCGACGATAATATACGTCACTTGAGCGATATGGAGCACATACGTACCCGTCCGGGTATGTATATCGGAAAACTCGGCGATGGTTCGCAGAGCGATGATGGTATTTATGTGTTGCTCAAAGAGGTTATCGATAACAGTATCGATGAGTTCAAGATGGGCGGCGGCAAGCGTATCGAAATAGATATTGAGGAGAACCGTTCGGTTGTGGTGCGCGACTATGGTCGTGGAATACCGCAGGGAAAGATGATTGAGGCTGTGAGCAAGCTGAATACCGGTGGTAAGTACGACGACAAGGCTTTTAAAAAGTCGGTGGGTCTTAACGGTGTGGGTCTTAAGGCTGTTAATGCGTTGAGTACCGCTTTTGAGGTGCGCAGTTACCGCGACGGAGTTGTGCGTACAGCTGTTTTTGAGTCGGGCAATCTTGTGAGCGATACAACCGAAAAGACCGCAGACGAGAATGGTACATATATTGCCTTTACTCCCGATGCAAAGCTTTTCCGCAATTATGAGTTCCGTGCAGCCTTCATAGAGACATTGTTGCGTAACTACACATATTTGAACACCGGCCTTGCCATAATGTTCAACGGCAAGCGCATTCTCTCGCGCAATGGTCTTGCCGACCTTCTAACCGACAATATGACTGCCGAGAGCCTCTATCCCATCATCCACCTCAAGGGCGATGATATAGAGATTGCCTTTACTCACGCGCAGCAGTATGGCGAGGAGTATTACTCTTTTGTGAACGGCCAGCATACCTCGCAGGGTGGTACTCATCAGAGTGCCTTCAAGGAGATGGTTGCATCGACCATTCACGACTTCTTCTCGGCAAAGAACTTTGAGTATTGCGACATTCGTAACGGTATAGTTGCTGCAATTGCTGTGAATATACAGGAGCCGGTCTTCGAGAGTCAGACAAAAGTGCGTCTTGGTTCCACCACCATTGCTCCCGAGGAGGGCAGTATGAGTGTGAAGAAGTTTATTGGTGACTTCATAAAAGAGGAACTCGATAACTTCCTCCACAAGAACCCCGACATCAGCGATGTGATGCTTGTGAAGATACAGGCGTCGGAAAAGGAGCGCAAGGAGCTTGCCGGTCTCACAAAACAGGTGCGTGAGAAGGCGAAAAAGGTTAATATGCACAACCGCAAGCTGCGCGACTGCCGCATACACTACAACGACAGCAAGGGCGACCGTGTCGATGAGAGTTGCATCTTCATCACCGAGGGTGACTCTGCGAGCGGTTCAATAACCAAGAGTCGCGACGCGAATACACAGGCGGTATTCAGCTTGCGTGGTAAGCCGCTCAACTGCTTCGGCTTGAGCCGTGCTGTGGTCTATCAGAACGAGGAATTCAACCTTTTGCAGGCTGCGCTTAATATAGAGGATGGCCTCGAGGGGTTGCGTTACAACAAGGTTATTGTGGCAACCGATGCCGATGTCGACGGTATGCACATCCGCTTGCTGATGATAACTTTCTTCTTGCAATTCTTCCCCGAGCTCATAAAGAAAGGGCACGTTTACATATTGCAGACACCACTTTTCCGTGTCCGCAACAAACGCAAAGGGCCTCGCGGCAAAAAGGCTGCCGAGGAGGGTGCTGCTCCTAAAGGTGACTACGAGACAATCTATTGCTACTCCGAGGAGGAGCGCGTAGCTGCCATAGAGAAACTCTCGCCCAACCCCGAGATTACCCGATTCAAAGGTCTTGGTGAAATCTCGCCCGACGAGTTCCGTAATTTCATCGGCCCCGATATGCGTCTGGAGCGTGTCTCTATGCATAAGGATGACAAGGTTGATGACCTTCTCTGTTACTATATGGGCAAGAACACTATGGAGCGTCAGAACTTTATTATTGACAACCTCGTAGTAGAGGAGGACAAAACCAACGGATAACAGCAATGGAAAAAATAGCTCTTTTTGCAGGAACTTTTGACCCATACACATTGGGGCATCACGACGTGGTGCAGCGTGCCCTCTCCCTTTTCGACAAGGTTATTGTGGCTGTTGGTAACAATATGGGCAAAAAATGTATGCTCACTCCCGAAGAGCGTGTTGATGCAATAAAGAAGGTCTATCTTGCCGAGCCTCGCGTGGAGGTAGCTTTGTATAGTGGGCTCACAATGGATTATGCTCGCTCTGTAGGTGCTACGGCACTGTTGCGCGGTGTACGCACGGTTAAAGACTTTGAGTACGAACGCGAACTTGCCGATGTAAACCTTCGCATAGGTGGCATAGAGACCGTTATTCTTTTTAGTTCTCCCGAGTACTCTTCTATAAGCAGCAGTGTGGTGCGCGAGCTTGCCGCGTATGGCAAGGATGTTACAGGGCTGTTGCCGTAAATTGTTTATTATGAAGAAAATAATATTTGTACTATATATATTCTTTGCTCTTGTTGCGCAGGCGCAGGAAGCACCGCAGATGCCCGTCTCACTTTACAAGCTAATGTCGGCAGGCAACATAATCAACCGCTTTTATGTAGACCAGGTCGACGAGGCTAAAATTGTTGAAGAGGGTATTAAGGCTATGCTTAAAGAGCTTGACCCTCATTCAACCTATACCGACCCTAAGGAGACACAGGCTCTTGTGGAGGAGATGCAGGGTAGTTTCAGTGGTATCGGCATCCAGTTCAATGTGATTGATGACACGCTCTATGTGGTGCGTACAACGGCCGGTGGTCCCTCGGAACGCGCCGGTTTGTTGGCTGGTGACCGCATAGTGGCTGTGAATGACACGGCAATTGCCGGTGTGAAGATGGAGCGTGACGATATTATGTCGCGTCTGCGTGGTCGTGAGGGTACAAAGGTGCATCTTTCGGTGAAGCGCAGGGGCGAAGGCGCTCTGTTGGCATTCGACCTGGTGCGTGGAAATATTGCGACAAAGAGTGTTGACGCTGCATATATGGTCGATAAAAAGGTAGGCTATATACGCATAGCTTCTTTTGGAGCAAACACCCACAAGGAGTTTGTTACTGCGCTCGATTCCTTGAAAGCGCACGGAATGCAATCCCTTATGCTCGACCTTAAAGGCAACGGTGGCGGTTACCTTTCGGCAGCAGTGAACATAGCCAACGAGTTCTTGCAAAAAAACAACCTTGTTGTGTATACCGAGGGGCGTACGTCGCCACGTTACGAGCATATTGCCGAGGGTGGCGGCCGTTTTACAAAAGGTAACCTTGTGGTGCTGGTCGATGAGACCTCGGCGTCGGCTTCGGAGATTTTAGCCGGTGCTATACAAGACTGGGACAGGGGTGTTGTCGTGGGGCGCAGAACCTTTGGAAAGGGGCTTGTGCAGCGTCCGTTTGCAATGCCCGACAATTCTATGATACGTCTTACAATCTCGCGCTACTATACTCCCAGTGGTCGTTGTATACAGAAACCTTATGGCGATTCTATAAGCTATAAAGACGACCTTATGAATCGTTACAACAGTGGAGAACTCACCACAGCCGACAGTATACATTTTCCCGACTCGTTAAAGGCTTATACAAAGCGTTTGGGGCGTGTGGTGTATGGTGGTGGCGGTATTATGCCCGACTATTTTGTCCCGCTCGATACAATGCGTTACACGAAGTTACACCGCGAACTCACCCGTAAGGGTTCTGTGGTTATGGCAGCATTGCGTTATGTCGATGCTCACCGCCGGGAACTTAACGACAAATATCCTACAATTACAGATTTTGAGGAGAACTTTGTGGCGGACAGTACCCTGCTCGGCATTCTTCGCAGGCAGAGCGAGCGCGATAGTGTGAATGTTTCCACAGCTACCGAAGAGTTTGAAAAATCTCTTCCCGAAATCTCTTTCCAGCTAAAATGGCTCATTGCGCGCGACCTCTGGGATACTTCTGAAGCAGTGCAGGTGTTCAACCGTCACGACGACTCTTTCAAGAAGGGGTATGCCCTCATAAAGCAGCGCAAACAGGATAATGTGCTCACCCGCAAAGTGAAATGATATCTGCTTTTTTTGACTCTCTTTCGCAGGCGGTGCCAATAAGTTATTTATAGATATGAAAAGATTGGTTTTTGCATCGGTGTTGCTCCTTGTTTCTCTCTCCTTTGTTTTTTCACAAGTGATTAAGGATGGGGAATGTGAACTGTCGCCTTTTGTTGGTACTTGGCGTTGGGTGGAAGATGATGAAAAACAGAATTTTGCAGTACTTGTTGGGGAACACAACGATTCTTTGTTTTTTGCAATGAGTGGTGTGTTTGAATATGGCAAAAGGAAGCATACTCCAATTTTTGATATGGATTTTAATGATATTGCCGATGTCCGTGTAAAGAAAAAGGATACAAAGATTGTTCGCAGTAAGGTACATACTACAAGTTCAAGTTATAATTATCCCGCTCGGAGCGAGTTTAAATACAACGATGTTTCTTTTGAACTTATCAATGACACAACTATGCGTTTTATTCTCGATGACGGGCTTCTTTATTGGCCCGATACGGCACTTTTGATTCGTCGCGATAGAATAAATTACACATTCTCACCCGAAGAAGGTCGTTATTTATACAAAGGTGAGATTGAATGATTATATTCTTTCGCACACTGCGAGTACCTTGCTTTCATTGGCAAGGGTGGTGGCAAAGATATATTTCTCTCCGCCTTCGGCGAGTTTAAGCCTTTTGCGCAGTTGCTGAACACTCTCGGGGAAGTTGCGTATGGTGATATTAGCTTTTCCTAATGCCGATAGTTCCTTTATGTCGTTTTTTGTAAAACCCAATACTTTTTCCACTCTGAACTTGCGGCCCGGGAAGTCTGGTGTTTCTTTGTCGGCGGTGTAGAGGTGGCTGTTGGGGTGCAATTTTTTTGTCTGTGTGGCCTGTGCAAGTGTGCGGTGGCAGCCTGCTTTCTGTATAGCTGCGTTGGGCTCGTATAGGTATTCTCCCACTTTGTCGGCAAGAACAATGGATGCTGTTTGCTCCTCTTGCTCGGTAAATGAGAAGGTTTCCCTTCCTTTACTTGTAATATTTACACAATGGGTGCGTGTTTCTGTTTTCTCGGTGGAGAGTATAAACAGCAGCTCCTTGCACTCGTTGTTCAAGGCTACTATGTGTATCTCACTTATGTTTTTTAACTCGCGTCGTGCGGCTGCAATATCGAGCATAGGTGAGCATTTTATCATCACCTTTTTGCTCTTTAGCAGTAATATATCCTCTAATTCAGCAACCGAGGGGGTGCAGTCGGATAGTGCAACTACTTTTCTGCCGTCGCCGTCGCGTCGTGCAGGGTCTATGAAAATCCAATCGAGAGAGGGGAGTGTGGGCACTATATCTTCGCATTCGCCGTTTACTATTTCTATATGTTCAAGCGCCAGTAATGGGAAGTTGTTGCGTGCAATTTCGCACAATATGGGGGTGCGCTCAATGTAGAAGGCTTTCTTGAAATTGCGGGCGAGGTAGCTGCAATCTATGCCGAAACCGCCTGTGAGGTCGGCAAGGGAATCTCCGCTTATGAGTGCGGCTTTGTAGAGTGCTGTGGCTTGTGAGGAACATTGCTCCATAGATATGCGTGGGGGGAATATTATCCCTTCGCTTGCAGCCCATTCGGGTAACTTGTTCTTTGCAAGCTGCCACCCTTCTATCTGTGTTACCGCCTGTCGCATATCGACACCTTTGAACTTGCCGGCTTGTAGCGCAAGCTTGCGTACATCGTCCTCGCGATGCTCTTGAATGAATTTTTGCGTGGTGTCGTCAATCATATATGCGGTATTTGTGTCTGGTGCAAATATAATGCTTTTTAGCAAGATAAAAAACAGAGGGCGGCTATTGCCACCCTCTGCGTATTTAGGTTCTGTATGCTCTTTATTAGAGTTTGGGACCTGCAGCAACAAGTGCTTTACCAGCGTCGTTGCCTGTGTACTTGGTGAAGTTCTTGATGAAGCGACCGGCCAAGTCGAGTGCTTTCTCCTCCCACTGTGCAGCGTCAGCATAAGTGTCGCGGGGATCGAGGATAGCGGGATCAACACCGGGAAGCTCTGTGGGAACCACAAAGTCGAAGTGAGGAATTGTCTTGGTGGGAGCTGTATCGATAGAGCCATCGAGGATAGCGTCGATGATACCGCGTGTATCCTTAATAGAGATACGTTTGCCGGTACCGTTCCAACCTGTGTTCACCAAGTATGCTTTAGCACCGTTCTTCTCCATCTTCTTAACGAGCTCCTCGCCATATTTTGTGGGGTGCAAGCTCAAGAATGCAGCACCGAAGCAAGCTGAGAATGTAGGAGTGGGCTCTGTGATACCACGCTCTGTACCAGCAAGCTTAGCGGTGAAACCGCTGAGGAAGTAGTACTGTGTCTGCTCGGGTGAAAGGATTGATACGGGAGGCAATACACCGAATGCGTCAGCTGACAAGAAGATAACCTTCTTGGCAGGAGCTGCCATCGAACCGGGTTTGATGTTGTTGATGTGGTTGATGGGGTAAGATACACGTGTGTTCTCTGTTACGCTCTTATCTGCGAAGTTGATTTTGCCGTCAGCATCAACAGTTACGTTCTCCAACAAAGCGTCGCGTTTGATAGCGTTGAAGATATCGGGCTCGCTCTCTTTGTCGAGGTTGATAACCTTTGCGTAGCAACCACCCTCGAAGTTGAATACAGACTCGTCGTCCCAGCCGTGCTCGTCGTCACCGATAAGCATACGTTTGGGGTCGGTAGAAAGAGTTGTTTTACCTGTACCTGAAAGACCGAAGAAGATAGCTGTCTCGCCCTTCTCGTTGGTGTTGGCAGAGCAGTGCATTGAAGCGATGCCCTGGAGGGGGAGGTAGTAGTTCATCATAGAGAACATACCCTTCTTCATCTCGCCACCGTACCATGTGTTGAGGATGATCTGCTCGCGTGATGTGAGGTTGAATACAACTGCTGTCTCAGAGTTCAAGCCGAGCTCTTTGTAGTTCTCAACAGCTGCTTTAGAAGCGTTGTATACGATGAAGTCGGGCTCACCGAAGTTTGCAAGCTCCTCAGCTGTGGGGCGGATGAACATATTTGTTACGAAGTGTGCCTGCCAAGCTACCTCCATAATGAAACGTACTTTCAAACGTGTTGTGGGGTTAGCACCGCAGAATGCGTCAACTACATAGAGTTTCTTGCCGGAAAGCTCTTTTGTTGCGATAGATTTAAGAACGTTCCAAGCCTCTGTTGTAACGGGTTTGTTGTCGTTCTTGTACTCCTCTGATGTCCACCATACAGTGTTCTCTGAAGTCGCATCCTTAACGATGAACTTGTCCTTGGGAGAACGGCCGGTGTAAACACCTGTCATTACGTTTACTGCGCCAAGCTCTGTAACTTGACCAACCTCATAACCTTCAAGACCGGGCTTTGTCTCCTCGGCAAAAAGCTGCTCGTAAGAGGGATTGTAGATAATCTCTGTAGCACCGGTGATACCATACTTGGTAAGATCTATTGTTGCCATAACTTTAAAAAATTAAGTTGTTTGTTAATAATCTCTATTTTCTTGTGGGAACTGTGCCCGTTTGTGCTTTTTTAACATAGTTGCTCAAACTAGCCAAGGTTCTCCTAGTGCAAAAATATATCTTTTTATTTAAACTCTCAAACAATTAAAGAAAAAATTCTTTAATTACCGCAAAAAGGTATGGTTAATGCGGTTTTTAGCTGTTTTTTTGCTCTTTTATGTTGTCATCTTGCAATGTTTTTGCCACTCTTTGCTTTTTTAATTTGTTTGTTTGCCCACTTTGTGTTGTTCCATTGTCTTGTAAAAGTGTTTGTTTTTTGACATTTTGTTTTTTCGGCAGTTTTGCCCCGTTTTTCCCACCTATTTTATAGGAATGAATGCTATTTTGTCCCAAAGTGGTGCGTTTTGAATAAAAAAGATTATATTCGCGACAGAATTGAATGTATGAGGCTCTTGCCTTAAAACAAGTACTAGTATGAAAATTGTAGATCTATCTAAACAGAACACAATTCTGAATCGTTTTCTTGCCGAAATTCGTGACAAGGAGATTCAGAAGGATCAGATGCGTTTCCGCCGTAATATAGAGCGCATTGGAGAAATTATGGCTTATGAGATAAGCAAAGATCTGCCTTATAACGAACTGAAGGTTTCAACGCAGCTTGGCGAGGCGGTGCATAATGTTCCAACTGACAAGGTGGTGCTTGCTGCTATTCTGCGCGCGGCGCTTCCTTTGCACAGAGGCTTCCATAACTACTTCGACAACGCCGAGAATGCCTTTGTATCGGCCTATCGCGAATATACCGACGATACTCATTTTGATGTGAAGGTGGAATATCTTGCTTCGCCGCGTATCGATGGTAAATGTCTTTTGCTTGTGGACACAATGCTTGCGACGGGTACCAGCGCCGACCTTTGTTACCGCGCTCTCCTCACAAAGGGAACTCCCGAGAAACTGGTGATTGCGGCTGTTATAGCCAGCCGGGAGGCAGTGGATTTTGTGGAAAAAACATTCCCCGAGGATACAATACTTTATTGTGCAGCTATCGACCCAATACTCAACAATCACTATTATATAGTACCGGGTCTTGGCGATGCAGGCGACCTCTGCTTTGGCGAGAAGGATTAAGGCCCAAGCCTCAAGATATATAATAAGCAAAAAGTGCTACAACCAGGTTGTAGCACTTTTTGCTTTGTGAAGGGTGTGGGTGGTTATTTGCCCAATGCCTCTTTTACAGCCTCCTTGATACCCTCGCCGCGTAAGTCTCGTTTGAGGATTGTGCCGTCGGGGCCTATGAGCATAATCTGTGGAATGCCTTCGATGCCATAAAGCTCTGTAACATTTTCTGTTTGGGGTACGTAAATCTGTGCGTAGTCGATACCCTCGCTTTTAAGCGACTCATGGAACTTCTGCTCGCTGTCCCAAACGTTTACTCCTACAACCTCGAAGTTCTCGCCGCCGAACTCCTTGTTGATGGCAAGGAGGTTGGGGATTTCCGCACGGCAGGGACCGCACCAGCTTGCCCAGAAGTCCACTATTATGTATTTGCCTTTACCCACGTAGTTTGAGAGTGTAATCTCATTGCCGTCAATGCTTTTACCCTTGAAATCGACGTAAGGGCTGCCGGCTCTTGTCTGCTCTTTGTAGCCGAGAACTCTGCGTGCTTCTTGCAGTTGTTTTATTCCTGCTGAATATTTTACGGCGTTAATTGCAGAATCGAGTGTTGCAATGTCGCCATAGAGGTTGTTTGCAAGGTTGGCAAGCATAAATGCTCCGAAGATGTTGTCCTTGTTGTCGCTGATGCATTTTCTGTACATGCTGTCCATTTCCAACTGTGCCTGCTGGCTGTATTTGTAAACTTCGGCCTGGGGTGCATTGTTTGCTACCAGTTCGCGGTATTTCTCCTGTTTCTTGCCCATGAACTCGTTGAGGCTTGCCATAAATTCGTTTTTGGCATTGTTGGCTCCGTCGTTGTCAATTACTGCCGGCTGGTTGGGGCCTGCTGCTGTGAAGTCGACAAAGATGTTGCTACCGGGCTCGGTAAGGATGATGTTGTTGCGACGGCCTATCTGTGCGCGGTAGATTTTGGGTTCCTCGATTTTACCTGTGAATGTGAAGGCTTGGTTTGTGATGGTGCAAGAGTCAACGGCCTCGTTGGTGTTTGAGTCAATGAGGTAGGCGGTCTGTCCTTCAGCCTTCTCATCGGCTGTGCCGTTTATCTTGTAACTGCTGTTTTGGCAAGCGGCAAATGTGAGGGCCGCGATAGCCAGAATGGGTAATTTTTTCATAATGGTATTTCCTTTTTGTTAAATTTCTGCCGCGAATTTATAAAATAAATGTCAATTGTGGCATTGGTTATGCTATTTTAATATATGTTGTATTTTTTTATTGAAATTCTATTTCAAATACTCCAAGGTAGCGCCCGTTCTTGTTAAGTTGTTGCAGGAGTGTCTCTTTGCCTTCGCAGTTTGTTATCTTCTCGGCTTTTTCAAGGTATGTGTGTGAGTGTCCTCCGAGTATCAAGTCTATTCCACTGGTGGCTGTAGCCAGGCGTTTGTCGTCGTATTCAAAGTTGGGCAACTCGTAACCGAGGTGTGAAAGGCATATGATTATGTCGCACCCTTTCTCGCGCAATAGTTTTGTGTATCTCCTGGCGCTCTCTATTGGGGAGAGGAATTTTACCCCTTTGTAGTTGTTTTTGGGTATCAACCCGTCGGGGTTGGGTGCAAGGGCGAAGACTCCAATTTTTATTCCGTTACACTCTATGCACGCCCAGGGTTTTATCACTCCTTCGCAGGGTGTGCCGGTGAAATCGTAGTTTGAGCATAGCAAGGGGAAATTGGCTTTTTCGGCAAGGCGGGCAAGGTTTTCCAAGCCAAAATCAAATTCGTGGTTGCCCAGTGCGCCGGCATTGTATCCCATTGCATTCATAAGTTCTATTTCAACATCTCCGCGGAATATGTTGTAATAAAGTGAGCCTTGTGAAAAATCTCCACAGTCGAAGAGCAATACATTTTCCGCGCCCTCTTTTCCTTTTATATCCTCTATCAGCAACGCTCTGTTTAGAACGCCTGCGTTGCCGTTCTTTTCGGGTTCTATGCAACTGTGTGTGTCGTTTGTATGCAGAATTACAATTCTTTCCTGTGCTTGCAGGCAGGTTGCTACAGCTATAATGGCAATTAGGAATATCTTTCTCATAGCTCTTTCTTATTTAATGGTTATGCGGCCGTCGCTCTCCGGGTTTATTGCCTCTCCTTTTTTGTGCAGCTCACTGACGTAGGTGAGCATAAGGTCGCGTATGGTTATGTCGCTCTTTATTACCACGTCGCTTCCTTTGCCCAGGGTATACATCTTGTCGTTGCCCTGCGAAAGGTAATCAGATGTGGCGATAAGATATTTTTTATCGGGCTGAATCTCTTTTCCTCCAATGGTGGCTTCTGTAACTTTACCATCGGTGGTGATTGTGATTCTGGCTCCGCTTATGCACTCTCCTCCAACTTTTGCGATATCATTGAAAAGTTCCATAAGCTGTATACCGTTGAGTTTCAGGAGGGCGAGAGTGTTCTCGAACGGGAATACATTGTATATATCGCCATAGGTGACATCGCCTTTTGCAATATCGTTGCGTAAGCCGCCCTTGTTTGTTATTGCAAGGTCTATTTTCTCGTCGCAGTGTCTTTGTGCCATTGTCAGCAGGGCGTCGGCGGCAAAGTTCATAAGAGGGCTGTCGGGGGTGCTGGTCTTTATCAAATCTTTTGCCGAGCTGCCAATGACCGGTCTTTTAATCTCTTCCACCTTGGCGCTGTATTGCTGTATTATGTTCCTTACCTCTTCGGCTCCATTGCTTTTTTCGCTGGCGGTGACCTTGATATTGTATCCCTCTATGCTTGAGATTTTCTTGTCGTCATTGCTGCAACCGTGCAGGGATAGGGCGGCAAGGAGTAACAGGGTGATGCTTTTGTGTCTCATAAATTCGGTTTTGATATTCTCCCCAAAAGTACTGCATTTGATGCTTAAAAACAATTGGCAGTGAAAAAAAAGAGGATAATTTGGCTAAATCGGGAAAAAGCGCTATCTTTGCAGTCGCTTTCGGCGTAATCGCTGCCAAGGAAGAGTAACTTGGTATGTTGCGTTGGAATGATTGAACAATTTAAACAATTCAAAGTAATGGATTTAATTAAAATTGCTAAAGAAGCATTTGCTACTGATGTAAAGCGTGAGCTTAACTTTCACCCCGGTGACACAATTACAGTAGCTTACAAAATCATTGAGGGTACAAAAGAGCGTATCCAGTTGTATCGTGGTGTAGTTATCAAAATCTGTGGTCACGGTGCAGAGAAACGTTTTACAGTACGTAAGATGTCAGGTACTGTAGGTGTAGAGCGTATCTTCCCCTTGAACTCACCTTCTATTGACAGCATCACTGTTAATAAGTTCGGTCGTGTTCGTCGTGCTAAACTTTACTACTTGCGTGCTCTTACAGGCAAGAAGGCTCGTATCAAGGAGATTAAAGCGTAAGCATCCTGAAAAGGCTTTGAAAATAAAAGAAGCAACCCAAACGGGTTGCTTCTTTTATTTTTATGTTCCCTGGTGGGGTTAGTTGTAGGGTGCCGATGAAACGCACTCCTTTTCCAGTACTTTCATTGCGGCATCCTTCTCGCTCTCGTCTATAAGTACCCACACCTCGCCGCCAAGAGTTGCGTAGGGCGATGTTACCGCCGACATTGTTTCGTTGCGCAGTATGCACTTTATGTTGTTGTCCTCGAGCAACCCTTGCACCAGTTGTGCTTGCCACAGGTTGCCGCCAAAAATCTTTATCAGACAATGCTGCTGTTTCTTTCTGCCTGCCATAGTTACCTCCTTTTTTATTAAAAACATACGTCGCAGGCTCTTGTTTGTGCCTTTTCTCACAACGTATATTAAATCTTGTGTATCGGTTGTGCTTTGTTGGCAAATATAGCCCTTTTTTTCTGTCGGCTGTCAAAAATATCTTTTTCAATAATTAAAATTTTATAAAATAGTAGTATCTTCGTGCATAATCCCTTATTTTTGTGGGAAATTTACGGTCGCGTGGCGGCAGTGACAATATAAAAACAAATAATTTAAAATAGATATTATGTTAGACGTAAAAACCTGTTTGAGTGAGATTGAGGAGATGATGGAGATGACCATTATGCACCTTGAAGAGGAGTATTCACACGTACGTGCCGGTAAGGCTAACGTACACATTCTGGATTGTGTGCGTGTAAGCTCTTATGGTTCTGAAATGCCTTTGAACAATGTGGCAACCATTACCACCCCCGACCTTCGTACAATTGCCATCAAACCTTGGGATAAGAATATGATTGCTCCCATTGAGAAGGCAATCATCGACTCACCCGTAGGTATTATGCCCGCCAACAATGGTGAGGTTATCATTATTGCCATTCCTCCTTTGACCGGTGAGCGTCGTAAAGACTTGGTCAAGCAGTGTGCCCACGAGCTTGAAACAGCAAAAATCAGCATCCGTAACGCACGTCGCGACGGTATCGATACAATGAAAAAATCGGTAAAGGACGGTACTCCTGAGGATGTTGCAAAGGACGGCGAGGAGAAATTGCAGAAAATCCACGACAAGTACATTAAACGTGCCGAGGAGATTTTTGCTGCGAAAGAGAAAGAGATACTTACCGTGTAAGAATATACCGCGTGCAGGGTGTTGTTATAAAAAGCTCGGGTAGTGTCTACGTGGTTCGTACAGCCGATGGTGCGGCTATCGACTGCAGGGTAAAGGGTAACTTTCGCCTCAAAGGGATAAAAAGTACCAACCCGGTTGCGGTGGGCGATGTGGTGACATTCGATGTGCGTGCCGATGGCACTGCGTATATTGTGGAGATTGCGGAGCGCAAGAACTATATTGTGCGCAAGGCATCGAACCTCTCGAAGCAGTCGCATATTCTTGCTGCCAACCTCGACCTCTGCTTTCTGGTTGTCACTATAAGTCACCCGGCAACCTCCACCACCTTTATCGACCGTTTCCTAGCCTCGGCCGAGGCTTATCGCGTGCCTGTGGTTCTGGTTTTCAACAAAGCAGACCTCTACACCCCCGAGGAGGTTGAAGAACTCAATTATCTGCGCGCTCTTTATGGTAGCATTGGTTATAAATGCCTTGTAACGAGTGCCGAAAAGGGTGAGGGTATAGATGCGCTGAAGGAGACGATGCGTGGCAAGGTTTCATTGCTTGCCGGTAATTCGGGCGTGGGTAAATCGAGCCTTGTGAACGCAGTAGCACCGCAGCTCGCCGCAAAGGTGGGAGAAATCTCAAAAATCCACGATACGGGTATGCACACTACCACTTATACCGAAATGTTCGAGTTTATGCCCGACAGTTTTATAGTGGATACTCCGGGAGTAAAGGGCTTTGGTTCGTACGCAATGGAGAAAGAGGAGATACCGCATTACTTTGTGGAGTTCTTCGAACTTTCGAAGGATTGCAAATATGGAAACTGCACCCACACACACGAACCCGGTTGCGCTGTTCTCGCCGCGCTTGAACGTGGAGAGATTGCCCCGTCGCGCTATCAATCTTATTTGAGTATGCTCGACGACGAGGAGGAGGGCAAGTATCGTACATCGGAGTAAACAATGTATATGGTAATATAAAAAGTAGAAGGCTACGCATTGCGTAGCCTTCTACTTTTTATGTGTCTTTTCCTTATTGAGGATTCTTTATCAAGTACTCGGCAATCTGTACTGCATTGAGGGCTGCACCTTTCTTAATCTGGTCGCCTACAATCCACATAATTATACCGTTGGGGTTTGTGAGGTCCTTACGTATGCGGCCTGCGTATACAGGGTCGCTACCAGCGAGGAATAGGGGCATAGGATACTCCTTCTTCTCGGGGTTGTCCATAAGTATGAGGCCTTCGCCCTCGGCAACAGCCTTCTGTACCTGCTCCACTGTGAGGGGCTCCTCGGTCTCAATCCACAAGGTCTGTGAGTGTGAACGGAGAGCGGGCACGCGTACGCACTGTGCGCTCACCTGAATGTCGCTGTGCATAATTTTGCGTGTCTCATTGTACATCTTCATCTCCTCTTTTGTGTAGCCGTTATCGGTGAATACATCAATCTGGGGAATTACGTTGAAGGCAAGCTGGTAAGCGAACTTCTCAACTGTGGGCTCCTCGCCGGCGAGTACCTGACGGTACTGTTCGTAGAGCTCGGCCATAGCTGCAGCACCTGCACCGCTTGCTGCCTGGTAGGTTGAAGAGTGTACACGCTTGATGTGTGAAAGGTTCTCAATAGCTTTAAGCGCAACAACCATCTGAATTGTGGTACAGTTGGGGTTGGCAATTATGCCACGGGGGCGGTTATATGCATCGGTGGGGTTTACCTCGGGTACAACCAAGGGTACATCCTCGTCCATACGGAATGCGCTTGAGTTGTCAATCATTACACAGCCGTGTTTGGTGATGGTCTCGGCAAACTCTTTTGATACGCTGCCACCAGCCGATACAAAAGCATAGTCGATGCCCTTGAAATCGTCGTTGTGCTTTAACTCCTTAACGGTGTAGTCTACACCTTTGAATTTATAAACTGTTCCCGCGCTACGTGCCGAGCCGAAGAGCTCGAGTTCGTCAAAGGGGAAGTTTCTCTCGTCGAGCACGCGCAGGAACTCTTGTCCCACTGCTCCGCTTACGCCTACGATTGCTATTTTCATATTTTTGTCTTTTTTATTTGTTCTTAATTGTTTTGCGGTGCTGGCTGGCACCTTCTGTTTTTTCCGCGGCAAAGATAAAGTATATTTTGAAAAAAATGTGAAAAGGTTACGAATTTAATTGATTTTATAAGCTGTTTGCCATCAATTTATGCCTTTTTTGTGGCGTTGGTCTCATTATTACCGATATTTTTTGTATTTTCGCCATGAAATAAAGGCAAAATTTTTATGGATAATAATTGGTTGCAACGTGGTGAAGTTCTGTTGGGTGGCGACAAACAGGAGCGTCTTGCCGGTGCTCACGTTATGGTCGTGGGGCTCGGCGGTGTGGGCTCTTGGGCTGCCGAGATGCTTTGTCGCGCTGGTGTTGGTGAGTTTACCATAATAGATGCCGACAATGTGGATATTACAAACGTGAACCGCCAGATGCCGGCTCTCTCCTCCACGGTGGGGCTGGCAAAATGCGATGTTGTGGCAGTGCGTCTGCGCGACATTAATCCTACGGTGTGTCTTCACGTGGAAAATGTTTTTGTAGACGAGAATAACCTTGAACAGCTTTTTGCCGGGCGTGATTATGTTTTTGTTGTCGATGCGATAGATTCTTTGCCATCGAAGGCTGCGCTTATAAGATATTGTTGGGAGAAGGGTATAAAAATAGTGTCGAGTATGGGGGCCGGAGCAAAGATGAACCTTGCCGACATAAAGCAGGGCGATTTGTGGAAAACTGAGCATTGCACGCTGGCAAAGAATCTGCGTCGCTTGTTGCGCGACTGCCGAGGAGTGTATAAACTGCCGGTGGTTTATAGCTGTGAGCCTCCGCGTGCCGAGGCTGTAAAGCCCAATCCGCAAGGTGGCAAGCCTTTGATAGGGTCGTTGGGCTATTTTACTGCAACGTTCGGGTGTTACCTTGCCGAATATGTAATTAAGGAGATATGATAGATATAAAGGATATAACCAAGAATTTCGGAAACCTTCAGGTGCTGCGTGGTGTGAATCTGCACATCGGGAAAGGTGAGGTCATAAGCATTGTGGGTGCCAGCGGTGCGGGTAAAACAACCCTTTTGCAGCTTATAGGTACTCTCGACAAGCCCACTTCGGGCAGTATATGCTTCAATGGTAAGGAACTCTCAAAAATGAGCGAGAGGGAACTTGCTGCATTCCGCAACAAGCATATAGGCTTTGTCTTTCAGTTCCACCAATTGTTGCCCGAATTTACCGCTCTGGAAAATGTGATGATACCGGCACTTATAGCCGGACGTGGTCGCAAGAAGGTGGAAAAAGAGGCACTGGAACTGCTTGCTGTAATGGGGTTGGAAAACCGTGCTTCGCACAAACCATCGGAAATGTCAGGTGGTGAGAACCAGCGAGTTGCTGTTGCGCGTGCACTTATTAACCACCCCGATGTGATACTTGCCGACGAGCCCTCGGGCAGTCTCGACAGCAAGAACAAGGAGGAACTTCACAAGCTCTTTTTTGAGTTGCGCGACCGTTTCGGCCAGACATTCCTCATTGTTACTCACGACGAAGGTCTTGCACAGATTACCGACCGCACCATACGTATGGTCGATGGCGTTGTCCACAGTATTTCATAAAAAAGAAGATACCTCTTTTTACTTTTTGCCGTTTGTGCAGTCTATAGATTATAGGAACAAAAAAGAAAATTATGAAAAAGAGTATTTTATTTATTTCGCTTATGCTCATAGCTGTTTCATCTTTCTCGCAGCGCAGAGATGTGCGACGTCACGAGATGAACCCCGAGGCTATAGCAATGGCGCAGACAGAGAGCTTGAACAAGGTGGTGCAACTCGACAGCTTGCAGTACAGTATGGTGATGCTTATGAACTATTCAGACGCGATGGCTATGCAGGATAGTATGAAGGCGCGTGCTTCGCGTGGCGACAGCGACCGCAAGATGAGCGAGGAGGAGCGTCGTGCACGTTTCGAGGTTATGCAGCAGCGCCGTGCTTTGCGCGATGAGCAGATGAAAAAGATTCTCACCCCCGAGCAGTACGAGAAATATCTCCAATATATGAAAGATATTGCCAAGGGTGGCCGTCCTATGGGGCGTGGTCCACGTCGAGGAGCTCCTCGTGGCGAGTAAAGGAGTATAAAATTACATAAGGTTCTAAAAGCGTGTTATTTAATTTTACGAATAACACGCTTTTTCTTATCTTCGCACGCTGAAAGGCATAAAAGAGATAAAAAAATGGCAATAGACCTGCAGATAGAGGGAATTTCAAAAAGGTTCGGCGACCTTGAACTTTTTAGTAACATATCGTTTACGGTAGAGGAGCGTCAACGCATAGGGCTCATAGCCCGTAACGGCCGTGGAAAAAGCACTTTGCTGAAGATTATCGCCGGCGAGGAGCCGTGTGACGAGGGGCGTATAACCCTGCGCGGAGGCATTAGAGTGGGGTATCTTGAGCAGGAGCCGGTTTTTGACGGCGAGCTTACGGTTATTGAGGCCTGTTTGTGCCGCAACCCCGAAAAGGCGGCTGTCGTGGCGCGTTACGAGCAGGCTCTCGCTGCCGGTAACGAGAAGGAACTGCAACAGCTGATGGAGGAGATGGACTGTCACGATGCGTGGGACTATGAACAGCGCGCTAAACAGGTTCTCGGCAAGCTGAAAATCTCTCGTTTCGACCAACCGGTAAAAGAGCTCTCGGGTGGGCAGAGAAAACGCATAGCTCTTGCATCTGTGCTGATTGAGCAGCCCGAACTTATGATTCTTGACGAGCCTACCAACCACCTTGATATGGAGATGGTGGAGTGGCTCGAGGATTATCTCTCGCGCGTCAGTTGCAGCCTTCTGATGGTTACCCACGACCGCTATTTCCTCGACAATGTGTGCAATGAGATTATAGAGATAGACGACAATGTCCTTTACCGCTATAAAGGAAACTACAGTTACTTTCTGCAACGCCGCGAAGAACGTTTGCAGAACCAGGCTGCTGAAACAGCACGCGCAAGGAATCTCTTGCGCAAGGAACTCGACTGGATGCGCCGTCAGCCTCAGGCGCGTGCCCACAAGGCAAAATACCGTATAGATGCCTTCTACAAGCTCGAGGAGAAAGCTGCAGCTATGCGCGACGACTCAAAGGTGTCGCTCGAGGTGAAAGCGCAATACATAGGCAATAAAATATTCGTTATGCGAGGCCTCTCTAAAGCCTTCCCGGGCAAGGTTATCGCAAAAGATTTCTATTATACTTTTTCGCGTTACGAAAAGCTTGGTATCGTGGGCAACAACGGCACAGGAAAGTCTACGTTCATAAAAATGCTGCTCGGCAGGGTTGCACCCGACAGTGGCAGCATAGAAGTGGGAGAAACTGTGAAATGGGGCTACTACAGTCAGGATGGCCTCTCGTTTAACGAGCAGATGAAGGTAATTGATGTGGTGAAGAACATTGCCGAGGTTATTCCTGTAGCCGGCAAGATGCTCACTGCATCGCAGTTCCTTCAGCATTTTCTTTTCTCTCCCGAAAAACAATACAGCTATGTCTATAAGTTGAGTGGTGGTGAAAAGCGTCGTCTTTACCTCTGCACCGTGCTTATGAGCAACCCGAACTTTCTTGTTCTCGACGAGCCCACCAACGACCTTGATATTGAGACTCTGCAGGTGCTCGAGGAGTATCTGAGCGACTTCAAGGGGTGTGTAATAGTGGTTAGTCACGACCGCTATTTTATGGATAGAGTGGTGGACCACATATTTGTATTCAACGGCGAGGGCGATATAAAGGATTTCCCCGGCAACTATACCGATTGGCGCGATTGGCGCGACGAGGAGCGTGCCACAGCCGCGAAGATAGCAGCCGAAAAGGCGGCAAAGAGCGCTCCGGCAAAGACCACCCGTCGCACCGAAGAAAAACGTAAGCTCACCTTTAAGGAGAAGCGCGAGTACGAAGAGCTTGAGGCGGCAATTATGGAGCTTGAAGCCGAGAAGGAGAGCATAGAGCAGGAGATGAGCAGTGGTACCCTCTCAAACGATGCGCTTATGGAAAAATCGGTGCGCATACAGCAAGTAATGGAGCTTATCGACGAAAAGACAATGCGCTGGCTCGAACTCAGCGAGTATGCAATGTAAGGGTGAACAAACGCCTGCCGTGAACAGTTAATAAAAGGATGATATAATTGCAAAAATAATATGGATAGCAGTTTGAATATAGACCGTTTCCCTTTCTATGCCGAAACGTTTTTAGTAGACAGTAAAAGCCGTGTGCGCCCTGCAACGCTATGCAGGCAGATGCTTACCTGTGGCGGCCGCCACGGCGAGGCGCGCGGTTTTGGTGCTACAAGCACGCTTGGTTGGGTTCTTGCCCGTATGGCGGTGCAAATAGAGCGTCTTCCTGTGTGGAGAGAGAACTATTATATAGAAACGTGGGTGCGTAACCTCTATCACGGCTTTACCGACCGTTGTTTCCGCGTGGTCGATGAGGAGGGGAATCTTCTTGCTACTTCTATAGCCACAATGGCTCTTATGGATTTAAAGAACCGTACCTCGGTGGACTTGAACGGCGACATTGGCCGTCGTCTGCTCGAGTGTGTCCTGCCCGACGAGCCCTTCCCTATGCGTCGTATTCCCTCGTTGCCCCGTATTGCGGTAGATGAGGTCTCTTTCCGTCGCAGCCCGCAGTACAGCGACGTCGATATTAACGGGCATATGAACAGCGTGCGCACGCTTGAGCATATTTTTGATTATCTCTCGCTCGATTATATGAACAACCACACCCTCACCAGTCTTGTAATAAGTTATATGCAGGAGGGTGCTGCTGCCGAGGAGCTTACATACGGTGTGAAAAAGATTGAAGAGAACCATTTTCTTGCACAGGTTACCAAGGAGAATGGGCAACCTGCTTCGCGTTGCGAGTTGGTGTTTACTCCGGTGTGAGCCCATACTCTTTATTCTTGCTGTAGGGGTAGACCGATGTGTCTACCCGAAATATTGGGGTGTATTCTTGCTATTATTTTTTTGGCGAACACATCGGTTGCGCCCCTACGCGAGGGGAGTAATTAAATACATTCAGTCTACCTATACAATTACAATTATTGCAATCTCTTTGAGCGCACACGCCAATATAAAAAACACATCCCGCCCACCGTTTCTCGGTGGGCGGGATGAAACTGTTTATTCACTTACATTACTCGCAAACAGGGCGTATAACAAGACCTTCTTGGCGAGATTCTGTCGAAATTACACCACTATCATTATTGACGAAGTAAAGTCTATAAGCTTTGGGAGAAGATTCCAGTGAAGCAGTCCAATAGCAACCGGCATCACGCACAACGGTAACTGGTGCGTGGGTTATGACTTTGTGAGTATAAGGCAAGAAGATACTGTTGCCATTGGGGCCGGATACACGCCAACCTTCAATATCGTTAAAATATCCTTTTATCCAAGAGCAGTTATCGACAAGTTCCTGCATTTCCCTTTTTGTGGGAATGCGCCAAGTACCGCTCAACTTACCGCGTGCAACATCGTCAATAAGTTCAAGGTTTTTTTTGTCATCAACCGTGCCATAATCGCTGTCGAGACAATATTTGCTATAATACAAGAAGTTGGGGTCGGCTGCAAACTTGTAATTTCCCCAGGTAAATGCCTCTTTTTCCTTAATCTCTCCCCAAGCATAGGCTGTGCCTGCCTCTTCTGGTATTGTGGCACCAAGGTTGCAACTTGCCCACTTGATGGAGAGCCCAAGGTCTATGACTTCGCCATCGGTAATATCCAAATTGAATTTCGGACGCAACTGTACAGCATCTTTGCCCATTGTAAAAGTGTATGTGGCAGCGGTACTCACAGGTGTTTCATAATCCACATCGTACCATCCAGCGAATTCATACCCCTCGTCGGGAATGGCTGTTATGGTAATGGTGTAGCCTTCGGACATATATTCACTAAAGTGGCCTGTAAGAGTTTTTCCGAATAAATAGATGCTACCACCATATTCGGCATTGCTAACCATCAGGCGGGGATAGCTTTCAGGATAGAGCCCTGTGTCAATAGGGGTTGCACCACACACAGGGCGCACGGGATAGCCATCCTCTCTATTATGAGTTGTTGCACCTTTATATGTATTATAAATATAGCAACCATAGGCCGACCTACAACTATTGACATTCAATATTGAAGAATGGGAACTACATTCATTCCCCTGGTTTGCAAAAGTTGTAGATGATTTACTGTAATAGCCGGCAAGGGGCAGGAATATGCTGTTACCATTGTTGCCTGTTACGCGGTAACCTTTAACACCATTAAGCGTCTCCTCAGTCCAGGTGCAATAGCAGAGCAATTCCATCTGCTCGGCAAGTGTAGGCATACGCCAATCGCTGCCCCATTTTACACTGGCTACATCATCGACTGGTTCAAGGAGTGATTTGTTGTCTGGGGTGCCGTAATGACTGTCGGTGCAATATTTGTTCACCGAATCGAGCCAACCGTAGTCGCTATATACATAATATTTATAAGTTTCGCTCACCTCTTCGGTTTCTCCCCAAGCATAATAGCCGCCATACCCCTCGGGCGCAGTGGCACCCACATTGTGGCTTGCCCATTTAAGACCACTGGGAAGGCCAAGGTCTATAGCTGTGCCGGCTGGTGTGGCAGGGAGAGAGAATTTTGCGGCAAGCTCCACATTGCTGCTTACTGTAAATGTGTATACTGTATCGGTGCTCACAAGTGTCGTACTACCATCGGTGTACCAACCAGTAAAATGTCTTCCTTCAACGGGAACTGCCTTTACTGTGATTTTGCGACCTTCGACAAATGTCATCTTCTTGTCGCTGTAACCATCTATGGCTACTGTGCCAAGACCGATATTTGTAACCTTTACCTCGCAGTAATTTACGCGCGGTGCTTGAATGGGGCGAACGGTACAACCACCAGTGCGAGTCGTAGATTGAAGCAGGCATTCATAGTCGTGTATAAGTAAAAAATATTGGGCATAGTTGTAATTACCTGTATTGCTTGACCAATAATAACCATCTTCGCCACAGTCACGTAGCTCTGTATCGTTGTAATTACCGGCAGCGGGCAGGAAGATGCTGTTACCATTGGGGCCCGTTACATTATAGCCATTGACACCGTAAAGAGATGTCCACTCCCAATTACAGTAGTCTAAAAGTTCTTTTTGCTCTTCAATGGTGGGCATACGCCACTCACCTCCCCACAGAACGGTGGCAACGTCGTCGTCGGCATCGAGCATTGTCTTGCCATCGACTGTGCCATAATTGCTGTCGATACAATATTTTGTGAGGGCATTCATATTGCCGTCGCAATATTTATAGGTGGTTCCCTGCCAGTCGTATTTGTTCTTCTCTTCGGTTTCTCCCCAGGCATAGTAACCGCCATACTCTTCGGGTGCAGTAGCGCCCACATTGTGGCTTGCCCATTTAAAGCCGCTGGGAAGGCCCAGGTCTATGGCTTGGGCTGGTGTAGTGGGGAGAGTAAATTTTGCCATAATCTCCACATTACTGCTTACCGTGAATGTGTACGATTCATCGCTGCTCACAAGTGTCTCACCGTCGTTGGTGTACCAACCTGCAAAATCCCTTCCATCGCCGGGCGTGGCAATTACTGTTACACTGCTACCCTCGATAAATTTTGTGTTTGTCGCATCTTCACCATCTATGACAACCGTGCCTCTACCGCTACTTGTAACTGTTACGGTATGTTTTATTAGAGTAGATTCGTCATACACAGGGCGCACTACCCAACCAAAGTAGCGTGGGTCGGCATAATCCCACCCGTATCCTACTGCCAAATTAAAGCCACTATTGTAGGCGTTATTATTATTGTCGGGGTGTACAGTGTTTGACCAGAAGTAGCTCACGGAGCCTTTGTTGAATATTTCGGTGTTGATGCGGTAACCGGTTGCAGGCAGGAATATGCTGTTGCCGTTGGGGCCTGTTATGCGAACGCCGTCTACACCGTTAAGTGTCTCTTTTTCCCAATTGCAGTAATAATATAGTTCTTCCTGCTCTTCGCTGTTGGGCATACGCCAACCGTTGCCCCAATAAACCTGTGCAACATCATCTTCTGCATCGAGTGTACTCTTGTTATCGATAATACCCCAACCATCGTCGTGTGACCAATATTTGCTCATCAAATTTTCGTTGTGATTCAAATGCTTGTAGTTCTGCCAGGAGTATTCCTCTTTCTCCTCTGTTTCTCCCCAAGCATAATAGGCACCACACTCTTCGGGAGCTGTTGCACCCACATTGTAATTTGCCCACTTTATGCCACTGGGCAGTCCCAGGTCTATAGCTTCACCCACAGCTGTGGGGTCGGGGATGCTGGGTGTGCTGTCTCCCTCGTTTGTTCCAAGAATAATGCTAACAAGAACGGTTATGTCGGCAACGTTGATTTTACCATCTCTGTTAATGTCGCCATTGTTACCATTGTCACCATTGTCGTTACCAAGAATAATGCTCACAAGAGTAGTTACGTCGGCAACGTTGATTTTGCCATCGCCATTGATATCACTCGCTTGCGAGAGGTCGGCGGTTAGTTCTATGTTGCTTATTCCGCAATTGTCGTTACCGTTGTCTCCACTGCCGTCTTTTATATATATAACCTTAAGGTAACGGGTTCCGGCAGTGGTAAATTCAATGGTGTGGTGTCCTGAATGCTCGCCGCTTGTCTGCCAAAAGCAGACATCGTCGAGATAAATGTAAAAAATGTCATAATTTTCTTCGCTGCTCACAAACCAATCGAAAGAGAGTGTACTACCTTTATCCACTGTAAGCGCGTAGGTTTTTTCCGATGTACTATTTTCTCTGGTATCCGATGTCCAATCGTCGAACGTGGTTGCACTTGTCGCAAGGCTGAACAAGAATACAAAAAAGAATAGCAAATGTTTTTTCATAGATGTAAATTTGTTAGTTAATTTCTTTGTTTAAAGCAAATTTATATAAAAAAGTTTTGCTATTACTCCCCCCATTGTTAAAAAACATTAATTTGTTAAATATGTGTTTGTTATAAAGAGTGAAAGCGCCTGTTGGAGCTTTTTTAGCTCGTGGCAGGCGCCTCGTTTTTTATTTTGTTGTAAAAATTATTCTTTTTCTTTAAGTTGCTTTTTTTCTGCTCAATTTTTCCTCCAGCATCTGCACCCATTCGTACCAGTTTGGTATATAAAGCGTGGCTATAATGGTGTTGAGCAACATACCGAATACCACCGCTGCACCCAATGAGAGTCTGGCATTAGCACCGGCACCACCGGCAAAAAGCAGGGGCATTACACCCAGTACAAAGGCGAAAGAGGTCATAAGTATGGGGCGCAAGCGCACGTGCCCGGCCTCGGCAGCACTCTCTCTGATGCTGTTGCCGCCGGCTCTGAAATCGCGTGCAAACTCCACTATGAGAATACCGTTTTTCGCGCTCAATGCTATTAGCAGAATAATTCCAATCTGTGTGTATATACTCACCGGAATATCGAACAGCCAGCAGCCGACTATTGCGCCAAGCAGGGCTATAGGCACGCCGGTGATGGCGGCAACGGGGCTTGCCCAGCTTTCGTATTGTGCCGCAAGCACAAGATAGGCTACCAGTATGGCAAGGGCGAAAATTATGGTGGTGCTGCTGCCGGCAGCCTCTTCCTGGTAGGCAACGCCTGTCCACTCGTAACCGAATTCGTTGCCAAGCTCGGTTTTTATCAGTTTCTCAATATCCTCCATAGCTTCGCTGGAGCTGTAACCCTGTGCCACATTACAGGTGACGGTTGCGCTGTTGTACATATTGTAACGCCCAAGTTGGTCGATGCCCAGCACCTCCTCGGCTTTTATGAAACTGCTGAATGGTACCATCTCTCCGCGGTTGTTGGCAAGGCTCAGGCGTAATACGCTGTCTATAACCTTCTGGCTTTTCTCGCCGGCAGCCATCTTTACTTGCCATATACGGCCGAGCATTACAAAATCGTTTACATAAATCGCACCCATATAATAACTCAAAGTGGAGAGCACTGCACCCATATCAAGTCCCATAGAGATAGCCTTCTCGCGGTCTATGTTTAGAAAATATTGCGGTACATCGGCCTCGTAGGAGCTGTTTATGCTCTCTATCGACGGGGCTTTTGTGTAATTGGCCACTATGGCATCCACGCCTTTCTGCATCTCGGTGAGCCCCAGAGCCTTGCGGTCTTCGAGCTGTAGCTGCAGGCCTCCCACGTTACCTATTCCCGGGATTGCCGGAGGCACTATAGCAAAGCACTGTGCCTCCTCAATCTCCACATAGGCCTGGCGGTTGAAACGCTCCACAATGGCTGCCGCTTTTTGCTCTGTCTCTTTGCGCTCGCTCCAGTCCTTCAGCACCACAAAGACGCTTGCTGCGTTGCTCTGCTGTCCGTTGTTGAGTATGCTGTATCCGCTTATACTTATGTTTGTCTTTACCTCGGGGTAGGAAGAAACGATGTTCTCCACCTTTGCTGCCACAGCCTCGGTGCGGGAGAGTGATGCGGCAGGCGGTAACTGCACGGCGATGATGAAGTAGCCGTCATCCTCCTCGGGTATGAAGGTGGTGGGCCATATTCTGAACATATAAAGCGCGAGTAACGCCATAACGATAAAACTCACGGCTGCAATCCCGGCACGGCGCAAGAGAAAACCCACGCTCTTGTCGTACATACGTTGCAGTGCGTCGTAACCTCTGTTGAATCCCGCAAAGAAGCGGTTCTCTTTTCTCTCGCTGGTGGGGCGAAGGAGCAGGGCGCACAAGGCGGGGGTGAGGGTGAGCGAGTTAAAGCCGCTCAAAAGGGTGGCGGTGGCTATGGTGAGGGCAAATTGTTTGTACATCTGTCCCGATATTCCGCTAATCATAGTGGTGGGCAGAAAAACAGCCATCATCACAAGCACCACGCCCACAATGGGGCCCGAAATCTCACGCATAGCCTTCTCGGTGGCCTCGCGTGGCGGCAGTTTCTCCTCGTCGAGTATGCGTGTGGCATTCTCCACCACCACTATTGCATCGTCCACCACAATGGCAATGGCGAGTATAAGCCCGAAGAGCGACAGGGTATTTATGGAGAACCCTAATAGTTGCATTACGGCAAGCGTGCCTATGAGCGACACGGGTATGGTGAGGCAGGGAATGAGCGTTGCACGCCAATTCTGCAGAAAGAGAAAAATAACGAGTATCACAAGTATTGTGGTCTCCACAAATGTGAAAAGAACCTCGTGTATGGAGCTACGCATAACATCGGTGGTGTCCAGAGCTATCTGGTATTCCACTTGTGGGGGAAAGTCCTCGCCAAGCTCCTCCATTTTATCCCTTACAGCCTTTGAAACGGCAAGCGAGCTTGAACCGGGCAACTGATAGACTGCAAGTGCCGCAGTGGGCTTCCCGCGCAGTCGCGAGGATGATGCGTAGGTCTCACTGCCTATTTCAATCTCGGCAATATCGCGCAGGCGCAGCATATCCACTCCGTAGTTGCGTATCACAATGTTGGCAAACTCCTCGGCATCCTTTAGACGCCCCTGCACGTTGAGGGTGTATTGAAAAGCATTGTCGGCTCCTGCGCCAAGCGTCTGCCCCACATAACCGGCCGATATTGCGAGGTTCTGTTTCGATATTGCCTGGTATACCTCGGCGGGGGAGATTCCTCGTATGCGCATAGCTTCGGGGTCGAGCCACACGCGCATAGAGTATTTTCCTGCACCCATAATGTTTACCGAGCCCACGCCCGGGGTGCGTGTCAATTGGTCTACAAGCTGTAGTTCGGCGTAATTCGACAGATATAGCTGGTTGTATGTGCTGTCGCCCGTGAGGGTTATGAAAAGCACCACGTTCGACGATTGTTTCTGCACCGTCACTCCCTGTTGGGTAACCTCGCTCGGTAGCGAGTTGAGCGCAATGTTTACACGGTTCTGCACCAGCACGGTTGCCATATCAATATCTGTTCCCACCTCAAAGGTTACGGTGAGCCTGTATGTTCCCGAAGAGGAGGAGGTGGAGCTCATATATATCATATTGTCCACGCCGTTTACCTGCTGCTCTATGGGTATGCCCACCGTTTGCGCGATGGTCTCGGCGTTTGCACCGGGGTAGATGGCATTTACCTGTACGGTAGGAGGTGTTATGGAAGGGTATTGGTCTATGGGCAGCACGAAGAGTGCTGCGCCTCCTGCCACGATTAGCAACAGCGAGAGCACCGTGGCAAATATCGGTCGTTCGATAAAGAATTTAGAGAAATTCATACGTTCACGGGTTGTGGTTACTTTTTATTGTTTTTTCTCTCTTGTACCCTCCATTATGGGGGTTATGGGCATTCCGTTGCGCACCTTCAGCAGGGCTTTCGTTACATAAACATCACCGGCATCAAGCCCCTTTGTTACAAGGCGTAGGGTGTCATCAACAAGGTTGCCCACCTCTATCGTGCGGTAGTGTACGGTGTTATCCTTGTCCACCACATAGAGATATTTGCCAAGCTGGTCGGTACCTATTGAGGCGTCTTTTACCAATATTCCGTTCTCAATCTTCTCGTAGGGCAGAACAACGCTTATGTAGCTTCCTGGTTTGAGGAAAAGGTTGCTGTTGTCGAGTTCGGCTCTCACGCGCAACGTTCCCGTGTTCAGGTTTATGTCCGGTGAGAGGTAGTCCATCCTTGCTTTCCAGCTATAATACTTGTCGTTGCCGAGGGTAAAGGTTATATATTGCTCCTTGCCCACAATGTCGTTGCGCCGCTGTTTGTTTATCCATTGGTTGTCTGTTATGTCAAAGTAGGCATACATCTTGTTGTCCTTATACATTTTACAGAGTTCCACGGGGCTTGCTGCGCCCGGAATATATGTACCCACGGAGTAATTTTCAATGCCAACCACGCCATCTATAGGTGCCTTTACGTAGCAGTAGCCGAGGTTGGTGCGGGCGGTGTTCAACGCAGCCTTGGCGTTGCTCACTTGTGCCGTATAGCTTTTTACACGGCTTTCGGCCTGAAGGAGCTCTATTCGGCTCACGGCGTCGCTCTCTATGGCTTGCAGCATACGTTTGTAGTTGCTTTGTGCATATTCAAGCTCTGCTTCGGCAGTGTTCAGGGCGGCCTTTGCCTGTGCTACGGCATTTTCGTATAGCGTGGGTTCTATTATAAAGAGTATATCTCCCTTTTTTACACGGCTTCCAGGGGTGTAGCTCTGTTTAAGCAGTGTGCCGCTTGCCCGCCCCACAATTGATATTGTGGCGTCGGCCTCCAAGTAACCGGGGTACTCGCGCGTGAGGGTTACTTCTCGGGTTATAGGGTGGGCTACCTCTATCGGTAAAGCAGCGGTTGTGTTAGCCGGCTCTTTGCCTTTGTCGCACGCGGCAACCAAGAATGTTGCCGATATTATTGCGGTTGTTATTATCTTTTTCATAAGCGTTTGTTTATGGGATTATGGTTACCACCCTCCGCCGAGGGCTTCATATAGTTGTACAAGGGCTTTGAGGGTACTGCCTTGGGCTTGCACCAGGTAGTCCTGGTAGCTCAGCAGGGTACGTTGCGCGTCGAGCACATTCTGAAACTGTGTAAGCCCCTGCTTGTATAGTTCCAGCGAAAGTTTTAGCGTCTCGCGGCATTGGTTTACTGCCTCTTTTATAGCTACCGTTTGTGCTATTGAACCGTGGTATCCGCTCATTGCGTTTTCCACTTCCTGTATGGCTGTGAGCACTTTTTCATTGAAAGAGAGAATGCTCTGCTCTAGAGCGGCGCGTGCCTCGCGTGTGGCGTTGAGCCTTTCTCCACCAGTGAATAGGTTCCATTGCATTGTGGGGGCTATTTCCCAGGTCACACTGCGTGCGTGGGGGAGCTCTTTTATCTTTTCGGAGGAATATCCCAGTGAACCGTTTACGAGGAAGGTGGGCAACCACTCGCGTTTTGTAGCTCCCAATGTGGCGGCGTATGCTTCAACCTGTTTCTCGGCAGCGCGTATGTCGGGGCGTTGGCGCAATAGCATCGCGGGCATTCCCAAGGCAACGGGGTCTATGTAAGATGGTAAATCGGTAGTCTGTAACTCCCAATCGTTGAGTTCTGTGGGGCTGCAACCAAGCAGAACTGCGAGGCTGTTGCGGTAGGCTGCGAGGCTTGCTTCCATTGCGGGAATCTGTGCAAGAGTGTTGTAATAGACACTTTTAGATTGTGCAACATCCAGTTTCGATGCAAGGCCGTTGTCGTATCGCGACGTTACAATCTTTATAATCTCTTTTTGCGAAGCTACGTTATTGCGTAACACCTCGAGCTGCGCCGCGCTCTGCTTTATGGAAAAATATGTTGTCGCAACGCTGGCACAGAGGGTTACCATAATGGCTCTGTACTCCTCTTCACTTGCCTGAAAGAGCTTTTTCTGTGCCTTTGAGCGCATATATATGCCGCCGAAGATATCTACCTGCCAGCTCATGGAAACACCTCCGCTGAAGTAGCCGTCGTATGTCTCCCGGAACTCTGTAAGCGCGGTGTTGCCACTGCTTTTTGCTCGTTGCCACCCGGCGGAAAGTGCTATCTGTGGCAACAGGTTGCTTTGCGCCTGTCGCCACACGGCTTTTGCCCGTTTCATATTCTCTATTGCACCAAGCACTGAATAGTTGCGTTCGGTGGCAAGGGAAATGAGAGAGTCGAGCTGCGTGTCTCCGAAATTTTGCCACCACAGGTTATTGTCGGGGGGTACGGGGGAGGTCTCTTCGCTGTAGCTCCAGTTGTCGGGCAGTGGGCGAGCAAGGAAATTTTCTCCCTCCTGTGCGCTTATCTCTGTAAAAGCGAAGAGTAAAGCGAAAAATGTAAGAATAGACCTTGTCATAGTTTAAATCTGTTAAGCAGACTATAAACACATTTACAAGGTCTAAGGTTTTTCTGTTTTTTGCGAAAATTACTCTATGGCGTTGGTGTCGTACCACAGGGCGGGTGTGTCGCTCATCTCAAACTCCAGCGTGCCGCCTTTTATTATATCGCTGTGGAGAATGTAGGGCTGGGCGTGTTCTTGTCCATTGAGTTTTATGCTCTTTATGTATATGTTCCTTTCGCTGTTATTTTTTGCTGCGATTGTGAAGGTACCGCCCGCAACTTTTATCTCGGCTTTTTCCACAATGGGTGAACCGAACCAGTAGCGGCCGCTTGCAGGCTCCACCTCGTAGAATCCGAGTGCCGACATTATATACCACGCCGACATTTGTCCCATATCCTCGTTGCCCGAGAGGCCGTCGGGGGTTTCGTTGTAGAGCTCTTTCAATACCTTGCGCACCAGTTCGGCTGTTTTGTGCGGTTCGCCCAGTATGGTGTAGAGGTATGTTATGTGGTGCGACGGTTCGTTGCCGTGGGCATACTGTCCCACCATACCCGAGATATCGGGCGAGGGGTCGCCCTCTATTGTCGATGGGGCTGTGAATAGCGAGTCGAGGCGCGCTATCATCTTCTCGCGGTTGCCGAAAAGGTCGCAATATCCTTTTATGTCGTGCGGAACCAACCAGGTATATTGCCAGGCATTGCCCTCGCAGTAGTCGTCGGCGCGGTGTACCGAAAAATAGGGGTTGAAGGGCTCGCGGAACTCTCCTGTGCTGTCTACTCCGCGTATAAACCAACGCTCTTTGTCGAAAAGGCGGCGGTAAGAGTGGCTCATACGGGTAAAGTACTCCTCATCCTCTGTTTTTCCGAGTGCTTCTGCGGCTCTTGCGGCAGCTCCGTCGGCAAGGGCGTATTCAAGCTCGTAGGCTACCGCTTCGTTGAACATATTACAGGGAATGTAACCATACTCACGGCGCAGTCCTTTGCCGCGCTCCTCCTTTGCTGCGGTCTTTTTTATTGCCTCAAAGGCTTTTTCGCGGTCTATTCCGGGGAGGTTCTTTACTATTGCATCGGCGACTACGGGTATTGCAGGGTCGCCAACCATGCAGTTAGTCTCGTTGCCCCACAGGTGCCACACGGGCAAGCGTCCTTGCTTGTCGCATATATCAATCATTGAGGCAACGAAGTGTGCGCTTTTTTCGGGCTGTATTATGGTCATAAGCGGTTGCTTGGTGCGGTAGGTATCCCACAGCGAGAAATTTGTGTATTGCGGTTGGGGCGCGTGGTATATATTCCCGTCGGCACCACGGTAATAACCGTTGATGTCGCTGAATAGTGCCGGCGCCATCATCGCGTGGTACATTGCGGTGTAGAATATGCGCTCCGTCTTTTTATCGGGGGTGGTGATGCGTATGCTTGATAGCTCTTTTTCCCACGCCTGGTCGGCAGCGAGGCGTGTGGCTTCAAAATTCCACGCGGGTTGTTCTTGCTGCAAGGCGAGTTTTGCTCCCTCGATGCTTACGGGGGAGATTCCCACTTTAAGCATAATCTGTTCTCCCTCTTTGGTGGTGAACGATGCGCGCGCATACATATCCTTGTTGCCCTTCAGCTTAAATTTTTCAAAAGGCTTGCTGAGTACCGCAGCAAAGAATACATACTGGTCTCTTGCCCAGCCGCGTGAGCGACGGTAGCCGGTAATTATGCTGTCGCTCTCGGCTGTTATAAAGGTTTCTGTGGCACGGTCCCAACAACCGCCGTTCTCGAGGTCAAAGACAATCGCAGCCTCTTGCGACGCCGGGAAGGTGTAGCGGTGCAGGGCTGTTCTTTCTGTTGCGGTTAGTTCGGCGGTAATGCCGTAGCGTGTGAGGAGAACGGAATAATATCCCGGGCGGGTAATCTCCTTTTTGCGGTCTGCGGCCGACCATAGTCCGCTCTCGGGGTGCTCTTTGTTGCCACGCGAGTATGTTACTTCTCCCGTGACGGGCATTACGGTTACATCAAAAAGGTCGCCTATGCCCGTACCGCTCAGGTGGGTGTGTGAGAAACCTATTACCGTGGCCTCGCTACTGTGATAGCCCGAGCAGAAATCCCACTCCTGACTGATGCTTGTGGGGCCCACCTGTACCATTCCGAAGGGCACGCTTGCGCCCACAAAAACGTGTCCGTGCCCGCCACTGCCTATAAGTGGGTCGGCTTTTTCTGTCAGTTTATTATTGTTACAGGCGATAAGGGCTGTAAGTATAAACAACCATTTTATATTTCTCATTTTATCTCTTTCCCAAGCGTTAGTGTTATTTTTTTCTTCTCGAGCAGTTCTTGGTGTGATATTCTGTAGCTTTCCACTTTTTTGTCGCCAACGGTAATCTCTTTTATGTATGGTGTGTTGCCGCTCCCTTTTGAGCGCTCTATGGTCACATCACCCTTGGCAGTGTGTATTGTAACCTTGTCGAATACTGGGGTGGTGAGGGTGTAGAAGGGCTCGCCGGGGCAGTCGGGGTAGAACCCCATCATAGAAAATACCGCCCACACCGACATTGTTCCCGTGTCGTCGTTACCGGGGAGGCCGCCGTTGCTGTTGCGGTAATATTTGTCGAGCAGCCTTGCCACCTCTTTTTGTGTGCGCCACTCCTCGCCTTTGAAACGGCTGAACAGGTAGGGGTATATGATATCCGGTTCGTTTGTGGGGTCGTATAAGTTTTCGTCGAATACTCTCTGCAGGCTCTCTATGAACCTTTTTTTGCCACCCATAAGGCGTGTGAGCCCCTCAATGTCGTGCGGTACGGCAAAGGTATAATTCCACGCCGAGCCCTCGTGAAAGCCGGGAACATTCTCGAAGTGCTTGCCTGTTGCGGGGTCGAAGTCCTGTATGAATTCACCCTCTTTTGTAAGAGGTCGCAGCGTGCCGTGCTCCTTGCAGAAGTATCGGCGGTAGTTGTGCGAGCGTTCAAGAAACTCTTTTTCGCGTTTTTTGTCGCCAAGCTCGCCTGCGAGTCGCGCGATAGCATAGTCGGCTGCGCAATACTCTATGGTGTGCGACACGGAATTGTCGCCCGAAAGGTCGCTTGAATAGTACCCTATGGGTATATATCCATTCTCTATATAAGGGTCTATGTCGGGGCGCAAGGGGTTCTTGTCCCCCTCGGTGGTGCCCGATTTCAGCATAGCCTCATAAGCTTTTTCTATGTCAAAATCGCGTAATCCTTTTATCCAACTGTCAGCAAGAACTATAGCAGCAGGGTCGCCGGCCATAGTGAATGTTTCTCGCCCAAAAAGTTCCCAACGTGGAAGCCATCCGCTCTCGTTATACATACCCACGATGCTGTGCAGCATATCTGTCTGCTTCTCGGGGTAGGCAAGGGTGAGCAATTGGTGAAGGTTGCGGTAGGTGTCCCACAGCGAGAATATTGTGTATCGTGGGTGGTTGCTCTGCCCAGTCTCTGCACTCTCCATACAGGGGTATTCCCCGTTTACATCGCTTATTATGCTTGGGTGTATGAGTGAGTGGTAGAGGGCGGTGTAGAAGATTGTCTGTTGCTCTTTTGTGCCCCCTTCTATGCTGATGCGCCCGAGTTCTTCGTTCCACTTTTTTGTGGCTTGGGCGCGTATAATGTCGAAATTGCTGTTTTCCTGCTCCTCTTCGAGGTTCTTACGGGCATTTTCTATTGAAACAAACGAAACTCCCATCTGTACGGTAATCTGCTCCCCCTCGGCAAGCCTTTCGTAGCTGAAACGGTAACCGATATTGTCGCCGGCAATCTCCCGGTTGTAGTTTTCGTATAGCTTGTGTGTGCCGTCGTCGGGCGACCATTGCGACTCTATGCCTTGCATCACAGGCTGAAATTTCCAGGCACCACTCTCCGAGGGCTCGCGTGAAACGCGCATCACAAAGTAGATGGGGAATACCGCCTGTGTGGTGTAGCAGAATGTGCCAAGGAGCTTGAATCCCTCGACCTCGCGGCTATTTACACGGCGTACCATTGCGCCGTTTTCGTTGGTGAGTCCCTCGCCGAGGTTAAGTATTATGTGTCCTCTGCCGGCAGGGAAGGTAAAACGCTCGCACGAACTACGTGTGGTGGCGGTAACCTCGGTCTTTATGTTGTATTTTGTGAGGTGGTTGCTGTAATACCCGGGTGAGGCTGTTTCGTTGCTGTACTCCGAGCCGTAGGCGAAGTAATCAACATTAAGTTCTCCGCTTGTGGGCATTACAAGCAGCGATGAGGCTTCGGGGCAACCCACTCCGCTCAACGCAACGTGGGCGTATCCTGTAAAGAATCTGTTGTTGCTTTCGTAAGGTGTTGATAACCAGCGGTTGTCCTTGTCGTAGATGTTAAGGTCGGAACCCATTACGTTGAAGGGTGTTACCGACATCATTCCATTCGGGGTTACCGCGCCGGGGTGTGTGGCGCAGTAGTTGCTTGTGCCTATAAAGGGGTTCACAAGCTCGGCGGGCTCTTGCGCGATGCTGTTGGTTATCAACGCCCACAAAAGGATTATGGTAACTTCCTTTCTCATCTGAACTATTTTTTGTCAAGTTCGTTGAGGGCAAAGGCGTATGCTCCCACAGAAACAGCCTTGCTTGCACCAAGTTTTGATATGGCAATTCCGGTGCGTTTGTGGTAGTCGTAATCTACATACTTTTCTTGCCCGTAAACCTTTATTTTTTTTGTTTCTCCTTTAGCAAAAAGCTCGAATTCATCGGGGTTTTCCAGGTTGTATACGCTCATCTGTACGAGGTTCAGCTCATCGCCCTGCAGGGTGCGAATTTTTGAGCGCATCTCCTCGAGCAATGCCGGCATAATCCATCTGCTTGCTGCGGAAATTCCTCCTCCGATGACAACCAGTCCGTCTATAATGGTTACAGCTGTGGCTATGGCTGCGCCGGCTGTTCTTCCCACCTCGGCAAAGGTCTCGCGTGCGGAAGTAGTGTCACCTTCGCGTGTTCCGTCTGCAATCTCACAAATATCTTTCGGGGTGAGCCCGTGTGTGGCATTTCCAATCTTTTCCCCATATATGCGTATTACTGAACGTATGGCAACACCTTCTTCTACAATAATTTCTGGCTTGCCCTTGTGGGGAAGGCAGAATGTCTCTACGCAGGAATTATCGCCACGGTTCAGCCTGCCGTCAATAACAACGCCTATGCCGAAACCGGTACCAAGGGTGTAACCTATGAGGTTCTTGTACTGTTTTACCGAGCCGGTTTCTTTTAGTCGGCGGTTAATCTCAGGCAAGGTTCCGCAAAGTGCTTCGCCGTAGGCAAAGAGGTCGCCGTCGTTGTTTATGTATACCGGTATGCCAAACTTGCTCTCGAGAAAGGCTTTCAGCGCAACGCCCTCGCGGAAGGAGGGGAAATTGGGGAGGTAACCGCCTATTATGCCGTTGGGGTAGTCGGCGGGGCCGGGGAATGCAAAGCTTATTGCCACGGGCTTCTCCCCGAGCTTGGATATTATCTGTGAAAATCCGTCTACCATATTTTGCAAGCAGAGGTCGAGGTCGTGGGCTTGCGACGGGAGCGTAATGGGCTCGGTGATAAATTCTCCGGCTTGCATCGCGCCGAAAACAAAATTTGTTCCACCCGCGTCGAGGGTAGCTACTATGCGGTTGTCTTTTGTGTACATAAGGCTGTGTCTATTTTATAGTTTCTGTGAAGTCTTTTATTATTGCAATAGTGGTGGTATCGTTGTCGAATACAGAGTACCACCCCTGAGGCTCGTGAGGCGGGTCGCACAAGTAGTCGTCGCCCTCCTGCCACACAAGTTCTCTTGCTCTTCCGTTGCCGCCCCAGCCCCAGAAATTACATCCGGTCAAGGGACCACCCTTGTCGATACTCTTTTTAACTTCTTCGAAGATAAAACGATAATATTGGTCGCGGCTCTCTGTGGGTATCCCGCAACCAGCCTGGTTGCCTTGGCGCGGGTAACCGAACTCCTCAATAACAAGGGGTTTGTTGAGCTTTTCTGCGAGAGTTATATGCTCGTCTATGTATATCTTGCTTTTTTCGCAAGCCCGGACAATGTCCCTGTCGGGGTTCTCGCGCGACGCCCATCCCCAGTTCGCCGGCCAGATGTGTATAGTCAAGTAGTCGATGTTCTTGTCGGCGTGTATGCGCTCACACAATTCTCTGTCGGCCTCGCAACCAATATAGCCTTCGCTTCCTGTGGAGACGAGGTGGTTGGGGTCTATATTTTTTATTAGTGTCGCTGCGTGGGCAATCCATTTGGCAAAACTCTCTTTGGTGTCTTTTGCAAAGGGGCGTGGCTCGTTGCATAGCTGCCACGACATTATTGCCGGCTCGTCTTTGTAATAGCGGTTGGTGATGCTGTTCTTGCGTGCAACAATCTGTCGTATAAAGTCGTAGTACATCTCTTGTGCCTTCTCACATCGCGAGAAATTTGCCGAGTATTCGACATATCTGTTGTAACCTCCCTCTTCGTTGGTGTTGGGCGAGTCGCCGTAACCGCACTCTTTCAGGTAGAAACCATAGCCGCCACTCCAGTCCCAGGCGTTGTTCAGGTATATAACAGCTGTCATATCGCGTTTTTCAAGCTCGGCAAGGGTGTAGTCGAGCCCTTGTAGCAGGGTGTCGTTAAGTTCTCCCGGTGCTGTTTGCAGGTATGGCTTTGCAGGGTTGGCAAGAGTGCTGCCTGCGTCGGGGCCTGCGAGTATGCGCAGGTTGTTTATTCCCAACGCTTTAAGGTTGTCCAATTCTTGGGCGAGGCGTTCGCGGTTGCCACCGCTTCCTTCCGAGGCGAGTATGGTGGCGTACCACAAGTTTGTGCCTATGTAGTTATAGTTCTTGCCGTTTTTTATGAGCTTTGTTCCGTCTGTTTTAACAAATTGCTCGTTTTCTCCGGTGCAGGAGACGGCGAAAAAGAGGACTGTTGCTGCCGCTGTTGTTATAAGTTTTTTTATCATTTTTTCTTGGTCTGTAATGGTTGTTTTGCGAAGATAAGAAATTGTATTCACTAAATGAATTTTATAGGTACTCTTCTCTGTTTTTTCATTTAATAATGTGTAAAATCGCATTTTCTTTGCTTAATCATTGACTTTTTATGAACAATTTTTATCTTTGCACAGAATATGGGGTCCCTTTTTTGCGCAGGAGTGTTGCTCGGCGCGGTGGAATCCAGAAAAGATAACGCTTATGAGTTTGAATATTATAGTTTTGGCAAAGCAGGTGCCCGACACGCGTAACGTGGGGTCGCAGGCGATGAATGCCGACGGAACAGTAAACCGTTCGGCTCTCGCAGCAGTCTTCAATCCCGATGACCTTTGCGCTCTGGAGCAGGCTTTGCGTATAAAAGAGAATAATTCCGGTAGCAAAATAACCGTGCTGACTATGGGTCCCAAGCGCGCAACCGAGCTTTTGCGCGAGGCGCTTTACCGTGGAGCCGATGAAGCAATCCTCTTGTCGGATATTGCTTTTGCCGGTGCCGACACGCTTGCTACCTCTTATGCCTTATCGACTGCGATACGCAAAATAGGCAATTTTGATATAATTCTTTGCGGTCGTCAGGCTATCGACGGTGATACTGCACAGGTGGGCCCTCAAGTAGCTCAAATGCTATCTTTGCCACAGATTACCTGTGTGCGCAAGGTGGTGGAGCTTTCACAGGGTACTATTCTTGCCGAGCGTTCCATAGAGAACGGTACCGAGCTTGTCAAGGCCTCGTTGCCTCTGTTGCTTACCGTGGAGGGGTCGGCTGCACCTTGTCGCCCCCGTAACGCCTATCGTATGCTGCGCTTCCATCGTGCCGCAACCCCCTCGGAGCAGGCTGCCGAAGGTTATGCATACAAGGCACAGGCACAAGCCGATGAGGCTCTCACCATAAAGGAGTGGGCTCTTGCCGATATCGACGGCGATGCTTCGCGTTGCGGTCTTTCGGGCTCTCCCACAAAGGTGAAGGCTGTGAACAATATTGTATTCAAGGCGAAGGAGAGTAAACGCTACACTGCCGACAGCGAGCAGGTGAAATCTCTTGTTGCCGAGCTTTTGTCCAACCACACAATAGGATAAGTTATGAACAATATATTGGTATATTGCGAGTTGAACGATGCGCAGGTGGCCCCTGTCAGCCTTGAGCTGTTAAGCGAGGGCCGTTGCTTGGCCGACAAATTAGGCGTTGCTCTTGAGGCCGTTGCATTGGGCTCCGGTTTGCAGAATGTTGCCGCACAGGTTTTTCCTTACGGTGTGGATACTCTGCACCTTTTCGACGATGCCCGTCTGTCGCCCTACACAACCTTGCCCCACGCTTCGGCACTGTGCAAGCTTGTAAGGGAGAATGACTATCAGATATTCCTGCTGGGCGCAACCGTTACAGGTCGCGACCTTGCTCCCCGTCTTACCGCCGAGCTGCATTGTGGCCTTACCGCCGATTGCACCTCACTGGAGATTGGTGATTACGAGGACAAAAAAGCCGGTCAGACGGTAAAGGATTTGCTTTATCAGATACGCCCTGCCTTTGGTGGAAATATCGTGGCAACTATCGTGAACCCTTACCACCGCCCACAGATGGCGACAGTTCGCGAGGGTGTGATGCCCTTGAGAAAGGTGCGTGGCTGCGATTATCGTGGCGCAGTGGTTGAGCATAACGTTGCCGACTATGTGAGTGAGGCCGATTTCGTGGTCTCTGTAATAGAGCGTCACGTGAAGCCTGCCGAGAATAACCTGAAACACGCTCCCATTGTGGTGGCCGGTGGTTACGGAATGGGTTGCAAGGAGAATTTTGATATGCTCTTCACTCTCGCCCGTCTGTTGCACGGCGAGGTGGGCGCGACACGTGCAGCGGTGGATGCCGGTTTTGCCACCCGCGACCGCCAGATTGGTCAAACTGGTCTCACCGTGCGTCCGAAAGTATATTTTGCTTGCGGAATATCGGGGCAGGTACAGCACATCGCAGGTATGCAGGAAAGCGGAATAATAATATCTATAAACAACGACCCCGACGCTCCCATAAACACCATAGCCGACTATGTTGTTACGGGAAGGGTTGAAGATGTAATTCCGCAAATAATAACACATTATCAGCAGAAACAATGAACTACTATAGCGACAATAAAGCATTACAGCACTATCTGAAACACCCACTCCTGCAGCGTATCGTGGCAATGAAGGAGCGCGGTTATGCAGAGTGTGGCGAGTATAATTATGCTCCTGTGGATTTTGAAGAGGCCTGCAAGGGGTACGAAGAGGTGCTCAATCTTGTGGGTGAGCTTTGTGCCGAGGTTATTGCGCCCAATGCGGCGCGCATCGAGGAGGAGGGCCCTTCACTCGAGAATGGTCGCGTGAAATACGCTCCGGCTACCGAGGAGAATTTTTCTCTTTTCCGCGAAGCCGGGCTTATGGGCGTTTCGCTCCCACGTAAATACGGCGGTCTGAACTTCCCTGTGGCAGTCTTTACAATGATGCAGGATGTTGTCTGCCGTGCCGATGCTGCCTTTGGTAACCTTTGGGGGTTGCAGGATTGCGCCGAAACAATCTACAATTTCGGTACTGCGGAGCAGTGTGAGCGCATATTGCCACGAATAAGTGCCGGTGAAACTATGTCTATGGACCTCACCGAGCCCGACGCCGGCAGCGACTTGCAGAGTGTACGCCTGAAGGCTACATACAGCGAGGAGGATAACTGCTGGTATCTCGATGGTGTTAAACGCTTTATAACCAATGGCGACAGTGATGTACATCTGGTTCTCGCACGTAGCGAGGAGGGCAGTGTCGATGGTCGTGGCCTTTCGCTATTTATTTGTGAAAAGAAATGTGGCAAAATAAAGACACGCCGCATCGAGGATAAAATGGGTATCCACGGCTCGCCCACTTGCGAGGTTGTTTTCGACCACGCTCCTGCCGAGCTTTGCGGTAGCCGCAAGATGGGACTCATAAAATATGTGATGTCGCTTATGAACGGTGCGCGTTTGGGTATTGCCACACAGAGCGTGGCTTTGGCACAGGCTGCGTATGAAGAGGCACTTGCTTATGCCCGTGAGCGTAAACAGTTTGGCAAGAATATCATAACTCTTGCTCCTGTGTATGAGATGCTTGGTACTATGCAGGCCCGTCTCGACGCGGCACGCAGCCTTCTTTATGAGACCGCACGCAACGTGGATATGAATTACCAATTCTCCGACCTTGCGCGCGAGCGCACCCTCACTCCCGAGGAGCGTTTGGAGTCCAAGGCTTTCTCCAAGAAGGCCGACGCCCTCACCCCCATCGTAAAAGGTATGGCAAGTGAAATTGCCAATAAAAATGCCTACGACTCGGTACAGGTACACGGCGGTTCGGGTTATATGCGCGACTATACTTGCGAGAGACTTTATCGCGACGCACGCATTACATCCATTTACGAGGGTACCACTCAGTTGCAGGTTGTGGCTGCCATACGCTACGCAACGGGCGGTTTTTACACCCGGTTGTTGCAGGAGTATCTCTCAAAAGAGGTACCGGCAAGTCTTCAATCGCTCAAGGAGCGCGTAGAGGCTATGGCGAAGTTTTACGACGAGGCGTTGCAGGTGGTGCAGTCGTTTGAAAATCAGGAGATTCTCGATTTCCTCTCACGCCGTCTCTACGAAACAGCGGCATACAGCATTATGTCGGCCTTGTTGTTGCTCGACGCTGTGTCCGACGAGGAACTTTTCACCCCGTCACTCGAACGCTTTGTGGCTATTGCCGAGGCTGAAATTGCAGCGCACACTACATTTATAAAGAATTTTACACCCGAATTATTAACTAAATACAAAAAATAAAATGGAAAAGATTACAAACAAAAAGATACGTGTGGCTTACACACTTATTTCTCATCGTAACGGCGAAAGTGAAGAGGTTGAAAAGACAACACGTGAGCAGCCTTTTGAGTTCCTTTCAGGTGTGGGTTACACACTCGACGCTTTCGAGGATAACCTCAAGGATTTGAAGAAAGGCGACTCTTTCGACTTTACAATCCCCTTTGCCGATGCTTATGGCGAGTATGATCCCGACCACGTTCAGGATTTTCACCGCGAGGTGTTTACCATCGATGGCAAGTTTGATTCTGCACACATCTACGCTGGTAATGTTGTGGAGATGATGCGTGCCGACGGTTCTCCCATCCTTGGTACCGTTAAGGAGGTTACTCCCTTTAAGGTGGTGATGGACTTCAATCACCCTCTTGCAGGCTGCGACTTGCAGTTCTTTGGTAACGTGGTTGATTCGCGCAATGCTACCGAGGCTGAAATGAAGAAATTCTACGACGCTTTGCGTGCATCGCAGCAGGGCTGTGGCGGTTGCAGTGGTTGCAACGGCGGCGGTTGTGGCGATGGTTGCGACAGTGGTTGTGGCGGTTGCCATTGATTTATAAAGGATTAAAATGCTATGAATAGTTTTGGAACACTTTTACGCCTTACCACCTTTGGCGAATCGCACGGGGTAGCTATAGGTGGTGTGCTTGATGGTTTTCCTGCCGGTATTGTTATTGATGAGGATTTTGTGCGCTCGGAGATGCAACGTCGTCGTCCCGGGCAGAGTGCCGTGACTACCTCACGCAACGAAGCCGACGAGGTGCAATTCCTTTCTGGTGTTTTTGAGGGGCGTTCAACCGGTACACCCATAGCTTTTGTTATAAAGAACACCAATAATCATAGCAACGATTACGATAACCTGCGCACAGCTTATCGCCCCTCCCACGCCGACTACGTCTATGACGTTAAGTATGGTATACGCGACCACAGAGGTGGCGGCCGCTCTTCGGCACGTGAAACTGCTGTGAGAGTGTGTGCCGGCGCACTGGCAAAGCTTGCTTTGCAACAGCTTGGAATCTCGGTGCAGGCCTACACTTCGCAGGTGGGAGATATTGTGCTGGAGAAACCTTATACGGCATACGACCTTTCGCTTGCCGAGAGCAACATTGTGCGTTGCCCCGACCAGGAGAAGGCTGCCGCGATGGAAAAGCTCATTCTCGAAGTAAAGGGTGACGGAGATACCGTGGGCGGCGTTGTCACTTGTGTGGCAAAGGGTGTTCCTGTGGGACTTGGCGAGCCTTTGTATAATAAATTGTCGGCATCTTTGGCGTCGGCAATGCTTTCGATAAATGCTGCGAAGGGTTTCGATTTTGGTAACGGTTTTGCCGCTGCTTATGGTCGTGGATCGCAACAGAACGATATTTTCTATAACAACGAAGGTGTTATTGCTACCCGCACTAATAACAGTGGTGGGGTGCAGGGCGGTATATCGAATGGTAATGATATATATTTCCGCGTGGCATTCAAGCCTGTGGCAACAATTCTTATGGAGCAGCCCACGGTGTCGCCTTCCGCTGAGGAGACTATTGTAAAGGCTCGTGGCCGTCACGATCCTTGTGTTGTGCCACGTGCTGTTCCGGTTGTAGAGGCTATGGCTGCGCTTGTGTTGCTCGACCATTATATGATACAAAAGGCGCATTTGAAATTTTGAATGTAAATTTACTTTACTATGAAAGATAGTTCTAAAAAGATAAAAAGGTCACCTGCGGCTGCGGCGAAAAGCTCTCTTTACAAAATCTTCGGTAATGCCGAATATCTTGTTCTGGCTTTTTTTGCTGCCGTATGGAGCGTGCTGGTTTTCTATGATGCCGACACGCTCTTCAGGGTGAGCGAACAGTCGTTGTTCCTCTTCAACAGGCATTTTTTCAACGAAGCTATAACGTTGCCGGCAGGCTTTCTCTCATATTTAGGAACGTTTCTTATACAGTTCTTCCATTATCCTTTGCTGGGTGCAACCATATATGTGCTTTTGCTGTATGCGCTGTACCGCCTGACGAAAAATGTGTTCGGAATTCCTGCAAAGTGGGCCTTTCTGGCTTTGCTTCCTGCTGTAGCTGTACTTGCCTATACCGCCCAGATGGGTTATTGGGTATTTTACATAAAGGTACAAGGCTTTTATTACACAGCGCTCCTGGGTTCGCTATTCTCAACACTTGCTGTGTGGGGCTGTTACAAGCTTCCTGCAGGTGCTTTTCGCGGTATCTATGCAATGCTGTGGACATTCTTGGCTTTCCCTCTTATTGGCGTTTATGCGCTTGGAGGTACTGCGGTAATGGTGCTTTCTGCTCTGGTTGATACAATAAGAAATCGTCGTCGTATCTTTTTTGGAGCAGTGTCCTTCCTTACTGGCCTTTGCTTCATTTATGCAGTTCCGCTTTGGTATTATTATAAGGTATATGCCAATATGGCAATTGAGCACATTCATTTTGCCGGAACTCCCATACACCAGTGGGTTACTTATAGCGAAAAGATGTACCCCGATGGTATTATGGAGTATTGGTTGCCACTTATTCTGCTTTTTGCTTCTGCACTTGTTCTGGTGCTGGTAAAGGGTTCGTTGCGTAGCGACAATGGGCAGAAGAGAGGTGTTGCCTTTCTGCAAGTTGTTCTGCCAATGGCGGTTGTTTTCTTCACTTCGCTTTATTGGTATACTGATAAGAATTTTCATATTGAGAACAGCCAGAACCGTGCAATCTGGGACGGGGAATGGGCCGATGTTCTTGAAGAGGCCAAAAAGGCGGATATTCCCACTCGCCAAATTGTACTCAATAAGAATATGGCTCTGCTCAAACTGGGCCGTGCCGGTGAGGATGCCTTCAAATATCCCGATGGTAGTTCCGACATTGCCCATCCGGGAGTTGTTCACCTTACACAGACTGGTGGAATGATGAATTACTTTCAGTATGGTAAGTTCAATTTCTGTTATCGTTGGTGTATTGAGAACTCGGTGGAGTATGGCTGGAGAGTAGAGTATTTGAAGCACGCGGTGTATTGTACCCTTTTGTCGGGTCAGCATAAACTGGCTATGCGTTATATAAACATACTCAAGAATACACTTTTCTACCGTTCCTGGGCCGAGGATATGGAGGCGCTGGTGGAAAACCCTTCTCTTATATCAAAGAGAAAGGAGTTTACAATGCCGTTGCTTATGTACAATTATGACGATGCCTTGGAACTCGACGACTCTTACGTGGAGGTCTATTTGTCGAAAAGCCTCTCTTACACCTTCTCTCCCTCCGACTCGCGTCTGCAGGCAGAGGCTGCCGTGCTTTTTGCTATGACACGCAAGGATGTGTCGCTCTTTTGGGATGCATTGGCGCGTTATGTGGGCAAGGGTAAGATGACGCGTGTGCCCCATCACTTCCAGGAGGCTATATTGCTGTTCACCAACCTGAACAACGATGTTACAACAAATATTCCCATAGACAATTCCATAAGAGTGCGTTTCGATGCCTTCCTAAAGAAGACGCAGAAGTATAAGGGGATGAAAGAGAGTGAAATGGCGCAATATTTTGTAAAGGAATACGGAGATACTTACTGGTATTTCTATTTCTTTGTGCGCGAAATAAAAACCAACTGATAAAGGACGGAATATAATGAAAAATAGTGTTATAGGACTTTGTATGTCGGTGCTCGTTTTTGTGGGTGTTTCCTGCACTCCTTCTGTGCCCGACCGATATATCACCGTGGGGAAACTCCCGGTAATATATCCCGACTATATAGATGTTACCATTCCGCAGAACATTGCACCGCTCGTCTTTGAAATAAACGAGAAGGCTGATAACTACGTTACCCGTCTTTCGGCAGGTGCTGTGGAGTTGTTGTTTGCAGGGCAAGAGGTGGCACCCTCGGTAGACGAGTGGCGCTCGCTGATGCAGGCGGCAGCAGACGGAGAGGTTAGAGTTGAGGTTTACACCTCGCTTAAAGACAAGTGGCGTGCATACACGCCCTTTGCCTTCAAGGTGTCTCCCGATTCAATAGACCCTTACATCTCATATCGTCTGATACCTCCTTCGTATGTGGCATACGAGAGATTGAGTATAAGCCAGCGCAATATCTCCACTTACGACGAGGATATTATCTACAATAATATGCTTGTCACCAAAGAACCCGACGGGCAGTGTATCAACTGTCACGCCTATAAGAATTACCGCACAGATAACATGCAGTTCCATGTGCGCCAGTATAAGGGCGGAACGGTCTTTGTGCATAATGGAGAGGTCTTTAAGGTGAATATGGCAACCGATTCAACTCTCTCGGCTGGTGTGTATCCGGCATTCAACCCCGTGTACGATGTGGTGGCGTATTCCGTGAACAAGACAGGCCAGATATTCCACACAAAAAGCTCCAACAAGGTAGAGGTGCAGGATGTTGCAAGTGATGTAATCCTCTTCAACCCCTCAACCCTTACCGTTACTCCTATAGCCAATGATACTACAAAACTCGAGGTCTTTCCTTGGTGGTCACCCGACGGACGCACTATTTACTACTGTTCGTCGCATTTCCCCGATATGACTGGTTCCAAAACTGCAGTCGAGGCTGAAATAAAGCATTATAAAGATGTGAAATACAGTATATTGCGTCGTTCTTGGAATCCCGAAACGGGGGAGTTTGGCGAGGTTGACACGGTGTTCAATGCCGCAAAACTGGGCAAGAGTGCAACCTTTCCCCGCGTCTCCCCCACTGGTAAATATCTGCTCTTTGCAATGGCCGAATATGGTTGTTTCCACATCTGGCATAACGATGCCGACCTCTATGTGATGGATCTTGAAACAGGCGATTATTGGCCTTTGACCAAGGCGAATTCTCCTTATGCCGAGAGCTACCACTCCTGGAGCAGCACCGGTCGCTGGATTCTCTTTGCAAGCCGTCGCGACGATACCAATTACAGCCGTCTCTACATTGCCTATGTGGGCGACGGCGGGCGTGCCGAAAAAGCATTCCTGCTGCCACAGCAAAGTGCCGATTTCTACAACTTCTTCGACCGTTCCTACAACGTTCCCGAGTTTATGCTGGAACCCGTAAGAATAGAGCCGTACAAGTTTGCCGAGGTTGTAAAAGGTGAACCGCGAACTGTTAAATTTGTCTCTCCGAAAAAGTAAATTTTAACACTTGACTGTTAAATAATATAAAAACGCAAATTCCTCAATATTCTCGTTGTTTTATGGGATTTTTGAGGAATTTGCGTTTTTATTTCAAAAAAAAAAGCGGAAAAGGCAAAAAATAATGAGATTTATGCGAATATTTATTTAAAAGTCTTATTTTTGCACGTTACATAGTGGCTCATAGTGCCATTATGGGAAATGAATGGAAAAAATAAAAAAATATAATTAATAAAAATCAAACTTATGTTAAGACACCGTTTAAGCAAATTGGGCAAGACATCGCTATTGGCGTTGTATGCATTACTCGTTGGCGGTATGTTGAATTCTTGTCAAGATACATTTGACGAGTATACCTACGACGATGGCGACCAGCCGAGCTGGCTCGGCGAGAGTGTGTATGCATTCTTGAGAAACAACAATTCGGGTCATAGTTACAACTACTATGCGGACATTATTGATGGTTTGGGTGAAACCGAAACCTTCAGCAAAACCGGTAGTAAGACTGTTTTCGTGGCCGATGATGCGGCTTTTGAACGCTTCTTCCAGAACAACGAGTGGGGTGTGCGCTCTTTCTCTGAACTGACTTTGGCGCAGAAGAAGATTCTGCTTAAGGCTTCAATGCTCAACGATGCGATGTTGCTTGATATGTTGTCGGCTTCTGATGCCCAGACAACATCGGAAGGTTCTTGTATGCGTCGTACAACCTCTTACGGTCTTATCGACACCATTCCTGTGGTGACAAGGGAACAGACTCCCCGATACAACAGATTCTGGGATACCTACCGTGGTGTGGAACGTGACGAAACAATGCTTCTTGCATCGGGTTCAAACAATCCTATGCTTGTGTACTTTATGCCCGACTTTTTGAAAAAGAACGGTATAACAAATGATGACGTTTCATTCCTCTTCCGCAAGAACGGTGTGCAGGCCAAAACCTACAAGACCGGCGAGGCTTATGTGTATGACAAGAAGATTATGGCCAGCGGCGTTGAGAACCTCGGTTTCTCTGACGACACCTTGACAATTACCTGTAAGAACGGTTATCTGTATCGTCTTGACGACGTGCTCCTTCCTCCCTCAAATATGGCCGAGGAGGTGCGCAAACGCGAGAATCTGTCGGTGTTCAGCTATATGTTGGACCGTTTCTGTCTGCCTTACTTCGACAAGAAACTGACCGACGAGAACGAGTCGCTTACCGGCAACAAGGACTCTGTCTTTGTTTTGAGATATTATGCCGAGAATGGCGGTATCGCTTCTAATGACGCTGTATTGCCCGAGGGTAAGCGCCCCGATGCTCTCAAGGAGATGCTTCCTTACGACCCCAGCAACAACCAGTATACAAAAGAGAACTCAAACTCTATGTATGATATGGCAGCGATGCTTGTACCCACAGATGAGGCCATGTACAACTATTTCACAGCCGGTTCGGGTGCTGTGATTGTTGGTACATACGCCCCCGGCGTTGCAATTACAGACAAGGAGAGTCTTTTCGAGGCCTTGAACTATGTTCCCGAGAGCCTTGTAGCCCTTTTCCTCAAGAACCTTATGCAGGTATCTTTCACCACAACAGTACGTTCAAGATTCGACCGTATCACCGACGACGCCAACGACCCCTTGGAAGGTGTTGACGCTGCTGTGACCGAAAGTATCATCGCAAACAACGGTGTAATATATGTATTGAACCAGGTATATGGCCCCTCTGATTATGTGACAGTTGCTGCGCCTTCTTTGCTGCTTACTAATATGAGTATAGTAAATAAGGTAATAGAGCAGTTCGGTTATCAGTCATTCTTGAAAGCAAAGAAGGCTGTATACTCTCTCTTCTTGCCCGACAACTCGGCATTCTTCTATTATGACCCTGTTGAGATTGCACAGGCTCGTGAGAGAGGTGGCGATGCAGAAATGTTCGAAATCCGTTTCGACAAAAAATTCGACGGTTATAGCGACCCCAACCAGAATGCTGAGGCTCAAAAGAAAGAGTTGCTCTATTATGTGAAGTATCCCTTCAGCCTTACAGCAGACGGTCAGTACATTGTAAAATATGATGAGGGCAAGACTTATCCCGCCGACCCTATCAACTTTGAGGATAAATATGTATTCTTCTATAAAAACGGTTCAGGTATGGCAATGCCCGCTGCTCCCATTGAGAGTTTGAGTTTCTTTATGTGGAACCGTATGGGTGACCTCTTGGAGAACCTTATTGTGGTTGACGATATAAGATCGGGTAACCAGTACTATTTGACAAAAGGTGGTAACGCCATCAAGGTTGACTTCAGCGATCCCGAACATCCTGTGTTCCAGGGTGGTGAGCAGATAGAGGCCGGTACAAAGGTTGTTGCAAAAGAGATGTTTGCCAACCAGATAAACGGTGTATCATACAATACTGTTCCTTATGGTGGCGACGAGGCTATTTCGCAGAAATTGAGTGGTATCCCCACACCTGCTACAAAATCGGTTTACAGATATATATATGAGTCGAAAGACGATGCCGACAAACCCTTCCACGAATTCTTGAAACTTGCTTACCCCAATGCTTACAATCCTTTGTCAACTAGCGAAGAGAACAATGGTGGTTACATTGGTAAGGTAGTCAAGAATATATATGGTGAGAGCATAGCACCTCTTGATACAGTTTCTGTTTACTCTATGTTCTATGAGAACCGCGGTGTGTTCTGTGGTATTCCTTTTATGCAGGGTTATAACTATACCGTATACATCCCCTCTAACGAGGCAGTTCAGGAAATTATTGAAAAGGGACTTCCCACTTGGGACGATATCAACAGCTGTGCGTTGGGTAACCTCGGTGGAACAAAAGAGCAGGCTGCAGCCGCAATGCATCTGTTAAGCAGCTTCTTCCGCTACCACGTTCAGGATAACTCGGTATTCGTGGATAATATTCCTTACAGAAAGTCTTATGAGACCGCTTATATAAATAAGAATGGTACATTCGAGGTGCTCGATGTAAATATGACAGGCGGTGCCCTTACTGTTACCGACAAATGTGGTAATGTTGCCAATGTAGTGGTTGACCCCCTTACAGAGAACAAGACATGGAATATTCTTTGCCGCGAGTTCAAATTCAAATCGCAGGGTCGCGACAACCCCTATGCAATCCTTGCTTCTTCAGGAGCTGTTGCTCACCACATAGACAAGGCTCTCTGCCACGGCGAGTTGTTCGGTTACGACGGTATGGTACAGCGCTTTGCTCCCAATGGTGCAAAGGTTGAGAAACTCTACATTGAGGGTATGCCCGGTTCTTACTATGATGAGACTGACGGCAAGAGCTATTACCTGGTGGCTGCAAAGAGCGGCGTGGTTGTAGGTCCCAATGAGAACAAGTACAACCTTGCAGGTTATCTTATGGAGCCCAGACAGGATTACGACTGCACCAAGCTCTCTCGCGAGAGACTTGTTAAGGACAACCAGAATGAGGATATTCTCATCACTGAGCAGGGTTATAGAGTTACTGAAACTGCTGAAGGTGTCTTCGAACTTGTATATGAGACCGACGATGCTGGTAACATCTATGTACGCCAATATGAAAATAACGGAAGTTTCAATAGAGTTTTGCTGAATTGATAGCAGACTGATTGATTGAATATCTTTGTAAAATAATATCAACCATGGATAAAATAAAACATTTATTATTGCTCGCATTCTGTTGCACTTTGTGCGTATCGGCTTTTGCACAGAAAAGCGCGAGAATCTCGGGTACTATCACCAGTGATTCAGAGGGTCCGCTGATTATGGTAAACGTTACCGAGCGAGATAAGAACAATCGTATTATTGAGGCTACCGTAACCGACTTCGAGGGTAACTTCTCTATGATAGTGAAGAATACCGCCAATGAATTGGAGGTCTCTTATATTGGTTACAAGCCCCAGAGAATCAAGATTGGTACCCGCACCGTCTTCAATATTAAGATGGTCGAGGACAATATGCTTGACGACGTGGTTATTGAGGCCCAGGAGATTGTACGCACCGGAGGTCTTGATATTCTTGAGCGTGAGATGACACACGCAACACAGAAGATCAGTATGGAGGAGATGCAGGGTCTTTCGTTCGCTTCAGTTGACGAGGCTTTGCAGGGACAGATTGCCGGTCTTGACGTCGTTATGGGATCGGGTTCGGTAGGTAAGGGTACACAGATGCGTTTGCGTGGTGTATCTATGCTCGAGGGTTCCGACTCTGAACTTCAGCCTTTGCTCGTTGTGGACGACAACATCTTCCAGGTGGACGAGGGCTTCGACTTCACTAACTCGACCGAGGACAAATTTGCCGAGTTGCTTATGATCAACACCGAGGATATCGCCGAGATTGAGGTGTTGAAGGATGCTGCTTCTTGTGCCGTTTGGGGTTCTGCCGGTGCCAATGGTGTTATCAAGATTAAGACAAAACGTGGTAAACGTGGTCCCACTCGCGTGAGCTTCACATACAAGTTCAAAGACAAATGGACACCCGAGGGTTTGAACCTGCTTAATGGTGACGACTATACCATGATGATGAAACAGGCTCTCTTCAACCAGAACAATGAGAGCAAGGATGTGCCCGAGTTGAGCTACAACAAGAACTTCCTCGAGTATGAGAACTATAACAACAATACCGACTGGGTTGACGCAATCGAGAAACACGGTTATCGTCACGAGTATTCGTTGAACCTCAATGGTGGTGGTGAGAAAGCTACATTCCGCGTATCAGGTTCATATACAAACGAGACCGGTCAGGTTATTGGTGAGGAGATGGATCAGTTGTCTTCACGTTTGGCACTTGACTACTTTGTATCACAGCGTATCAAGGTTATTGCTGACTTCTCATTCTCATATGTAAATCGTGTTTATCACGGTTCAGGCCTTCTTTACACTGCACAGAAGATGATGCCTAATATGGCTATATACAGACAGGATCAGAATGGTATGAACACCGACGAGTACTTCAACCTCCTCAACGACGATGAGAGAAAGTACACAAGTGAGATTGTTGACCAGAACATGAACCTGAAGAACCCTGTTGCCGACGGTAACCTTGCAGAAAGCAAGTACGAGAACTACAGCATCAACCCCCAGATCACATTTGAGTATAACCTCTTGGGTCTCGAGGACAACCAGTCACAGTTGAAATACCGTGGTATGGTTAACCTCAATGCTTCAACCTCAGCAACAAGAAACTATAACCCCGGTGAGTTGTACCCCGACCTTGATTGGTACAATTCGGCTATCAACCAGTCTACATCTTCAGACAGTAAGTCGCTCGGTTTCTCAACCCGTCATAACCTTATCTTTACTCCCTACCTGGGCAGCAAGGATCACTACCTCACTATGACAGGCCAGTTCGAGTTGAGAACTGGTACCAGCAACTCGCAGTACGCACAGTCACAGGGCTTGCCCACAGGTAATATTACCAGTGCAACAATCAGTTCTGTATTGGGTGGAGCAAGCTCCGGTAAGTCAATGTGGCGCAGCATCAGCTTCGTTTACGATGCTCACTATTCTTACAAATCAAAGTATATGCTCCGTCTTTCATTGCGCGGCGAGGGTTTGACATCTATGGGTGACGACAAGAAATGGGTAATGTTCCCCGCTATCTCTGGTCGTTGGAACATCAGCGACGAGCCTTGGATGCAGTGGGCTAAACCTGTACTCTCTATGTTGTCAATTCGTCCCGGTTTCGGTATGGACGGTCACGCACCCGGTGAGAACAGAACATTCAACACATATACAGATACAAAGATTCCTTATGGTAATTTGGGTGCAGGTTACAAGATGGAGGGTCTCCGCTTGACAGCCTTGACAACATCAGATAAACGTGAGTGGAACATCGGTTCTGACTTCGGCTTCTTTGATGGCAAGCTTACCGGTTCGTTCAACTACTATATCGCAACCACTTACGACCAGTTGGTATCTAACTACAAGATTCCCTCAATAACCGGTTACTCAACCCTTGCTTACAAGAACTCGGGAACAATGCGTAACTCTGGTTGGGAGTTGAACTTGAGCACCGCTTCTTTCAAAGTGTTTAAAGACTTCTCGGTAAGTATGTTCTTCAACATCGGTAACAACTACAACGAGATTCTTGAGATGGAAGAGGCTTATCTCAAAGACCGTAACGAAACTTATGACAGAGCTGAAAATGCAAAATACCTTGGTCGTGTTCAGGTGGGTAACCCCTTCGGTGCCATCTACGGCTTCCGTTACAAGGGTGTATACCGTTTCAGCTACAAGAACTGGGAGAAGGCTTTGTCAGAGGCTGCAGCCGGTCGTGACGGAAGCTGCCCCATTGTTCGCGATGTAAACGGTAATGTAGTGTACAACGCAAATGGTACTCCCAAGCAGATGACTCTCTTCTACAACAGAGAGGATGAGTCGGGATACAAGTTCCGTGGCGGTGACGCTATCTATGAGGACGTTAACAATGACGGTACCATCAACCAGTTGGATATTGTATATCTTGGTAACTCGAACCCCGCAGCACAGGGTGGTTTCGGCTTTACCTTCCGCTATAAGAAATGGAGTTTGAAGACCAACTTCACATACCGTTATGGTGTAGATGTTGTGAACTCTAACCGTATGAACTTCGAGAATATGTCATCGTTCAACAACCAGAGTGTTGCCGTTAACTGGCGCTGGCGTAAAGAGGGTGATATAACAGAGATACCTCGCGCCGTGTTCGGTTCTAACTCTGCATACAACTACTTGGGTAGCGACCGTTACGTTGAGGATGCTTCATACTTGCGTCTTTCTTACGTTCAGTTGTCTTACCAGTTCGACAACGACTGGGTAAAGAAAATTGGTTTGAGAAGCTTGTCAATCTATGCTTCGGCCGACAACCTTATCCACTGGTCTAAGTATACTGGTCTTGATCCCGAAATCAGCTCAGGTGGTAACGGAATTGCATATGACTATTCAGAGACTCCCCGTCCCCGTTCATACACAATTTCAGTTTCTATGGGATTCTAAAACAATATAAAAGTTGAGGTATATTATGAAAAATATAAAGAATATATATAGAAAGCTTATATTGGTATCGGTTCTTATAAGCGGAATGTTTATCACATCGTGTGATGACTATTTGACAATTATTCCTCCCGAGAAATTGGTTCACGAGGATTTCTGGCGCACCGAGGCCGAAGTTACCGGTTACACAGCTACTGCTTATGCCACACTATGTAACAACAATACATTGACAAGAGCAATCGTATGGGGCGAGTCTCGTTCGCAGTCTGTAGACTGTAAAGTTGGTCAGTACACCGATGCATTTGAGAACCTCTTCAATGGTCTGTTGTACGACGATCATCCTTATTCATCTTGGTCCGAATATTACAGTGCCATCAGCGCTTGTAACCTTGTAATGGAATATGGTCCCAACGTAACCTCTAAAGACCCCAACTTCTCTAATGCCGAGATGGTTATAATTGAAGGTGAGATGTTGGCCCTGAGAGCTTACGCACACTTTATGCTGTTGCGTGCTTTCTGCAACATTCCTTTGGCAACCAAGGTGGTGATGAGCGATGCTGAAATCCCCTCATACCCCCAGGAGTCTCCTATGACTGTGCTGAACTCTATCTACAGCGATCTTGAGTCGGCAAGTACAAAGGTACTTCTCTCTTCTGCTCCCAATGTAGGAAGCGTGGGCCGTATAACAACTAACGCCGTGTATGCATTGATGGCCGATGTTGATATGTGGCGTGCAGCTTTTTCCGAATATTACAGAATTTCGGGTATAGAAGAGGCTGCATATCCTGCCGACACTTACTACGAGATGGCTATACAGAACTGTCGCAAGATCCTTGCAAGCATGCACGAAATCTATTGTGAGGAGGTTGAGGAAGAGGAAGAAAGAACCGCTTACTCACTTCTGGAGAACGACAACGACAAGAAAGAGGGTGACAAAGACCCCAGAAAATTTGGTTTCAGTAGAGTTTATAATCAAATCTTCGGTAATGGAAACTCTTTAGAGTCAATCTTTGAATTCCAGATTATCAAGGACAACTTCGGTAAATCTTCAGGTATTGCCGCTTTCTATGGTTCAGATGGTAAAAAGAACTCTCCCTTGTTCGTTTCCAAGAAGTTTGTTGACATCTTCGACGATAACGACTTGCGTAAGTATGCTTTCACAACATATCCCAACAGTAACTGGAATGTTCAGGAGACATCGGGCGACTATTATGTAAACAAGTATCACGCAAAGAACACTCCTAACGACGCGACAAATACTCGTGAGTTCCGCACTGCTGACGACTATGATGCAAACTGGATTGTATATCGCAAGACCGACATAATGCTTTTGATGGCCGAGGCTTTGGTTGCGCGCTCTTATGCCGATGATGCAGCACTTAACGAAGCTTACGAGATTGTAAAAGCTATCAACGCCCGTTGGATGGTCGATGGAATCAGCAAATTGGAATATACAACAAAAGAAGACTGTATGAAACTTGTACGCGACGAGCGTGCGCGCGAGTTGTGTTTCGAAGGAAAGCTTTGGTTCGACATTGTACGCGAGGCTTTGCAGACTCCTCACGATAAGCGTGGTACATTGGTTGCCGGCTACAACACAAAGGTTAGCCACGGTGCCGACAAGGACGAATTGGTAATGCGTTTTACACGTATCAGCTCATTGTTTATGCCCATTCACAAAGACGAAATGCGCTTTAACAAAGAGCTCGTTCAGAATGAGTCTTGTACTACTTCAGGTGGCGATGATTATATTGACCAGAATTAGTATCAGGAGCCTATTGTTAACTACAAGGAATTGATTATTCTATTTATAAAAAATATAGAAGATGAAAGCAATGTTAAAAAATAAATTTTTGGTTGTGTCAATTTTGACATTAGCTCTTTTTATGAGTTATTCGTGCGAAGAGCCTGATGTATATACCTTCCCCGAGGCGCCCGAATCGGAATTGACAATTCTTGAATTGATGAGAAAGGATCCCGATTTTGCAAACTTCCTTTATATCGTGGATTTGTGTGGTGCCGAGTGTGCCGACTCTCTTTTCAACCAGTCTAGAGTATACACCGTCTTTGCTTCGGTTAACGAGAGCTACGATGTCGCTACTGTTGAGGAGCGCATTGCCAACGGCGACCGTGAAGGCGTTTTCAAGGAGTTCGTAACATCTCACGTTGCCAATAACCGTCACGCTGCCAATGGCCAGCTCGGCGAGGACAATACTCTGCTTATGCTTAATGGCAAACTCGTGGAGTTCTCGGGAGATGCCCGTTCAGGATACACATTCGGTACCAGCAAATTGCTCCAGACCAACATTATGGCACGAAACGGTGTCATTCACAAATTGAGTGCCCCCGCTTCTTATAAACCCTCTTTGTGGGAGTCTATAAAGAATGTAAACAGCATTAGTGCATTCTGGGATTTCTGTTTGTCTTTCACAAAAAGAGAGTTTGACAAGAACAGTCCTCAGGGCGACCCTGTAAACCAGCAGCCCACATATATCGACTCTTTGTTTATTGAAACAAACGAGATGCTCAACATTATGGGTAGCATCAATAATGAGGACTCTACAATGGTAATGTATGCGCCTACAGACGAGTTGTGGAACAGCATTTCGGATAACATCCTTTCATTCTATAACTATAGGTACGAGAGCGAGTTCCTTTCAAAGATGGATCAGGAAGAGATTGACTCTATAAGTATGATTTCTGCTCAGAAGCAGTATCTCAAGTACTTTACCTATAGTTTGTCAGACCAGAGAGTCGATGGCGCAGTGCCCACATACGACAATCTCCCCGACTCAATGATTGCCCGTAACGGCCTTTCTTACCCCCGTAAGAAATTTGCAAGAAACGAATTTTCTGTAACAGAGACACATGTAATGTCAAACGGTATGCTCAATGTTGTGGATGCAATGCCTTTGAATCCCTTCAATTTGTGGATTGATACCATTAAGTTTGAGCCCGATTTGGAAACAGTAGAGGACGAGGACAAATATCACACATATTTGAGAGAGAGTAAGGGTGGTTCAACATACCGCACTGTATCGGTTGCCAAACTCGACCAGAACCCCGATGTTGTTGGCAAGCTCTCTAACGGCCAATACTTCGAAGCATCTTGTGCCGAGAAGAAAGCAAACTTGTTGCCCGTTGTAAAATTCTTCGTGAAAAACATCTACTCGGCCAACTACAAGATTGCTTTGATTACTCCCCCCTGGTTCATTAAGAGCTATAAGGATACAATCGTAGACCCCGCCAACCCCACTAACCCCGGCGCTAACTATCCCAAATATCGTAAATCTTATTTGCGTGTAAGCGTTATGCAGAACAACGAACTTCTTGGAATGTTCCCCAGCGATTCTGTGAAACTTAGAAGTGGTGGTTATAGAGTACTTGAGACTAGTGCCATTACCCCCGATACCGCCCGTATCGATACCATCTTCCTGAAAGACGAGAATGGCGAGGACAAGATTTTCAAGTTTGACTATTGCGAGAACTTTGGAAACCTTTCAGAGCTTGGTGATATTGAAGACAAGGAATATACAGTAGAGATTAAGATTGAGTTGTTGGAGCCCGCCTACAAGAGAGGTTCTCAATACATGGCAATAAACAACAACCGTTATGCTCACCGTTTCTTGCTCGACCAGATATTGCTTATCCCTGTAGATCCTAACGAGGAGGAGTCGGGTACTGAAGATGAGCCCCTCGACTAAAGCTTTAAAAGAAAAATAGAAAAAAACTATGAATATGCGACAAATAATGCAACTATTGATGGCGTTAATAGTGTTGATGCCATCGGCTTTGAACGCTTCGGTTTTCAATGCTACAGCTTCTATGGAAAGCGATTCTGCGAAGGTCGGTAATAAGCTTGTCGAGACCCCCGCAACCCGCACCATTACCGGTACTGTTTACGATGCCGCCACAAACAATCCCCTTTCGGGTGTGCGTGTGCAGGCTACCGGTCACATCAAAATTACAACAATGACTAACGGCGATGGCCAATATAAACTTGAGATTCCGTCTTATGTTACATTGTTGAGCTTCTCAACCCCCGAATACTCGTTGATGCAGGCACCTGTATATAAAGACGATGTTATCAATGTCCGTCTCTATTCAGACAAGTTCTCTGGTAACTATACTGCCGACATCAAGGCTTTGGAGCATAACGGTTTCACAAACGAAGTGACTCCCTCGCTAACAGTTGATACCGAGATTCAGAAGAACCTTGGTGCCGATGTACGCTCAATTACCCGCTCTGGAGCTCTGGGTATTGGTAATGCAATGTTTATACGCGGTATAAACTCTATTAATGCCAATACACAACCCCTTGTTGTGGTCGATGGTATTATATGGGATATGCAGGAGAATTCTTATACCAACCACACCGGTATGTACAACAATATTCTCTCTTCTATTGACATTGAGGATATTGAGGACGTGCAGGTAATGAAGAATGGTGCAGCAATCTATGGTGCCCGTGCAGCCAACGGTGTAATCCTCATTAATACAAAACGTGGTAAGAGTATGGCTACCCGCATTACTGCAAACCTTTATGGCGGTATGACAACCATTCCCTCAACCATAGATATGCTTGGTGCCGAGGAATATCGTTTGTATGCAAACGACCTGCTTGGTACAGTAAAGAATCTTGGTGCCAACGCCAACCATGAGTTCCTCCGTAGCGACCCCTCTTTCGTGAAATATGCAAAATATCACAATAACACAAACTGGGAGGATTATGTATATAAAAGAGCCTTCTCACAGAACTACAAACTTAATGTAGAGGGTGGTGATGACATTGCTATGTACAACTTCTCTTTCGGATATACGCAGGCCGACAGTCCTCTTGAGGGTAACAATTTCAACAGAATGAACGTACGCTTGAATTCAACAATCTCTTTGACCGAGGCGTTGTCTACCCGCGTTGACATTTCTTATTCTCGTGTTGCCCGTGAGCTTCTCGACGATGGTTTCCGCGAGGATGATACAGAATTCCCCTTGACATCTACAGCTTTGCTTGCAAAGGTTAAATCTCCTTTCTTGAGTCCTTACAGATATTCAAATTTGGGTCAGATAAGTTCAAACTATGATGGTGCTGACACCTTTGCTTACGATGCAATCAGAAAGTCAGGTATCACTCACCCCAACAACTCATTGTACAACCCTATGACCATTCTTGACAAGGGTGCCGGTGAGTACAAGAACGAGATGGAGTATACCAATATGGGTATCACCATTGCTCCCGAAATGAAATTGGGCGATTTTACCATTACAGAGACCTTCAACTACTCTTTGCACCGCGTGAACGAGATTTATTATCTCCCCTACGCTCAGCCCGAGGGTGAGTTGAGCACTGCCTCAAACTTCTACCTTGAGAGTGCAGGTACCACCATAAACAACTATGCAGCATCTATGTTCGGTCGCGAGGCTGCAATCACCAGTGACACACGAGTTACCTGGAAGAAACGTTTCGGCGCTCACAACTTTGATGCTTTCGGTGGTTTCCGTTACACTAACTTTGATTTCGACTCAAACTACATTGGTGGTGCCAACACCGGTAACGACAACAGCTTCAAGGTGCATCAGGGTCTTGACGCGTTGACAACCTCTGGTGAGGACGATGCCTGGACAAATATGTCTTGGTACATGCAGGCCGACTATTCTTACAAGACACGTTACTTCTTGCAGGCTTCGGCTTCTTTGGAGTCTTCTTCACGCTTCGGTAAAGAGGCTGTAGATGGCTTGAAGATGTGTGGCGTTTCTTGGGCATTCTTCCCCTCTATCCAGTCGGCTTGGCTCGTTTCATCGGAGAACTGGTTCAAGGTTCCCGGTGTGAATATGTTGAAGTTGCGTGCCGGTTTCGATATGACAGGTAACGATGCTATCGATTTCTATGCTTCACGCAGCTACATGCAGGCAATCAAGTTCAATGACTTTATTATGGGTATGCAGTTTGCCAATGTTGAGAACGATGGTATCAAATGGGAAACAACATCTCGTGTAAACCTTGGTTTCGATGCAATGTTCCTTGACAATCGTTTGGCCTTGAGCTTCGATGCATACAAATCAAAGACATCAGACCTCTTGGTACAGAAGAAATATGTATACATCACAGGTATGGATACATACTGGAGCAATGGCGGTGAGCTCGAGAATACAGGTTTCGAGGCATCGTTGTCGGCAAAAGTTGTAAACAATAAGGACTTCAAGATGGAGTTGGGTGCTTCTGTAGGCCACTATAAGAACAAGGTAATCTCTCTCGACGAGGATGTTGCTGTAGCTTCAGTATACGGCGGCGAGGTGAAGACAATGGTTGGCCAGCCCGTAGGTGTATTCTGGGGTTATAAGACCGCAGGTGTTATCTGCTCTTCGGCCGAGGCTGACGCTTTGAACCAGTACCAGATGAACGGTAAGGAGCGCGAGTACTTCAAGGCCGGTGATATGAGATTCCTCGACCTCAACCCCGGTTCTAACCCCGGTTGCATTGATGAGAACGACAAGACTGTGATTGGTGACCCCAACCCCGACTTCTATGGTAACATCTATGCAAACCTCACTTACAAGAACTGGAAACTCGGTATCGTTTGCAACTATTCAGTAGGCAACGATGTATACAACTACTATCGTCAGATGTTGGAGAGTGGTTCAAGCTTCTTCAACCAGACAACCAGCCTGAAGAACCGTTGGGTGTGCGATGGCCAGATTACCGATATCCCCGCAGTTTCTTATGGCGATCCTATGGGTAACAGCCGTTTCTCTGACAGATGGATTGAGGATGGTTCATACTTCAAGTTGAAGTCAATCAAGTTGTCATACGACATCCCTGTTTCATACAGCTGGCTACAGGGTGTGACAGTGTGGTGTGCCGCCGATAACCTTTGGACAATCACTGGTTACAAAGGCAACGACCCCGAGACTTCTGTAAACAACAATGTATTGTATCAGGGTGTTGACGCCGGCTTGACTTCGCAGAGCGCAAGCTATCACTTTGGTGTAAAAATAAACCTCTAATGAATAAAAATCGTGTTCCGTTTTATGCGGAACACGATAAAAACAGAATATAAAATGAAAAAGAATTTTATTAGTACAGTAGCGCTTCTTCTTTGCGGAGCCATATTTTTCGGTTCATGCGAGGACTTGTTGGAAGCGGAATCGAACCGTGTAGAGTACGAGTTTGAAGATTTTACATCTGGCGATTTGGTATATTCAGTATTGGGTATCTTGAATGCTGTGCAGAAGGTGGGCGACAAACAGATTCTTCTTGGTGAGCTCCGTGGCGATCTTGTGACCACAAACAGCCATTCAGCAAAGGAGTTGAACGATATCAGCAACTTTGAATTCGATGCTGAGTCAAACAAATACCTCAACCCCAAGGAGTATTATGAGATTATAAACAACTGTAACGTATATCTTGCTCGTGTTGATACAAACCTCTCTAACCAGAACCGCGAGCTTGTAAAACGCGAGTATGCAGCTGTAAAGAGCGTGCGCGCTTGGACATACATCCAGTTGATGAAGAACTATAAGGAGATTCCTTTCTATACTGATCCCCTTACATCGAACAGTCAGGCCGACGAGATAATGACAAACAATTTCACAGACCAGTTGGGTGTAATCAACTATCTTATCGAAGACTTGGAGCCTTTCCAGACAAGACAGATGCCCGAGTGGGAGATCAAGGATTTCTCTGCACCTAACGTGACAAAGAAATTGTTCATGCCCATCAGAGTTCTTTTGGGTGACCTCTACCTATGGCGTGCCGCTTTGTTGGCCGAGACAGCAGCATATCCCTTGCCTATGGCTAACCCCAACAGTGATTATGCAAAGGCTGCGATGTGCTATTACCAGTATCTGGCTATCGACAATAAGATTTCAGATAACAACTCAATCTCTGAGCACAAGAATGAGAAACCCAACGATAACCCCAACTACGTTCCTAGCATTAACTTTGTCGACCGTTATGCGATGAATAACTTCGACAATAACTTGAACAACTTTGTTTCTGTTATCCGTTATTCAAAGACCGAGGAACTTGGTAACATTTCACATTTGGCTTCAATCTTCGCCCCCGGTGGTGAGGAGAATGTTGGTACAGCACAGGTGGTTGCAGCGCCTGCAATATATGCAGTTTCAACCCGTCAGGCCTATCTTTACAGATATGGTGACACCAAGCAGTACCAGACATACATTGAGAGCAGTAAATTCCCCGGTGACTTGCGTGTATATTCAACTGTAGTGGGACAGCGCGATGCCGACGCTGCTTATCACAGCAATATGATTGTAAAATACAACCTCGACGATAGCAAAGCAATCAGCTTCGACAATGGTCAGGCAATGTATTATCCCGGTATCAACACCATTACACGTACAATCATTCTCGACCGTCCCGAGTACGTATACTTGCGTTTCGCCGAGGCATTGTTGGGCTTGGAGCGCGAGGGCTATACTGGTGCCAAGGAACTTGCAATGTCGGTACTTAAAGATGGTATCAGAGGCGACTGCCAGTTGTACTGGAACCCCGTATACGGCGAAAAATATATGGAGGATGAGAAGACCGGCGAGTATTTGATGGCTCCTTTGAAGGATGGCGGCAAGAACATAGTTCTTGAGATTGATGGTGAGGAGGTTGCTCAGTATGCACCCGTGGTATATGAGAATGCAGTATTGGATTTTGACAGCAAAATCAGCTACGACTTCTCTCACACAACTTTTTCTAGCAACATTGGTATCCACTCACGCGGTAGCGGTTTCTCGGCTTACAACAAGGCTTATGCTTTGACCGACTCTTGTGTTGCATTGCATTTCAACATTGAACCCCGTGAGGAGATGATTACCAGACCGGTGTTGAATGCCGATGGTTCAAAGAAACAGATTCCTTTGAAAGACGAAACCGGAGCATACATTCTCGACGAGGACGGCAATGTAGCCTGGGAGTTTGAATACGAGGAGGCATTGGTTGAAGTATATGATGTTACCGATGAGCATCGTATGAAGTTCATGTACGACAAACTTATCGATGAGATGGCTCTTGAGATGGCCTTTGAGGGTCACCGTTTTGCCGACTTGTCACGTATTGCCATTTCACTTGGCAATTATGAGTTCCTCGCTCGTCGTATTGCAGCACGTAATGTAGCAACCGGTGACTGGCGTTCTGCCGAGGGTGCCGATGGTTGGGATTCCGACCTCTTCAACCGTCTTAAGAACAAAGACAGCTGGTACTTGCCTTTGCCTGCATATACTAAGTAATTTGATAATGTAATTATACTTATAGTTTGAGAGAGGCATTGCCTCTCTCAAATTGTTTTAATAACCAATAAAGACTATATGAAACGAATAGTCATACTTACCGGTGCCGGTATGAGTGCCGAGAGTGGTATTAGTACCTTTAGAGGAGGTAACGGCCTGTGGGATGAATATCCGGTGGAGATGGTTGCCACCCCCGAGGGATACGCAGCCAATCCCTCACTCGTGCTTGAGTTCTACAATAAACGCCGTACCGAGTTGTTGAATACTGAACCCAACGAAGGCCATCGCCTTGTAGCGGCACTTCAGGAGTATTTCGATGTTACGGTTGTTACGCAGAACGTGGATAACCTGCACGAGCGTGCTGGTTCGGGGAAGGTGATTCACCTTCACGGGGAACTTATGAAGGCCTGTTCTTCGCGCGCCCCGCAGAATATGGACTATGTTCGTGAGCTTCCATCGTCGGCACCTGTAATAGCTATGGGTGACCTTGCTGCCGACGGTTCACAGCTGCGCCCATATATAGTGTGGTTCGGTGAGCCCGTTCCCTTTATGGAAGATGCCATTGCCGCAATGCGTGATATCGACATATTTATAATAATAGGCACCTCGCTGAATGTTTATCCTGCTGCAGGTCTGTTGAATTACGCGCCGGCCAATATTCCGGTCTATCTCATTGACCCCAACGATGTGAACGCGCGTCTTCCTAAAAATGCCATTCACATTCGTAAGGGAGCTTCCGAAGGTATGCGCATCCTCATCGATGAGTTTCTTTGCAAATAGAGAAAATATTTCTTTGTCGCATAAATATTTTTTTGTTCTTTTGCCGAACAAAAAGAGAACATTAAGTGTTATATAGAAAAAGAGTATTATGAAGAAGTATAGATGTACAGTATGCCAGTGGGTTTACGACCCCGCGATTGGCGACCCGGAACAGGGTATTGAGCCCGGTATTGCTTTTGAGAATCTGCCCGAGGATTGGGTTTGCCCCTTATGCAGTGTAGGCAAAGAGGAGTTCGAGCCTGTTGAGGAGTAATGATAAAAAATGAGCGAAGAAACATCTTCGCTCATTTTTTATATACTAAAGTCCTAGTCGTTTCAGCAGGTCGGGGCGTCCCAGTTGGCGCAGAATGCGCTTGATCTCCTGGCGCTCCTCGGGCTTGTACCAGAAGAAGAATTTTCTCTGTGCCTCCTTGTCGCGCATTGTGCGTGCCGAGAATACCTTCTCTCCCGTTTCGGGGTTTATTCTCGTGTAGTACATCTCTGTAGCCATTGTCATAGGCGTGGGAGTAAAGTCCTGCACCTGTTCCAGGTGAAAGTTCAGTTGCTTGGTCTCTGCTGCAAGCTCTGCCATTGCTTCGATGGTGCTGCCCGGGTGGCTGCTTATGAAGTAGGGGATAAGCTGCTGCTTCAGGTTGTACTTCGTGTTTATCCTGTCGAAAATCCTCTTGAAATCGTGGAACTGCTTAAAGGGTGGCTTGCGCATAAGGCGCAGAACCGTGTCGGCAGTATGCTCGGGTGCCACTTTCAGACGGCCGCTCACGTGGTTGCGTATCAGCTCCTCGGTGTATCTGTCGCTAGCCTCGTCGCGTTGTTTGTCGCCGCTACGGTGCAGTAGCATATCGTATCGCACTCCGCTGCCTATGAAGCTTTTCTTTATTCCGGGCAAGGCATCCACCTTTTTGTACAAATCGAGCAGTGCGCTGTGGTTTATATCCATATTAGGGCATATCTTGGGCTGTATGCACGACGGGCGTGAGCATTTCGCACACATCTCGGGCTTTTTACCCTTCATCATATACATATTTGCCGATGGTCCGCCAAGGTCGCTCAAATAGCCCTTGAAATCCTCCATCTTCGATATGTTCTCCACCTCACGCAATATGCTCTCTGTACTGCGGTTCACAATGAATTTTCCCTGGTGTGCCGATATGGTACAGAAGGCACAACCTCCGAAGCATCCACGGTGAATGTTTACCGAGAACTTTATCATATCGTACGCCGGTATGCGCTTGCCGTTGTATTTTGGGTGAGGCAGTCGTGTGTAGGGCAGGTCGAAACTATGGTCGAGCTGTTCTGTTGTCATAGTGGGGAAGGGCGGGTTTATTACCACAACTCCCTCTTCATACTCTTGCAACAGCCTTTTTGCGCTCACCTTGTTCGACTCTTTTTCTATCGCAAGGAAGTTGGCAGCCTGTTTCTCTTTGCTCTTCAGGCACTCATTGTGGGGCGCAAGGTTCTTGTCCTCACTCTCAAAAGCTTCTATGTCGTATTTGCGGGTAAGGTAGCCGGTCTGTCTTATCTTTTTTGTAATACCCCTTGCCTGTGTTGCCGTAATGAATTCTGCGCCGCTCTCTGCCAGCTGCTGTTTCATCTCACGTGCAAGTGCCAGGATAGGCTGTTCGCCCATTCCATATACAAGTACGTCGGCTTTGCTCTCTACAAGAATGCTCTTTTTCAGGCAGTCCTGCCAGTAGTCGTAATGGGTAAAGCGGCGCATTGATGCCTCAATGCCGCCAATAACTACAGCCGATTCCGGGAAGAGCTGCTTAATGGCATTGGAGTAGACTGTTGTGGCATATTCGGGGCGCATACTGTGCTTGCCGTTGGGCGAGTATGCGTCTTCGGAACGGAATCTCTTTGCTGCGGTATATTTGTTTACCATAGAGTCCATGCAGCCTGCAGATATTCCAAAGAAAAGGCGTGGACGCCCCATCTTCTTGAAATCGCGCAGGTCGTCCTGCCAGTTGGGTTGCGGCACTATAGCCACTCGCAACCCATCGGCCTCCAGCAGACGGCCTATGACTGCGGCTCCGAACGATGGGTGGTCTACGTAGGCATCTCCACTGAAGAGAACCACGTCCATCTCGCTCCATCCGCGCATTTCAGCCTCCTTGCGTGTGGTAGGTAACCAGTCGGTCAGCTTTCTTTCAGGCATTTTCCTCGTTTACTTTTGCTTGTTCTTCGGCAACTTGGTTCTGCAACCAGTTGTTGTAGCAGTTCATAAGGTTGGTCAGACCGAGAGCTTTCATATTCTCGTCGTAGAGAACCGAGCAGAGGTCGAGCAGTTCCTTGGCATCCATCTCCTGCGATGCAATGAGTGCGCGTACAGTGAGACGCAACTTGGCGAGCGACTCCTCGTTCACTGTGCCCAGGCTGTTTGTTATTCTGTCGAGCAGAGAATACTTTCTTATAATCTGCAATTGTTCCTCGGTAACCTCTATGGTTCTTGTACCCGATGCGTTTGCGTTTATTTTCATATACTATATGTTTTTAGTCGTTATATTTTATTTTTAAAGTGCGTGAGCCATCTCTCTCCTCGGTAATTTCCACCTTCACGGTCTCCTCGGGCAGCAGTTCCTCTATAAGTTCCGGCCACTCAATAAAGCAGTAGGCGTTGCTGTAGAGGTATTCCTCGTAGCCCATATTGTATACCTCGGTAAGGGATTTTATCCTGTAGAAGTCGAAGTGGTAGATGGTCTCTCCACCCCTCTCCTCGTATTCGTTTACAATGGCAAACGTGGGGGAGTTTATGGCTTCCTCCACTCCCATCGCCTCGCATACGCTTTTAATGAATGTGGTTTTACCGCTTCCCATACCTCCGTAGAAGGCGAATATGCGGTTATCGCCCATTGCTGCCACGAACTCTTTTGCGGCGGCCGGGTACTGCTCAAGGCAATTGATCTTTATTATCTTTTCGCTCATAATTTCAATATTATCTTTTCGGGCGCAGTGTTATCAGGGGCACGAACATCTCTTCAAGTGATATTCCACCGTGCTGAAAGGTATCTTTGTAATATTGTACGTAGTAATTGTAGTTGTTAGGGTAGGCGAAAAAGTTTCCTCCGGTTGCGAATACATAGCTGGTGCTTATGTTGGGCTGGGGCAGAAAAGCTTTAGCAGGTTCTTTTATCTCAAAAATATCCTTGCTGTTGCAGTTGAGTGCCTTGCCCAGTTTGTATCGCAGGTTGGTGTTGGTGTTCTTGTCGCCTATAATCTTCACAGGGGTGTCCACCTGTATGCTGCCGTGGTCAGTGGTTATTATCACGGTGTAGTTCTCTTCGGCAAGCTCCTTGAAGAGTCTCTTTATGGCCGAGTGGCGCAACCACGACTGTGTTATGGAGCGGTAGGCTGCTTCGTTTGAAGCAAGCTCGCGCACCATAAGTGACTCGGTGCGTGCGTGCGAAAGCATATCAATGAAATTTATCACAAGCACATTTATGTCGTTCTTCGAGAGGGTGTGCAGAGTGTCGAGATACTTTTCGGCGGCATTCGATGTCAGCACCTTGTTGTAAGAAAAAGTATCCTTGCGGCGGTAGCGTGTTATCTGTGTCTCTATGAGTGCCTCTTCGTTAAGGTTCTTGCCTTCGTCTTCCTCTTCATCGACCCACAGGTGGGGGAACATCTTTTTAATCTGCAAGGGGAGCAAGCCCGAGAATATTGCGTTACGCGCATACTGTGTAGCTGTGGGGAGTATGCTTGTGTAGAGCTCTTCATCAATGTTGTAGTCGCTGTTCAGTTCCTCGGCAAGCATCTTCCACTGGTCGTAACGGAAATTGTCGATAATTATCAGGAACACCTTCTCGTTGTTGTCGAGGTGAGGGAATATGCGCTCGCGGAACAGGTCGTGGCTCATCATAGGGCGCTTGTCGCGCTCGCTTGCCATCCAGTCGAGGTAATTCTTCTTTACAAAGCGTCCGAACATATTGTTCGCCTCGTCCTTTTGAGTTTTCAGCATCTCCTGCATCTGGTTGTCGGCATTCTCGAGTTCAAATTCCCAGTATACGATTTTGCGGTACACATCCTGCCACTCCTCGTTGGTGCGTGCATCGCTTATCTGCATTGCCAGCTTGCCGAAGTTCTGCTGGTAGGCTGTGTTGGCCTTTTCGGCAACGATATCTTTCTTATGTATGTTCTTCTTCAGGGTGAGCAGTATCTGGCTGGGGTTCACTGGCTTTATTAGGTAGTCGGCAATCTTTGAGCCGATAGCCTGTTCCATAATGTCCTCCTCCTCGCTCTTTGTCACCATCACCACAGGAGTACCCGGGGTAATTTCCTTTATCTGTGTGAGGGTTTCAAGGCCTGTCAGTCCGGGCATGTTCTCATCGAGCAGAATGAGGTCGAATGTCTCTCTTCGGCAAGCCGAAATGGCATCGTTACCATTTGTAACTTTTACCACTTCGTAGTCCTTGGACTGCAGGAATATTATGTGGGCGCTCAGTAGCTCTATCTCGTCATCGGCCCATAAAAGTCGGTATGCCATAGTTCAGGTTATTCAAATTATTTTCTCCTCTTCGTTTACTTGTTCTCGTCTTCCTCACCGTAGTCGGGTTCGTCGAGGGTGTAGCCGTCAATCTCGAACTCGGGGATGTCAAGCAGGTTCTCCTCGTAGAATTTCTCGTAGTCGGCGAAACTGTAGTGCTCTATTAACAAATCGAGGTTCGATTTTGATATTATATATGCGTTTATACCTTGCAGCAAGGTGCTCATTTCGTTATTGCCGTAGAGGCGCTTGCGGTATACAAATGCCTCGTCGAAGTTCAGGAACTCTTTCACTTGAAGCAGTGTTATGTGCGACAGCTCCTTGAACTCCAATGAGAAGTTGCGTACCATATAGCGCGAGAAGTTGTAACGTGCCACTTCAAAGAGAAGGCGTTTCTCGTCGAGCGAGTCTTTGGGGAAGGCAAGTACAAAGTAGTAGGGTGTGTTGCGCTCTGTGCTGAACGTGGGGAGGCTGTCGTTGGCTCCCTTTATGGTGCCGTCGCTCTTGCGGTCCCAGATGGATATTGATATTCCGCTGTGCAGCAGCCTTCCTTCCTGAATACCGGTTGTTATGCCCTCTCCTATGCGGCTTATGCTGTCGTTGCCATAATTGTCGATAAGTTTCTTGAGGGTTGCCAGTGCTTCCTCCTGCTTGCCGTTGTAGAGTTTTGACATAGCATCTATGAAGAGGAAACGTGCGCGGTGGTTGCCTTGCGGGTATCTCTTCTCGGCTGTCTCGTTCTCTTTTTCCACCTCGGTGTACTCTTGGTTCCTGTAATGGGCGTATGCTTTTACATATATGGAGTCCTCGTTATGCTTGCGTGTGGCAGCGCTCTCAAAGAAGTCGGGCTGTTGTATGCGCAGGGCATAATCGTTTTCGGGGTGGGTGGTAAGGAGCAATTCCTTGTAATGCTCGGCCTTTTCGGGCTCGTCCCAGCGCGAGCAAGCAAGGAATAGGTGGTAGTATGTGTCGGGCATTTTCTCAAATTCGGGATAGTTGTTCACAACCTTCTCCAGGTGGGAGAGTGTAAGTTTCTTATCCCCAGCCTTGTCCTTGAATATTATGCCGGCCTCGAAGAGGGCATCGCGCAAGGCTGCGTGTGCAGCCAGTTTCTCCTCCTCGGTTCTGGGTATCTGGCTCAAGTAATATTCCCTTGTTGTGGGGTCGGTGCTTGCAGGGTCACTCTCGGCTGCAATCTCCTCCTCTGTGGCTCTTGATATGCTGTCGCCTGCAATGCTGTCTGTTGATATGCTGTCACCTGCAATACTGTCGTTTGCAATGCTGTCGCTTTCGGCTTTGTTGTCGTTGTTGAGTACAACTCCAGCCTTCAGTCGCCAGAAGTCCTTGAGCTCGCGGTTTTCCCATTTACGTGCAAAGCTACGTATGCCCTGCGATACCAATGTAGGGTTGTAGAAATACCATTTGCCCGCTTGGGTGGGGTCGTTGAAAGCCATATCGGCCGAAGTGCCTGCTGCCATCAGGTCGTTTGCAGCCTGTTCTCTTCTCTCTTTCTTGGCGGCTTTTTCCTCCTCTTTTATTTTCTCTTTTGCCTCTTTTACAAGCTCGTCTATTATGGAAAGCAGCTCGGCATCACTCAAAGTGGCCCAGTGGAGCAACTCACTCTGTTTCTCTATAATGTCGGTGTGTGCCACAAGGCTCTGCAGCACGTCGCAGCGGAAGGCAATCTCCTTCTCCTCGGGTGTTTCGCTGCCCAGCATCTGCTGCGCTTTTTCGTAGTTCTCTTTTGATTTTGAAAATTTCTCCTTCTCCCAGTATATCTTGGCAAGCGACAAGTGCAGCATACCTGTACCGTAACCGCTGCCTGTTCCCTCTTTCAACCCTTTTTCGTAGGCCTTGGTGGCTTCGGTGGTATCCTTGTCGCTAAGGTGTATGTTTCCTATCGCGTAATATATCTGTGAAAGGTACTCTTTGTTCTTGGGGCTACGTGCCATACGGTTGAGCTTGCGCAGTATGCCTTTCTTGTTTTCGTTGGTGCGGCTTTCGGCCTGGCGCATACGTGCGTTGAAGGCAAGCTCGTAAGGCGGGTCTTGTGCAATTGCCTTGTCGAAGCTTTTGAAGGCGGCCTTGTTGTCGCCGGTCTTCTTGTAGAGCTGACCCATAAGGTAATATTCACGTGCCTTGTCAATGTTTGTAGCCTTTCTGCGTTTTATGGCTTTCTTTATGAACGGGAGTGCTTCGCTGTATCTCTGTTGCTTTACAAGCAGGTTGGCTTTGGCGCGTGCATACTCCTTCTCGTAGGCTGTGGGAAGGTTGTCGCGTTTTATGCGTGCAAGCAGGTCTTCGCTTTCGTAGAACCACTCCATTTCGGTGTAGCAGTTGGCAAGCCCTATACGTGCCTGGGCCACTACCTTGGGGTTGTTCTCGTAGAGGTTGGCTATATAAATGTATGTGCTTGCCGCTTCGGTGAATTCTCCTTTCTTGAATTGCGATTCGGCCATCATCAGCCAGGGGCGCCACAGAAAGGGGTTGAACTCGTTCTGTTCGTAGAAACGCTTTTTCTTTTCGCTCAACTTCTTCCCTCTTGGCTTTTTGGGCTTTCTTTTTATTGAGTGGTTCTTTATCGCTTTCTGGGCTTTCTCAATGGCTCTGTCGTAATTTGATTGCCCTATACTGTTTGTTGCAGTGCTGCTGTTTATGAGCATCTGCAGTTGCTCCAGATAATTGTCCTTGTGCCCCTTTATCTGCGCCTTGTTTCCCTCTTCAAAGGCGAGGTTGCCGTTGTAATATGTGTTGTATTTGGCCGACATAGCGTGGTAAGCACGGGTTTTTGCCGTGTTGTTCTTGCGGCTGACACAGCCGGCAATGGTTGCTGTCAGCAGTACTATGGCCAATATTTGTATGTTTCTTTTCACGTTCAGGTGCTGTTCGGTAATGTGGATATAACTTTTTTTGCCGTTTTATTGCAGTATGAGCAGTATTTCGTCCTTTATCTCCTGGGGAATCTCTATCCCGCGTGTCTGCAGGCACTTTACCCAGGTGTCAATCTCGTCGCGCTGCATGGTGAAGAGTATGTTTCGGAACTCCTCAATCTCCTCCTCGGTGTATTCTTCGGCTTTCTTGCCCTTGTAGGCATCGAGCTCCTCGTCGTCGAAATAGAGGTTGTTACTGTCATACCCTTTAGAGCAGTTGCTGTGTCTGCCACAGCACACTCCGTCTTCCCCCTCGTGGTCGTGGTGATGGTCGTCGGTCACAACTCTGTTGCGGTAAAAACGATTAAGAAGAAAGAAACCTGCTATGATGAATGCCAGTATGGCTGCCAATATAATAGTCTCGTTCATAGTATATATTATTATTTAATGCAAATTTAGTTTAAACCTTGTTCAATGCAAAATAATCGGGCAGAAATGCTGTGTTAATTTATATTGTTGTTCGCACAAGTGTGCTGCGGTGGGCTAAAAGACATTTGTAAAGTGTTTGTTGCTGTTTTTTGTGGTTTTTGCCTTTTTTGTACACTTTTTTTTGCCCGTTTGCTTGCAAATTGTAAATATTAAATTGTATCTTCGCCACGTTTGTGCGACAAACGGTCAGTCGCTTGTTGGCAAAATGATATTTTTTTATTAACGTTAAACATTTATAAAATGGATAAATTCAGTTACGGATTGGGTATGGGTATTGGCCAGAACCTGCTTTCAATGGGGGTAAAAAACCTTGCTACAGAGGATTTTGTAAAAGGTATAGCCGATGTTCTTGCCGGAGCGGCTACAGAGATGTCGCATTCAGAGGCGCAGAAGATTGTCAGCGAGCACTTCCAGAAACTCGCCGAGGAGGCTTATGCCAAGGTGAAGGAGGAGGGCGAGGCTTTCCTTGCAGCAAACAAGGCTAAAGAGGGTGTGATAACCTTGCCCAGCGGTTTGCAGTATCAGGTAATAAAGGAGGGTGCAGGCAAGAAACCTGCAGCTACCGACCGTGTTGAGTGCCACTACGAGGGTACACTCATTGATGGTACAGTTTTTGACAGTTCTATCCGTCGTGGCGAGCCTGCAGTCTTTGGCGTAAACCAGGTGATAAAAGGTTGGGTCGAGGCTCTTCAGCTTATGAGCGAGGGTTCAAAATGGCGTTTGTTCATTCCCCAGGATATGGCATATGGCGCAAATGGTGCAGGTGAGATGATTCCTCCCTACAGCGCGCTCATCTTTGATGTAGAACTCATTAAGGTTGTCTGATTCTATGAAAAAGGCTCTCCGTCTGCTGTTGGCGGCAGGTATGTTTCTAGTCACATCCTGCTCGGATAACTCTCCCGAAAAAGTGGTACTTGCCGGCGAGGTCGACTCCCTGTCTTACTCTTCGGGAGTGTATATATCGCAGGATATCCGTGAGATGGCTCGTGAAGATATGGGTATCGATTCTGTCGCAATGGGCGAGTTTATAGCCGGTCTCCGTGCAGCCTTCCCCTTGGAAATAACCTCGGAATCAAAGGCGTATGCCTATGGCCTGAGCCTTGGAGCCAGCGCGATGGAGATGTATGAGAAGATAAAAGCGAATCTGGCAGCTAAAGGTGCGGGGGATATAGATGCCGCACTCTTCCTCGAGGGTATGGTAGCAACCATTTGTGGCACTAAAGGCCCCATTGACGCGAAAACGGCCACCGAACTCTACAACAATAAGCTGTTCCGCGAGGAGAGCGACGAATTTATGCGTCGCAACGGCCGTCGCAACGGCGTGGTTACACTCCCCGAAGGGTTGCAGTACAAAGTAGAAAAAATGGGTACGGGTGCAGTTGCCGGCGAAACCGATGCAGTTTCCTGCATATATAAAGGCTATTTTACCGACGGTCGTTTATTCGAAACATCGGGCGATGAGGCCTTGGAGGTACCTGTTGGTGAGGTGATTCCTGGTTTTGCCCGTGCGTTGCAGCTTTTCCCCGAGGGAACGGTATGTACCATATACATACCCTGGCAATTGGGTTATGGCCCGCGTGGTATCGACGGTATACCTCCTTACAGTGTGCTGGTCTTCGACCTTGAAATAGTAAAAGTAATTAGAAAATAACCTCGCGCTTCAGCGCAAAAATTTAAAGAATGTTTATGGAATGTAAGATAGACAAGCTCGATTTGAAGATTTTGAGCATCATTTCAAAGGATGCCCGCATTCCTTTCCGTAATGTTGCAGAACTGTGCGGCGTGTCGCGTGCTGCCATTCACTTGCGTGTGCAGCATCTTATTGATATGGGTGTGATTTCGGGCTCCTGCTACGAGATTGAGGTGCGTCGTCTGGGTTACAAGACCTGTACATACATAGGTATCCGTCTCGAAAAGGGTTCTATGTACAAGGAGGTGGTGGAGCGTCTGCGCGAAATACCCGAGGTGGTTGAGTGCTGTTACACCACAGGCCCTTACTCTATATTGGTAAAGATGTATGCCCACGACAACGAGCATCTTATGCAGCTACTCAATGGTGCGGTGCAGGATATTCCCGGCGTGGTGAGCACAGAAACAATGATTGTGCTCGACAATAGTATAAAGCGCAACCTGCCGATGGAGTAAAGTATACGTGCAATTAAAAAGTGGTACCGCAAAAAAACGGTACCACTTTTTTTGTCTATAAAGCCGGGCAAATATCTTTGAATGATAATTTTTATATATCTTCGCCAAGTAAAAGAGAAACAATGGAAGATAAATTTAACCTTTGCGGCGAGTGTGATGCGCTTTACGCAAAATATCCCATAGCATCGCGTCGTCCCATAATAGGTATAACAGCAAACTACACCGATGAAAGCCTTGCAACCCTTGCCGAGGGCTATTACCGTTCCGTGCTAGCTGCCGGTGGTTCACCTGTAATAATACCTCCTTATGGTAATCGAGATGCACTTGCTGAGGTTCTATCTGCGGTCGATGGAATAATTCTTTCGGGTGGTGCCGATATTGATCCCCGTTATATGGGCGAGGAGCCCGACTACTCCCTTCTGCATAAGATAAACCCGGCGCGTGACGAACAGGAACTTATGCTCACTCGCCTTGCTGTGAATCGTGGCTTGCCCATTCTGGGTATATGCCGTGGTATGCAGGTGCTTGCTGCTGCTCTCGGAGGTAATGTTCATCAGGATATATATGCCGCACTTGGTAACGAATTGCTGAATCACGACCAGAGCGAGGAGCGCGGTGTTGCCACTCACTGGGTGAATCTTGAAAAAGATAGCCGACTTGCAACCATTTTTGGCTGTGAAAAACTCTTTGTTAACACCTTCCACCACCAGGCCGTGAGCTGTGTGCCTCAAGGCTTTAGAGTGGTGGGAACCTCCCCCGATGGTGTTGTGGAGGCAATGGAGGCTGTCGACAGTCGTTCAATTATAGGCGTGCAATGGCACCCCGAAACATTCTTGTTGAAGGATGGCAATAAGTGTATGCTGCCGCTGTTCCGTTGGCTGTTGGGCGAAGCACAGCTATACCGTGCAACAAACGAGGTACATTCAAAAATAATTTCTGTAGACTCTCATTGTGATACCCCAATGCTCTTTGGGCGCGGTTATTCCTTTGAGGAGCGTAGCGATGTAGCTCTTGTTGACCTTCACAAAATGCACGAGGGGCTGCTCGATGTTGTAACAATGGTTGCATACATAAGGCAGGAGGCGCGCGACGATGCCTCTTTTGCTGCGGCAACGGCAAAGGCCGACAATCTGCTTGCTGGCATAGAAGAGCGTGTTGCCAAGAACAGTCTTTATGCTGCAATTACGGATAAACCGGCAGAACTGCCCTTTTTGAAACAGCAAGGAAAAAAGGTGGTGATGCTGGGCATAGAGAATGGCTATGCCATTGCCAAGGATTTGTCAAATATTGAACGTTATCGTCGTCGTGGAGTGGTATATATGACGCTTTGCCACAATGGCGACAATGATATATGCGACTCGGCAAGAGGTGCCGCGGAGCACGGTGGTTTAAGCCTTTTCGGCCGCGAGGTGGTTGCCGAAATGAATCGCGTGGGTATGCTTGTAGACCTCTCTCACGCAGCCGAGAGTACATTTTATGATGCTCTTGAATTAAGCAAGCAACCGGTTGTATGTTCCCACTCTTCGTGTCGCGCATTGTGCGACCATCCCCGTAACCTCACCGACGAGCAGATGCGTGCTCTTGCAGCAAAGGGCGGCGTTGTTCAAGTTACCATGTATGGTGGCTTCCTGTGCAGTGAAGGCGAGGCGACGCTCGAAGATTTTATCACTCACCTTCTTCACGCTATAGATGTTGCTGGTATCGACCACGTCGGCATTGGCACCGATTTCGACGGCGATGGCAAGGTCGTTGGTTGCGCCGACGCTTCGCAGCTGCGGAATGTTACGCGCGAACTTCTGCGTCGCGGCTTCTCACAACCCGACATTGAAAAAATATGGGGAGGAAACTGGTTGCGTGTTATGCGCCAAGTACAGGAGAGCTCCGGGTGAAAATAATGTTTTCCGCCCTCTTTTAAGGAGAAAAAAGCAGTAAAAAGGGTCGGTGAATATAAAAAAATAAAAAATATCGTAATTTTTTCGCAAAGATAGTTGCATATTGATAAAAAAGTACTACCTTTGCACTCGCAAACAGGCACGGGATGTAGCTCAGTCCGGTTAGAGTACGCGTCTGGGGGGCGTGTGGTCGCTGGTTCGAATCCAGTCATCCCGACCGAAGGAAAACCTTGATAATCAAACGAATATCAAGGTTTTTTGTTTTTATGCCGTTCCCCCAAAATCGTGCGGTTGACGCCAAAATTTGCTATTTTCATATTTGCAACTTGTAAACACGTTGGTGTTTGTCATTCTCGCTGATGAACCTAGGAAATTCATTGATGGTGAGGGGGTGTGAGCACTATTGGGGTATATAATTATGTATCCCTATGTAATCTTTGTTATATTCCTTTTCTTTCCGTTTGGTGGGTTTGATAATCAATATGTGTTTTTTTGTACTATGTTGGTGGCTTGCAGTTGGTTTTGTGCATTGCTGTTGGCCAGTAGCTTTTAAAGAAAATGTATATTAACCTAAAGAAAAAAGGAATAAATTATGAAATCAAGTATTATTGATGTGCCTCGTAAACATACACAAGAGGACTTGTTTGGTATATCTGTTTATCAGGATGCCCTTATTGAATATATACGTCTAACCGATACACCCATTACTATCGCTTTGCAAGGTGAGTGGGGTAGCGGTAAAACCTCGTTGATGAACCTGCTTCGCTATAATCTTTGCGAAATTGACGATGCGCCGTACTTCTCTGTTTGGATCAACACATGGCAGTATTCGTTGATGAAAACCCCCTCACAGGCAATTATATCTATTCTGGAAGGTATTATAAATCAGATAGGTGCACTTAACAAGAATGCTCAGAAATGGGAGGAGAGTAAGCGTAAAATTGGTGGCCTGTTCAAGAAAATGGCTCTTGTGGGAACCAAAGCTGCAGCTGGTGTAGTTGGTATAGATTCAGATGTTGTTGGTGAACTCTTTGAGGGTGATGGAGGAAGTGCGTCGTCGGACATTGTGGCGTTGAAAGAGGAGATTGCCAAACTGATAAACGATATAATTGAGCGCGATGGTAAGAAGCAGGGCTTTACTTTTTACATTGATGACCTCGACCGTATAGACCCGCCGGTTGCGGTTGAGATATTGGAATTGCTAAAGAATATATTCGACCTTGAAAAATGTGTATTTATATTGGCTATTGACTACGATGTTGTAATTAAAGGATTAAAACCTAAATTTGGTGAGCTTACCGATGCCAACGAGCGTGAATTCCGTTCTTTCTTCGATAAAATCATTCAATTGCCCTTCTCAATGCCCGTGGCTTCTTATAGTGTGGATACATTTCTTGTTGATGCTTTGAGGAAGATAGAGTTTTTTACCGAACAAGAACTGGCCGATGTGGCACTTGCTGAAACGTTGTCCGAAATTACAAGACTTTCCGTAGGTAGCAACCCTCGTTCGCTTAAACGCTTGACAAATACACTAGCTCTTATTTCAATCATAAACAAAAGGCTGGGTGGACGTGATGTGGCAAATGATAAACTAACGAAGCGTTTGAACTATGCGCTTGTGTGTATGCAGATTGCATACCCTTACATATATAACCAACTTTCCGAGTCTCCCGATTTTAAAGCTTGGAATGAAAAAATAGCTTCAAAACTAAAACTGCGTCAATTGACTGATGCTGAGCGTGAATCGCTCAATGCTACAGAAGAGTTCGATGAGGAGTGGGAAAAAGTTGTGTACCGTATGTGTCAGAAAGAAACATATTTAAGCTGTCGCGCCTTCAGTATTTCTGCTTTGTTCAATAAAATAGCGGAGATTGTGAATAATGATGAAAATCTTGGTGAGCTTGTAGCCGGAACGCTTGAACTCTCTGCAGTTACCAATCTTAAGGCTTTTGATGGCCCTATGAAGCCTCCTACAAAGTTTAACCGCGACACTTCGTCATATCGTTTTAACGGCAAAGTGTATACAAAGAAAACAGAGTTTGTGCGCGATGTCGTTAATTATTATTTGTCGCAAAATCCTGGTACAACCCACGCTCTGCTTAAAGAAGCTTTCTCGTTTAAGAAAAATATGGATGCGGTCTTCTTGGATTATCAAGAGTATCTTATTAAGCTTGAAGAGAAGGGCGTTGTGGGCTTCTTTGGTAACCGTTCCGATGTGCCCACAATACAGTTGGCCGACAAGAAGATTGTTGTTTCTACCAACTGGCCGACAATGGTAAATGGCAAGCCTGCCGATTTCTCGTTGCTGCTCGATGTGCTTCGCACAAAAATGGGATATAATGTTGAAAACTGTTAATACGGAGTAGGTCTGTTATATCGGTCGAAGGAAAGCCTTGGTGATCGTTGATTGCCAAGGTTTTTGTTTTTATGTTGTTTTTTTTGTAGATATAAACAAAAAGTACTATAAATATGGGAAAAGCACGCTTTATGTACTGTTTTTCTGTTTTTTTAAATGATTTTGTAAAAAAAACAGGATACTTTCTTGGATTTTTACCTGTTTAATATGTACTTTTACCATCTCACTACTGAAATTTAATTTTACGACTATGATTATTGGTGTTCCAAAAGAGATTAAGAACAATGAGAACCGCGTGGGTATGACACCTTCTGGCGTTCAGGAGATGGTAAAACGCGGACATACAGTATATGTGCAGGCTACAGCCGGTGTTAACAGTGGTTTTAGTGATGAGGCTTATGCTGCTGCCGGTGCAACAATTCTTCCTGCAATTGAAGATGTGTATGCCATTGCCGAAATGATTGTAAAGGTAAAAGAGCCCATTGAAAGCGAGTATAAGCTGGTGCGCAAAGGGCAGTTGTTGTTTACCTATTTCCACTTTGCATCGTGCGAGGAACTTACAAAGGCTATGATTGAGAGTGGTGCAGTGTGCTGTGCCTACGAAACAGTTGAGCGTAAGGACCGTTCTTTGCCGCTTCTAGTGCCTATGTCAGAGGTCGCTGGTCGTATGGCGGTGCAAGAGGGTTGTTATTATCTTGAGCGTCCTCGCGGTGGTAAGGGTAAGGTATTGGGTGGCGTGCCCGGTGTTAAGCCTGCAAAGGTGTTTGTTATTGGTGCGGGTGTGGTTGGTACAGCTGCGGCGCGTGCTGCTGCCGGCTTGGGTGCCGATGTAACAATCTGCGATATTTCCTTGCCTCGCCTCTCTTATCTCACCGATGTTATGCCACCTAACGTGAAGACTCTTATGTCTTCTGAGTATAATATTCGCGAAGAGCTTAAAACTGCCGACCTTGTTATCGGTTCAGTTCTTATTCCCGGAGCAAAAGCTCCCAAGCTTGTTACCAGCGATATGCTTTCTTTGATGGAGCCCGGCAGTGTGCTTGTGGATGTTGCTATAGACCAGGGTGGTTGCTTCGAGACCTCTCACGCCACTTCACACGAAGAACCTACCTATTATGTTGATGGAATTCTGCACTATTGTGTTGCGAATATTCCCGGTGCAGTGCCTTATACATCGACACTTGCGCTCACCAACGCTACTTTGCCATACGCACTACAGCTTGCCGATAAAGGCTGGCGCAAGGCTTGTGCCGACAACGAGGAGTTGCTTAAAGGCTTGAATATTGCCGAGGGTAAGGTTGTGTATAAAAAAGTCGCCGAGGCTTGGAATCTGCCTTACGAAATGTTGCAGCTGTAAAACGGAATATGGATTGAAATATATGTATAGAGAGGTGGGGCAAATTTTGCCCCACCTCTTCGTTTGTGTGTAAGATTGTTTGTCTCGTATTGCAATAGGTCTTTTGTAAAGAGTAAGGAGGAGAGTTGAGTTGATGCAAGCGCTTTTTTTTAACAGTTTGATGGATGTTGTTAAAATATTTGTGTGCGTAAATTGCGCCATTGAATTATTTGTGTTATTTTTGTATTTGTAAAATAGGCTTTTGTTTAAAGCAATTTCGTAATCTGTAAATTAATACAATATGCTTAAGGAATTCTTTTCATTGATGGCAAGGTACATAAAGCCTTACAGAAAATGTTTGGTTTTGACCGTCATCTTGAACTTTGTATCGCAATGGTTGAACGTGTTCTCTTTTATGGCCTTGATTCCAATTTTGAATATTTTGTTCAAAGTCGATTCGGCTGTATATGAATATATACCCATGAGCTGGGATAACATTAACAAAGAGGTGGTAATAAACAACTTATATTATTATGTAAACGTGTTCATTGAGAACAATGGCGCTTTGCTCACTCTCCTGGTGCTGGGTCTTATACTTGTTGTAATGACCTTTGTCAAGACAGCCGGCTACTTTGCTGCATCGGCGGTGATGGTTCCTTTGCGTACCGGTATTGTGCGCGATATCCGTGTGGAGGTGTATGACAAGGTGCTTACATTGCCGTTGGGCTTCTTCTCGGAGGAGAGAAAAGGTGATATCATCGCCCGTATGAGTGCCGACGTGCAGATGGTTGAGGCTTCACTTACAAGTTCTGTGGATATGCTCATACGTAACCCGATAACCTTGATAGTGTGCTTTGTGACTCTGTTTACCGTCAGTTGGCAGATGACATTGTTCGTTCTTGTGATAATGCCGTTTGCTGGTTGGTTGATGGGTGTTATCAGCCGTAAGCTTAAACGCCAGTCTTCTTTTGCGCAGGGGCAGTGGGGCGACATTATGGCACAGCTCGACGAGACTCTTGGTGGTCTTCGTATAATCAAGGCTTTTATTGCCGAAAAGAAGATGTCACAGCGTTTCTTGAAGACAAACAACGGTTTCCGTGCAGCAATGAATGAACTGGTTATACGCCAGACATCGGCTCACCCTGTGAGCGAGTTCCTTGGAACCTGTGTGATTGTTATAGTGTTGTGGTTCGGCGGTTTGCTCATTCTGGGCAAGTCAGCTCCTATGGATGCTTCAACCTTCATCTTCTATATGGTGATTCTTTATACCATCATCAACCCCTTGAAGGAGCTTTCAAAGGCTTTCTACAACATTCCTCTTGGTCTTGCAAGTATGGATCGTATCGATATGATTCTGAAAGCCGAGAACAATATCAAGGATCCCGAAAACCCCAAAGAACTTACAGAATTCAAGGAAAAGCTGGAGTTCAGAAATGTCTCTTTCAGCTATGTCGACGGCCGTGATGTACTTAAGAACATCAATCTCGAGGTTCCTGTAGGAAAGACTATTGCATTGGTGGGCCAGTCTGGTTCCGGTAAATCTACTATGGTCGACCTTGTACCGCGTTATCACGACATACAGCGTGGTGAGTTGCTGATAGACGGCAAGAATGTGAAGGATGTTCGTTTGTGCGACTTGCGCGCGCTCATTGGTAACGTAAACCAGGAGGCAATCCTCTTTAACGATACTTTCTATAACAATATCACTTTTGGTGTTGAGAATGCGACAATGGAACAGGTTATTGAGGCTGCCAAGATTGCCAATGCCCACGACTTCATTATGGAAACAGAACAGGGCTACGACACTATGATTGGTGACCGCGGTGGTCGTCTGTCGGGTGGTCAGCGTCAGCGTATAAGTATTGCACGTGCTATCTTGAAGAACCCGCCCATTCTTATTCTTGACGAGGCGACATCGGCTCTCGATACCGAGTCGGAGCGTTTGGTGCAGGAGGCTCTTGAGCGCTTGATGAAATCGCGTACAACCATTGCCATTGCTCACCGCTTGAGTACAATCAAGAACTCTGACGAGATTTGTGTAATGTTCGAGGGTGAGATTGTTGAGCGTGGAACACACGAAGAGCTCTTGAAGATGGACGGCTATTACAAGAAGCTGAACGATATGCAAAGTCTGTAAAAATTACGGCAATGTGTAAGATATCTGTAATTACGATAAATCTGAACAACCTCAACGGTTTGAAAAGGACTGTTGAGTCTGTTGTGGCGCAGACTTGTCGCGATTTTGAATATATTGTCATAGACGGAGCTTCTACAGATGGCAGTAAAGAGTATATAGAGACTGTTGACAGAATCGATTATTGGGTGAGTGAGCCCGACAAGGGTATATATAATGCTATGAACAAGGCTATTGCCAAAGCCAAGGGAGAGTATTGTATATTTATGAATTCCGGTGACAGTTTTTACAACGAAAAGGTGCTGGAAAAGATGACTCTTGTGCTGAAAGGCAAGGATTTCTACACCGGTCACCCGGTTCTTGTCTATGAGGACAGGGAAGAGATGGTGAAGTTGCCGAAGCGCATATCTCTTGGTTTTATGCTTTTTGGTTCAATCTATCATCAATGTACGTTTACAAGAACTGCTATATTGAAGGAGCATCCTTACAATGAGCAGCACCGCCTGGTTTCGGACTGGGAATATTTCTTCAAGGAGTGGTTGCTGTTTAACAGAAGCTATGAGATTCTTGACTCGCTGATAGCATATTTCTATATGGATGGCCTTTCCAATACCAACAAGGAGCTGGATACCCGTGAACGTGCCGAGGTGGTGAGAGAGCTCTTCTTCGAGTTATATAAAAGAGGAGAATTGGAGGAGCAGATACCCACGAGGTTCAATCAGGACGGGGATAAGAATCTTTTAACCTTCAAGCAGAAGATTACAAAGGCCGAGATGTTGTCCCCTGTTAAGCGCGACCTTAAAATACTGCGCAATGCCTTTAAGTTGCTTTGGAAGGATATCATCAATTCTATAAATAAAAAATGAAAGTCCTGTACGATTTCCAAGCCTACAATATGCAGACTCACGGCGGTGTTTCCCGCTGTATGTATGAACTGTACAAGAATCTTCCGGCCGGAGTGGAAGGGAAAGTGGCTGTTCTTGAAACAAAGAATGTCTATCTCCGTAACGAGGGTATTCCCACGTCGTTGTACGACAATTTTATATCCAGCAGGAATTTCAAAGGCAAGGAGTTCCTTTACAAACTTTTCTATAATATAAAGTACAATAAGTGCAGGCATCTAAAATCCTGGCCCGATATAAACTGTCTCTATAGCAAAAGACTGGTGGAGAAGGGTGATTATGATGTCTTTCACCCGACTTTCTTCTACGATTATTTTTTGGGTGCATTGGGCTCACGTCCTTTTGTGCTTACAATACACGATCTCATTCCCGAGTTGTTCCCCCAATATTTTGGCAGGGATGATATACAGATTATAATGAGACAAAGACTCATACCCCGCGCTGCCCACATTGTGGCGGTGAGTGAGAACACAAAGAAGGATGTTATGCGTCTTTATAATGTTCCCGAGGAGAAGATAACCGTTATATACCACGGTGCCGATGAGGCTGTTTATACACCAGGCAAGAACACAAAGTACAACTTCCCCTATATCCTTTATGTGGGCGACCGCAACCTGTACAAGAATTTTGTAAAATTGGTGGACGCGGCATTGCCTGTATTGCAGGCGCATCCAGAACTCAAGATTGTGTGTACGGGTCACCCGTTTACCGATGTGGAGAAGGAACGCTTCAGTTCCCTGGGAATAGAGGAGAGGATGAAGCACGTTTTTGTAACCGACGATTCGGAATTTCTCGATTTGTACCACAATGCCGTAACGTTTGTCTATCCTTCGGAGTACGAGGGTTTCGGTATACCCATTCTCGAGGCCTACAGAGCCGGCTGCCCGGTGATGCTGAACAATGCAAGCTGTTTTCCCGAAATTGCCGGCGACGCTGCCGTCTATTTTAATATCAATGAGAATGGTAGCGATTTTGCCAAGAAGTTTGAAGAACTGTATGCAATGTCCTCTTCCGAGAGGGAGGCGCTTGTGAACAGGCAACGCGAGAGGTTGAAGATGTTCTCCTGGAAGCGTTCGGCCGAACAGTTGGCACAGGTTTATAGGATGGTTGTGGATAAGAAATGAAATAAAGGGTGCTGAATAAAAACAGCTATTATTCAAACGCTAACAAAAAAGGAACCTTTCGGGGTTCCTTTTTGTGTTATCGCAGTATTAGTCCAATTATTGCAATTAACTGAATGATAAGGATGATTGCAAAGCCTGTGATGAGCATCTTTCTTTTCTTCCTTATTCTGTGTATTTTGTCTTCAAGGTGTTGGGAGTATCTTATTCTCTCATTTATTTGTGAATCACGTTTCTCAATCAGTGAATCCCATTCTTCTTTTGCGCTCAACCAATACTGGTAAGAATCCCTTTCGGCTGTCAATCTCTCCTCTATGCATTCATAAACGTGCTGTGAGAGGTTCTCTCTGTTGCAGAAATAGGTTTCGGATATCTTTATATTTTCCGGTTCCAGTGTAAAGCCGTTGTCGATATATTTTTGCAGTAACGCCATAGTATCCTCTATGTTGTCGGTGCAGTTGAAGTATTCCTTTCTTCTCTCGGCTGCGGAATCAAGTTTTGCCCGGTCGGAGCTCTGTTCGTAGATGGGGTCGTCCTTGTCGGGGAGGAAGAATATTACCGGTTTGTTCTGGAACATAAAATCGTGGGCTACGCTCGAGAAATCTGTTATGAAAGCGTCGGCTTGACGTATCCACTTCTGAATCTCTCTCTGTTCCACAAATGATATTCCGTTAAAGTCTGTTGCTTCGTTGGCGTTGCGTACCAAGCTGTGGTGAAGCGCCATTACAAATTTTATGCCGTTCTTTTGAGCCTCTGCCACAGTGGGGTGGGAGCTGATGGATTTTATTGCCTGCCAATAGGTGGAGCCGGGCAACTTGTCAATGTTTTCCGAGAAGAAGGCTCTCCAAGTGAACATGATGAAGACGGTTCTCTCCGTCTTGTCGGGAGTGGGGTGGTATGCATCGAAACGGGGGAGCCCTGCGACGAAACATTTGTGGGTGGGAGGTTCGCCTTCAATCACTCTCTTTTCCTTTACGGAGAATACGTTTACGTCGTTGTATATGTTTCTGCACGGCTGTAGAAGGGCTTCCCTTATCCAAGTGCCTATAACTCCGTGTTGCAGGAATACGTATCGGCAGTCGGGCAATCTTTTGAGCCAGGCGTCAACTTCTCCCCCACCCAGGTCCCATTCCACAACAAAGGCGCAGGCTCTTGCCCACACTTCGGTTAGGGAGAGCAGCTCGTATCCGCCCCAGGTGTATGTGTCGAGGGCTATGACATCCTTGTGGTTTTGTGCTTCTTTATAGAAATAGTCCTCTTTCTTTAGTATATAGACCGACGGAATGCCGTGTTCCTGCAACCATTTGAAGAATGTCCAGGAGTCAATGGGGTCTATGTTCGATTCTGAAAGCTGGCCTGCTATTACATATAAATCGTGCTTGCTGTTCAGGCGCAGGCTCTCTATCTGTTTGAACTTTTCGTAGGTTGTCATGTACTTTCTGTTCGTGAAAGAGTGTCTCACTTGTATAATTTGTAACCCCATTTATAAGGCAGCAGGCAGTGCAGCGACCTGATGGGGTGCTTGCGCCATAGCGCTATGGTGAAAAGGTTTCTTAATGACCAGTGGCTGCTGTTGCGTATTTTCTTGTATCTGTCATAGGATTTTTTCCAGTCGCCTCTGTGCCAGGGTTGCATTATAAGCTCTCTTACCTCTCTTTCCACGAATTTGTATATTGCTCTGTGGTGTTTTTTGCATGCCTCCTTGTTTATGGTTTTGTTGTTGTAGAGGTATTCCAGCATATATAGCTGCACGTTAAAGAGGTGTTCTTCGTGAAACTCCTTTGAGTTTGAGCGTTCGGTGGAGCCTTCTCTTATGTAGTATATGTATGTCTTCTTTTGGCAGACCGAGATCTTGTTGAAGCAGAAAGCGCTACAGAAACTCCATAGGTTGTCCTCGTGTATGAGTCCGGGGCGGAAGTATAGGTCGTGCTTCTTTATGAAGGCTTTTGAAATGAGCTTGTTCCACGGCATTGTATATATCTGCCAGTACAGTTGCAGGGGAATTATTTTGTCGGGGTAATAAATGCCCTCTTCCACAGAGAATGGGTCAATCTTCTGGTAACCCACCATCTTGTAGTTGCCAATTACCATATCCACCCCTTCTTCTGCTTTTGCCATCAACGCCTCAAAACAATCGGGGGTGATTTCGTCGTCGCTGTCCATAAAGTAGAGCCACTCACCCTTGGCTGTGTCTATACCTTTGTTGCGCGAGAATGACTGTCCGCTGTTCTTTTCGTTCTTGAGCAGCGTGATTCTCTCTTTCAGGTAGCCGGGTGCGTTGCTTATCAATTCCTTTGCAACATCTATGGAATTATCTGTGCTGCAATCGTCAATCAGTATTATCTCGAAATCCGTGAATGTTTGGTTGAATACCGAATGCAAACATCTGCCAATGAATTCTGTGGCATTATACATGGGGATGATTACGGAAATTGCAGCTTTCATATAAGTGGTGTGCTTGTTGATTATGTATAAACCGGGGGGAATCGATGTCTATGTTTTTTTCTTTTTGCAGAGCCAACATCCTATTGTCTTTTGCAAAAAAAAATCCTGTCTCCAAGCAAATATAAGTAAAGTTTCTCATTTAAATGCTTTTTTGTTTCTTTTTTTTAACAAAAATCCCGTTTGGTACGTTCAAATCTCCTGTATGGCTTGCTGTACTCTACCGACGGTTGAAAAAAAAGGTTATTCCTTTGCTTTTATGATATTATTTTGTTTCTTTGCGACGTATTATGCCTAATTGTGCATATCTATTGGCAATAAAATAAAAAACCAGCAATATGAAAAGATTTTTATCCATTTTTAGTGCTTTGACACTTTTCTGTTTTTTTCTCAATGCGCAGGAGGTGTCAGTGACATCGGGTGAGGACTCTCTCTCTGTAAATCAGGTGGGTAGCGAAAGCTATTACGTTTATCTCTCTTCGGGTGGAGTTGATGCGTATGACATTGACGATATGGATGGAAATTATTATGTGCAGGGTGAATTTACCTGTTTCGCCTTGAAGAGTGGAGAGGTGTTCTATTACACCGCACAGGAGTTCGACAGCATTTCAACAGTTGCGCCAGTTCTGCCCGAATTCACATCGTACAAGTTTAATAACAAATTCAATCCCAACCTCAACATCGATGCAATAGCCGACTCCGTGGCGCCCGAAATGAATTTCTCGCTCAATGCCATAGGCAAGTGGCTTACTGCAAGTTTTCAGTTGAGCGATGACAAGGCTGTCGTGTACATTGATACCGTGTTGCAGGAGTCCAAGGTTACACGCCAGAGTTTTGCCGAACCCAAGGTGTACACAGTGACATATCCCGGTTATAACAAGATTAAGGCGGTAAAGGTAAGCGACGAGGTGTGGGACCAGGCAGGCAGCACAATGACCGAAGTTCCCTTGACCGCATCAATGCTGAGTACAAATAAACCTTCGGCGTATGCTGACGAGGGTTTGGGTAACTTGCTCGACGGAATATCCTCTACAATATTCCACTCAACCTGGGGCGAAGCCAACAATGCAACTGTAAATGTAAATACATATATAGACATTGCTCTGCCCACTTCGCTGGAGAACTTCAAACTCTATTACCAGTGCCGTCCGCAGGATAATTATGCCCCTCTGGAGCTTGAAATATATGCAAGCAACGACGGCAGTAGCTGGAACCTTGTGCGCACATTGACATCGGCCGACGGAATGCCCACAGGTGTAACCACTTCGGTTTCTTATACCTCTCCCACAATCTCTTTGGGTGGCAGTTATTCATATTTGAGAATTATTCAGACAAGGGGACAATATTCAAAGAACCATATGGTACTTGCCGAAATGCGTATATACGAAGTGGAGCTTGGCGAGTCATCGCTCATAAGCGGTGCAACCTACAAAACCAAGCGCGTACCCTTTGGTCGTGAATATAAGGTTAATGTTGATTGGTTGGTTGATAATGCCTACTCGGTTCCCCGCATTGACATTGACATTGATGGCGGTGAATTTGTTACAAGCAAGGATTATTATCTGAATGCCAATTTCCGCATAACCGGTTATGGAGTGTACGACGATTTCCAGGATTCAGTGCAGATAAAGGGTCGTGGAAATGTCACTTGGAGTTATCCCAAAAAGCCATATCGTCTTAAATTCGCTTCAAAGGTAAAACCTTTTGGTCTTACAAAAGGAAAAAGTTGGGTGTTGCTTGCCAACGCGCAGGATGGTTCTATGATGGCCAATGCTGTTGCCATGAAGATTGCCCAGATGGTTGGTGCCGAATATTCTAACCACATAATACCCGTGGAAGTTTATATGAACGGCTATTATATGGGAAGCTATATGTTTACCGAAAAGGTGGGTCTGGCAAACAACAGTGTGGATGTGGATGAGGAACTCGGCTATCTCCTTGAACTTGACAGCTATTACGATGAGACATACAAGTTCTACTCGAAATATTATAATTTGCCTGTAAACATAAAGGAGCCCGATCTCTCTGAATACACATCTGCTGCTGCGGCTAACCGCAAGGCGCTCATTTCAACCGATTTCAACGCACTCGACGAGGCTGTGCTCAACGGCGGCGACTTGAGTTCTATTCTCGACATAGAGGCCTTTGCGCGCTTTATGCTCACCAACGACCTTGTGTGCAATCAGGAGATTGGTCACCCCAAGAGCTGCTACCTCTTTAAAGAGGAGTTGGAGAACCCCGAGAGCAAAATAAAATTTGGTCCGGCGTGGGATTTTGACTGGGGCTTCGGTTACGAATCCACAAGAGATTATTGTACATCGGACTATACATCTTCTGTGCTCAAGGGCTCAATGGCGAACTCGGCAGGTTACAAATTCTTCTCTGCTCTTATGGATTTTGAATCAGTGCAGAAGTATTATTATAAGGTATGGACCGAATTCCTCGACAAGAACTCTATTGAGGAATTGAAGGATTATATGGACTGCTATTACAACTTTGCAAGAACCTCGTTCGAGAACAACTATTATGTATGGGGTGATGGCTTGGATTATGCTACAATCAATAACCGTATGCAGAACTGGGTTAGCAACCGAGCTAATTACCTCTATTCTAACTTGACAGAATATAACCTCGATGAGTTTATATATCCTTTGGGTGATGTGAACCAGAACAAGTATCTCACAGTGCACGATATTGCGATGATTACTGCCTATAGAAATGGTTTCAGCCACGAGTCTTTCGTCTATTCAATGGGTGATGTAAACGGTGACGAACTTGTAATGTCCGATGATATTGCACTCATCGAGGAGGCTCTGCTTTCAGCCGAGGCCATTCCTTCTATACGCTATTACGAGATTCCCAAGGCTATAGGAGGTTTGCAGGCAAGCGAGTTCAATATGGTGTTGTACGAGAATTGCAATTTGCCCATTAACCTTGTATGTTCGGACGGAGAGACATATAAAGCTGTCCAGATGGATGTTACTCTGCCCGATGGTGTATTGTTGCTAAAGGCTTCTGCCGGTTCTGCTATTTCGGGTCATAAGATTGCGATGTCGCAGCTCGATATGCAGGAGTATCGCATTGTTATCTATTCAAACACAAACAAGTCATTAAAAACCGGAGATGTGGTTCTTGTAAATCTTGAGTTGAGCAACTACTCGGAAATTGCCGAGGAGGATTGCAAGATAGAGATAAAGAACATTATTGCTGTAGACGAACTTGTTGATGAGGTTCGTATGGACAATGTCGAGGTTGCCTTCTCGCTCTCGGAGAGTGCTGCCATTCCCGGCGATGTTACCGGTGACGGCGATGTAAACGTGAGCGATGTTACAAAGGTGGTTGCAATGATTTTAAATCCCTCTATAGTTACAACTGCCGGTGATGTCACTGGCGATGGCGATGTGAACGTGAGTGATGTTACCCGTGTTGTGAGCATAATATTGGGTTCTTCAAATAATGCTCCCGCACGCGCAGCAGCCACCCGTGCCGCGGTGATGAGTACAATCTCGGCCGAGAGTGATGGCGAGGCAATGTTTATTAATGTAAAAAACCCGGAATTCCCCTTCACAGCTATTCAGTTCGACCTCTATCTTGGCGAGGGTGCAACTCTCGCTGATGGTGAGGATGCCGCAGTGGTTCTCGGTAACCGTACAGCCGACGGCTGCCATACCGCACCAGCTTACGCCCTTCAGCCCGACGGTGCGTTGCGTGTAGCCATATTCTCCGGCTCTAACGCTCTGTTTGCAGGCACAGATGGTACCGTGGCTAAAATAAACCTTGATGCAGAGGTTGGTTACAAATATGAGATAAAGAATGTAGTGCTTTCAGACCCCGAGTCAAATACACAGTATCTGTCAAACAGTACAGGCTTTATTGCCGGTGGTGTAACAGCTATTGACAGAATGGTTGCCGATGACAAGAGCAACGCCGAGGGTGCAGTGTACGACTTGAGTGGCCGTAAGGTGAAGAACCCTACCAAGAACGGCATTTACATAAAGAACGACAAAAAGTATATAGCAGACTAAATGTCATTTTATAAAGAAATCCGCGCAATTATATTGTGCGGATTTCTTTATATTTGCACCCACAAACTTTTATAATATATATGAAAATTCTTAAAGAACGTATATTGCGCGACGGCAAGTGTTTGCCCGGTGGAATATTGAAGGTAGATAGCTTTATAAACCACCAGATGGATCCTGTGCTTATGGAGCAGATGGCGCGTGAATTTGCAGCGCGCTTCGAGGGGTGTGGTGTTAATAAAATTCTTACTATAGAGGCAAGTGGTATTGCTCCGGCTATAATGACCGGTTTTATTATGGGGCTCCCTGTCGTATTCATAAAGAAGAGCGTGCCCTCCACTATGGATAATATGCTTGTGGCAAAGGTTTATTCATTTACCAAGAACCGTTATTACGATATATGTGTGAGCTCCGATTTTCTGAACGAGGGTGACAAGGTTCTCTTTATAGACGATTTCCTTGCCAACGGCAATGCTGCAAAGGGGGCAATGGAGCTTGTGAAGAAGGCGGGTGCCGAGTTTGCCGGGGCAGGTTTCATCATTGAGAAATCCTTCCAGAGCGGTGGTGAGGAACTCCGTGCAATGGGTGTGAAGGTTGAGTCGCTGGCAATGATTGACAGCCTCGATAATTGCGAGATTAAGTTCCGCAGATAGTCGGCTCCTAAAAACGATATAAGAGGTTGACTAAAAAAGCTCTTTTGATTCAATCCCAAACAAAGAAGATGACTCAATTTTTTTTTGAGTCATCTTCTTTGTTTTATGGGATATCCTCCTTTGAGGGTTATTCCACGATATTCATCTCATCGACAATGCGCTTGCAACCGCCGAATTTCTCGATGATGAAGAGTACATAACGTATGTCCACGTTGATGCAGCGCTGCAGTTTGGTGTTGAAGTTGATGTCGCTGCTGAGTGACTCCCAGTTTCCGTCGAAGGCAAGGCCTATGAGCTCGCCACGAGAGTTCATCACGGGGCTACCGCTGTTACCACCGGTAATGTCGTTGGTGGTGAGGAATGCAACGGGCATATCTCCGTTGGGCAAAGCATAGCGGCCATAATCTTTCGCAAGGTATAGCTCTTTAAGACGTGCGGGAACGGTGAATTCGCTGCTTGTGTTGTTCTCCTTCTCCATTACGCCGTGCAAGGTGGTGTAGTGGTTGTATGTAACACCATCTTTGGGCTGGTAGGCTTTTACACTACCATAGGTAAGGCGCATTGTGAAGTTTGCATCGGGTGCCATGGGTGCTCCGTCGGCCATCTCCATAAGTCCTTTGAGGTAGGTCTTGTGCAAGGGGTTGATTATAGAATCAAACTCGGCTCTCTCGGCTGCAAGCTCGTGGTATTTGGCCCAGATAGCGTTGCGGAGCTGTGTAGCGAGGTCGTTGTCGAGTGCCTTCTGTGTGGGCTTCTTGAGGAACTTATTAAGGTTCTTCTCGCTTGCCATAATGGAGTTGTCATAAAGGTCATCGACATATTTTGCTATGTCTCCCTTGTATTTCTTGCTCATCTCGTTGAGCAGGGCGGGGCGCTCCTCCTCGGTGGTGAGTGAGATGTAGAGGGGGAGAATCTCTTTGGCTACGCGGCGGTCTACGTTGTGGTTGTAGTCGCGGTTGTGTATCCAGGGATATACTCCTTCGGCGTGTTTCTTAACCTTCTCAATGTCGTTGAACATTGTGTCGCTTGTTACGTGCATATTGCGGTAGATGAACTCTACATTGCTGATGATTTCGGTAACAAGTGTCATAAGGTACTCGCTACGGCTGCGGTTGTTGATGGCTGTGTTTATCTTCTCTACTACAGTCTCGTAATCGCTGTTGCCCACCTGCTGTGCGTATGCTTTGAAGGCTGCCTCTTTCTCGAGTTTGGTCTCCACAACCTTGTTGTCCACGATGGCCTTGTTCATACCTATTGAGTTCTTCCAATAGTTGCTTATGCGTGCCATCTTGCTTGCATACTGTATGTTGATGGCCTCGTCTTTCTCCATCTCCTCGCGTATGATTTTGAGTGAAGCGTCGCGCATTGCTATACGGGGCTCGTTCTGTGAGAACATACGGTGTTTCACCTCGTCGCCTGTGAGGTAGCGCGATGTGCTGCCGGGGAAGCCCATAATCATTGCAAAGTCGTTGTACTCAATACCTGCGAGCGATACGTTCAGGTGCTTGGGTGTGTGCAAGGGAATGTTTTTCTCGCTGTAGGCTGCGGGGTTGCCGAGTGAGTCGCCATACACGCGGAATACCGAGAAGTCTCCGGTGTGGCGGGGCCACATCCAGTTATCGGTCTCACCGCCGAACTTACCTATTGAGTTGGGAGGTGTACCGACGAGGCGTACATCGGTATATTTCTTGTAGTATACAAGGTAGTACTTGTTGCCCTCGAAGTAAGGAAGAAGCTGGGGTGAAAGGTACTGCTTGCCCTCAATGCTGTCGGCCTCGAACATCTCTGCTGCGATGGTGGCAAGCACGGCGCCGTTGAAAGACTCCTGCTCAGTGAGTGTTCCTTCCTTTATGCGGTTGTTGATATCCTCGGTAACATCCTTTATCTCTGCAACGAAGGTGAAGTTGATGTCCTTGCAGGGGAGTTCCTCGGCATAGCTCTGGCTCCAGAAACCATCTTTCAGGTAGTTGTGCTCAACAGCGCTCAACTGCTGTATGTAGCTGTAACCGCAGTGGTGGTTGGTGAGTATGAGACCATTGGGCGAAACAATCTCACCGGTGCAACCGCCACCGAAGATGCCGATGGCATCCTTCAATGATGCTGCGTTGGGGTTGTAGATGTCGTCGGCTGTGAGTTCAAGGCCGAGTTCGCGCATAGGTTTCTCAAGATTGTGGCTGCGCATAAGCTGCAATAGCCACATACCTTCATCGGCGAGGAGTTGTGCCGGAAGGGTGATAGCTGCAATAAGCAGGGTTAAAAAGGTTTTCTTCATTTTATCTATATTTTATTAAACAATTTTCACTCTGCGAAGATACATCAAAAAAAGAGTATTCCGTTCTGTTTCACGGGAAAGTTCGCAGTTGGTTGTGGGCTTTGCTGTAAAAAGGAGGTAAAAAAGAGCTTGCGGAAATTTCTGCAAGCTCTTATGTCTCTTGGTTGTATGGTTTCTGTTATTCTTCGCCAAGGGTCTTTGCTATTACCTCGCGCGATTTTGTCATAAGGTATTCCACGTTCTCGCTGCTACGATCCTTGCTCTCTATGGGTGCGTGGAATGTGAGGTGTATGGGCGACCAATGCAGGAAGAAACTTCCGGGAGGCATTATCTTGTATGAACCTTGGATTGCTACGGGCACAACTGGAACTTGTGACATATTGGCAACCACAAAAGCGCCTTTCTTGAAGCGGCCCAATTTGCCGTCGCGGCAGCGTGTGCCTTCGGGGAAAATAGACATTGATCTTCCGCTCTTGAGTATGTTGAGTGCTTTGCGAAGAATATCCTTCTGGGGGGTAGTGCGGTCCACGAAAATGTGCTCTGTGTCGGCGCAGGCTTTGCCCAGCAAGGGTACTTTGCGCAAGGACTCCTTCATCATCCATTTAAAGTTCTTCTCAACATAGCCATACATTACAAGTACGTCGAAGAGACCCTGGTGGTTGGCTACGAATATATAGTTCTTGTCCTTCTCCACATATTTGTTGCGGTCGATTACTTTTACGGGGATAAGGCATATCCAGCATACTACGCGGAACAGGGTGAGTGCAGGGTAGTAGTCGCCGTTCTTTATTTTGAGATAACGGCCGAGGAGGCTTATCAGTATGCAGGTAATGGCAATTACAAGCAACGCGGCCCACCAAGCAAAGCATACTTGGTAGAGTACATAAAGGGGGTGTAGGATTTTTCTCAATTTCATATTTTCTGTTTCTTTGGTTGTGCGAATATAAGTTATATTTTTTTTATTTTATGCAGGATTGTGGGTAAAAGGTTTATTTCTGTAAGTTTTTGTATAAAAATTTGTGTAAATCTTCACTCGTCAGCCCCTTTCTTGTAGAATAATCGTCCAGTTGTTCGTCGCTTATGCTGCCCACTGAAAAATAGCGTGCGGCAGGGTGGGATATCATAAGGCCACAAACCGATGCAGGGGGAGACATTGCTCCGTTGGGTGTAAGGCTTATCCCTATATCCTGCAGGTGGAGCAGGGAGTCTATAATGAATATAACTGATTGGTCGGGCAGCGATGGGTAGCCCACTGCGGGGCGTATGCCGCAGAATTTTTCGGCATTCAGTTCGGCTGGGGTGAGCTGTTCGTTTGGGGAGTATCCCCACAGGTGGCTGTTGCGGCGCACCTCCTTGTGCAGGAGTGTTGCTGCGGCTTCGGCAAGGCGCGAGGCCAGTGCCTGTGCCAGCAGCCTTGCGTATGTGTCGTTGCTTGTGTTAAAGATATCTTCGCTTACGCTTGTTGCGAATAGCCCTATGTGGTCGTTATTCGGGGCAATGAAATCGCTCAAGCAGAGGTTGGGTTCGCCGGGTAGTGCGTGCTGTTGCCTGAGCAGTGGCAGTGTGGTGCCTTCTATTATTATGTCATCGCCTTTGCCCCGTGCGTGGCAAAGGGCGAAGATTGCTGTTGCCGCCTTTTCCCATTTTATTTCCTGCAACAGCTTTTCGGCGTCGTAGCGCACTTCCTGTGCTTTTTCGCTGTCAAAGGCTTGGGGCGATATTCCCCAGGCGTGGAAAAAATAGCTCCAGTCTATGTAAGGGGTCAGCTGTTCGGCTGTGTAGCCGAAGATGTGCCTTTTCATCGGTCGAAAGTAAGCATTTTACCTTTTACATCATTGTTGATTGTGCCTTCTTCGTAGGCGCATTCGCCATTTACCCAGGTCTGTGCAACAGTCCAGTTGAATGTCTCTCCCTCGAATGGGCTCCATCCGCATTTGCTTATAATGTCTCTCTTTTCAATGGTGTGGGGAGTGTTGGGGCGCAGCAGTACAAAGTCGGCAAAGTATCCTCTCTTTATGTATCCTCTCTTGTTTATTTCAAAGATTTTTGCAGGTGCGTGGCACATCTTTTCCACCAATGTCTCAATGCTGAAAATGCCTTTGTCTACAAGTTCCAGCATTGCAAGCAGGGAGAATTGTATGCTTGGCATACCCGATGTGGCAGTGAGTGCACCTCCCTCCTTGTCCTTCAGCAAGTGGGGGGCGTGGTCGGTGCCTATAAGGTCTATGGCGCCATTGTTGATGGCACGACGCAGGGCATTGCGGTCGTCGGCACTTTTGATGGCAGGGTTGCATTTTATCTTTGTACCAAGGCGTGCGTAGTCGTCGCTGCAGAATGTGAGGTGCGCAGGTGTGGCCTCTGATGTTATTTTCTTGTAGCCTATGGCGGCTTTGCTCAACAATGAGAGCTCCTTTTTGGTGCTTATGTGAAGAATGTGCAGCCTTGTTCCATATTTCTTTGCCAGTTCAACGGCTGTTTTTGTGCTGTTGTAGCAGGCTGCTGTGTTTCTTATCTGCGGGTGGTAGGTTACATCGGGGTTATTACCCACTGCTGCAATCACCTTCTTTGCATTCTTTTCAATTGTGGCACTGTCTTCGCAGTGTACGGCAAGGGGAATACTTGCTATGCGGAAAATCTCCTCGAGCTTTGCAGTCTCGTCTACCAGCATATTGCCGGTACTCGAACCCATAAAGAGTTTGATGCCGCATACACGGCGTGGGTTGAGCTTGCTCAGGCGGTTGGTGTTGGTGTTTGTTACACCAAAGTAGAACGAATAGTTTATGAGGCTGTTCTCGGCTGCAATGGCAAATTTCTCCTTCAGTGCCTCAATGGTTGTGGTTTGTGGCACTGTGTTGGGCATGTCCATATATGATGTCACACCGCCGGCTGCAGCAGCACGGCTTTCGCTGTATATGGTTGCTTTTTCAGTGAGTCCGGGTTCGCGGAAGTGTACGTGATTGTCTATAACTCCCGGTATGAGGTATTGGCCTTCGGCTTCTATAACGCGGTCGAACTTGCCGTTGGGGCGTTTGCCGTTGCGTATGATATTTGTTATCTTGCCTTTGCTTATTATTATGTGACCACGGAACGATTCGCCGTTGTTTACTATTGTGGGATTGCAGATAAGAACTCTCATTGCTTTTTGTTATTTTACGCGAAGATAACAAAAATAGTGTATAAAAAAAAGATTGCTTGGTTCAAGCAATCTCTTTTTCAATCTTTTTAGCAATTTCAGCAAATTCCCCCGGCGATAGTTTCAGCTTGGGGTTTGTGAATAGCATGTCTTTCTCGCTTTGCATTGGTACAAGGTGTATGTGGGCGTGCGGTACTTCGAGTCCGAGTACGGCCTGTCCCACCTTTATGCAGGGGAATGCTCTCTTTATACCTTCTGCCACTCTTTTTGCAAATACCTGCATTGCGGCTATCTCCTCGTCGGTAAGGTCGAAGAAATAATCAACCTCGCGTTTGGGTATTACCAGTGTGTGTCCCTTTGCAAGGGGGTTGATGTCGAGGAATGCGTAGAACTGCTCGTTCTCGGCTACCTTGTAGCTGGGTATTTCACCTGCAACTATTTTGCTGAATATTGTTGCCATAGCTCTTTGTTCTTAAAAGGAGATACTTGTGATTTCGAAAGACAATTTGCCTTGGGGTACGGTGATTTCGGCAACGTCTCCCACTTTCTTGCCCAAAAGGCCTTGTGCAATGGGGGTCTTTATTGAAATCTTTCCCTCGCGGAGGTTTGCTTCGCTCTCGGGAACCACGGTGTACTCCATTGTGGCGCCGGTCTTTGTGTTCTTCAAACCCACTTTTGTGAGTACCTGCACGCTGTCGGCGTTAAGTTTTGACTTGTCGATGATTCTGGCTTCTGCTATAAGACGTTTGAGGTCGCTGATTTTCATCTCCAACATACCCTGCGCTTCTTTTGCCGCATCGTACTCTGCATTCTCCGAAAGGTCGCCCTTGTCGCGTGCTTCTGCTATCTGGCGCACAATTTCGGGGCGTTTGCCTTCCAACTCTTTTAAATCGGCTAACAGTTTGTTGTAGCCCTCTTCGGACATAAAACTCATATCTTATGTTTTTTTAAATGTTTGTAATAAAAAAATAGTAAAACAAAGGATTCCAGCAACGAGTGCCGGAACCCATCATTGTTTTTCATTTCTTTGCAAAGATAGCTCTTAAAAAATAAAAAGCAAATTAAATGTGAAAAATTTTACTTTTATAAAGTTGCTTAACATCTTTTTTTTATGTGATTTATCTTTCTTCTTTATTTGTCCAGCAGTTCTTCTATGGTGCTTTCCAGGTTTTTTATCTGCGTGTCGCGGAATACAATTTCGTTATCCCTGTTTATAAGGTAATATGTGGGCAATTGCTGCAGGTTGTAGAGCAGTATGTTTCTCGATGCTTGTCCTGCGCCGTCGCGCACACAAATCCACGGCAGGTTGTCGGCGGAGTTGTTCCAGAAACTCTCGTCGGTGTCGAAAGATACCTGGTACACTTCGAGTCCCCTGTTGTGGTACTTGTTGTAAATTTCGCGCAATCCCACGTTGCGGCTGCTTATGCCTGCAATGCTGTAGACAGTGAAGTCGAGCAGCACCACTTTGCCTTTGAGTGAACGGAGGCTTATGGTGTCGCCGTTCACATCGGGGAGTTCTATGTTGAAAAGTCCTATCTTTTCAACCCCTTCGCTGTTTATGTCTATGGTGTCGCGTGGCGCTGCGGGGCGTGTAGCAGCCATGCCTTTTGTAGCTATGTTATAAAGATGTATCGCGCGCGTTGCGTGTGGATGGGCAATGTGCAGGGAGTTTGCTACGGCTGCAAAACAGCGGCTGTCGAAACGGTTGGCAGTGGGCGTGAAAATGGGCTCTCCGTTTATACGCAGGAAGAGTGCGTAGTATGCTGCCGCCTTCTCGGGTGTTGGGGCAATGTATTGAGAAAAAATGTTTTTCTTGAACTCGCCAATGAGGTTATATATTGTTTCACGTGTTTCGCCAATGGCCGGTGTGCTGTTCTTTATAAGCTGTGTAACCTGTTGTTGCAGCGATAGTTCAAGTGCTGCCAACTCTTTTATTCGCAAACTCTCGGGCGAGCCTTCAATGCGGCAGCTGTCGGTGAAATGTTTGGCATCGGTGGTTATTTTTACCGTTTCTGTGGAGTCTATGGCAATGGTTATGCGGCGGCCGTTGTCTTGCAGCTGCAAAGAGTAGAAATCGTAGCATTCGGGTTTCTGGGCGCTGAAAGAAAAATCTCCTTCCTTGCCGAGTTTTATGGAGTCTATCTTCTCGCTACGGCCTATGCCGATGTGTGAAAAATAGAGCATTTTGCCTTCGGCATTCTTCACTTCGCCTTCAATGGTGAAGCGTGGTTCCTGTGTGCACGAAAAGAGTGTTGCAAGCATGGTTGCTACCGGCAGAGCAAGTAGCGTTCTTATATATGCCTTGTTCATAACTTGTTAAAAATCTTTTTTCTATTTGTGGTATTTTTGAAAAATTATCGTACAAAGATAGCGAAAATGTGGAAATTTATATATCTTTGCGAGAATTTAGATGTTTAAAACACAATTAACGTATAAAAAAAGATGAATGTTGTAACAAAAAATGTGGCTTTGCCCGATGGTCGCGTTATCACCATTGAGACAGGTAAGCTTGCAAAACAAGCTGACGGTTCTGTGATGTTGCGCTTGGGTAACACAATGTTGTTGGCGACCGTGTGTGCAGCAAAGGATGCTGTTCCCGGCACCGATTTTATGCCTTTGCAGGTAGAGTATAAAGAGAAGTATGCTTCTTTCGGCCGTTTCCCCGGTGGTTTCACAAAACGCGAGGGTAAGGCTTCTGATTATGAGATTCTTACTTGTCGTTTGGTTGACCGCGCTTTGCGTCCCCTCTTCCCCGATAACTACCACGCTGAGGTATATGTAAATATCGTACTCTTCTCGGCTGACGGTGTTGATATGCCCGACGCTCTTGCAGGTCTTGCAGCTTCGGCAGCACTTGCAGTTTCAGATATTCCTTTCGGTGGTCCCATCTCTGAGGTGCGTGTTGCACGTATCGGTGGCGAGTTTGTGGTTAACCCCACATTCGCACAGCTTGAGGAGGCTGATATGGATGTTATGGTTGCTGCAACATACGACAACATTATGATGGTCGAGGGTGAGATGAAAGAGGTTTCAGAGGCCGACCTGTTGGAGGCTATGAAAGTTGCTCACGAGGCTATCAAAGTTCACTGCAAGGCTCAGATGGAGCTTATGGAAGAGGTTGGCAAGACCGTTAAACGCGAGTACTGCCACGAGGTGAACGACGAGGATTTGCGCTCACAGGTTCACGCAGCTTGCTATGCAAAAGCATACGAGGTTGCAGCAAGCGGCAACAACGACAAGCACGGTCGTGCTGCGGCTTTCGATGCAATCAAGGAGGAATTCAAAGCTCAGTTCACCGACGAGGAACTCGAGGAGAAGGGTGCGCTTATCGACCGTTACTACCACGATGTGGAGAAAGAGGCTATGCGCCGTTGCATTCTCGACGAGGGCAAGCGTCTCGATGGTCGTAAGACTACAGAAATCCGTCCCATCTGGTGCGAGGCAGGCTATCTTCCCGGCCCTCACGGTTCAGCAGTGTTCACACGCGGTGAGACTCAGTCGCTCACAACCGTAACTCTTGGTACAAAACGCGATGAGAAGATTATCGACGATGTAATGAATCAGGGTACAGAGCGTTTCCTCCTTCACTACAACTTCCCTCCCTTCTCTACAGGTGAGGCACGCGCACAGCGCGGTGTAGGTCGTCGCGAGATTGGTCACGGTAACCTTGCTTGCCGCGCTCTTAAGAATATGATTCCTGCCGACTATCCCTACTGCGTACGCGTAGTATCAGATATTCTCGAGTCTAACGGTTCTTCTTCAATGGCAACTGTTTGTGCAGGTACTCTTGCTCTTATGGATGCCGGTGTTAAGATCAAGAAACCCGTATCGGGTATTGCAATGGGTCTTATCAAGAATGCTGGTGAGGAGAAATATGCTGTGCTCAGCGATATTCTTGGTGATGAGGACCACTTGGGTGATATGGACTTCAAGGTTACAGGTACTGTAGACGGTATTACTGCAACCCAGATGGATATCAAGGTTGATGGTCTTTCTTACGAGATTCTCGAGAAGGCTCTTAATCAGGCTCGTGAGGGTCGTATGCACATCCTCGGCAAGATTACCGAGTGCATTGCAGAGCCCCGTGCAGAACTCAAGCCCCACGCTCCCCGCATCGAGACAATGCGTATACCTAAAGAGTTCATCGGTGCTATAATTGGCCCTGGTGGAAAGATTATTCAGGGTATGCAGGAAGAGACCGGTGCAACAATCTCTATCGAGGAGGTTGATGGCGAGGGTATCATCGAGATTGCTGCAACAAACGGCAATTCAATCAACGAGGCTATTGCAAAAATCAGAGCTATCGTTGCTATCCCCGAGGCCGGTGAGGTTTACGAGGGTACAGTACGCAGCGTAATGCCTTATGGTGCATTCGTTGAGTTTATGCCCGGCAAGGATGGTCTTCTCCACATCTCGGAGATTGATTGGAAACGCTTCGAGACAATGGAAGAGGCCGGTATCAAGGAGGGTGACAAACTGCAGGTTAAGCTTGTGGAGATTGACCCCAAGACCGGTAAGTTCAAACTTTCTCGTCGTGCGTTGATAGAGAAGCCCGAAGGTTATGAGGAGCGTGAGCGTCGTCCCCGTCGCGAGCCCCGCAAGCCCCAAGCATAAAACTTTTAAAAGTCGCTGAATTCAGCGACTTTTTTTTATTGCAATATTCGTGGTGAAATTTGTTATTTACATCGAAAAAAAGAGGTAAATATATATAAGGAAAAAAGAGATTTTTATATCTTCGCAACGATAAAATAAAAACAATATGAGAAAAATAAGAGCTGCCATCGTTGGTTATGGCAATATAGGAAAATATACATTACAGGCACTTACTGCCGCTCCCGATTTTGAGGTTGCCGGCGTGGTGCGCCGTTCGGGTGCCGAGAACCTTCCCGCAGAACTCGAAGGTTATAATGTGGTAAAGGATATACGCGAGTTGGGCGATGTAGATGTCGCTATACTCTCTACTCCCACCCGTAGCGTGGAGAAGTATGCAAAGGATATTCTTGCACTTGGAATAAACACTGTAGACAGTTTCGATATCCACTCGAAGATTGTTGAATTGCGCCGTTCTCTTTCAGAGAGCGCACAGGCCGGCAATGCTGTGTCTATAATCTCGGCCGGTTGGGATCCGGGTAGCGACTCGGTGGTACGTGCATTGTTGCAGGCTATAGCTCCCAAGGGTATTACCTATACGAACTTCGGTCCCGGTATGAGTATGGGACACACCGTTGCGGTAAAGGCAATAGAGGGTGTGAAGGCTGCGCTTTCTATGACAATTCCCGTGGGCACAGGTATTCACCGCCGTATGGTATATGTGGAGATAGAGGAGGGTTATGACTTTAACCAGGTTGCAGCAGCCATTAAGGCCGACCCTTACTTTGTGAACGACGAAACTCACGTTATAAATGTTCCTTGTGTCGATGAACTCCTTGATATGGGACACGGTGTAAATCTTACACGCAAGGGTGTTTCTGGTACTACTCAGAATCAGCTTTTCGAGTTTAATATGAGAATAAACAACCCCGCTCTTACAGCGCAGGTATTGGTGTGCTGTGCGCGTGCTACAATGCGTTTGCAGCCCGGTTGTTACACTATGATAGAGGTTCCCATAATTGACCTTCTCTATGGTGAGCGTGAGGATTTGATTGCACATTTGGTATAAATTGGTACAGTGAAGAAAGACGACACCTCCCAAATTTTGGGAGGTGTCGTCTTTTTGCAGTATTTGTGTTCTGCTCATTTAAGCAATTAAAGAATTATTCATTGGTTAATGATTGTTGAATTATCGAAACTTCGTCGATATGTCGTTGTTTTTTATTATTTTCGCAGCCGTATTTTGAAGAATATATAATTTATGAGTGAAAATAAAAGAGCCTCGTTTGGAGGGAAATTGAGTGTTGTGCTTGTTGCCGCCGGTAGCGCGATAGGGCTTGGGGCCATTTGGCGTTTCCCTTATATTGCGGGCAAACACGGCGGTGCTGCTTTTTTGCTTGTGTTCCTTATAAGTGTTTTCGCTGTGGGTATTCCTGCTATGCTTGCGGAATTTGCAATAGGCCGCAAAACAAGGAAAAATGCAGTGGGGGCTTATCGCGGTTTGTCGAAAAAGTGGAGTTGGCTTGGATATAACGGCGTGCTTGGCGCGTTGCTTATTTCGGGTTATTACTATATTATCGCCGGCTGGTCGCTGGAGTATATGGTTTCTTCGGCAACAAATATACTTTATTCATCACCCCTCTCCTTTACGGAGCAATTCGCTGGGTTTCAAGGTTCGTGGCGTCCTTTTCTTTATGCGGTAATGTTTATTTTGCTGACTCATGTGATTATAGCCCGTGGAGTGGAGAAGGGTATTGAGAAAGCGTCGCGTGTTATGATGCCGGCACTCTTTGTGATATTGATAATTATGGCTGTGCGCGTGGCTTTTATGCCTGGTGCGATAGAGGGCTACCGCTTTTTCCTTACTCCCGATTTCAAGGCGGCATTCTCGCCTGATACCATTATGATGGCAGTCGGTCAGGCATTCTTCTCGCTGTCGGTGGGTATGGGATGTATGGTTACTTATGCCTCATATTTCAGAAAGGATAACAATCTTGTGTCGACCTCTTTCAACGTAGCATTGCTCACTTTGCTTGTTTCGTTGCTTGCTGGCCTGGTTATTTTCCCGGCGGTGTTCAGCGCAGGGCTGCAACCTACCGAGGGTGCGTCGCTCATCTTTGTTACCTTGCCAGAGATTTTTAAGGGTATGCCTCTGGCGCCACTCTGGTCTACTGTGTTCTTTGTGTTGGTGACGCTTGCCTCGCTCACATCGACAATCTCATTCCACGAGGTTCTTACAGCTTATTTTGCCGAAGAGTTCAAGATGCAGCGCAAGTGGGCTGCTCGTCTTACTTCGGGAATCTCTGTTGTGCTGAGTCTGCTTACTTTGACTATGGTCTTTGATATTGATTTTCTTGGCATAGAGGTAGCTGGTGCCACCCTTGTCGATGTGTTTGATTATATGGCTGCAAATATAGTAATGCCCATAGGCGCTCTCTTTACCTGTGTATTTGCCGCGTGGGTTATGAAACGCTCCTTCATCCGTGAGGAGTTGAGCAATTATGGTGCGATAAAGAACTTTGTGATTCCGGTAATGGTGTTTATGCTGCGCTTTGTAACTCCTCTGCTTATACTTTATATATTCCTTAAGAATCTTGGAGTATTTTGAGCCGTGAGACTATGGCTATAAACAACGGGTGCAATTTTAAATTGCACCCGTTGTTTTGTATCTTTCTGGGGGGGTAAATCCTTAATCGGTAAAATAGATTCTTTTAATTCTTGTAGAAACTGCTGTGAGTATCTCGTAGGGAATTGTTTCGAGCCACTCCGCCACTCTGTATACAGGTAAATTGTTTCCGAAGATTTCCACGCTGTCGCCCTCCAGGCAATCAATGTCGGTAACATCTATCATACATACATCCATACATATATTTCCAATGTAGGGGGCTTTTTTGCCGTTTACAATGCAGTATCCGCGTCCGTTTCCAAGCTTTCGGTTGAGGCCGTCGGCATACCCGATGGGCAAGGCTGCAACGCGCGAGGTGCGCGTGAGCTTTCCACGACGGCTGTATCCTACGGTTTCTGTTGCCGGTATTTCGTGAATCTGTAGTATTATGGTCTTCAGTGTAGATATGGGGCGCAATGTGCTTGCTTCTTCTCCCATAGGAGAAACTCCATAGAGTCCTATGCCCAGTCGCACGGCTTCGTACTGCACATTGGTAAAACGTTCGGCTCCTGCACTGTTGTCTATGTGGCGCAGAATCTTGTGTTTGAAGGCAGCCTGCAGTTCCTCGCTCGCCCGGGTGAATCTCTCAATCTGTGTTTTTGAGAATTCGTCGAAAATGGGGCTGTCGCTTCCAACAAAATGCGAGAATACCGAGCGGGGCGTAAGTGCGTTTTGCTGTTTTAGCTTTTCCACCAGCAAAGGCACTTCCTCGGGCAAAAAGCCCAGGCGGTGCATTCCTGTGTCTATTTTTATGTGTACCGGGTAGTCTGTGATTCCCTCGCGTGTTGCAGCTTGTATAAGTGTTTGCAGCATAGAGAAACTGTATACCTCGGGTTCGAGCTTGTGCTCAAACAGTGTGCGCAAGGAACCCGGCTCGGGGTTCATTACTATTATGCCGGTGGTTATACCTGCACGGCGAAGTTCGGCACCTTCGTCGGCTACAGCCACGGCAAGGTAGTCCACGTGGCAGTCCTGCAGAGTGCGTGCAACCTCCATTGCTCCGGCTCCGTAGGCCGACGCTTTTACCATACAGATGGTCTTTGTGTCGCGGTGCAGGTTGTTGCGGTAGCTGTTGAGGTTTTCGCGTAGCGCGCTTAGGTTTACTTCGAGTATAGTCTGGTGTACTTTTTTCTCCATAGCCTCGGTAATCTCTTCAAAGCGGAAACTGCGTGAGCCTTTTATGAGTATTGCCTCGTTGGAGAGGGAACGGAAAGTCCCGGACTGCAGGAAACTCTCCGTGTTGGGGAAAAAGTATGTTTCGCACGGCATTTTTGCGAGGCTATGCTTTTCGCTCGAAATCTCCTCTCCAATGCCGATGAATTTTTCAATCTTATGTTCTGTTGCGTATTGTGCAACGGTGTGGTACAGTGCAGGTAATGACTCACCAGACTGCTTGATGTCCGAAAGTATGAGTGTGCGGCGCAGCCCCGGCAGGGTGTCGCAGCGGCGTTCCATAAAGTCGAGCGCAATGTCGAGCGATGCAATGTCGGCGTTGTAGCTGTCGTTTATGAGCATGCAGTTGTTCTTTCCCTCCTTGACCTCGAGTCGCATAGCTACAGGCTCCAGGGTTGCCATGCGTTTTGCAATGGTGTCGGCAGGTACCATAAGATAGAGTGCCGCGGCAAGGCAGCTTATTGAGTCCTCAATTGAGGCTTCGTCGAGAAATGGAATGCGGTAACCATGCTCAATGGTGAGGTAACGGTATCTTATGGTGGTGCCTGTGTCATCTTTCTCAATGCTGTAGATGTAGAGTGGTTTTTCAGGGTCGGTCTGTGACCAGGCTATTTCGCGCGCAGCGAGCTGTGAGTCGGCAACGCAGTTGTTTATTGTGGCATTGTCGGCGTTGTAAATTACAATGTCGCACTCCTTGAAAAGCTGTAGCTTCTCCACGCATTTCTCTTGTATGGTGCTGAAATTCTCCTGGTGAGCGCCGCTTATATTGGTGATTATGCCTATTGTGGGTTTTATGATGCTTTGCAGCCTCTCCATCTCCTTGGGCTGGGAAATTCCCGCTTCGAAGATTCCTAAAGAACTCTCCTCGTCGAGTTTCCACACCGAAAGTGGAACACCTATCTGCGAGTTGTAGCTACGTGGCGAGCGTGTAACTTTGTAGTCGTCGGCTGTCAGTTGGTAAAGCCACTCCTTTACAATAGTTTTTCCGTCGCTGCCGGTTATTCCCACAACGGGTATGTTGAACAGGGAACGGTGGTGGGCTGCAAGTTGCTGCAAGGCATTTATGCTGTCGCCGACGATTATGAAATTGGAGTCGGGGTATACGGCAGATATCTCTTTTTGCTCCACCACGAAATTCCTCACACCTCTGTCGTGCAGGCTGCTGATGTATCCGTGCCCGTCGCCGTGCTTTGTCTTTATGGCGAAAAAGAGTGTCTCCTCGGGAAAACCAAGTGAGCGGCTGTCGGTGAGCAAGCGCGAAACGGTGCTATTGCTTGTGCCTGCAACAAACTCTGCTTTAATAATCTTTGCTATTTGTTCAACAGTGTATTGCATTTTTCTTCTTCTTTTTCAAAATCAAGGTAGGGGTGATTCCCTTTTATTTGTGCAATCTTTTGCATAATGTCGCCCACAAACTTTTTGTATCCTTTACTCTCTGGGTCAAAGGGGCGGTGGGCAAGCCCTCGCATAATATCTTCGATGGAGTGGTTAAGCGTGAGGCTCTCCTCGGTTATATGTTGTGTGGCGAACTTCTCCCAAATATATTCTACTGCAAGCGTTGAGGGGTGTGTCATATCATCGGCATAGAAACGATAATCGCGCAATTCGTCCATCATTATTTCGTACGAGGGGAAGTAGTCGCATCGGTTGGGGAAATGCCTGCGCAGTTCCTCTGTGGCTATCAATAGCGTGGCTTTGCTCAACTGGTTATCGTGGGCTCCGTCGCGCAAGTGCCTGATGGGGCTTACCGTGAAGATGAATTTTACCTCGGGGCGTAACGCTATTATTCCATTTATGGCTTTACTCATCTGCTCCACAATCTCTTCAGGCCTCAGTAATCGGCGGTTGAAGGTTTTTGCAGGCAATTTGTGACAGTTGCTTACCACAAGTCCGTCGCTTGCTCTCTCATAGGCATAGGCTGTGCCGAAGGTTATGATAATAACATCACTCTCTTTAATGAGATTGTGTGCCGCTGCAAGCGAGTTGTTCGTGTTGGCGAGGAAATCCTCTTTTGTCTTTCGCGAGAAATCGCTGTGATGCAGTATGCTGTGCCACATTTCTGCGTGCTCGAATATTTCGGGCGAATTTGCATCGAATGCTTTTCCGCTGACAATCCTTTGCAGTATGGTTGAAATGGATAATGGGTTGTATACTATGCCGAAAGGGTTACTGCATACGTTGAATTTGCACTCTTGTAGCTTCTGCCCTATATTCTGCGCAAAACAGGAACCTAAAAGCATTATTTTGCTCTTATGTCCTATTTTCAATCCATTCTTTACTGTTTCGACAGGGGTTGTGAGTTGCATAATGGAGTGCTCGTTTGTTTGCAATTTATTGCAAATTTAATGAAGTTACGCAATTAATGTTATATCTTTGCAAGAGAATTTTGATTCGGTGGCAAAAAAGTCTTGAATTTAAAACAACTTAAAAGTTGCTATTTATCTCTAAAAAGACTATTATTGCAGTAGAATTGGTATATTAGAATATGGAAGTAAACTCAAAATATCCTCTTTTGGGGAAAATAAATTCTCCTGCCGACTTGCGAAAACTGCCCGAAAAGCAACTGCCGCAGGTTTGTAAAGAATTGAGGGACTTTATTATAGAATCGTGTTCCACTAACCCCGGACATTTTGCGTCGAGCCTCGGAACTGTGGAGCTTACCGTGGCCTTGCACTACGTGTTTGACACGCCTTGTGATAAACTTGTGTGGGACGTTGGTCATCAGGCTTACGGTCATAAGATACTCACAGGCCGTCGCGACACGTTTAATACCAACCGTAAGTTGGGTGGAGTAAAGCCTTTCCCTGCTCCCGAAGAGAGCGAGTATGATGCTTTTATGGCAGGTCACGCGTCGAACTCGATATCGGCTGCACTTGGACTTGCAGTGTCGGCATCCTTGCAGGCGAAAGAGGACGAGCACGTTGTTGCAATCATAGGTGACGGCTCTATGAGCGGTGGTCTTGCTTTCGAGGGTTTGAATAATATGTCGAACTGCGAGAATAACCTTCTTGTCATTCTCAACGACAACAATATGTCTATCGACAAGAGCGTGGGTGGTCTCAGCCAGTTGCTCATAACAATGCATTCATCGCGTTTCTACAATAAACTGCGCAACCGTCTGGCACGCTGTTTTACCCGTGTCGGCCTGCTTAATAAGAAACGCGCGACTGCGCTCACTCGCTTCAATAACGGCTTGAAAGCTATGCTTTTCCGCCGTTATAACATCTTTGAGGCAATGTCGGCACGCTATTTTGGCCCCATTGACGGTCACGATGTCCGTGAACTGGTGCGCATGTTGCTTGTTGTGAAGAATATGAAAGGCCCTAAGATGCTCCACATAAACACGGTGAAGGGAAAAGGCTATAAACCAGCCGAGGATACTCCCACGTTGTGGCACCAGCCCGGCCTGTTCGATATTGAGACCGGAGAGCGTCTTGTAAAGAAGGGTGGAAGTCCGCGTTTCCAGGATGTGTTCGGCGAGACACTTGTGGAACTTGCCCGTCTTAACGACAAGGTGGTGGGTGTTACTCCTGCTATGCCCACAGGCTGTTCTATGAATCTGCTGATGAATGAAATGCCTTCACGCTTCTTCGATGTGGGTATTGCCGAGGGACACGCTGTAACATTCTCTGCAGGTCTTGCAAAGGGTGGTCTGATGCCTTTCTGCAACATCTATTCGTCATTTATGCAGCGTGCCTACGACAACCTTATCCACGATGCGGCATTGCAGCGTGTCGATATGGTACTTTGCCTTGACCGTGCCGGTCTTGTGGGTGAGGATGGTCCCACACATCACGGAGCATTCGACCTTGCTTATCTTCGCCCCATTCCAAATATAACCATATCTTCGCCCTATGACGAGTGCGAGTTGCGTCGTCTTATGTACACAGCGCAGCAACCGGGTATGGGTACTTTTGTAATACGTTATCCTCGTGGCAAGGGTTCTCTTGCCGAGTGGCGTTGTCCGTTGGAAACAGTGGAGGTGGGCAAAGGCCGCCTTATGAAACAGGGAACCGATGTCGCGTTGCTCACCCTGGGTCCCATAGGTAAAGTGGCGGAAAAGGCAGTTGCCGAAGCTGAAAAACAGGGCGTTAGTGTGGCGCATTACGATATGCGTTTCCTTAAACCCCTCGACACGGATATAATGCGTACCGTGGGCGAGAATTTTAAATATGTAGTTACTTTGGAGGATGGTGTCGTGAAGGGTGGTCTTGCCGGCGCAGTAGCCGAATATATGGCTTCCAACGGTTATAGCCCGAAAATAAAAAGTATAGGTATACCCGATACTTTCGTGGAACACGGCACTCCCCAGGAACTTTACGATATATGCAAAATGGACAACAATTCGGTCCTTGATGCAATTTTAAAATACAAAAAGAGATAATTTATGAGAATTGTCATAGCCGGCGCAGGTGCTGTGGGAACCCACTTGGCAAAGATGCTCTCTGTGGGTAACGAGAATGTGGTGCTGATGGACGAGAATGAGGAGAGACTCGGCAAGATGGAGTCTCTCTTCGACCTTAAGGCGCAGGTTGGTGCTCCCACCAAAATCTCCGACCTCAAGCTTGCCGGTGCCGATGATGCCGACCTCTTTGTTGCTGTAACTCCCAATGAGAGCGATAATGTAACTGCCTGTATCCTGGCCCACTATCTTGGTGCAAAGAAAACAGTGGCGCGTATCGATAATTACGAATATCTGCAACCCAAGCATAAAGGTTATTTTGCATCGTTGGGAATAGACTCTCTCATATATCCCGAACAGCTTGCAGCCGAGGAGATTGCTACAAGCATAAAATATAGCTGGATGCGCCAGTTCCTTGAATTTGGTGATGGCGCATTGGTTATGGTCGGCGTTAAGGTGCGTCAGGGTGCTCCCATTTTGGGGACTCTTTTTAAGGACTTCCCCGGCGACACACCTTACCACATTGTGGCAATACAACGCGGTGACGAAACCATAATCCCCCGTGGAAATGACTCCATATACCCCGATGACCTTGTCTGCTTTATGACAGTAAAGGATAAAATTCCCTTCATACGCAGCATGTGTGGAAAATCGGAGTTCTCCGAGGTGCGTAGCCTCATAATTATGGGTGGTAGCCGTATAGCAGTGCGCACCGTGAAGCTCATCCCCGACAATATAAAGGTAAAGATCATTGAGAGCGACCTTAACCGTTGTCACAAACTTTTGGAACTGGTCGATGACAAGGTGATGATAATAAATGGCGATGCCCGCGACCCGGAACTGTTGCGTAGCGAGGGTATAGAGCATACCGACGCATTTATTGCCCTCAGCGATAATTCCGAAACAAATATACTTGCCTGCCTGTCGGCAAAACGTTCCGGTGTGTACCGTACCGTTGCCGAGGTTGAGAATATAGACTATATCTCAATGGCCGAGAATATGGATATAGGCTCGGTGATAAACAAAAAGAAACTTGCCGCCAGCAACATATTCCAGATGATGCTCAATACCGACGTGTCGAGCGTCAAGTGCCTCACTTTCATACAGGCAGTGGTTGTGGAACTTCCCGTGAAGGAGGGTGCTGCAATTACCAAAAAGGCTGTGAAGGATTTGTCATTGCCTCACGGTGCAAATATCGGTGGTCTTATACGTAACGGCGAGGGTATGCACGTTACCGGTAATACAATGATACAGGCCGACGACCACGTTATAATATTCTGCCTTGAGCACGTTCTAAAGAAACTCGAAAAATATTTCAATTGATGTTTCACCCCAAGATCATATCCAGAATCATAGGATTCCTGCTGATGATAGAGGCTGGTTTCTTGTTGAGCAGTCTTTTTGTATCGCTTTATTACCACGAACAAATAGTAGATACCTATATCTATAGTCTGGCCGCAATGGTGGGTGCCGGCACTCTTCTTGCATACATAGGCAAGGGGCAGGAACGTAACATATCGCGCAAAGACGGATATATTGTGGTAACTCTCTGCTGGGTGATATTTTCGCTTTTCGGGGCTTTGCCGTTTTACTTGAGCGGTTACATTCCAACGGTAACCGATGCCTTTTTTGAAACAATGTCGGGCTTCTCCACCACGGGTGCCACCATTCTTGACAATATAGAATCCTTACCGCATAGCTTGCTCTTCTGGCGTGCTATGACACATTGGGTTGGTGGTTTGGGAATTGTATTCTTCACGGTGGCAGTGTTCCCGGTCTTTGGCTTGGGCGATATCAACCTGTTTGCAGCCGAGTCTGTTGGTCCGATGCGTGCGAAACTGCACCCCAGAATTTCTGTTGCGGCACGTTGGATACTTACTGTTTATGTGGGGCTTACAGCTTTAGCTGTTGTAGCTTTCTACTTTTCGGGTATGGGAGGCTTCGATGCCGTGTGTCACGCAATGTCCACAGTAGCCACGGGTGGCTTCTCTACAAAACAGGCAAGTATTGCAGCCTTTAATTCGCCGCTTATAGACTATGTGGTGACCCTTTTTATGTTCCTGGGTGGAGTGAATTTCTCGCTTCTATATCTTTTCCTCTTTAAGGCAAAATTCGGAGAACTTTTGCGTGATAGTGAGTTTAGGGTTTATCTGGGGTCGATAATAATATTTACTGCAGTGGTGGCTGTAGGGCTCTATTTTACTACATCTATGGGTGTGGAAGAGTCCTTCCGTGCTTCGCTGTTTCAGGTTGTTTCCATACAGACAACTACCGGGTTTGCAACCTCTAACTATGTTCTGTGGTTGCCAGTTCTGTGGTTGCTGCTTAGTGCGCTGATGTTCTTTGGTGCTTGCTCCGGTTCTACGAGTGGTGCTATGAAGTGTGCACGTATATCAATCCTCGGCAGGGTGATGTTTAATGAGTTCAAACGAATTGTACACCCTAATGCAGTTATTCCTGTGCGTATGAGTGGAAAGATTGTACCCACTACGGTGCAATCGGCAATACTTGCCTACACGGTGCTCTATGTGGGTATGATTGTTATAGGTATTTTTGTGAATATGACCTTTGGGCTTGATTTCCTCGATGCTTACGGTCTTTCGGCCACTTCGGTTAGTAATGTAGGTCCTGCGCTCGGACATTATGGTCCTATGGATTCTTTCTCAACCTTGCCGGCGGTTATCAAGTGGTTCTGCTCGTTCCAGATGTTGGTGGGCCGTCTTGAATTCTTTGCGGTGTTGCTGTTGCTTGTGCCCGCATTCTGGAAACGTAATTAATCCAGTGATTTAAGGAATTTTTCAATGTCGTTCTGCAAACGCTTGTAGGGCGCAGCGTCGGTGTACGCGGTATTCTTGCCGAGTATTATTGCTACGTCGCATTGGCTGTGGCGGTATGAAGAGAGCTCGTTGGAGTATTGCTGGCGGTGGTAGGCATATTTTTCTATCTCTCGCTCGCGTTTTCCGCGTAGGAAACGGCAGATGGGGGAGAGTATGCGCATAACGACGCTATCCATAATGTGGTGTCCTTGAATATATAGGTAGCACTCTTCGGGCAGAATACCCAATGAGGCGAGTTCTTCTTTTAAAGCCTCGTACTCCTCGGCAAGATGAGGGAATCTCTTTTGTAACAGCGTGGTGTTGTGTTTTACTCGTCCTTCGAGTTGCTTTAGTGAGAGTGCCGGGTTTTCTATGTTGAACGATGTGAGGCGCACAATTTCGCAAAAGTGCTGCATACTCATTGTCTTAAGGTCGTGTTTGCGGTAGAGTAGAATATTCCACACGAAAAGCGGGTAGCATATCTGTGAGTACAGGCGCATAAATGCCGGTATATCCATTACGTCGGTATCGTTGAGTGTGCTTTGTACACAAACTTGTTTAAGGCTTTCGGCGTAACACTTGAGGTTCTCTATCGCGTAGGCGTATGTGTGCAGTATGTAAGGGTTGCTTATTAGCTGTCGTGAACACTCTGTAGCTCCTTGCATCAGGTAGTCGTAGTCGGCATCAACGCAGGCTATCATATTGCGTCCTACGGCCTCTCCCAGCAGGTTCATCATAGCCTGTTTCTTGCCTTTGGTGAGTTTTTTCCGTGCAGGCAGCATTACCTCGAAACGGTATTTGTCGTTTTCGAAACGGCTGAATACATTACGCCAGAAGGAGATGTCGTCGTAACTTTCCACATAAGCAATTATGCGGTGCTTGGCTCTTTTTGGCCGCAATTTGTTGGCGGCTTCAATAAAGGCTGAATTAAGATATCCTGTGAGCTTTTTCATACTTCACAGTTTTATGTTTTTTACGTTGTAATATCTTCCATTTCTGTTACAGCATCGGCCCAGCCGTTCATAATTATGGCAGGCGAGTGTGTACACAGAATAATCTGTGCGTTTGGATTGAGCGTGCGTATGAGGCTTATAAGTTGCTGCTGCCACTCTATGTGCAGGGATATTTCGGGCTCGTCCATAAGCATAACGCAGTGGCTGTTCTCCTGTACGAGTGCGGTGAGCAGAATTACAAGCATCTGTTTTTCTCCCGAAGAGAGCATATAGGGAGAAACGGTCTCTCCGTACTGCTCAAAGAAAATTTCGTTGCTTGTGCGGTTTATCTTTTTTGCCGTGGGGGCGAAAAGCTCGTCTATAAGGTCCTGAAATATCTTCTTTGGCTTGGTAAGCTCGGCCGCGGCCTTCTGCTCATCCGGGTTGCCCGATGTGAGAAGTTCTATTATTTTGTTGCCAATGTTTACCTGGTAGTTCAGGTAGCGGCGTTGCAGGTTGTAGAGCTGCCAGTCGAGCTCGGTGCGTATGTCTGCTCCCGGAATCTTTTCCAGCATTTCGCCGTTGAGTATCGGGCGGTCAATACTGCTTATTATATCGAACTGTATGCTGGTGGCCTCTTCGGGGTAGAATTTTATGTGAACACCGTTCTCGGGATTGGTGGTGAGACGCCCTTCGCGCATAACGTTAAGGTGGCGTGCCGAACGGTTTATTACCGTGCTTTTACCCACGCCGTTGCTGCCACTCAAAATGTTTACATCGGGGTTCAGTTCCCAGAAAATATGTTTGCGGTTAGCCCATAGCGAGTCAATCTCAATGCTCTTTATATATAGTCCCGGCTTCTCCATATTTGTGAGTTTTATCAATCTTTTAAACGAAAAGGACTCTTAAGCCTTTTTTGATATTTACAAAAATAGTATAATGTTCTTTCGATGCAAACAGATGTGTGTAAATAAAGTTTAAATTTATAAAAATTGTTGTTGCAAGAGTTGCATCGTGATAATTTCTGTTTAACTTCGCATCGTAAGCTTTTATATTTTAAAATAAAGGTGTATGGTAAGGATTTTTTGTGTAAATAACGGAGAGACCAAGAGCTTTCAGTCGGGAACCACGTTGCTTCAAATCAGCAAGGAGTTCTCTTTAGGTCTTTCTTATGAGGCGGTTGCGGCTCTTGTCAATAACGAGGTGAAAGGGCTTGATTTTCGTGTGTATAACCACAAGGATGTGGAATTCCTTGATATAACATCGGACGACGGAATGCGTATGTATGTACGTTCGCTCACCTTTGTTATGATGAAGGCTCTCAATGAACTTTTTCCTGGGCAAACTGTACGCTTTGAGAACCCTATTTCAAAAGGTTATTATTGTCGCCTCGATGGAGAAATTGATGAGGCACAGGTTGCACAGGTGCGTGAACTTATGCAGCAGATTATCGACGAAGATACTCCTTTTCATCGTGTAGACTGCCGTACCTCCGAGGCTATTGAGATATTTGAGAATCTTGGGCGTGAGGACAGGGTGCGCCTGCTCAAGACCTACAATTACCTTTATACAAGCTATTACAAGCTTGGCGATTATATCGACCACTACTACGAAGGGCTGTTGCCGAGTGCAGGCTATATAAAGGTATTTGAGATTGAGAAATTTGCCGACGGCGTGCTCTTGCGTGTGCCCAATCAGGATTGCCCCACTACGCTCGAAGATAAAGTGCCGCAGGAGAAACTGCAAGAGCGTTTCAGGGAGCGTTTGCGTTGGCATCAGATAATGGGCGTCGAGACAATTGGCGACTTCAATCTGGCTATGAATTTGGGGCACGAAGTAGACCTTGTGAATATTGCCGAGGCTTTGCAAGAAAAGAGCTTTTCGGCTATGGCCGATGCTGTTAAGGAGCGTGGCGCGCGCGTGGTGCTCATTGCAGGCCCCTCTTCTTCGGGAAAAACAACATCGAGCAAGCGTTTGAGCGTTCATCTTCTTGCTTGTGGTCTTAAGCCCGTGGCTGTGTCGCTCGACGATTTCTTTGTGGACCGCGAGAAGAGTCCCCGCAAGCCCAACGGGGAGTATGATTTTGAGTCAATCTACTCTATAGACCTTCCTTATTTCAACAAAACTCTTACAAGAATTCTTTCGGGTGAGGAGGTGGAGCTCCCTTACTATAATTTTGTTACCGGTCGTCGCGAATATCGTGGCAACAAAATAAAACTTAATGCGCAGATGGTGCTTGTAATCGAGGGTACTCACGGCCTTAATCCAATGCTCACCCAGCAAGTGCCCGAGAAGGAGAAATTCCGCATATATGTCTCGGCGCTTACATCTATGAAACTCGATTATCACAACTATATTTCAACCTCCGACACGCGCCTATTGCGCCGAATTATACGCGATGCAAAGTATCGCGGTTTTTCGGCAGTAGAGACCATAAGCCGTTGGCCAAGCGTGCGTGCCGGTGAAGAGGTGTGGATATTCCCCTATCAGGAGAATGCCGATGTTATGTTCAACTCCTCACTGTTGTATGAATTAGCAGCATTCAAATCGCAGGCCGAGCCTATGTTGCGCGCCGTTCCGCAGACCTGTCGCGAGTATTCTGTAGCACGCAGGCTTTTGCGTTTCCTGGATTATATTGTACCTTTGCGCGAGAATATACTCCCGCTCACATCTGTAATGCGTGAATTCCTGGGCGGCAGTACCTTTACATATTGATTATGGCAAGAAATCGTTTCGCACAGCAGCAGACCCAGCAACAGGTCCAGACCCAGTCGTTGTCGCCCCAGCAGGTGATGGTGGCCCGCCTCCTCGAACTTACTACCGTGGAGGTGGAGGAACGTGTGCGTGGCGAGGTTATTGAGAATCCTGCGTTGGAAGCTGTGGAGCCCGAATATCAGCGAGTGGATAATGAACAGGGCGACGCTTACTCCGACAATGCAGGAGGATATGATTCGGCCGACGACTACTCTTCGCCCGATGATATTCCCGAATATAACGGATGGGATTACCACGGTGGAGGCTCCGGAATGGAATATCCCGTGAGCGACGTGCATACTTTTGGAGATACCCTTGTGGAACAACTAAGCGAATTGTCGCTTACGCCTCAGGAGCAGGTGGTGGGTGAATATCTTATAGGCTCACTCGACGACGATGGTCTTTTGCATAAGCCACTTGTTGAAATTGAAGACGAATTGTTGTTATATGCTTCCATTGCTGTGTCGCAGCAGGAAATAGAAGATGTACTGAAGAAAATTCAGAGTTTTGAGCCGGCAGGCATTGCCGCACGTTCCCTTCAGGAGTGTCTTTTGTTACAGCTCGAACGCAACAGTGAGTCGCGCGATCTTGCGTTGCACAAGCGTATCGTGTCCGATTATTACGACGACTTTACAAAGAGGCGTTGGGACAGCCTCCCTGCGAAACTGCAGGTGAGCGAACAGGAGTGTCGCAATGCCATAGCCGATATTGTGCGCCTTAACCCCCGCCCCGGTGCCTCGCTTGTGGAAAGTGTGGCTGTGCCCAATCAACAGATAGTGCCCGATTTTAACATAGAAGTACAGGGTGAAGAGGTCTCTGTGGTGCTGAACAATTATTATGTTCCGGCTCTGCGCGTGAGCGAGGAGTATGAGAGTATGCTTGCAGCGCAGAGCAACAGCACTAATGCCGAACACCGTGCGGCTGCGCAGTTCCTTAAACAGAAAATTGATTCGGCAAAGAATTTTATAAGCGCCATAAAACAGCGTGAGGAGACGCTTCTGCGTACAATGTCGGCAATTGTTGCGGCGCAAAAGCCCTTCTTTACAGGTGGTGGCGATGAGTCGCTTCTCACCCCTATGATACTCGATGATATTGCTAAAAAAACAGGGTACGACATCTCCACCGTCTCGCGTGTGAGCAATAGTAAATATGCGCAGTTGCCGTGGGGTATATACCCGTTGAAATATTTCTTCAGCGATGGAGTGGCGACCACCGACGGCGGCGAACGCTCTGTGCGTGAGCTTTATCGCATAATACAGGAACTTGTTGCTGCCGAGGATAAACGTAACCCTCTTACCGATGAAGAACTTATGGAGCAGTTGCGTCTTCAGGGCTTCTCGCTTGCCCGTCGCACGGTTGCAAAATATCGCGAGCATCTGCATATTCCCGTTGCACGCCTGCGCAGGGAGTAGCGCCGGCTAAATATCTATAAGATATTTTGTGTTATATCTTTTGTCTTTTCGGAAATTAGCCGTAAATTTGCAATAATACGTTTATTGGCAGTGGTGGGTCTTTGCCCTTGTGCAGGGTTTATGGGCTTGCCGAGCCTTTGAATAATTAAAAGCATAGAGTTATGGCAAATAATCAGGTTTCGATAGAGGAGGTTAAAGACGATATACGCTATCTGCGTCTGTTGGCGCGTGACTTCCCCACAATTTCGAGTGTTACAACCGAGATAATAAATCTTGAGGCTATATTGCAGTTGCCCAAGCCTACAGAACACTATCTTGCCGACTTGCACGGCGAGAACGAGGCTTTTGAGCATATGTTGCGCAACGCGTCGGGTAATATCAAGCGTAAGGTTAATGACCTTTTTGGCGACACTCTCTCCGAGAAGGCCAAAAAGGAACTCTGCACGCTTATATACTATCCCGAAAAAAAACTCAAGCTTGTTAAACAGGAGTGCGAGAATATGGAGGAGTATTATACCGTGATGCTCAATCGCCTTATTACCGTGTGTCGCGACATTTCGTCGAAGTATACCCGCTCAAAAGTGCGCAAGAGCCTCCCCGAGGAGTATACCTACATAATCGAGGAGTTGTTGCACGAGGCGAGCGACGGCCACAACAAACAGGCCTATTTCTCGGCAATCGTGAACACCATCATCAATACCCGTCGTGCCGACCACTTTATAATTGCTCTCTGCTCGCTCATACAGCGTCTGGCCATTGACCGCCTTCATATTCTTGGAGATATATATGACCGTGGCCCCGGCGCACACCTCATAATGGATACACTGTGCAACTATCACCACCTCGACATTACCTGGGGTAACCACGATGTGTTGTGGATGGGTGCGGCAGCCGGTAACCTCTGCTGTATAGCAAGTGTGTTGCGTCTTTCGTTGCGCGACGCCAATACCCGCACCTTGGAGGATGGCTATGCAATCAATATGGTACCTTTGGCAACATTTGCGATGGAGCAGTATGCCGAAGACCCGTGTGAGATTTATTATCCCCGTGTCGATGAGGAGCGTACCAACCACACCGAAAAAGACATACGCCTTATAGCACAGATGCATAAAGCTGTGTCGGTTATCGAGTTCAAGCTATCCGGTACTATAGCTATGAAGTATCCCGAGTGGGAAATGAGCGACCGTTGCCTGATGGAGCACATAAACAAAGAGCGCGGTACCATAACCATTGATGGCAAAGAGTATCCAATGCTCGACACTTTGTGGCCCACACTCGACCCTGAAAATCCCTACGCCCTTACCCCAGAGGAGGCCGACCTTATGGAGCGTCTGCGTTACTCGTTTACCCGTAGTGAGCGCTTGCAGAATCACGTTAAGTGCCTGCTTATGCGTGGCGGTATGTATGTGATATACAACTCGAACCTTATGTTCCACGCCTCTGTACCCTTGAACGAGGATGGCACAATGCGTGAGGTTACCATAAACGGCGAGGTTGTAAAGGGCAAGGAACTTATGAAGAAAGTTGAGCGCTTTGCCCGTCAGGCATTCGACAATGATATAAAAAACAACGAGCGTGAAAAGGCTGCCGACTTCTTCTGGTACTTGTGGTGCGGCCCGCAGTCGCCGCTCTTCGGCAAGTCAAAGATGGCAACCTTCGAGCGTTACCTGCTTACCGACAAAGAGGTGCAGAAAGAGCCTAAAGGCTGGTACTACATATTACGCGACAAAGCCGAAGTGTGCGATTATATTCTCGACGAATTCGGCGTTCAGGGTAATCACCGCCATATAATCAACGGCCACGTTCCTGTGCGTGTATTCAAGGGCGAGAACCCCATAAAAGCCGACGGCCGTCTTATGGTTATCGACGGAGGTCTCTCTCGTGTCTACCACAACCGCACCGGTATTGCCGGTTACACTCTTGTATACCACAGCCGTGGTTTTCAGCTTGTGCAACACGAGCCTTTCACCTCGACCGAGGAGGCTGTGCTCAACGGAACCGACATTCACGGTACCACACAGATTGTGGAGATGATGGGTCGTCGCGAGAATGTTGCCGACACAGATATAGGCCGAGGAATAAAACTCAAGATAAGCGAGCTCGAGAAACTGCACCTTGCCTACCGCAAAGGTATTATAAAGGAGCGTCCATAATTTGAAAATAAAAAAAACATATATAGATGAAAGCAATAGTAAGTGTTATAATGGGAAGTACATCGGATCTTCCCGTGATGAAAAAAGCGACAGATTTTCTTAACGATATGCAGGTGCCTTTCGAGGTTAATGCACTTTCGGCACACCGCACTCCCGAGGCTGTAGAGGCCTTTGCCAAGGGCGCAAAAGAGCGTGGAGTTAAAATAATAATAGCTGCAGCAGGTATGGCAGCTCACCTTCCCGGTGTAATTGCGGCAAGTACCACCTTGCCCGTTATTGGTGTGCCCATTAACAGCACCCTCGACGGAATGGATGCTCTGCTCGCTATCGTGCAGATGCCTCCCGGAATTCCTGTTGCTACTGTAGGCGTGAACGCATCGCTCAACGCGGCTATACTTGCTGTGGAGATGCTCTCTCTTGCCGACGAGGAGCTTGCAGCGCGTCTTGCATCGTATAAGGAAAACCTCAAGAAGAAGATTGAAAAAGCCAACGAGGAGCTTAAAGAGTTGAAGTATGAGTACAAAACAAACTGATATAAATCTTTTCAATTACAGCCGTCGCGCAACCGTTGAGGTGAACGTGGGTGGTGTTACTATAGGTTGTGAGAACCCTGTTAGGGTGCAGTCTATGACCAATACCTCCACTATGGATACCGAGGGCAGCGTGGAGCAGGTATTGCGTATAGTGGGTATGGGCGGTGAGCTTGTGCGTCTTACCACGCAGGGCAATCGAGAGGCTGTGAATCTTGGCGAGATTAAATCGCAACTGAAGGCTCGCGGTTGTAACGTTCCCCTTGTTGCCGACGTTCACTTTAACGCTGCTGTTGCCGACACAGCAGCGCAGTATGCCGACAAGGTGCGTGTGAACCCCGGAAACTATGTCGATACGGCTCGCGTCTTTAAACATATAGACTACACCGATGCTGAATATGCCGAGGAACTGAAACGTCTTCGTGAGCGTTTTGTGGCTTTTCTTAACCTGTGCAAGGCAAATGGCAAGGCTATTCGCGTGGGTGTGAACCACGGTTCTCTCTCCGACCGCATTATGAGCCGTTACGGCGACACACCCTCGGGTGTGGTGGAGTCTTGTATGGAGTTCCTGCGCGTCTGTCGCGACGAGAATTTCAGCAACGTGGTGGTGTCTATAAAAACCAGCAACACCTCTATGATGGTGACAACCGTGCGCCGTCTTGTGGCTGTTATGGCTGCCGAGGGTATTTCCTTCCCTCTGCACCTGGGTGTTACCGAGGCCGGTGATGCCGAGGATGGCCGCATAAAGAGTGCTGTGGGTATAGGCGCTCTGCTTGCCGATGGTATTGGCGACACAGTGCGTGTCTCTCTTGCCGAGGCTCCAGAGAATGAGATTCCCGTGGCAAAGGAGCTTGTGGAGTATATATCAAAGCGTGCCGGTCACGCTCCAGTGAACGGAACTCCTTATGATGGCTTCTGTTACGAGGAACCGGTACGCCGTAAAACTGCAGCTGTAGGCTGTGTTGGTGGCTTGCAGGTGCCCGTAGTTGTGGGCGAGGCTGTGGAGAATACCGATATTGCCCCCGATTTTATAGGCTCGTCGTTGCCTACAGTTGGTATTGGCGAGGCTGCCGACGGTAAGATTATCTCTCTTTGCATACGTTGTCTCACCCCCGAAAATATTGAGAAACTAAAATCTCTCAAAGATATTATCATTGTGGCAAATAGTGTTCACGCCAACCCTGTGGGTGAGCTTCGTGCCGTGGTGCACAAGCTTGCAGCCGAGGGTGTTGCCGCTCCTGTTATCGTTCATCGTGTGTATAAAGAACAGGCGGTGGAGAGTCTGCGCATAAAGGCTGCTGCCGACCTGGGCGTGCTTCTCATAGATGGCCTTGTCGATGGTGTGTGGGTGGAGAACCCCGGTATTCCTGCCGAGGAAGTAAACTCCATTGCCTTCGGTATTTTGCAGGCAACACGTGCCCGCATCAGTAAAACCGAATACATTGCCTGCCCCGGTTGTGGCCGCACAATGTATGACCTGCAAGGCACACTTGCCAAGATAAAAGCCGCTACCGCTCACCTTAAAGGGCTTAAGATTGGTGTTATGGGCTGTATTGTGAACGGCCCCGGTGAGATGGCCGACGCCGATTATGGTTATGTGGGTGCTGCACGCGGCAAGGTGAGTCTTTACCGCCAGAAGGAGTGCGTGGAGAAGAATATCCCCGAAGAGGAGGCTATTGAGCGACTCCTGCAGCTGATAGACAGCGACCGCAACAAGTAAAGATTGACCGGTTATATTTGTAACAAGAGCAGCCCGCGGGCTGCTCTTGTTTTTTATTTCCCTGCTGAATATTTCGATGTTTTTTTGTTGCTTGCGAACAACATAATTCTTTGCAATGTTTTGAATATATATTTAAAATACTAAATACCCGTAATAGTGGATACTGCAAAATTTAGGAAGGAACTGCTGGAGGTGCAGTCGGAACTGCAACGTTTCGCCTACAAGCTCACGGCAGACAAGGAAGAGGCGAACGACTTATTGCAGGAAACATCATTGAAGGCTCTCGACAATATGGATAAATATACCCCTGATACAAATTTCAAAGGGTGGGTTTATACCATAATGCGTAACATCTTCATAAATAACTACCGTAAGGTGGTGCGCGACCAGACATTTGTCGACCACACCGATAATCTTTTCCACGTGAATAGCTCCCAAGAGTTCGATAATTATATAACAGAGAATAATTACGACAGTAAAGAGATTTACCGTGTTGTGAACGGATTGCCACGCGAGTACCGCATTCCCTTTCTTATGCACATTTCGGGCTTTAAATACCGCGAGATTGCCGAGCGGCTCGCCTTGCCGCTTGGCACTGTAAAAAGCCGCATCTTCTTCACGCGCCAGCATCTGCAACGGTTGTTGAAGGATTTTCGTTGATGTTACCACGGGGGGTAATGCGGTTTTTTCTTTTATTCTACGCTCTTCGTTATAATCTTTTCATAATCTGGTTTTTTCTTTGTATCTTCGCATCCAAGATGCGAAACAGATAATCAATAATAAAAATATACAAGATTATGGAAAATAAATTTATGATATATAACACGCTCTCTCGCAAGAAGGAGCTTTTTGAGCCGTTGCACGCACCCAATGTCGGCCTTTACGTGTGCGGCCCCACAGTGTATGGCCCTGCTCACCTCGGTCACGCACGCCCTGCAATTACTTTTGATGTACTCTTCCGTTACCTTCAGAACCTTGGTTACAAGGTGCGTTATGTGCGCAATATTACCGATGTAGGTCACTTGGAGCACGACGCCGACGAGGGTGAGGATAAGATTTCTAAAAAAGCGCGTCTTGAACAGCTCGAGCCTATGGAGGTTGTTCAGCAGTATACTCTCCACTATCACAAGGTGATGGAGGCACTTAATGTACTTCCTCCCAGCATTGAGCCCCACGCATCGGGTCACATCATTGAGCAGATTCAGCTTGTTAAGGAGATTATTGACAACGGCTACGCTTACGAGAGCCAGGGTTCGGTATATTTTGATGTAGCAAAGTACGACAAGGCTCATAATTATGGCGTTCTTTCGGGCCGCAACCTCGACGAGGTGCTCAACACAACCCGTGAGCTCGATGGTCAGAGCGAGAAACGCAACCCTGCCGACTTTGCTTTGTGGAAGTGTGCACAGCCTGAACATATTATGCGCTGGCCCTCTCCCTGGAGCGACGGCTTCCCCGGCTGGCACTGCGAGTGTACTGCTATGGGCCGTAAATACCTCGGCGAGCAGTTCGATATTCACGGTGGTGGTATGGACCTGGTGTTCCCTCACCACGAGTGTGAGATTGCCCAGGGTGTTGCGGCTATGGGCAAGCCTGTTGTGAAATATTGGATGCACAATAATATGATTACCATCAATGGTACAAAGATGGGTAAGTCGCTTGGTAACTTCATCACTCTCGATGAGTTCTTCAACGGCTCACACGCTCTGCTTGCGCAGCCCTATTCGGCGATGACAATACGTTTCTTTATCCTTCAGGCTCACTACCGCAGCACTGTCGATTTCAGTAACGATGCATTGCAGGCAGCCGAGAAGGGTATGCAGCGCCTTATGGATGGTTACAAAACTCTCTGCTCGCTCACTGCTGCCGGTGAAACAACAGTAGATGTTTCAGGCTTGCGTGGCAAGTGCTACGATGCTATGAACGACGATATGAACACAGCACAGGTAATCTCGCACCTGTTCGATGCAACCCGTGCCATCAATCAGATTGCCGACAAGAAGGCTACCATCAGCGAGAGCGACCTCGCCGAGCTTAAAGCAACCTTCAAACTGTTTATGTTCGACATCCTCGGTCTTAAAGAGGAGGTTGGTTCGGGCAGTGCGCGCGAGGAGGCCTTCGGTAAGGTTGTCGATATGTTGCTCGAGCAGCGTCAGGCAGCAAAAGCGGCGAAAGACTGGGCAACCAGCGACAAGATACGCAACGAGCTTGCAGCACTCGGGTTCGAGATAAAGGACTCGAAGGAGGGTGCAACTTGGAAATTGAATAAATAAATATTTATGGGGCAGGCTGGCAAGTCTGCCCTGTTATAATAAAAATAACCCATATAATAGTGCGCAAAAAAATATTCTACATAATAGCAGTTCTTCTGCTTGTAGCTTGTGGTGGTTCGCCCAAAAAGAGTGCTCCCGAGGTTGTTGAGGCTGCGGCGATTGTTCCCATTTTCAATGCCGACAGTGCATACTCCTTTGTGGCAGAGCAGGTAGCCTTTGGCCCTCGCGTGCCCAACAGTGATGCTCACCGTGCTTGCGGTGATTATCTCGAGGGTAAGTTAAGGGCTTATGGTGCCGATGTGGTTGCACAGAACGTTACTCTCACGGCTTATAATGGCGATAAACTGCAGGCTCGCAATATTGTGGCACAGTTTCAGCCACAGAACAGAAAGCGTGTGATGCTTTGCGCTCACTGGGACAGCCGTCCGTGGGCCGACAGCGACCCCGACGAGGCGAATCATTACAAGCCCATTCTTGGTGCCAACGATGGTGCTAGCGGTGTGGGTGTATTGCTCGAGGTTGCTCGCAACCTCTCTATGGTACCCACAACGGTGGGAGTGGATATTGTTCTTTTCGATGCCGAGGATTACGGTCGTCACGAAAACGACGAGTATCGTGGTTGGGGCAGGGACAATTCGTGGGCTTTGGGCTCGCAATATTGGTCGCGTTTTCCCCACAAGGATAATTACAACGCACGTTACGGCATACTGCTCGACCTTGTAGGCGCTCCCGCATCAACCTTCTATCGCGAGGGAATTTCAGACCATTATGCAAGCAATATTGTCGATAAGGTGTGGGCGCAGGCTGCCAAAGAGGGTTATTCGGCATTTTTTATAAATAGAGAGGGCGGTATGGTTACCGATGACCACCTTTATGTAAACGATTTTATGGGACTTCCCTGTATCGACATCATAAATTGCGACCTCAACAGCTCTAATGGTTTTGGTCCTTATCACCACACTGTAAAGGACGATATGGACTGGATTGATGCTGCCACACTAAAGGCTGTGGGGCAGACCGTGATGGCTGTTATATATAACGAGAAATAGTAAAAAGTATGGCAACGATAAACGAAAAACAAGACGAAATAATTGATGAATTCAGTGGCTTCGACGATTGGCTCGACCGCTACCAACTACTCATAGACCTCGGTAGCGAGCAACCCTCGCTCGACGAGCAGTACAAGACCGATAATAACCTTATAGAAGGCTGCCAGAGCCGTGTGTGGTTGCAGGCCGATTTTATTGATGGTAAGGTGCTTTTCCGTGCCGAGAGCGATGCCCTCATTGTAAAAGGCATTGTGGCACTGCTCATAAAAGTATATTCGGGCCACACCCCCGATGAGATTCTCTCCTCCGACCTCTATTTTGTTGAGGCTATCGGCCTGAAAGAGCATCTTTCTCCCACCCGCAGCAATGGCCTTCTGTCTATGATTAAGCAGATGCGCCTTTACGCGCTTGCATTCAAGGCAAAGCAGGGGTAAAAGAATTGTTTTTAATAAAATATTCAAGGTTGCAAATGGTATTTTTGCAACCTTGTTTATTTATATGTGAATTACATTTGTGGCGGTTGATATTTAAAATGTTTTTTATGTTTGATAATGATGACATATACGAAGAGTTTTCTTCCGATAGTATAGAAGAAATTGTGCGTGAAAGGAATAAGAATAAAGCTTTGCGTAAGATGTTGCCTTTGACATTTGATAATGACAAGGATAATACACGTTATTATCTGTTGAATAGCTTTGATGATGGCAGACCTAAAAAAGAATTGCTTACTGATGATTTTTTCAATAATCTTGAAAAGAGATATTCTGGTAGTGCGTTGCCGGCAAGTAATAATATGAATGGGCAAACAACATCGAATAATGGTTTTACGGATAAAATTAAGACGGCGGTTCATAGTGTTGTGGGGCCAGTCAGTGATAATTCTTTGCGAAATAATATAGATAATGAAAAAGAAAATGATGTTTCATTGAACTATGTGAGAACGAATTTACGTTCGGTAAATGATGATGAGGATTATTACAATCGCAATACTCCTGATGCAAAAACCTTGGATTGGGCAACTCGGAATTTGACAAATGCTAAAATTGCATACGATGTTGGTTTTATTCATCCCAAACTTAAAAATATTTCAAGTGGAGCACAGCGGTTTGCTCAAAAAATAAAGGATGTCGAGGGTGAAGCTAGTGGTGTAATTGAATTAAATGAACAATCTAGTAGAATTGGTGCTTTAAGACATCCAATATGGCAAGCGTATATAACTTCTAAATATGATAAAGGTGTCGCTAAAATTATAGGAGATAATCATGAAGAAAATCATCAAATGGATTTATCTGTTCAGAAATTTAAAAAGATGTCTGATGCTGATGCTGTAACCGACTTGTTAAATAATCAAATTGGTCGTAGAATTGGTGAAATAAATAATGGTAATACCATTAAGGAGTTTAGTTTAAAAGTGCTTGACGAATACTTCAAAAATGGTTTGTATTCATTGAGATATGGAGACGATGATTATTGGTATGTTAAAAAAAATAAAATTCCCCAAAGTGAATATCTAAAATTGAAAAAAATATATAGTTTAGCAGATGATAATGGCTTTCTTCCTGGTGATGATAAAAATATAAATTTAGCTGATATTTTAGACATGATTCTCAAATCGTACAATTTGGCCGATTCTTGGGTAAAAAATAAAATAGAAACATTGTATGAAAATGCAAAAAAGTATATATATAATAATTCTAATAGTTATTAGTGCAGTCATCTCTTTATTTTGTATCCAAAGAACTGAATATGATTTTTACGCCTTTGTGGATTCTTATTGGTCCGACATAAATGAAGAGGATTTTAAAATCGATTTTTCCAAAATTGGTTGCAAGTGGGATACATTGCGCTACTATTCGAATACAGTGCCAGTCGATTATATAAATACAAAACACGGAACATCTTTTAAGGAGAAAATCTCGGTATGGAGTCGTCTTGTTGTATTACATAAGAGTAAGGTGGTGAGTGCGCAGGAGTATGAATGGGAGTGTAGCGGTATGTATCCGACAATTATTTTTTGTTTAGGTGATAGTGCGGTGGTTACAAGAGATGATGCAAAATTCAATGTAAACAAGTTGGGTAAGGAGTATTATATAGAGAAATAAAGTGAGAGTTCTTATAATGCGAACTTTAATAATTGTTGAAATTGGCAATGAAAATCAATATTAAGAAAACCCTTCTTTATGGTTCTATAACCGTGTATGTACTGTTCTTTTTTAAGTTCTGCGTGTTGCCGGCTATTCCATCGCGTTTGTATTTTGCCCTTGATGAAGCCTGGGGCGACACCCCCATTGATAGTGCGCTCTATGTGAACCTTGCCCATATAACCCCTTTCGAGTGGGATACAATGTATTATTATGAAAGGCTTTATCCTTCTGATAGTATAAATGAAAAGCATAATAAGGACTTTGGGTTTTCCGATGCGGGAAAGTGTTTCAGATTGGTCTTTACCAAACAAAACGAGGTTGTTTATAGTGTTGAACAAGAACCAGTTGCTATTGATGAATATCCGGGCTACGAATTTACACACCACAGTGTAAATTGGCAAGTGGGTAAGGATGATGCTGTTTTTAGAGTAACTCGCGATTATGTACCTTTTTATATTCACGGGAAAGGGTTAAAAGCATCCGATGTAAAATGATGAGTCTATAAAAACTTTTTTGCAAAGGGTCGATAGTTTGCCTGTGCAATGTGATTCAATACTAAAAAATTAAATCAACCCCACATTCATTAACCGAGAAGGTTACTTCGCTTCCTTCGATAAGCGGGAAATTGTCATCGCTGTGCCCCACAGGGAAACCAAAGCATACGGGAATACCATATTCCTTTACTATGCCCTGTATCAATTCGTATGTGGTGCCGCCAAAGCCGGTGTGCTCCTTCACGCCGTTGAAATGCCCCACAATAAGGCCTTTTATTCTTCCCAACGCTCCCGATAGCTTAAGTTGGTACATAAGCCTCTCCACGCGATAGGGGAGTTCCCCGGTATCTTCTATGAAAATTATTCTCCCCTCGGTAAAAATATCGTAAGGCGAGCCGGCAAGCCCGGCAAGCACCGAAAGGTTGCCACCCACAAGTGTGCCTTGCGTTGTGCCCTCAATGTTGAGAGCCTGCGGGGCTGTTTTGTAATGTGGCTTTTCACCCGCGAGAATGCCGAAGAGGGCTTCGGTTGCAGGGTGGTGTGGGTGTGTGGCTATGTGACGGCATTGTGGCGCGTGCAACGATTGTACACCGCTTGCTACGAACGCTGCGTGCAGAGCCGAGCAGTCGCTCATTCCAATAATCCATTTTGGGTGGCGGGCTATGAGGGGCGAAAGTTCCCCGAGCAGGTGAACACACCCGTAACCGCCATAGCTGCAAAGAATAGCCTTCACTGTGTCATCGGCAAGGAGGGTGGCAAGGTCGCCGGTGCGCTCCTCGCGTGTGCCACTGAAGTATCCGTGGCGTGTGAGGCAGTGTGGGGCTATAACCACGTTATACCCGCGTGAGCGCAACACCTCGGCAGCCTGTTCCACCAATGCCGGTTCGCGCAGAGCTCCGGCAGGGGAGGCTATAGCTATGGTGTCGCCTTTTTTCAGCGGGGTGGGGGTTATCATTGCTTTTTAGAAGCTGTTTGAATTTCTTATAAAAACAAGCGCGAAATAAATTTTAAACAGCTTCTTATTCGCAGGCCTGTGTACTGACAATTTTGTACAACTTGTCGGCAGGGCGTATCTTTGCAGGCACCTTGAATGAAACATATACACCTTTGGGTACAGTTTCCACTGCGCCTAAATCTACTCGCGCCTCTTCGAGGTCTACATACATTGCGCCTGTTGTGGGGCCTGTGATAAGCAGTTTGTCGCCAACGTGCAACTCGCTTGCCTCAATGTAAAACTCTCCCACACCAAGCTTTGAGAAGTACTTGACACCACGGCCAACATAAACCTTTTTCTCTGTTGCCTGTGAACCGTAGATATTGCTCCATTCGCCTATTTTCTGTCCCAGGTAGTAACCATCCCAGAAGCCACGGTTGAACACTGTTGCAAGGCGTGTATCCCAGTTGTCCTTCTTCTCCTCGGTGAGCGTGCCGGCAAGGTAAGCGTCTATAGCCTCGCTGTAGCAACCTACAACAGTCTGCACATATTCGGGGCCGCGTGCGCGTCCCTCAATCTTGAACACTCTCACGCCCGCATCGGCCATCTTGTCAATAAAACGTATGGTTTTGAGGTCTTTGGGCGACATTATATATTTGTTATCAACCTCGAGTTCTATGTCGCTCTCGCGGTCTTTAACAATGTATCCGCGACGGCACACCTGCATACACTCTCCGCGGTTTGCACTGCGTCCAAGCTGGTGGAGCGAGAGGTAACATTTGCCCGAAATTGCCATACAGAGCGCGCCGTGGCAGAACATCTCTATGCGTATGAGTTCCCCTTTGGGGCCGCAGATATTTTCATCTATTATAACCTTGTGAATGGCTGCCACCTGCTCCATATTCAGCTCGCGTGCAAGCACCACCACATCGGCAAACTGCGCGTAGAACTTCAAAGCCTCGCTGTTGCTAATGTTCAGCTGTGTAGAGAGGTGTACCTCCATACCCACGCGGTTGCAGTACTGCATAACAGCCACGTCGGCAGCAATCACAGCCGAAATTCCGCTCTCCACCGCAGCATCCACAATGCGGTGCATCATATCAATGTCGTTCTCGTAGATTATGGTGTTTATCGTGAGGTAGCTTTTTATGCCGTGTTCGTCGCATATCTGTGCAATCTCGCGCAAGTCGTTGATGGTGAATGCACTTGCCGAGTGCGCACGCATATTAAGGTGCTCTATACCAAAGTATATGGAGTTCGCACCGGCCTGTATTGCAGCCATAAGACTCTCGCGCGAACCCGCCGGAGCCATAATCTCAAAATCGCTTCTTTTCATTGTCTTTTTAGTTTGCAGGGCGAAGTTACTCAAAAAAAACGATACAATGGCTATATGTGTGGGGGAATATAGCTATTGTATCGCGTGGAGTGCTGTGAGGCCTAGTATTTTATGTGAAAATAATCGAGCAATGCTTTATAATTGTCTTGTGCAGCGAGGCAGGTGTCGAGCAGATAGCCACGAATATTGTTCCATTCGCGTAAACCACGGTAATAGAACATTTTTAATTCATCGGTAATAATAAACGGAACCAAACCATTGGCAAGGCATTCTTTGAACATTATGAGCCGCCCAACACGGCCGTTGCCATCTTGGAACGGGTGTATTGCTTCAAAGCGTTGGTGCAGGTCAATAATATCATCAAATGTTTTTTGCTTTATTGCATTGTACTCTTCAAGCAGAATCTTCATCTCCCGACGTACATCGGCTGGTGCTGTTGTTTCGTGGCCGCCAACCTCATTGGGTAAACGCTTATATTCGCCTACAGCGAACCAATCCTTGCTACTATCGGTGGTACCTTGCTTTAATATTGCGTGTAACTCCTTTATGAACCCCTCGGTGAGTTTTTTTTCTGCTTGCTCAATAACAATGTCAATGCAGCGAAAGTGGTTGGTGGTTTCAATAATATCATCGATACGAAAGCTCTCTCCTTCAACTCCAATGGTATTCGTTTCAAAAATGAGACGCGTCTGCTCGTGAGTGAGACGGCTGCCTTCAATGTGGTTGGAGTTATAGGTGAGATCCACTTGTGTGCGATGGTATATACCGCCTTTCAGCCGCGACTCTTTTTCCCGGCGGAGAACTTGCAACAACGGCATAATCTTGCGTTGGCTGTTCTTGCGTGCAGGCAGTTCTGCATTACAAGGCACACTCCACGTTTTGCCAATGAGTGTTGCACCCTTAATCTTGCCCAATGCACAATAATTGCGCACCGTTCTTTCCTTCAATCCATTTCTTTTTGCAAATTCTGCAACCGAAATATACTTCATAATCTAAACTGTTTATCGGCAAGTTGTACTTGCTATCTCTGTTGCAAATATAGCATTTCTTGCCGATATCGGCAAGAAATGCTATGCAAAAACGTCAATTCCGCTTATGTTCACAGGGTATGGTTGCTCTCGGCCGGTTTCTTTAAATCCTCCTTTATCTCGTTGAGCAACGCAATTTCTTCATCTTTCCAGTCTTCGGGAGTTAAAGCATCAAAATACGAAATAAGTCTTGCTTTTTTATCCCCCATTCTCTGCACTTTATAGGTTTCTTGAGTCCTTTGATTACATTGTATATTTGTTATCTTTATTTATTCTTTGATATTTCAAGGCACTTTTCGGCAGCTTTTTTGCACCATTTTGCAGCCTCGTCATAGTTTTGTTCAACGCCGTCACCATAGTAATAGGCAAGCGCAAGATAACTCATTGCCGGCGCATCGCCATCTACGGCATGCCTCTCAAGGTCTTTTATATATACGTCCTTGGAATAATCGTACTGAAGCAAACGTTTAAGTTCAGGAGCCAAAGAGTCCGCAATATAAGAATATCTTGGCTTGAACACTGTCTCATATTTACACTCAAACACAGTGTAGTAGTCGTAACTTTTAAGGCATTCGTCGCACATTGTTATCCTAGTGGAATAAAAACCACCGGCATCGCCGAGTATCAACTCCTCATAATCTTCATCTGGGCTACAATCATATTTCTCTTCTTCTTCTTTTTGATAAGTCACAAAAGGATCGTCAATAGCGCTTAAATCAATGTCTTTTATATTTCCGTACGGATAAATTTGCGGGCGTTTATAAGGCAACGGCTTCTCCGCGCTTGAAGATTTACAAGTTATTCTGCTGTATTTACCAAGGTCAACATCAATAGGAAAGTCAATGACCCCATCGAAATATTTATCTTTCGGAACCAACAGAATAAACTCTAAACTTATATACCCGCCATCAAGCTTGCAGTTACGTCTGTCTTCAATATGAACTACCAATCGTCTCTTTTTCATAGTAAGTTACTTTTTATTGTTAGTACTATCCCAAATATTTAATAGTAATAATATATATATATTGCCCCAAATTCTTAAAATCCCATCTCGATGTCGTATCGAACGTATGTGAGATACCTCATACATTGTTTAAAAGATTTCTCGTCGCTTTGCTCTGTCTAAATGACACAGTCCAAGTATTGCGGGGCAACAGCTATATTTATTGCTTATTTAATTTTTCGATATTCATAATCCGTAGTCATTTAATAATCAGGCAGTGTGTAATCCACATATTCATTGTCTTGCACAAAAATGCGCATTTCGGGACTTTCGCCGGGTGGGAACTTATATTCCAGCTCAATGTTGCAGTTCTCCATCGTGCGCTCCTCGCACACCTGTTTGTAAAAAGCCGGGTCGAACTCCTTTATAAACGCCTTCAGCCTCTCAACATCGAAATACTTTTTCTTGTCAAATCTTGTACGCCCGTACAGGAATTTGCGGTAGGCAATAGGGTGGTTCAATATATGGGGCGAAATGGTCTTGTACTTCTCCAGCGACGATGCCTCCAGCACGTGGAGTGAGTTTTCATATACACCGGTGCGGAAGGTTCCGGGGTTGAAAAACCCGGGCAGCAGCTTTTTCATCAGCAACAACTGCTCCTTGTTCATCTTGTAATACTCCCTGCTCCTGTGCTCACGCCTGTCATCCTCAATTGCAAATTTTGTGCGGTCAACATCCCCACCGGGAGTTAAAAAGCCATCGAAACAGTGTCTCATAATCCTGCGCACCCATCGCCTTGCAATCTTGTCGTTCTCGAAATTGCTGTAAAATTCATTCCATTCCATAATGGTAATCCAGTGATACGACGGGAAGTAGAGAAAAGGCGAACGCCACCACTTCCTTTTGCCTCTCGTGCCCCTGCGCTTTTCCTCGCAACGGCCTTTAGCCAGCCCGTGCTCGTATAGCTCAATTTCTATGAAGAAATTCTTGTTGCTGAACTTCTCCGTTCTTATGTATTTTGCATCAACTCTCATGTAGCTTAATCTTTCTGTGCCGTTATTCTTTTCTGCTCCTCGTCACTCACATCCCTCTGTACGCAGAACCCAATCTGCTGCGGTTTCTTATTCTCTTTCTCTTCGGCCAGCTCTTGCATCTCCTCTAAACTCTCTCTGATGAGCCTTAGTGCGGCATTGATAGTCTCCAGCATCTCGTTGAAATGCTTTAGGAAATGAGCTATCAGCATCTTTTTATCGGTGAAATAAAAAGTTGTGAAAACCTTTATGCTCTCGTTGCGTACATAGAGTGGTGCGTGGTTCTCAAGCTCATTGTTTATTTTCGCCGCAATGAAAGTCTTGTCGCTTGTGTCAAGTGCTGCATACTCCTCGCTATCCATAGTATATACCAGCCCGCACTCGGCGCAATTCTCACCCTCTGCAAAATTGGCTACAAACCAATCCTCGTCATACTCAAATAGCAGTGTCCCATCCTTAATCTCACACTTTATGCCCTCCTCGGTAAAATACTCCATCAGGGCTTTACGTATATTGCGAATATTACCGGTAAACGAAAAATTGTTGAATAAATCTGAAATTTTGTTTGAAATCGCCATAGTAGTTTTCTTTTAAAGTTATTTCTGTATTAAAGGTATTGCAAACCAGCCATAATCTCACGGCTTTTAAAGTACATTGTGTCTGCTATATAAAAACTGCACCAAAACCCGAGGGCTTTGGTGCAGAATGAGGGGGGAGGAATATTTATAAGGATTATATAGTCTATTTTACCGCAATAGCATTGTAAATAAATAAGAGATCAAACTTGATAAAGCTACAGAACCAAACAATACATACAAAATTCTTTTATTAAATGATTTCTTTAGAACAATATGTTCTTTCTCTAATTTGTTTTCGTATTCTTTGATAATCCGTTTTATTTCATTTTCGTTCTCACAGCAAATGTTAGTAAGATTCTTTTCCTTCTGATTGACAAAATCATTTAAATCATTTTTCGTATCAGTTTTTATTTTATCTAATTCTTTTTGTTTAGCTTCTGCAAATAATCGCAGTTCTTTTTTAATTTCTTGTTCCTTTTCGTTGAATAATCTTATTTTATCCTTAATATCTGCAATAGTCTTTTTAGCTTCCTCTAATTTCTCACAAAATCGGTTATGTGACTCCTCTACTAATCTGTTTTTTTCGTCAACTAAATTAACAAAGGTGTTATATTTATTTTCATAAAAAGTTTCAAAATCCCTTTTTTTCTCTTCTATAATATTATCAAATGACAGGGCCTTTGTTTCAAGTCCTTTTACTCTCTCGCTTAATTCTGTTATACTATTACGAAATTCTTCGCGCAGGTTTTTTATTCTATCCCTTAATGTATGAGCACGATGAAAACTTGTTTCAAGTAAACCACGTACTCCGTCATCGTTTATTCCCTGTTGCTTACACCAATCTATGAAATTTTCATTAATTTCGTTGCTACGTACTATTTGATCATCAATTTGCTCGTACAAATCCTTCTCAACTATAGCAAGTAATTTAATTAACTCCAAGCTACGACCTAAGTTTTCGTTGGTTTTTTGGATTGCTTCGCCACAGTCCTTAATGTAGCCCGAAAGATCTGAATAAATGGTATGACAAGCATCCTCTACGGAGCTTTTTTTTATGATTCCAAATAAATTACGTTCTATCTCAATAGGACAAGTCTTGGAGTCTATTTCTTCTAAAGTGCGTTTTAGTTCATCCTTTTCTTCTTCAATATCTTTAGAAAGATTTTTTAAATCTTTTGCAACTTTAACATCTACTGGAATGTCTTTTATACAAGTTGGCAGGTTTTTATTATTTTTCATAGTTTATTATTTGTTAGAAATTATCATCATTGCCGAATCGTTCAATTAAAGCTCTAAGTTTTTCAGCTCTTTGTTTTTGTTCTGAATTTTGTAAAGTTAATTCATTTAATAATTTCGAGCTATGTTCTGTGTTAGCTTGAATATCTTCATATATGTCTTTTATTGACATAAATATTTGTCCAATAAAATTATACGTCTCTTGAAGTTTAATATCAAGTTTCAATGAAGATATGTGAACTTGAGCACAATTTATACATAGACTACGAGATTCTAATTGTAGAATTTGAACAGCCCTAGACTGCGTAGTAAATTGTTTTTTTAATTTATCGAATAACATAATAACAATAGCAGACATTATGCCAGCAAAAAGGCCCGATAAACATTCTGCAATAAAAGAAGCGAAAGGTATTCCTATTGAGGTTAATCCTTTTTCAATAAGCTCGTTGAGTGAAAATCCGATAAGACCTACAATTCCTGCTGAAAGTATTTTAGACGCTTCAAAAAATTTTTCACTCCAAGAAACATTCTTATCTATGATAATCTTAAATGCGCTTTTTATGGAACCGAACATTTGTCTGACTATCTTAAATATATTTTTGAACGTCCCGAAGAAAAAATCATTTAACGCCGTAAGTAATTCGGATAATAAACTTCCTTGAATATTTGCCCAAATATTATTAATAATTTGTTTGCATTTTGCTTTTACTTTTTCCCAACAATTTTTGAAGATTCTCAACATACGGTCAATAAACTTATCTTCACTTTTTATCTGAAACTCAGAATAAGTTTCTTCGCACAGAACCACGATAGTACACTTTAGCACATCTTTAATTGCCGAAAGACCAATGCCTTTCATGGCTCTAACACCCCTTACTTGTGCTTCGTGTTTTACGAATTTGACCTTTTCGTTTACAATGTAAGTATTTAACTCTTCTTTTGTTATTTGACCTTTCAATAAAGCTGTCATTTTTGATCTATAACCAGAATGTTTGACAGCGTCGTGTACATCAGTTGGTATTAGGTACATTCCATCAGGAGCTTCATGAATTGTTAAATGATTTTCTTCTCGCCATTTTTTTGCTGCTGCCATACTTTTGAAACCGTACTCTTTCATTAAAGTTTCATCAAACTTTTTGTAATTTTCTTGCATTAACCAATTCGAGGTGTTGTCAACAACTCCATTTTTCTCTACGTGGCTTGCATACATTTTTTGTATTTCATCAACAGAATACATAGGAACAGGACTACCCACACGTGATAAGCGACTTTTTTTTATTCCCACAGCATATCCTCTTAAAGCAGCCAAAGATTCCGAATTTACATTGCTATCGCTTTTATAATTAATGGAATTATTTTCATTAGAAATTCCTGTAACACTTTTAGTTCTTTGTGAATAGGCCTCCTTGTGAAGAGCAAACAATTTGGCACCTCTTTCACTCATTCCCGAAGTGGTTCCTGGAACATTTTTATCAAAAATATCGTATCCGGCTTCCTCCATCGTTCGAGACTCTCGTTTTTCATTAGGGTCTGCAGAATGAGTCTGTTTTATGATATTTTCATTGTCAAGTTTCTTTACTTTATCCGGTCTTTTAGACTTATCAAACGTATCCCCAGTGTCAGTCATTGCATCAAGATACTGCATTGTGCCTTTCTTTGCAGCTTCAAGAAGCTCTTTCATAAAATTGGAATTACCTTTGTTCTCTTCTTCCAGTTTAAGAATTTCTTCAAATAGTTTCTCATCTTCGGCAGAAAGTTCATTAGATAATTGTTCTAATTCTTCCTCTGAATATTCCAGAATAAAGTCTGGTTTATAAAGTAAATTATTGCGGGTTACATTATTCATACTAATAGAGATTTTCATAAAATATTCTTGAGTCTTATGATATACGCTTTTATTTTGTTGGTGAGTGTTATATTATTGTGAGACTTTTTTCTTTTTACCCCACTCTCACCACATCCAAGTACACACTGCTCAACGCACCCAAACGCTTCAAGTCCACTGCGTATATGCGCATAAAGGCATCGGCTATGGCCTGGCCACCGTTTACGGTAAGTGGGCTGCTCATTGAATTTGTTACAACATCCACCTGCATTCCGCGCTCTATGCGCTGGCCGTTTGTTTGCTTGCTCTGTTTTGCTGTTACTCTGAATAATGGCATAGTGGTAAATTGTTATATGTTTTTTCCTTATTTGCAAATATATGTTTATATTTTGGTAATTACCCCCCCAATTGTTAAAAATTTAAAAAAAAGAATGCTTGCGCCGGATACAATAAAAGAAGCGCAGTTTTTTTTGTATGCTTTAATCATCGGAATACAGGCATCGCCAAACACCCACAAAAAGATGAAAAGAAACAAGAAACCCACGCTGTTTAAGTATATGTAACACCGCAACGATGGTGTCGTTGATATACAAAACAATGAGCATTGTGTTTCCTTTACCCTCTCCTCTGTTTTTTTGAAATTGGCGATTTCGTATTCCGGGGTAAAGCAAAAACGCTTTATACTGTCATCCGGCGGTTATTTGAGCCGGTTTACAATATAAAGACATTTTTTTACACAACGCTCATATTGGTGTGGGGTTTTTTACTACTGCTAGTCTATTTTGTTGTTGCTGTTGGTGTTCTCTAGTTTTTCAATGGCAAAAACGGCTTCAACATCGCCACGGCGTGCAGCGTGGTTATACCATTCAAGAGCCTTTTTTATGTCCTGTTCCACGCCCAGGCCTTTTTCGTAGCATTGTCCCAATGCAAATTGAGCATAGACATTGCCACCATTGGCGAGGGTTGTTACATAGTCCATATATTTTTCATATAGCCTGTCACTCTCGGCATAGAAGTGTGCAAAATGTTTTTTGAGTAACTCGTATATGGTTGTGCAGGCAAAAGGATGGCCCTGCTCGTCGGCCTTGCGATACCATTTTAGTGCTTCGTTATAACTTTGTTCCACTCCCTTTCCGTTGGCATAACAATCTCCCAAATAATATTGGGCATAGGCATCGCCCATTTCAGCAGCCTGGCGATAGAGTTTTGCTGCCACGGAGTGGTCTTGTTCCACATAATAGCCTATGGAGTAGGCAAATGCAAAGTTGCGTATGCCCTCGGCACAGCCTTCTTTGGCGCGTTGTTTCAGTTCATTAAAAATTGTTCTCATTATCTTTTTTTTGGCAATTTACTACCCGTTGCTCAAAGAAAAAACAGATATCGGGAAATTCTTTTTGCCGGAATAAAAACTGCACCAAAGCCCGCAGGCTTTGGTGCAGAATAGAGCGGTGGTGCTATTTAAATCTTATCTCTGGTGGCACAATTCTTATTTCGCTACGCCGTCCGTAGCAAGCCGAGTCGTCGACCTGCAGGTAGCGGTAAATTTCGTTCTGCACAAGTGCCGATATGTCTTTTACATTGCTTTTGTTGTTGCCCCATTTGAATATGTTGTAGAGCATTTTGTCGCTCGACTTTATCTCCACGCTTGCCTCGTCGGTGCCCGTGGCTACAATGCGCAGTTCAATGTCTTCGCCAAAGATGGGCAACCCGCGCGATGCTTTTATGCGAAACAGCCGTTCGTCGGCCGCAATGTGCGAAAAGAGGCCGGCACGCTGTACCGCCCACTTGGCTGCGGTGAACACGCGGCGGGCATTGTGGGGAAAGTATATTGTGGAGGTTTGCATAAGTGGTGTGGGTTATTTTAGTGATAGGGTTGCTGTTATATGGTCGTTATCAAAAACAACATCGTTAAGAGTGACAAACTCCAGTGCTTTTTGGAGTTGCTCAATCTTTTGTGGGAATATTTTTACAGTGTTATTGCTTGTGTTTACTTCCACTCCTTCGGGAATGTTTCTCCCTAAGAGTGCAACTGCACCGCAGATTATAGCTGATATTCCAGCACTTCCGTCGTATGTCAGTTGAATGCAATCCTTGTCGATGCTTGCAATGCGTAATGTTATTGAAATTTTTATGATTAATCGCTTGTAGGAAATTTCAATGGTTTTGTTGTCAATTTGGGAGATATTTATTTTTTGCCCATATTTCCTTTCTACAAGTTCTGTTATTTCGTTGAATCTAATGCTTGCGTTCATAAATTCTTAGCTTAAATGGTTTTTAGAGGTTTTATTTTCTTTTTGTGGTTTCTCAAGAACTTTTGTACGAATGAATGTTGGCTGAATTAGACACTGCAACTTCTTGTTTCACCCAATTCTCGCCACATCCAAGTATACACTGCTCAATGCTCCCAAACGTTTTAAGTCCACGCCGTATATGCGCATAAAGGCATCGGCTATGGCCTGGCCGCCGTTTACGGTTAGTGGGCTGCTCATTGAATTTGTAACCACATCGGCTTGCATTCCGCGCTCTATGCGCTGGCCGTTTGTTTGCTTGCTCTGTTTTACTGTTACTCTGAATAATGGCATAGTGGTAATTGCTGTTTGGGTTAAACGTTATTAAGAAAGTATAATAATGAGCGTTGTGCTTTCTTGCCCCTTTCTTGAACTTGGCGATTTCGTGTTTCCCGGGGCAGAACAAAAGGGTTTTATACTGTTTATTGGGAAGTCTGCTTGCCGTTTTTTCAAATATAAACACATCTTCTTATTGCACAACGCTCATTTTTTCTTGTGAGCAAATGTAGGGTATCTCTTGTTCTTTCGACGCTTATTTTGCGCCTCCTGCAGAGGGGAGTGCAAGGTTGTACCAAATGTGGTGGTTTCTGGTACACCGATGTGTTGGGGCAATAATGGCGAAGGTGGTGGCGGAGCAGTGTGTTCTCTACTGCTCCGCTGTGGTTGCTTCCTCCTTGGGCGTTTCGTTGTTCTGCTCCTCGAGTTCTCTTTCTCGCCTTTTTTCTTCGGCTTTTTCTTCTAATTTTTTGCTTATTTTTTCTTGTAGTATTTTGCGCTCCTCTGCTTTTAGCTTCTCTTTATCCTCTTTTTTCTTTTGCAGGGTGGTGACAAAGTCTTCGTAGGTGATGACGATGTTTGAGCTGTTGTCGATGTCTGCTTTCGATAAGAGGAGGTCGAGTATGGCTCCTTTTATTTCTCGTCCCGAGAATCCCTCAATTATTTCGGCTGCTGCAGTTAGCTGCTCGTGGGTGAAGGGGGCTGCAAGTGGCAGTTTAGAGGGCAGTGTCTTTTTAATTATGTCTACGCGTGCTTCGAGGCAGGGTAGCTCGAACTTTATATGCTTGAGTATGCGCGACTCAAAGGCTTTGTCGAAGTTGGTGACAAGGTTGGTCGCAAAAATTACAATGCCGGGGAACTCCTCGAGCAGTATCAGCATTTGGCTGCGGAGGGCGTTTACTCCTTGTGCGGCTGCCGAACTTACATTTTCAATTCTTTTGCCCAGGAAGGAGTCGGCTTCGTCGAAGAATAGTATGGAATCGCTCTCTTTGGCAATGTCAAAGGCGGCTTTTAGGTTCTTGGGGGCTTCTCCCACCCATTTCGACTCAATGTCGGCGTAGTTCATTTCAAGAATCTTTTTGTCGAGGCTGTGTGCTATTGCGTGGGCACACATAGTTTTTCCTGTGCCGGGCTCGCCGTAGAAATTGAGTATGCTGCGTGGTACATTGTCTACCTCGCCAAACCCCCATTCGTTGTAGATGAGGTCTTTGCATTTGATTATTTTAATAGCGTCGCATATATCCTCTTTAATGGCAGGGGAGAGAACTATTTTGTCGAAATTGTGGCGCGGGTTGCCGGGGATGAATTTGTAGTCGATGGTCTTGTTTCCGGCGGTTTCTTTTATGATTTCCTTGGCTACCTTGCTCCTCTCTTTGGTTGATTCTTCGGAGCTGGAGGTGTCGTTTGCTGTTTCTTTGGGTATGAAATTAAAGGATATTATTAACGACAGGTTTTCAAAGACAGGTTCTATGTATTTTTGTGTGTATATGAATCTCTTCAGTTGGTCCAGTAGGGTAAAACTGCGCTTTATTGCAAAGTCGGCATTGTTCTTGCCAATGTGTATGTTGGAGTTGGGGTTTGGGGGAACAGCCTTTATTTCATAACCTACTTTTAGGTGTGAAAAGCTTTCGGTATTTAAGATTTCTGTTATGTGTTTTACCAATTCTTGCTCGAATTTTTCTATTAGCTCTATGTGAGCTGCCGGTATGTCTTTGCTTTGAATATCTTTGAATATCATAGTTATAAATAGATTTCTTGTCCTACATAAATATCTCTTGAAACGCCTTTCTCCGATTCGAACTCCATTTCGCCTAATTCTTCGTCGTAGCTATCGAAAATTCCACACTTTATGGCTTTTCTCTTCTTTTCTATGATGAGTACTTTGAATGCCTCGGGGCATTTCTTCCTTACCTCTTTTTCTATAAAGAATTCATCAATTATCAATTTTGTTACATAATAGCCAATAAGTGCGGCTCCACCGGCTACGGCCGCTGTTGCAATGGCACCGACGATAAATTTAAATATTTCTCCAAACATTTTTTTAATTTATTTACAGTTCTCGACAAAATGCCGAGAACTGTTTGTTTATACTATTCCAATACAACAAGGTCTTCGTTACCGAGGAGTTCTTCCAATTGCTGGTCGAAACTCTTGGCATAAATAACTTTATAATTGGTTATACTCTCTTCTTTTTCATTGTAAACGCCGATAAACAACCATTTGTAGTCTACGACTTCAAACTGCAGATTATATGTATTAAATATATCTTTTGTTTTCTCCGATTTACGGGCTATAAAGGGCATGTCTTCTCCTTTTTTCAGGTTCAAGGTTTTGAAGAACGAAACAACATCGCTGAATGGCAGTTCACCTTCGATGGTACTTGTAATGGTGTTTTCGGGCGAGAGTATAATCTTTTTATTTTGTTTTCTTTTATGTACAATGTAGCCTATTATGCAAATGGCTACAATTACTATAATTGCTGCTTTCATAGTGTCCTGTGGTTTTAGAAGCTTCTTATTCCAATACAACTAACTCTTCGTCGCCGAGAAGTTCTTGGGTTTCTGCGTCAATGTCATCTCCTTCGAGGTATTTGTAGTGGGTGATTTCATTGGTATCTTCGTTGTACACACCCTCGAAAATTCCCACATCCTTTTTGGGAGCTTGTTTAAGCATTTGTTTGAATTTCTCGCTTTGTGCATTGGCTACAAACGGGACGTCGCGACCTTTTTTAAGGTTCAAGCCCTTGAACCAACCTACAATGTGTTGGAAAAATGAAACAACTCCGTTAATAATGGTGCTGACGATCTCACCAATAAAGTCGAAAAAATCTTCTAATGCGCCAAATAAATCCTTAATCTTAATCATACTGCTTTTAGTTTAAAATTATTAAATCTGATTCTGTAAATAGTTCGCTAACTTCGTTTGTAAGCTCGGTGGCTTTGATTATGATGTATTTGTTTTTACCTCTTTCTATAAGTTCGCGGTCTTTGGCATACGAAAGATAGAGTATGGTGGCATCGCTCTCTTGTTTTTTGATTACAACAATTTCGTTCGCATCACTTACCATATACTTCTTTGCTATATTTACCAACTGCTCAATGGTGAGTGAGGTAACCTCCTCGCCGAAGATATCAAACTCGGTCTCGTTTATAAAGTTCTGGATTAGTTCTTGCAAGATGGGGAGATATGCCACCTTCACTTTCTTTAGTAAATCGCTGTTCTGGATGTAATCCTTCAGCTGTTCTACAGCTTTCCCTATCAGGGATTTTGTTCCTTCTGTAATAATCATAGCATTACCGTTTTAAGTTAATATATTAATAAAATGTGTCCCTTGTTGGTGCCACTAAATAAAATGGTATGCGACTTTCGGTGTGGATACAAAGAAAGGCGCGAGTATGTATGGCTGTCGCTCGTCGAAAACGGGTACCTGGAAAAACCCTGCAAAAAACGATTGAACAGAATACAATACACCCACGCCTGTGATTATACAGACCGGTGAGGAGAGATTTCTCCCACCGTAATAAGTATAAACAAACGGAGAGCGCCATATTCCTTTATCTGTTTTGCAGTTCGAAATTTTCCAGGTTTCGTTCCTCGAGATAAAGCAATTGCTCCTATATGTCGGTCTGCAGTTGTGCTTGCAGACTTTGCAAATATAGCATTTGTTTTCAGAATATGACGCTCGTGGGTGTTTTTTTTGTTATTATTTGTTTTGCGAGTAAATTTAGTCCGAATCTTTTGTTGTGTTTCTGCATTTTTTCTCTTTGTCTGCCGGGGCGTGCAATGTCGTACCAAAAAGCTCGTTTTTTGGTACAATGGCGGCGCGGTTATGCTTTGCAGGTTCAAAACTATTTTACTAAATTCGCAGAGTAAAAAGTGAGGCTATGATGACACAGCAGGAGCAATTGCAGATTCTTATCAATGGATATGTGTTCGCAGGCAGCGACAGCGCCCTTGCCGAACTGCTTGGTTATGGCAAGGATAGCCGTTCCACCATTGGCCGTGTGAAAAAGGGCGGTGCTTCGCCCGAGAAGGTTGCGGAACTCTTGGAGAAATTATGCAAGGTTACTTACTTGAGCGAGGAGGAGGTTATGACTGCTGCCGAGTGTGTGGCTTGCGGGCGCGACCTTTACCGCGAACTGCAGGCTGTATATGGCGTGGGTGGCAACTGGCACGACGAGGCTTTTGAGGCTCTTGCCCGTGAGGATTATGCGGCAATATCATCCCGCTTCGAGAGGGAACTCTCGCCTCACTTCAATGAGATGAAACTGCAGACTCCCGAACTTTACTTTGGTATGCTTGCCTATTGCTATATATTGTGTAAGGGTATGACTCCTTACACCAGCGGTGGTGCGAAGAAATTGCCGGCGCAGATGCAGGCACTCAACGATATGCTCTTCTCCTTCTTTCCCGTAAATTCGCGTGCGCGCCAGGCTGCCGAGAAGATTATTGCCTGCGAACTTGCCGATGAGCGTCTTACCTTGCTGAAACTTATCTTCAGCATACGTGCGATTTTTGGTAATTATATGGACGCAGGGTATTTTGAGGTTTGTATGCGCGAGCAGGGGCATCTGTTCGACGTGGGCGAGGACTCTTTCTGGTTTGTGCCCGGTTCCACTATGGGCAGCGGCTGTGAGCTGTGGTACTTCAGTGTGGTGCCGACAAAGTCGCCCCTGCACGGTTCATATATTGCTATGAGGTTGCGTGCCACGGCCGGCGAAACGCTCTCCTTTGACCTTGCCGAGAGCTATGGACTGATGTTTCTTGTTGCCAATGACGAGGATGCTACAAAGGTGCTGCAGACCTACGATATACCCACCGGTAACCTTGCATACTCCTCTTATGATTATAACCCCGCATCGCGCCGTTTGCAGCTACTTTTTGACAAGGAATTTCCTAACGTCTTTTCATTGCCCACGGAGCTGCAGTGTGTAAACTACCATAATCCGCAGGGTGCCGAGGAACGTATGTGGAAAAATATTATAGAAAAACAACTTGTCGACCGCCTGCGTGAGCTGCTGATGAAGGCTGTGAACTCATCGGGGGAGAGCGACTTTGAGTATCTCGACGAGTACGAGGTTGCCAATGTTGTCATTGACCGCAAAAACATAACGATTACGGTGGAGTATGCCGGTTCATCGTTGTCTTATACTTTGCCCCTCGACGCATATCCTTTTCTTGAAAAGCTTACTCCTGCCGAGTATGTGGGCGTTGCCCGCTCCAAGAGCACGGGCGAGTTCTATATATGCTGGAATAATATGGGGCAGTATATCCCGGTGAAGGAGTTTAAGGTACAGAGATAAGGAACTCTGTTTGCATATTCGCTCTTTTTGCACTAATTTCGCACTGAAATAATATGTTGTTATGAAGATTGCCGATATTGAATTTGGAAAATACCCCGTGTTCCTCGCTCCTATGGAGGACGTTACCGATGCTGCATTCCGCCTCTTGTGCAAGCGGTTCGGGGTTGATATGGTTTATACCGAATTTGTGTCGAGCGACGCACTCATACGCGACATAAACAGCACTGTGCGCAAGCTCACCGTTTATGAGCAGGAGCGTCCCGTGGCTATACAGATTTACGGCAACGAAGTGGCTCCTATGGTGGAGGCTGCCTTGCGCGTGGAACAGGCGCGCCCCGATATTCTGGATATAAACTTTGGTTGCCCTGTGAAGAAGGTTGCCCGCAAGGGTTGTGGAGCCGGTATGTTGCAGAACATTCCCAAGTTGCTTGAAATAACCAAGGCTGTGGTGGATGCTGTGAAAATCCCTGTCACCGTGAAAACCCGCCTCGGCTGGGACGAGAACAGCAAATGCATTGTGGAGCTTGCCGAGCGTTTGCAGGATTGCGGCATTGCCGCGCTCACCGTTCACGGTCGCACGCGCGCGCAGATGTACACCGGTGATGCCGACTGGACTCTGATTGGCAAGATAAAGGAGAATCCCCGTATGCACATACCCATTATTGGTAACGGCGACATTAGAACCCCCGAAAGGGCAAAAGAGTGTTTCGACCGCTATGGGGTCGATGCCATTATGATAGGTCGCGCCAGTTTCGGTCAACCGTGGATTTTCCGCGATGTAAAACACTTTCTCCTGAATGGCACACCTGCCGAGCCTTTCACCTTCAAGGAGTGTATGGATATATTGCGCACGCAGGTACGCGACAGCGTCGATTGGCTGGGTGAGCGCCCCGGCATTCTGCACGTGCGCCGTCACCTTGCCGCAACACCTCTGCTCAAGGGCTTGCCCGACTTCCGCCCATTACGCATTGCCCTCCTCCGTGCCGAAAAGGTGGATGAACTTATGGCAATTATGGACGAGATTGAAAGAATATATGGTGGTGAGTAGTCTTTACTCCACCTTTTCCAGTATTATATATTTGGAATAGTATTCGTGGTCGAGGCTTTTATCCTTATATGCCTTGAATTTTGCATCGTTTGGGTATACGGTTAGCATATCCCCTTTATATCTAAAGATAACTTCGCCGGGGCTGTATTCGGGAGGGTATGGAAACCACTCGGCATAATATACCACATTCCCGTTTCGCATAAATCTTATGTTGGTGTATTCCGAGGAACATATTCCTTGTGCTTTCATTTCGTGTGTGGGGTGGCAGTGTATTAGCGAATCCCATTCAAAGTTCATTGTTTCGGCAAGGTCTATTATGCACTCTCCATTCTTGTCTTTTTCCCAAAAATATTCCCACCAAATGCGTTGGTCGAATTTATTTTTGGAGGGTTGGTTGTATATATACCAGAAAAGAATGAGCCCTATATACATAATACCTATAATAAAACAAGTGTAAATGGATATTTTCACTACCTGTTTCAGTATATGAAAAGCCTTTCTTGCTATTTGCTTTATCTTATCGTTCTCCATACAGTGTTAAGCTCGTGAAACATTCTTGCTTTTTCTTCTCGTTCTCAATTTCTTGTGGATCGTCTGAATAAAAATACTCCATAGATATATTGCTTAATCTGTTACTGTTGCAAAAATATAGATGGAATTTTCGTGCAAGGTTGAGTTTTTACCATAAAAATGGTTTGGGATTATTAGATTGTGCTATTTCCCTACTTTTTCCAGTATTATATATTTGGAATAGTATTCGTGGTCGAGGCTATTATCCTTATATGCCTTGAATTTTGCATCGTGTGGGTATACGGTTAGCATATCCCCTTCGTACCTAAAGACAATTCCGCCGGGGGCATTTTCGGAATAGTAGGGGTGCCACTCGGCATAATATACCACATTCCCGTTTCGCATAAATCTTATGTTCTTGTATTCCGAGGAACATATTCCTTGTGCTTTCATTTCTTTTGTAGGGTGGCAGTGTATTAGCGAATCCCATTCAAAGTTCATTGTTTCGGCAAGGTCTATTATGCACTCTCCATTTTTGTCTTTCTCCCAAAAATACTCCCATTCTATATGCTTGTCAAATTTGTTTTTTGAGGGTTTGTTTTCAATGTACCAGACGGTAGCAGTTATGCTGGCAAAAACTAAAGTGATTATGCATACCCCTCCAACGATACCTACTGTCCAAAGCAGGGCTTTGAGTATCTTTTTGCTTATGTTTTTTATTTCATTGTACCCCATAGTTTAATATCTCTTCTTTTTATATAGACTTATAAAAAGCAGTTTTCTTACAGATTAAGAGAGATTATAATAAAACAAACGAAGGCTGTGTCACAGCCTTCGTTTTAATTGGGTTATTTCTTTTACTCTTCCGTTGCCTTCAGATAGTTCTTTAAGGGGTTTGCATACATCTCGAGAATTTTTGTACGCAAGAATGCTTCGTCCTTGTCGGGGAGGTCTACTTTTGATATGCGGTCGGCGAGGTAAGCGTCGAGCTTTGCAGCATCCTCGGGAGTGTAGCGGTCGGCAAAGCGGGTGTCGCCGGTGAGCTGCTCATAGAAGTAGTAGTTGATGGGGTAGAAACGGTAGTTGCTGTGTATCTTATTGTCTATGATGCGTGCTACTGCTGCTGTTATTTCGTTCTTTGTGAGCGAGCGGTCAATCTTGTCAATCTCGTCGTTAATGCACTCGGCAACGTGGTAGTGTATGGCTCCTTTGTAACCTATGAGGCCCTGCTGCATATTTACGAGGTCGTCCATAGGCGATTTTTTATGTTCGGGGTTATCGCGTTTCTGCTGGAACTCTTTTGCTTTCAGGTAGTCGCAGGGGTCGTACTCGTATGATATTGCAGTGGGGGCAATGTTGAGCTCTTTAAGCGCATCTACAAGGTTGCCGCTTGAGTACATTGAGAGCATCTTTATGAGGCCCTCTTGTGTGAGGTCGTTGGAGTCCTTTGCACGGCCTTCGCGCTGTGCAAGCCAGATGGGTTGCTTGCGCTCGGTTATTGTGTAGTGCATATATGACGATAGGCGTTTCGACGAGGCGAGCATCTCGCGTATCGACGCAGAACGCTGCACAATGAAACTGCGGTTGGCGCGTACTAATTTCTTTATCCAGGGGCGTATGAGAAGGTTGTCGCCGATGGCAATTTCAACGGTGTTGCCTATGTGCTCCATAAACAAGAGGCACAGAAACGCAGAGTCGAGTATTATGTCGCGGTGGTTCGATATGCAAAGTGCGCTTTTCAAGCTCTCTTTGTTGTCGAAGCTCATTGTGAGGCTTGTGCTAAGTTTTGCTAAAATTCCTTTGAGGAAGGGTGCCACAATGTTCATTTGAAATTCGAGGTTTGTCTTCGATGCGCGCATTGCACCTGCGATGTGCTCGAAAGGCATTCCGGGCATTGCTTTACCCATTACTGCCTGAAACTCGGGGTCGGCTATGAGTTCTTCAAAAATTTGCGGAAGTTCTTCGGGGGTGTAGGGGCGAATCTCGTCGTACTCTGCGGGGATAATCATAATATTTCTGTTTAAAAGTTTGTCAGATTAGAAATGTGCTTTTGTGCAACTCTTTTACAAAATACGGCAAAAAAAATTAAAAAAGCAACGGCTTGCCGGTTTTTGTTTTGCAGCGTGCTGTTTGTTGTTGCAAATTTAGTTCCTTTCGCGAACAAAAAGGGCTCTTTTTTACTTATAGAGGTACGGTGCTTTCCCAGAATCTGCTATTGGGCACCGAGGTCTGTCTGTGGTTGATGTGTGAAGATGAAGCAGGCCGAGGGCGGGCACAATTGGTGTCCGCCTGTTGTTTTTTTTGAAAATGTTGAGTTTTTTTATTCATTATTTGTATCTTCGCATAGTGGAATGGATGAAAAGTAATAAAAAGGGCTGTTCTGCGTTAGTGATATATGGAGGATATAAAGACATTTAAAGACCCGCGTGGGTGTCTTACCATTGCCGAAGAGATGGGCAACGTGCCGTTCCCCATTTCGCGTGTGTATTGGATATACGATGTGCCGCAAGGGGTGGAACGTGGCTTTCACGCAAACAAAATATCTTATCAGTACCTGGTGGCGGTGAACGGCAGCATTGATATATGCCTGGAGGACAAGAATGGTCGCCGTAACTATCACCTCTGCTCACGTTCAAAAGGCTTGCTTGTGCCTCCCGAAACGTGGAACGAACTCACTAACTTCTCGCCCGATGCAGTGCTGCTGGTTTTTGCATCGCACAATTATGACCCCACTACATATATAAATTCCCACGACGAGTTTCTTGAATATATAAACCGATGAGTGACTGCGCAAGAGAACCTATGACTGTTGTTCGTTACAACCCCTTGTTGCAAGGGGAATGGGATGCTTTTGCCGCCGGTTGCAAGAATTTTACTTTTCTCTTTTTGCGTGGGTATATTGATTATAATCCACGTTTTACCGATTTTTCTCTCCTTTTCTACAAAGGTTCCACTCTTGTGGGGCTGTTGCCGGCAAATATCGACGGCGACACGCTTGCCTCGCACGGTGGGCTCACATACGGTGGTTTTCTTGTGAAAAAGAGTGCTACGGTGGAGGATGTGTGGGCTATGTTTGTGGCGTTACGCAGTTTCCTTGAACAAAATACTGCTGTGAAAAGGGTTAGATACAGCCCAGTACCGCATACTTATTCGGCATATCCTGCCGAGGAGGAACTGTATATGCTTTTCCGTTGCGATGCCTCCCTGGTGGCGCGTCGCATATCTTCTGTTGTGTGGCAGAGGGAGCCACTCTCTTTCAGCACTTTGCGTCGTCGCAAAGTGAAGGCTGCGCAGCAGGCTGGTTTATCAATAATTGCCGACAGTGATTTTGCTGCTTTCTGGGCTGTTTTGCAGGAGAACCTGCAAAAGGTCTATGACACCACGCCTGTGCATTCGCTTGCCGAAATGGAGTTGCTTGCCGGTCGTTTCACCGAAAATATTAAACTTTTCAGAGTTGTTGATGATTGTGGCGCGACGGTTGCAGGTACGGTGCTTTATATTACCGACCGTGTGGCGCGCGTGCAATATATTGGTTCGGTTGAGAAAGGGCGTGCCAACGGGGCGCTCGATTTTCTGTTCGACCATCTTGTGCATCGCGAATATTCCGAGAAGGTTTTTTTTGACTTCGGCACCTCTGTGGAGGAGGGTGGGCGCGTACTCAATAAAGGGCTTATATTCCAGAAAGAGGGCTTTGGCGGCCGTGCTGTGGTGTACGATTCTTATGAATTTGAGATAAAAAATATACCTAATGATTAAATATTTCGACCTGCAACGTGTGAACAACTCGTTTGAACCACAGTTGACCGAGGAGGTTGCCAAGGTGGTGAAGAGCGGCTGGTATCTGCAAGGTGCTGCCAACAAGGATTTTGAGGAGGCTTTTGCGGCATATTGCGGTGTGCGCTATTGTGTGGGTGTGGGCAACGGGCTCGACGCCTTGACGCTTGTGTTGCGTGCTTATATTGAGCTTGGTTATATGCGTGAAGGTGACGAGGTCATTGTGCCGGCAAACACGTATATTGCATCAATATTGGCAGTTGTTCGTGTGGGGCTTGTACCTGTTTTCTGCGAGCCGGGCAAGGATAGTTGCAATATTGATGTTGCCAAAATAGAGGCTCTTGTAACGGGAAAGACAAGGGCTATACTACCTGTGCATCTTTATGGTCGTGCGGTGGATATGCGTCCTCTTATGGATGTGGCACGAAAATACTCACTGAAGGTGCTTGAGGATTGCGCGCAGGCCCACGGTGCTTTGTACGAGGGGCGTCGTGTGGGTTCTCTTGGCGACGCTGCCGGTTTTAGCTTTTACCCAGCAAAGAACCTGGGCGCGTTGGGCGATGGCGGTGCCGTGACAACCGATGATGCCGAGCTTGCGGCAGCAGTGCGCGCTATTGCCAATTATGGTTCTGTAAAAAAATATGTAAACACTTATAAGGGAATAAACAGCCGTCTCGACGAGTTGCAGGCTGCTGCTTTGCTTGTGAAACTTCCACGCCTCGATGCCGATAATGCAAAGCGCTGTTCTATAGCTGCCCGTTATTCGGCAGAGATAGACAACGGGTTGGTTCGTCTGCCAGCCCCTTCGGCCGACGGTGCAAATGTATTCCACATATACCCCGTTTTTACCGAGCATCGCGACGCTTTGCAGAAACATCTTGCAAACTGTGGGGTGGAAACTATAATTCATTATCCCATAGCCCCTCACCACCAGCAGGCGCTTGCGGAATATGCCCACCTTTTGTTACCCATAAGCGAGCGTATACACGCAACGGAATTGAGCCTGCCCATCTCGCCGGTGATGAGTGATGAAGAGGTTTCGGCTGTTATTGCGGCGGTAAATGCTTTCTCGGTGTGAGAATAAAAAAGGGGCGTGGTTTGCAGAACGGATAAATTGATGTATTTTTGCATCATAATTTATTATGATGCGGGGAACGCATAAAACAGAGAATACTATGAAGAAGGCAATATTTTTGCTGTTTGCAATGTTGCTCGGTATAACCTTGCAAGCGCAAGAACAGAACTTGCTCAATTTAAGGGTTGAGGCGCGCGGCGATTATCAGCACGAATATATACAGGGTGCTACCTGCGACGAGGCATCGGGCTTTAAGGGAAAGTTCCTGGACTTGTGTGTCGACGGTAATATAAGCAAGGAGTTTTCATATTCTTACCACCAGCGACTGAACAAGAATAGCTCCGATGATAGCTTTTTCGATGCAACCGACTGGCTGTACCTTGCGTGGAAGAGAAATAATTTCGAGGTTGCGGCCGGTAAATTGGTGGTTCTTATTGGTGGTTATGAGTACGATGCAGCTCCCATTGACCTCTACTTCTGCTCCGAGTGGTGGCATAATGTCCCCTGCTTTCAGTTTGGCGTAAATGCCGGCTATAGTTTTAACGAAGGCAAGGATAAAGTGCTTGCGCAGTTCTGCGAGAGCCCTTTCCGTGGTGGTTATATCTATTCTCTCGATGCCGGGGGAAATCTTCTGCAGAAGAAACAGGAGGAGATGTATGCCTACAATCTTATGTGGGTGGGTTCTCACGGCTGGTTCAATACACTCTATTCTGTGAATATGGTGGAGTATCTGCCCGGCAAGTACGTTAACTACATTTCGCTTGGCAACCGTTTTAAGCTTGGCAAGTTTATTGTGGATGTGGATTTTATGAACCGTGCCACAAGCGGTCAGGCATTCCTGTTTTCAAATGTGTCGGCGCAGACTACAGTTGCGTGGCGTCCTACGGATAAGTTGAACCTTTTTGCAAAGGCGAGCTACGATGTGAACAACAGTGATGTGGATAAAGATTTTATTGTGGCTGCCGGAACAGAGGTTGCACGAGTGGGTGCCGGTGTGGAGTATTTTCCGCTGAAGAATGGCCGTAACGATGTTCGTCTGCACGCTGTCGGCTCTTTTACTTTTGGCGATACACCTGCGGCAACTGTGCTGCGCGACAATAATACTTACATATCGGTGGGTGTTACCTGGAGAATGAATTTGTTAAGCCTTTAGACTGATTTCTTATGAAAAAACTTCTGAAATATGTGCCATCGGGCATTATATGCCTGGCGATTATGGGGGCGCTCTTCGGCCTTCTTGCTTCGCAGATGGGTACAGTGAATATGCTTAACACAATAATGCGCACGGCGCACCAGCTTTTGCTGAACACGGTGTTTTACCTTATGGCAATATGTGTTATCACCGGTGCTATAGGTCGTTTGTTCGTGGAGTTTGGTGTGGTGTCGTTGTTCGAGAAACTTTTGCGTCCGCTTATGAAGCCGCTGTTCAACCTTCCCGGTGTTGCTTCATTGGGTGCGGTGCTTACCTTTCTTTCTGATAACCCTGCCGTGGTGTCGCTGGCACAGGATAAACGTTTCAGCGTGTATTTTAAGAAGTATCAGCTTATTTCGCTTGCGAACTTCGGTACAGCTTTTGGTATGGGCTTGCTTGTGGTTGTCTTTATGGTGGGGCAGTCTTATTTTGTGGAGCCTGCCATTGGCATTTTTGGCGCAATTTGCGGCGGTATTGTCTCTACACGCCTTTTGCAGTATTTTGCAGTGAAATATTATCCCAATTACAAGTATGAGAATGCCTGTGAGGTTGATGATGCCGAAGATATTGAGGCCGAGGAGGAGGAAAAACCTCTTTTCCAGAAGATTCTGGACTCATTGCTCGATGGTGGCCGCACGGGTGTTGATGTGGGTATGGTCATCATTCCCGGTGTACTCATAATATCGACCCTTGTAATGCTTCTTACCTTTGGCCCGTCGGAGAGCGGTGCTTACACCGGTGCTGCATACGAGGGTGTGCCGTTCCTTCCGTGGTTGGGCGCTAAAATGAGTTTTGTCTTTGAACTACTCTTCGGTTTCCACGACCCGCACTTGATAGCCTTCCCCATTATTTCGCTTGGAACAGTGGGAGCAGCCCTTGGTCTTGTCCCTAACTTTACAGCGGAGGGGTGGATCGACGGTAATGCCATAGCAGTGTTCACTGCAATTGGTATATGCTGGGGTGGTTATTTGAGTACTCACTCGGCAATGCTCTTTGCGATAGGCTATCGTGAGCTTACCTCAAAGGCAATTCTTGCCCATGCAGTAGGTGGTGTGGTTTCGGCTGTAGTTGCCCATTGGGTTTATGTTCTTTATTCTATTTTTTAAATTATGAAGATTGGTGTTTTAGTAGCAATGACCTCGGAATATGAGCAGCTTGCAGCGCTGCTTGCCGGTGCTTGCGAGCGTGTTGAGGGTGGTATAAAGTATCTTGTCGGTTCGTTGGGTAACAACGAGGTGGTGCTTCGCCAGTGCGGAATAGGCAAGGTGAATGCTGCGGTTGGTACATCGGAACTTATTCGTTCCTTTTCTCCCGATATTGTTGTGAGTACAGGTGTTGCCGGTGGTATAGATACTTGCCTGGCTGTTATGGATGTGGTTGTGAGCTCCTCTATAGTGTATCACGATGTGTGGTGTGGTATGGGTTGCGAATATGGTCAGATTCAGGGTATGCCGGCACAGTTTGCCGTTCCCGAAAATTTGTGGAAGTGTGCAACATCGCTCAATGGCTCACTGGGCAATGCAACACGCATACACGCCGGTCTCATCTGTACCGGTGATAAGTTTATTACTGACCGCGCGGAACTCGATGCCATAAAGGCGAACTTCCCTGCCGGTCTTGCTGTTGATATGGAGACGGCAGCGATAGCGCAGGCGTGCCACATCTATGGTGTGCCGTTTGTGAGCTTTCGCATAATTAGCGACACGCCGGGTGTCGACAATCACATTGAGCAGTATGAGAACTTCTGGGGCGAGATGGCAGGTCGTTCTTTTGGCGTGATACGCAGTTTCCTTACAAATATTTAGTTTATGGAGAAGATACCGAGTTTTAAAATTGACCATATAAAGTTGAAACGTGGTGTGTATGTATCGCGCCGCGATGTTGTGGGCGGTGAAGTGGTTACCACTTTCGATGTGCGTATGAAAGAACCTAATCGCGAGCCGGCGTTAAGTCCTTCGGCAATACACGCAATGGAACATCTTGTTGCCACCTTTCTGCGTAACCATCCGGTGTGGGCCGACAAAATAATCTATTGGGGCCCTATGGGGTGCCTTACAGGCAACTATCTTATTGTTAAGGGTGAGTTGGCTTCCTGCGACATATTGCCGTTGCTGTGCGAGGCGTTTATGTTTGTGGTCTCTTTCGAAGGTGAGGTGCCTGGTGCCTCGGCGCGCGATTGTGGCAACTATCTGCTTATGAATCTTCCCGAGGCCAAGTGGGAGGCTCGCAAATACCTTGAAGAGGTGCTTGTGTGTGCCACAGATGAGAACTTGAATTACCCTGAGTAAGTTTCATTGACTTGCTCGCGGTTATATATGTATACACAAAAAACGAGGTTCAAATGAACCTCGTTTTTTGTGTTGTCCTACCTGGATTCGAACCAAGACAAACAGAACCAAAACCTGTTGTGCTACCATTACACCATAGGACAATCCTTTGTGCTTTCTGCTAAAAAGCTATGCAAAGATATAACTCTTTGTCGTAAATGCCAAATTTTTACCTCTCTTTTTGCCCTTATGGCGCTAAAGTTGCTTTGTAACATTTATAGCAATGTTGCATGCTTGGGCGTTGTTGAGAATGGCTGCGGTCAGCTCTTCAATGCTTGTGCCTCTCTCTTGTGCAATGGTTCTGTATAGCTCTTCTATAGGGGTGCTGCTTGTATCGCTCTCTATGAAAAGTTTGTCGAGAGGGGTGGCTTGGAGGCTGCTGCTGTTGAACTTCTCACCATAGGATAGGTACAACCCCTGGCGCAGGAGCTGTGCTGCCTGCTCGGGTTTTCCGCGAAACCCGTGTATTATCCACGCCTGTTGGGGGTGTATTTTTCTGTGCATGGCAATAATCTCCTCTGCGCCCTTTACGCAATGCAGAATAAGCGGTTTCTTCACCTCCTCGGCAAGGAGTGCGTGGGCGGCAAGTGCATCCTCTTGTGTTGCTGCGCTGGCAGTTTTTTTTATCTTGTCTATGCCGCATTCTCCTATTGCAACCACTTGTGGGTGTGTGGCAATCTCCTTTATGCAGGAAAATGCTTTCTCCCATCCGGTTGTGATATCCCAAGGGTGCAACCCTGCCGAGAATAGTGTGTTGCCGGCTGGTGTTATGTCGCAACTGTTTACGATGCGTATACAGTTCTTCTCTTGCTGCAGGTTGTGGGTGTGAAGGTCGATATACATTTTATGGTACAGGGTCGTATCCCGAACCGCCCCAAGGGTGGCAACGGAGTATTCTTCTTATTGCGAGGTAGAGCCCTTTAATGGGGCCGTGCTTTGTTATAGCCTCTATTGCGTACTGCGAGCAAGTGGGCGTGAAACGGCACGATGGGGGTGTGAGGGGTGATATACACTTGCGGTAGAAGTGTATGGGTATAACAAGTATTGTTATAAGGAGCTTGCGCATAGCTTTTTGTTCTTGTCGGTAATTGCGGTGAGCAGTTTGCTCATCTTTTTCATCAGGAACTCTGTGCTGTTGTGCTTTGTGTCAATGTAGAGGATTGCCACAGCCATTTTTTTGCCTTGTGTGTTAAGACTGTCTATAAAAGGATTCTTATTCATGCGGTAGGCCTCGCGTATGCGACGCTTTACAAGGTTGCGGTCTACGGCGTGGCGGAATCGTCTTTTTGCCACGCTTATGAGTATGGTGGCTGCTGGCTCCTGCGAGTCGGCGGGTACTTCTATGAATACCGCACGCAAAGGGTATGCTGTTACCGATGCGCCTTCGGCGTAGAGCTTGTCGATAATGCTCTTGCTCTTGAGGTGTTCTTTTAATGGGAAACGGTTGTTGTGCATCGTTTTCTTGTTTTTCGCAGGTGGCTGGGGCTTATGTAAAAAGCCTGTCTTTCGTTATTGTAGGACAGGCTTTTTGTTTTTCATATTGTGTACAAGCCTTGTTTGTTAGGCTTTGTTGTTTTGTGTGAGATATTCGTCGAGGGCGGCGGGCATGTTTGTCATTGTTGCCGTAGGGGCCTCGAGGTCGAGACGAAGGCCAATCTCGCGTATGCAGTTGGCGGTTATATTACCGAAGCAGGCAATGAGCTGTTCGCCCTGCACATAGTCGGGTACGTTCTTCTTGAGTGACTCCAAGCCGTGGGGGCTGAAGAAGATGAGCATATCGTACGACTTGATGTATTCGGCAGGAATTTCTGTGCTTACAGTGCGGTACATCTCGGCTTGAGAGTGCTGAATACCGTGTGCGTCGAAGATGCTGTTGAGCTCGTTGTTGTGTACGTTCGACATTGGAGTGAAGTATTTTTCATTCTTGTGTTTTACGAACAGGGGCTCAAGGTCTTTTATGTGGCCATTGCCGAAGAATACCTTGCGCTTGCGGTATTGTACATATTTCTGTATGTAGAGCGAGATGGTCTCCGACAAGCAGAAGTATTTCAAGTCATCGGGGATGGTTACGCGTAGTTCTTTGCACAATGTGAAAAAGTGGTCAATTGCGTGTCGCGAAAGGAATACAATAGCAGTATGTCCGGGAATTGAGACTTTCTGCTGTCTGAACTCCTTTGCGCTTACTCCTTCCACTTTTATAAAAGAGCAAAAATCAATTTTTACATTGTGTTTCTTCTCTATGTCGAAATATGGAGACTTTTCTGTCGCCGGTTTCGGCTGCGAAACCAAAATCTTGCTTACTTTCAATGTTCTAAAATTTTATTGTTAAAAAATGCTCGGTTCGTGGGCAATTTTCCACAAAACTACAATAGGTAAAAATTCAAGTGCGCAAAGATACAAAAAAATATCCAAATAGTTGCGTTTTTTTGCAAAAATGATTTTTATCAGGCGGCTAATGGTTGTGAGAATGTATAGCAGTGTGGCAAAAGTGATATATATTGTGTAATAAGTCTTTGGGAACCCTTTTACAAAAATAGCACACACCACTATGGGGAACAGGAGAAAGCCCAGTAGCTTTATTGTAAAGAAATATGATTGGTTCCAATCCTGTGCCTGTTGTTTGCCGAAAAGCACGCTGTTGCATATGTGGGTTATTCCACCCTTCAGCAGCAGGGCGGCGGTGAGCAGCAAGGCGTATTGTGGCAGCACGCGATAGGCTGTTGCGCTGTCTATGCCTGCAAGTTCCTTGTATTGCATATACCCGAAGAGGGTGATGCTGCTGTAAAAGAGGGTTTGCCAGTAGAGCAGTATATTGCATATTCGGGTTATGTGGGTGCGGTCGTTGTAGGGGTTGGACTGCTTGCCGTAATAGAACATGCTTTTTGCGGTTTCCACTATACTGGTGCCGTTCATAAGGAATACATAGGCCATAGTAAGCAGGTTGGCAACGAAGAGCAACATTATTATGTTGTCGTTGATGAGGCTGTATGGAACCGTCTCTCCTGTCATAGAGCTGCGTATTTTCGTATCTCGTTACTCCATACGGGAGTGTTCTTTATCAATTCCAATGCTTCGGCGGGAGTGGTTGCCACGCTCCATATCTCGCCGTGTATCTTGCCCATAAAGTGCTCCTCAATAGCTGTCTCCAGTTGCTTTATGAGGTGGTCGTAATATCCGTTAGTGTTGAGTATTACTATGGGCTTGAGATATAGTCCCAACTGTTTCCAAGTAATTATTTCGCACAATTCCTCCATTGTGCCGCAACCGCCGGGCAATGCAATTATGGCGTCGGACATCTGTGCCATAGTCTGTTTGCGCTCGTGCATATCATTGGTTATGATAAGTTCTGAAAGTCCTGTGTGGTGCCAGTTTTGCTCCACCATAAACTGCGGTATAACGCCTATGGCTTTGCCGCCTTTTTCGAGTGCTCCGTCTTCCACGCTACGCATAAGCCCTTGGCATCCGCCACCGGTGATGAGGGTTATGCCTTGCTCGCCCAGCAGGTTGCCGAGTGAACGAGCCGCTTCGCTGTAGCAGGCGTCGACCTTGCTGCTCGAAGCGCAATATACGCAGATGTTATTGGGTGCATGCATCTTTTTTGTGTTCTTGTGTAAATGTTTTTTAATTTCCCCAATTCTCGCGGTCGAGGTTGCGGTAGCCTATAGCCTCGGCTATGTGGGCGGCTTGTATGTCTGCGCTCTTGTCGAGGTCGGCAATGGTGCGGGCAACCTTCAGTATGCGGTCGTAGGCGCGTGCCGAAAGGTTGAAGCGTGTCATTGCAGTCTTTAACATAGTGAGGCACTGTTCGTCGAGCGTGGCATATTTTGCTATGAGTTTGGGTGTCATCTGCGCGTTGCAATAGATGCCCTCTTCGTCGCGGAATCGCTCTTCCTGTATCTTGCGTGCAGCAATCACGCGCTCACGGATGGATGCGCTGGGCTCGCCTTCGCGTGCATCGGAAATCTTCTCGAAAGGCACAGGTACTATCTCTATCTGAAGGTCAATGCGGTCGAGCAGGGGACCGCTTATCTTGTTCAGGTAGCGCTGTACTTGGGCTGGTGTACACACGCAGGCTTTCGTCGGGTGGTTGTAATATCCGCAAGGGCAGGGGTTCATCGATGCTACAAACATTACGCTTGCCGGGTATTCCACTTTATAATTTGCGCGCGCGACGCAGATTCTGCGGTCTTCGAGCGGTTGGCGCATTACTTCGAGTACTGTGCGGTTGAATTCGGGCAGTTCATCGAGGAACAGCACTCCGTTGTGGGCGAGGGATATCTCACCGGGCTTGGGGTTGCCACCGCCGCCTACAAGTGCCACCGATGATATTGTGTGGTGGGGGCTGCGGAAAGGGCGTTGTGTTATAAGTGAAGTGCCATTGGCAAGATGTCCGCTTACGGAGTGTATTTTTGTTGTTTCGAGGCTCTCGTTTATGGTCATCGGTGGTAGTATCGATGGGAGTCTTTTTGCCATCATTGATTTACCGCTTCCCGGGGGCCCTATCATTATAAGGTTGTGTCCGCCGGCTGCAGCTACTTCAAATGCGCGTTTTACGTTCTCTTGTCCTCGCACCTCGCTGAAATCGAAGGGGAAAGCGCTCTGCTTTGCATAGAAGTCGCGTTCAAAGTCCACGTTGTAGTGCGGTATATCCTCTTCGCCATTGAGGAAGCGTATTACCTGCATTAGGCTGTCGGCACCAAGTATTTTTATGCCATCGACTACCGAGGCTTCGGCTGCGTTTGCAGTGGGTATTATCAGCCCTTCGTAGCCCAGCTCTTTTGCTTTTATGGCTATGGGGAGCGCGCCTTTTATGGGCATTAGGTTGCCATCGAGCCCCAGTTCGCCCATTATTAGATATTTGTCCAGTTTGTCGGTGGATATCTTCTCATCGGCTGCAAGTATGCCTATGGCTATGGAGAGGTCGTAAGCCGACCCTTCCTTGCGTATATCAGCCGGTGCCATATTGACAATTATCTGTTTGCTGGGGAAACGCAGACCGTTGTATTGGAAAGCCGAGTTTATGCGTTCGTGACTCTCTTTCACCGCGTTGTCGGGCAAGCCGACAAGGAAGAACTTTATTCCTCGCAACGCGTTCACTTCAATGGTCACCGGTATTGCGTTTATTCCTTGAAGGGCTGCTGCTGTTACCTTGACTAGCATAAGTGGTTATTTCTTGTTCTTGTTGAAGTATTTGTTCGCCAATGAGTCGGTTGCGCTCTTGAGGTCTTTGTTGCTTATTCCCGAAATGTCTATGCGCTGGTATGGGCTGACAAGGAGTGTGTATGGCAGGGATGTTACTGAGAACTTGTTCACAATCTCATTGTCCCACGCCTTGCTGTCGCACACGTTGTCGCCGGCGATGTTGTCCTCAATGATGTTCTTGTTCCACAATGCTGTGTCGTAGTCGAGCGAGATGTTCAGCATGGCCACTTTGCTTGTGTCGTTCTTGCTGTATATCCTGCTCTGCTCTTTGAGCATTGCCTGCGAAACAGAATCCCAGCTTGCCCAGAAATTTACTATCAGCAGTTTCTCCTTGTAGCTTTTTTGAGTAATCTTTTTCCCCTTTGCGGTGGTGTAGCTGAAGTTGGGCAGCAGCTTATGTACGCTGTTGCTTTTGCTGTCGAGTGTCTTTTCCAGGTCTGTGAAATATTCGTGGTCCTGCAGTGTGCCGCCAAGGCTGTTTATACGCTTCCTTATGAACCCGTTGTTGGGGTTGGGTACATTTACCATAAAGCGGCGTATAATCTCAATATTGGTGTGGCTGAACGGGTATTTCTTTATGAAATTGTCAATGTGTACCACACGCTCGGAGTTGCTGTTGAGTCTTTTCAATATGTCGGCAATACTGTCGTAAAGTTCCTGTTCTCTGCCGCCTTTTACCATCCACTCGTTCTCCCTCAATTCGTTCTTTGTCAGAGTGGCCTCTGTTGCAGGCTCTGCGTAGAGGGGGATGGTCTTGCCGTCGGGTGTCGCAAGGATAAGCGGTGTGCTTCTTGTTATCCTTATGGCGTGAGAGAAAGCTCCCTCTCCGTCGCACACGATTTTGTCTATCTTGTCGTAGCGGTTGTCAAGCCCGAAAAGGTAGAGTGTGTCATTGCTGCCGCAGTTGCCGTTTATGGTGTATTGCGGTGTCTCCTTGCAGGCTGTAAGGAGCAGGGTGGCGAGTGTGAGCAGGAGTATCTTTTTCATTGCTGTATATTATTGTTTGTTGGCACGTTTGCGCTCAATCTCGTCGAGGATGATTTTACGCATACGCATTGATTTGGGTGTAACCTCCAGATATTCGTCCTCTTTTATATATTCAAGAGCCTCTTCGAGTGAGAAAATGATGGGGGGTACAATGCGTGCCTTGTCGTCGGAACCGCTTGCACGCATATTGGTGAGCTTTTTACTCTTTGTTACGTTGATTACGAGGTCGTTCTCGTGGATATGCTCACCTACAACCTGTCCGGCATAAACCTCATCCTGCGGGCTTATGAAGAAACGGCCACGGTCCTGCAGTTTGTCTATTGCGTAGGCAAATGCTGTGCCGCCTTCCATAGCAACCATTGAACCGTTGGTTCGGCGCTCGATATCGCCTTTGTACGGCTGGTACTCCTTGAAACGGTGTGCCATAATTGCCTCTCCTGCCGATGCTGTGAGCACGTTTGTACGCAAGCCGATGATACCGCGTGAGGGTACGTTGAACTCAATGTTCACACGCTCGCCCTGTGCTTCCATTGAGAGCATCTCTCCTTTGCGGCGAGTAATCATATCAATCATCTTGCTCGAGTAGTCGGTGGGTACGTTTATAGTGAGTTCCTCGATGGGCTCGCAACGTACTCCGTCAATCTCTTTGTATATTACCTGGGGTTGTCCCACCTGTAGCTCGTAACCCTCGCGACGCATAGTCTCAATAAGTACCGAGAGGTGTAGCACACCACGGCCGAATACGGTCCAAGCATCCTCCTCTGGGTCTTTCTTTACGCGGAGAGCAAGGTTTTTGTCGAGCTCTTTCTCCAAACGCTCTTGTATGTGGCGCGATGTCACGAACTTACCCTCTTTACCGAAGAAGGGTGAGTCGTTAATGGTGAAGAGCATACTCATAGTGGGTTCGTCGATGGCAATGGGGGGCAGAGCTTCGGGGTTTTCAAAGTCGCACACAGTGTCGCCAATTTCGAATTTTTCCAAGCCTACAATGGCACAGATGTCGCCCGAACTTACTGCATTGGTCTTCTTGCGGCCGAGGCCTTCGAAGGTGTGCAGCTCTTTTATCTTCATTTTAGACTGCTCGCCGTTGCGGTTCACAAGTGTGATGTTTGCACCCTCGGTGAGGGTTCCGCGGTGTACGCGTCCTATGGCGATACGTCCTGTGTAGGGTGAATAGTCGAGCGATGTTATGAGCATCTGGGGTGTTCCCTCATTGTGCTCGGGAGCGGGTATGTGCTCCAGAATGGCATCGAGCAAGGGTGTGAGGTCGCTTGTCTGGTTACGCCAGTCGGTGCTCATCCAGTTGTTCTTTGCCGAGCCGAAGATTACGGGGAAGTCGAGCTGCTCCTCGGTTGCATCGAGCGAGAACATAAGGTCGAATACCATTTCGTGAACCTCGTCGGGGCGGCAGTTGGGCTTGTCCACCTTGTTTACAACCACAATGGGCTTGAGGCCTATCTGTAAAGCCTTCTGCAACACAAAACGTGTCTGGGGCATTGGACCTTCAAATGCGTCTACAAGCAGAATGCAGCCGTCGGCCATATTAAGCACGCGCTCCACCTCACCACCGAAGTCGCTGTGTCCCGGGGTGTCGATGATGTTATTCTTTGTACCTTTGTATTGTATGGAAACGTTCTTCGAAAGAATGGTTATACCTCTCTCTCTCTCGAGGTCGTTATTGTCGAGTGTAAGATTGTCGTTATCCTGCTCTTTAAGCAAGTTGCCGGCTAGCATCATTTTATCAACGAGGGTTGTTTTACCGTGGTCTACGTGAGCAATGATGGCGATGTTGCGAATTTTCTGCATCCTAAGTATATATGTATTAATTAAATTTTCGAAAAAGAGCTTGCGTGCCGTGTGTGAGCAACGCTTTGCGTTGCAAAGGTACTACAAAACGGCGTAAAAAACGAACAAAAGGAGGATAATGATTGCAGCGTTTGGAAATTTTTTCTTTGCAAAAGTATTGCCAATCCGAAAATTAGCCGTATCTTTGCGCCGCTAAATAATTTTTTAATCACTTTTTAAAACACAAATCTATGTATTTGGATTCAGCTAAAAAGCAAGAAATCTTTGGTACATACGGAACGTCTAACACTGATACTGGTTCTGCAGAGAGCCAGATTGCATTGTTCTCATACCGTATAGCCCATTTGACGGAGCACCTCAAGGCTAACCGTAAAGATTATAGTACACAGAGAGCTTTGACAATGTTGGTAGGTAAGCGTCGTTCACTCCTCAACTACTTGAAGGATCGTGACATCAACCGCTACCGTGCAATCGTTGCCAAACTCGGCTTGCGTAGATAATCTACGCCTGAAAAGGTTAAATACCCTCTCGGAAACGAGAGGGTATTTTTTTTGTTTTTTGCCCGGCTTGCTGTGGTGGCGGCAATAAAAATTGCTCAGTAGCAAAAAGGTGTGGGCACTCACCATATACGATACCAAACATTCTTGCTTTTGACTTCTCGGTGTTATTTGTCGGTTATTCTCTCATTGAAAATATATCTTTGACGTTCTTTGTCGCGCAAAGAACCAAACGCCCGGCACGCGAGTAAAATCAGTCGCTCGGTTCTTTGTTCACGTC
>JAZRMX010000015.1:0-84226 GCA_045647885.1 Bacteroidaceae bacterium
GTAACTTTGGCAAGAAAAGATAACTCGCTTAGAATAAATCGGTTGGTCGGATTGCATGAAAATTGGGTAACGAGATAGCAACCGTTCGTATTTCTGAGTTCTTCATTACTTTACTCCAATGTGATAACTCTTGACGCTACAAAGGTACAAAAAGAATCTAAATTGAAAATATAATTGGGGATTTCTTTGTTGTTTTAAATGTTATTCGTACTTTTGCGAACAACAAACAATATTCGATTATGGCAAATAAAGATTATAGCATTAAGCAAGAGCAAGTTGCACGCTTTGCAAAAGCTATGGGACATCCCGCACGCATTGCGATTTTGCAGTTCTTGGCAAAGCAATCAACTTGCTACTTCGGCGATATTCACGAAGAGTTACCCATTGCAAAGGCAACCGTTTCACAACACCTCAAAGAGTTGAAAGATGCAGGACTGATACAGGGCGAGGTGGAAACTCCCAAGGTAAAGTATTGCATCAACCGAGATAATTGGCGATTAGCACAGGAATTATTCGGTGAGTTTTTCTGTGAATGTGCTCGTAAGAAAGAGAGTTGCTGTGGGTAAAACAGTATCTTTTTTTAGAAATAATGTTCGTTGTTTTACGAACTACAAATAAGTAATTAGATAAACTATTTAGTGTATGAAAAAAGAATTATTGATGATTGCCCTATGTATGGGTATGATTGCTTGCGAAAACAGCAATGCAAAGAATGAATCAAAAGCCGAAAATCAGGTCAAAAGTGATGTTGTAGAGGTGATTTACTTCCACGGTAAACAGCGTTGTGCCACTTGTATGGCTATCGAGAAGAATACCAAGGAATTGGTAGAATCAGCTTTTGCCGACAAACTGAAAAGCGGAAAGCTAGTATTCAAGTCGGTGGATATAACCGAGAATGAGGAACTTGCCGATAAATATGAAGTGAGCTGGTCTTCTCTAATCATTGTTGATTATGACAAGTACGGAAAAGAACAAGCCAAAAATATGACAGAATTTGGTTTTGCCAATGCACGAACGGCTTCTGACAACTTTAAGAAAGGCATTAAAGAACAAATCAACCGGATGCTAAATAACTAACGCTATGGGGTGGTTACAATCGTTGCTCGAAAGTAGTACGACACCGATACTGACAGCATTTCTATTAGGCTTGCTTACAGCTCTTTCGCCTTGCCCATTGGCTACAAATATTGCAGCTATCGGCTTCATTGGCAAGAGCATAAATAATCGCAATCGTATATTTTTTAATGGGCTGCTCTATACATTGGGGCGTGTGGTGGCATACACTCTGCTTGGCATGGTGCTTATTGCTTTGCTCAAAAGCGGTTCAAGTCTGTTTGGTGTTCAAAAGTTCATCGGCAAGTATGGCGAAATGATACTTGGTCCTGCGTTGCTGCTCATCGGCTTGTATATGCTCTTCGGGGGCAAACTCAGATTGCCATCGTTTGGATTTAGTGGTAGTGGCGAGAATCTGACAAGCAAAGGCGGTTGGGGCGTATTCCTCTTGGGAGTACTGTTCTCATTGGCATTCTGTCCTACAAGCGGAGTCTTCTACTTCGGAATGCTGATACCGATGTCTGCGACTGTCACGATGGGGTATCTGTTACCCATACTGTTTGCTATCGCAACCTCCTTGCCTGTGCTGATTGTTGCGTGGGTATTAGCATTCAGTGCAGGGCAAATAGGTAAGGTCTATGGACGGATGCAGAGCATACAGAAGTTGCTGAATGTGGCAGTAGGCATCTTGTTCGTGTTGATTGGAATTTATTATTGTATAACCGTTTATATTTAAGAATTATGGAGATTAAAGTATTGGGACCGGGTTGTGCCAAGTGTAAAACAACCTACAATGTTGTTGAGAAGGTAATCAAGGATAACAATCTCGATGTAGCGCTCACAAAAGTAGATGACATTATGGAGATGATGAGTTACAACATCCTATCAACACCTGCCGTTGTGGTTAATGGCGAGGTAAAAATCAAGGGGCGAGTACCGAGTGAGACGGAAATTAAAGAGTTATTAGGCGTATGATACAGCAATTTGCAGATTGGTTAGTTTATGGCATCTTCGGGTTAGATGCAGCAACATCGTTGGGGGTCGCGGTAAATTTCTTTTTTTACGATACAATAAAGATTATTATCTTGCTCTTCTCAATTAGCTTTGTGATGGGCATTATCAACGCCTATTTCCCCATTGAGCGACTGCGTCAGTATCTTGCCACACACAAACTCTATGGCTTGGACTACTTCTTGGCTGCTTTGTTCGGTGGTATCACTCCGTTCTGTTCCTGCTCGTCAGTGCCGTTGTTCATAGGCTTTGTCAAGGGCGGCATTCCGTTAGGTGTCACAATGACTTTCTTGATTGCATCGCCCTTAGTGAGCGAGGTGGCAATAGCGATGTTTTGGGGCTCGTTTGGCATTAAGGCGACACTTATCTATGTGGTTAGCGGTACGGTGTTATCGATGATTGCAGGATATATATTAAGCAAGATGCACCTCGAACCCTATTTGAGCGATTGGGTAAAGGCTGCACAGCTGCAATCCACCGAGCAGAGCGAGCAGTGGGAAGCCGAAGAAACGCCTTTCTTGAAGCGACTCCCAGTCATAACGAAAGAATCATGGGGCATTGTGCGTGGTGTGTTGCTCTACATTATCATTGGTATCGGTATCGGTGCAGCTATGCACGGCTATGTTCCCGAAAAGTTCTTTGAGAGCTATCTATCGGCTGAAAATTGGTGGGGCGTACCTTTGGCGGTTATTCTTGCTGTACCTATGTATGCCAATGCTGCGGGTATCGTTCCGATTATTGAGGTCTTTGTCGCAAAGGGTATTCCACTTGGTACGGCTATCGCTTTTATGATGTCCATCATCGGTTTGTCAATCCCCGAAGCCACTATGCTCAAAAAGGTGATGACTTGGCGTTTGATAGGTATCTTCTTCGGAGTAGTTACGTTATTGATTATTATATCAGGCTATTTATTTAATTGGATATTATGAGAGTATTGATTTTATGTACAGGCAATAGTTGTCGTAGCCAGATGGCTCACGGCTTTTTACAATCATTTGACAAGAACATAGAAGTACACTCGGCAGGGACAAAGTCTGCCAAGCAAGTAAATCCCAAGGCTGTAGAGGTAATGAGTGAAGTGGGCATAGACATATCATTACACACACCTAAAAGTGTGGAAACATACCTCAATGACGAGTGGGACTATGTGATTACTGTATGTGGTGGAGCAAACGAAAGCTGCCCAATGTTTGTTGGCAATGTAAAACATCGCCTGCATATCGGCTTTGATGACCCATCGGATGCTGTGGGTACAGATGAATTTGTAATGAGTGAATTTCGCAGAGTACGTGATGAAATCAAACAGAGGTTTGCAGAGTTTTATATCTCTCAAATTTTGAAAAGGGAGGTTCCTAAATGCTCTTGTGGGAATTGTTAAGTATAATGCCGTTGTCAAAATTTACTTTGAAAACGGCATATTTTACAACTTCAGCCCTCGATTTTGTCTTCTGCTTGTCGGCAATCCCAATGCTTCCATAAACTCATCTTTCTTGCGTCTGAACCAAGAGTGATGCGATACGCCATCGATTTTAAGGTCAAATCTTCCCTCCTTATCTTCTTTGAGGGACCTTGCGTTTCTTTGCTAAATTGCTATTTCCCGTATTTCCGAGATTTTCAGCGTAATGCGTTTATTATCAGTGCAGGATGCACTATTATTCCGATTTCGGTTGATTATTCCAGCGTTTTTTGTAAATTTGCACAGATACGCATAACAAACAGCGACAATAAGGAGGACCGGATATTAAAGCCATAAAATACATACTCGTAACCACCGCAGTGATAGCAGCCGCCATATATGGAGCTTCTCTGTTGTTGCGCCTCGATGCCATTCAGCAACGGGTAGCCCAGCGTATCACAAAAGCATTGCAGGAACTCTGCGACACCCCAATAGAAATTGGTTCCGTGCAAGTGCAGCATCTCGACAAAGTGCTGATAAAAGAGTTATACATCACCGACCTTGAAGGCGACACTGCAGTGGCAATTCCCAGGATAACCGCGCACATTTCGCCCCTCCACCTGTTGAATGGCAACATACGCGTGAACACACTTATGCTGGGTTCACCATCCATAAAGCTATACCGCACCCACAGAAACTCCCCACTGAACATACAGTTCCTGCTCGACAGACTTGTAGGTGATAATACAGAAAAAAAGGGCAGCATACCCAACCTGCGCATTAACCAATTGCAGATATACGAAGGTACACTTCGCTACGACATTAAACAGGAAGAAAGAAAGGAGCGCACACACTTCGACCCCTCTCACATAGCCGTAGAGGCATTCACAGCAAACCTCTCGCTCAAGAAACTCAACAGCGACACACTCAACCTGAACATACGCTCCATTTCGGCAAAAGAGAGCAGCGGCTTCACGCTCAACCGCCTTTCTGCCGGCATAAATGCCACAGCCGACGAAACAAGAATAGAGAACCTGCTCGTTGAACTGCCCGGGAGTAATATAGAATCAAAAATATTGACCATCGGCACAAAGGAGAAGAAAAAGCCGGTAATGAATGGTACCATCCACGCCACCACCCTCACTCTTTCCGACTTCGCCGCATTCCTCCCCAGGCTTGAAACCAAAGGAGTGCCCCTACTCTCCATCAAAGCCGATGTAGCAGGCAACACCCGAAATACAAATGGTGAAATTACAATAACAACCAACGACAAAAGCCTCGCCCTGCAACTTGGCGCAACAACCGACAACATACTGTTCCCACAAGAGAGCAACTTTGCCATAAAAGAGTGCTGGCTCTACCCCACAACCATAGGACACATACAGACACTCATTTGCGACAGCACAGGGAAACTCAATGCACTGAAGCGTGTGGGCAACATAACCATTGAGGGTAAAGCCACAAGCGACAGTAACGGCACGCTGGGAACACTTTCTGCATTCAGCGATGGAGGCAACCTGCTCTGCAATATATCAGTAGACAAGGCAAAAGCCTGCAACGCCACCCTGAAGATAGAAAACATAAAACTGGGCGAGATTACAGAGAACAAGGATATAAACACCTGTGATATAGAAGCCGAAGTACAAGGTTGCATCAACGCTGCCAACCCCGACATCACCTTCAGCACCACCATCAGCTCCCTTGAGTACAGGAATTACCTATATTCACCCATAAACATAAACGGAACATATTCGCAGGATGGATTCACTGCCAACATCGCCATAGACGACCCCAACGCCAGCGGATACTTCACCTGCACATCGGCCCACAAAGAGCGCAAGGAGATAAAGATAACATTGGACATCGATTCAATTAAACCCGACAACCTGAACATTGGCAACGGAGAAAACGGAACCTTGTCGGCAACAGCAGCAGGCTCCTACAGCGAGTTCGACAACGGAAAGTCCTTGCTCGACCTGCGTTTCTACAATATTTTGCAGCAACATGGAAAAAGAAACAAGAATATAAGATTGCTGCACATAGTAGACAACAACCTTCTAGAGAACCGCAACCTCATCATAAACTCCGACATCCTTGACGCCAAGATTGCCGGACAATTCAATTATACCTCACTCATAGGCACCTTCAAAAACATAATACGCAACCACACACCTGCTTTGGCTCCGGCACGCCAACCCCAGTATGCAAACAGCGCATACATCTTCAACATTGACATAAAAAACACAGCAACCATAAGCAACCTGCTCTCGCTCCCAGTCACCATACACGAGCGTTCGAGTATAACCGGCCAGTGCGACGACAACCGCAAACTGTTCCACGCAACAATAAAACTGAACAACACCGACATCAACAAACGCAAATTCCGCCACATTGAGGCCGGAATATTCGCCAATGACAGCACAACCACATTCAGGAGCACGTTGCACATACCACAAGTAAAAGGCAAGAAAGTCCTATATGCCCAGCCCGGCAACGACCTTATATTCAACATCAATGCATCGGGGCAAAACAATACCATAAAAACCGCTCTCCACTGGAAAAGGGATACTGTGCTCACAGACAAAGGAGACATTAACCTCTCTATTGCACTTGCCAAGCACAACAACGACATAGAGATAAACACCCACATAGAACCCGGAGAGATTATCTACAACAGCACCTCCTGGAAAGTGTCGGAGTGCAACATAAAATACAGCAAAGAGGGAACAAGCATAGACAATCTGCACCTCTCCAACAAGGAGAAGCACCTCACTGCGAGGGGAAAATTCGGAAAAGCAGAAGAGGACATATTCGACATACATCTTAGCGATATAAACCTCGAAACCATTCTGGACATAGTAAACTTCCACTCCGTAGAGTTTGGAGGAGATGCAACGGGCGACATCACAATCAGCAGTGCGCTTGCAGAGCCGCAGTTCGACAGCAAGCTGCACGTAAAAAATTTCACCTTTGAAGAAGGGTATCTTGGCGAGCTCGATTTTGCAGCAAACTGGAACGATGAGCAGAAAGCAATATTGATACGTGGCGACATATATGACACCGGCAATGCGCACTCCGTTGTCCACGGCCTTGTATCCCCTGCCAATGACACCATAAACCTCTGCATCGATGCCGACAGAACAAGACTGGCATTCCTCAATAGTATGCTCGAGGGAATAATTTCCGATGTGACAGCAACCGTCACCGGACAGATATATGTTATAGGCCGCCTCGGAAACCCCAATCTCGAGGGTAAAGCGAAGGCCGAGGGAGCAATGCGCGTGGTGGCAACCAACGGCACATATACCATGCTTGGCGACACCGTAAGGCTATACCGCAACAAGATAGCAATGGACAAAGTGAAGATTGCCGACGATTACGGACACACAGGATACATAGACGGAAGTATAGACCACAAGGATCTAGGCAATTTCACGTGCGACCTAGACATAACAGCAGACAACCTGCTTGCCTACCACAGTGCATACTTCAACGGCAACCCCTTCTACGGAACCACATTTGTCACCGGCAACGCAAACATAACAGCCAACAGCAAAGGCCTCTTCATACACGCCGATGTGCGCAGCGACAAAAACTCCACATTCGTATATGATGCAAGCAGCATAGGCTCCGTTTCAAGCAACAGTTTCATAAAGTTCACCGACAGGAACAAAGTGAACATTGCCACAATGCGTGGAGACGGCGACGACTACCCCACCAACGCCACAAAAAGCCTTTTAAGCCGCCTCAACCTGGAATTTATGATAGATGTAACCCCCGACATACAACTCAAGGTATTTACCAATTTGAGAACAGGAGACTACATTGACATCTACGGCAAAGGCCCCATTACAGCCGTGTACGACGAAAAAGAGGGCTTCACAATGAAGGGCGATCTCGACGTGGAGCGAGGAACATACAAATTCACAATGCAGGACATATTCCCCAAGGAGTTCAGCATTATGGAAGGTAGCAAACTCGGGTTCAACGGCGACCCCTTCGGTGCCGACCTTAACCTGAAAACCAAATACCTTGTACCCAGCACATCGCTCAGCGACCTCGACCCCAGCGGCCGCCGCCACAAGAACGTAAGGGTAAACTGCCTTATGGACATCACCGGCAAACTTGATTCACCGCAATTGAGTTTCGACATAGAGCTGCCCGATGCCAATGAAGAGGAGCGCGAGCTGCTGGCAAGTGCCATAAACACCCCCGAACAGAAGAACATGCAGTTTGTTTACCTTATGGGTATAGGCAAGTTCTACACCTACGACTACAACCGCAGCGAGGGCAGCTCCGAAAGTTCCAGCGCAATGGAGTCGCTAATTTCAAACACCATCTCGGGACAACTCAACAATATGCTCTCGCAAATAATAGACAACCGAAACTGGAACATTTCGGGCAACTTCAGCAGCAGCGAGCGAGGCTGGAACAGTATGGAGGTGGAAGGAATACTTGAGGGCCGACTGCTCGACAACCGACTGCTCATAAACGGAAACTTCGGCTACCGCGAAAACCCGTTGGCAAACAGCAACTTCGTGGGAGACTTTGAGATACAGTACCTGCTCGACAAGAACGGGAACATAAGCCTCAAGGCATACAACAAGACCAACGACCGCTACTTCTCCGAGTCGTCACTCACCACACAAGGAGCCGGCGTGATACTGCGCCACGACTTCAACGACTGGCGTTGGTGGCTCAAGAACAATAAAAAGAAGGCGGAGAAAGCCGAAACAGAAAAATAAATAGTATATTCGCAAAATAAATAAAGAAACAATATGAGAAATTTTATCACAGTAAACGACATAGGCGACCTTAAAAGCGCCGTAAAAGAGGCTCTTGAAATAAAAGCCGACCGCTATAAATATTGCGAACTGGGCAAGAACAAAACCCTTATGATGGTATTCTTCAATTCAAGTCTCCGCACCCGTTTGAGCACACAAAAAGCAGCCCTCAATTTAGGTATGAACGTAATTGTGCTCGACATAAACCAAGGAGCTTGGAAGCTTGAGACCGAGCGAGGCGTTATTATGGACGGCGACAAACCCGAACACATACTCGAGGCTATCCCCGTAATGGGCAGCTACTGCGATGTTATCGGCGTACGCTCTTTTGCCCGTTTCGAGAATAAAGAGGACGATTACAACGAGGTTATCCTCAACCAATTCATAAAATATTCCGGCCGCCCCGTATTCTCTATGGAGGCAGCAACACGCCACCCCCTACAAAGCTTTGCCGACCTCATCACCATTGAGGAACACAAGACAAAAGAACGCCCCAAAGTGGTTCTCACCTGGGCTCCCCACCCCAAAGCACTGCCCCAAGCAGTGCCCAACTCTTTTGCCGAGTGGATGAACGCTGCCGACTACGACTTCGTGATAACCCACCCCAAGGGTTACGAACTCGACCCTGCCTTTGTGGGTAACGCACGCGTGGAGTACGACCAGATGAAAGCCTTTGAGGGAGCCGACTTCGTGTATGCCAAGAACTGGGCGGCCTACACCGGCGACAATTACGGCAAGGTGATATGCACCGACCGCGACTGGACAGTGAGCGAACGACAGATGGCAGTTACCAACAACGCTCACTTTATGCACTGCCTCCCCGTGCGCCGCAATATGATTGTAACCGACGATGTAATAGAGAGCCCACGCTCGCTTGTCATCCCCGAGGCTGCAAACCGCGAAATATCGGCAACCGTGGTACTGAAACGAATAATCGAAAATCTTTAAACATAAAGCGGGTGACCTAAAAGTCACCCGCTTTGCTATAAATTGAATAAATACACCAAGAATGCTCACCACCCACATACTCATATTCTGCCTCTCCATAGCCGCAAGCTTCATACAGCGAGCAAGCGGATTCGGGTTCGGAATATTTGTGATGATGTTCTTCCCCTTCATTCTCCCCTCTTACGGCGAGTCCATAACACTTTCGGGGTTGCTGGCAGGAAGCACAGCCCTGTTCATTACCCTGCGACATTGGAAACATATTAGGTGGAAAAGCGTTGCCATAATCATACTATTCAACATTGTAGCAGCATTCATTGCCATAGAATTTATGGCATCTATGGGTAACGACACAATGAAACGCAGCCTGGGAGTGGTGCTTGTAGCCGTGGCACTCTATTTCCTATTCTGGGAAAAGAGAATCTCGCTTATGATGCAGTCCAATGCAGCACGTGCCACAATAGGCACCATTAGCGGAGTGATGGGTGGCGTATTCGCAATGCCAGGCCCTGCGGTGGTACTCTACTGCATAAGCGCAATAAAGGATAAAATGCAATATATGGCAACAATGCAGGCGCTCTCGGTGGTATTCAATATTTTCTACACACTTTTCCGAGCACGCGAGGGATACTTCACGCACAACACCCCCATATTGTGGGCTGTGGGCTTAGGCGGAATCCTTATAGGTTCATTCCTAGGAGCGTGGTGTTTCAAAAGAATAAGCCGCGAGACACTGCGCCGGGCTGTCTGCGTGCTTATGATTATAAGCGGAATTTTCGCTGTTATACGCTGATTTATACACTATTTACATTTTTTAACTATAAAAATTAGTTTACCAACTAAAAAATATAGTTATTTGCGCCCAACTAAAAAATATAGTTGAGTTATGAAAAAGAATCTTACCAAAAGAGAAGAGGAAGTTATGGAACTCTTCTGGCGCGAAGGCCCCTTATTCGTCAAAGAGTTAATACCGTTTTTCGACGAACCCAAACCACACATTAACACCCTCTCGACCATTGTACGCGGTTTAGAAGAGAAGGGTTACATCACCCATAAGGTTTACGGCAACACTTTTCAATATTACGCCGCTGTGAGCAAGAGCGAGTATGGCAGAAAGAGCCTTAAAAACATCATAGGCCAATATTTCAAGAACTCCTACCTCAATGCTGTATCCTCATTAGTGGAGGAGGAAGAAATCTCTATAGAGGAACTTAAGCAACTAATAGAAAAAATTAAAGACAAGCAAAAGTAAATGTATATGGAAGCACTCCTTATATATATTGCAAAATCGGCAACCGTGCTTACGTTGTTTGCGTTGCTCTTTAGCACATTGTTGCAATACGAAACGTTTCACCGTTTCAAACGCTTCACCCTGCTTTTAAGCATTCTACTCGCCTTTGTAATACCACTGGTGAATATTGGCGTGGAAACTCCTTTAACAGCCCTCTTCGCCCAAGAAACTCCAACCAACACAGAGGTTAATATAACACCTCAGCAACTCACTATAACAGCCAACAGCGCACCACCCACAACACTGCCCGACTATACTTTATGGGACTACACGACACTGCTCGCAGCCATATACCTTACAGGCGTGACACTCCTGTTTATAAGGCTTATTATAATGTACATCTCCATCGCACGTATAATAAAGAGAGGAGAAAAGCAAGAAAAGGCCCCTTACACCACTCACCGCGTAGAGCTTCGCATTATCAACGAAGAAATTAAGCCTTTTAGTTGGTTTCGATGGGTGGTTATAAACAACAGTGATTTACAAGAATGTGGCCGAGAGATAATAATACACGAGAGTGCTCACTGCCACGCCTTGCACTCGCTCGACATTGCGATAGCAGAAATTGTCATTATTCTCCAATGGTTCAACCCCTTCGCCTGGTTTGTAAAAAAACAACTTAAAGAGATACACGAATACGAGGCCGACCAAGCAGTACTACATAGCGGCATCAATATAGAAAAATATCAACAGCTAATAATAAAAAAAGCCGTTGGCGCAAGGCTCTACTCTATTGCCAACAGCTTTAATCACAGTTCAACCATAAAACGTATCACTATGATGTGTAAAAAGAAATCAAATCTATGGAGATGTACAAAAGCGTTGTACATACTCCCGGCGACAGCAATTGCTGCGCTACTCTTTTCGCAACCCGAGAGTATTAACGCCACCGAGCCCGAAAACAATGGCAAAGTTACTGAATTTACAGCAAACAACCAAAAAACAAGGTTGGCAATAGCCGCAGGCGACAGCACTGTAAAGAAAAACGAGGTCAGTGCAATTGGCAAAGTAAAAAACACGCAACCCAACGCCACCGTGCGGAGCAACGATCCTGTTTTTCAGGTAGTTGAAAAAATGCCACAATTCCCCGGAGGCGAAGCTGCTTTGATGCAGTTCCTGCAAAATTCCATCCGCTACCCGGCCGAGGCTCGCTCGGCCAACGCGCAAGGGCGCTGTTTCGTTCAGTTCATTGTTAACAGCAACGGCAAGATTAATAATGCAGAAATTGTAAAAAGTAGCGGCAACGAGGCTCTCGACAAAGAAGCGTTGCGCGTTGTAAATTCAATGCCGGTGTGGAACCCCGGCACACAAGGCGGAGAAAGAGTAAACACCCGCCTCACGCTACCCATCGCATTCAAAACAAGCAAGCCCGCCGACACAAAACCCGAAGGACCGCTACTCATTATAAACGGTGCAATATACGAGGGCGACGCAGCAATATTAACCGCCTTCAATGAGGAGCATATTGAGAGTATAACCGTTCTTCAAAAGGAAGAAGCCACAAAAATACACGGCGAGAGAGGGCGACACGGAGCAATAATGATAAAGCTCAAAGAGAATGCCATCAACCCCGTGGGAATCTTTTTAATAGGGCTCGCCGACAGCCTCGCAAAAGCAGAAAAAGCCCCCAAAATGTACCAGTTCAACGTGGGACTTGCGCAGGATGAAAAAGCAGCTGAGAGCTACGACGCACCGGCACAATTCAACGGCGACACCAACATCCTGCAATTGGACAACACCACAAGCGTGCTCGAAAGCGGGCTCACCGAGGGGAGCGTCACCCTCGAATTTAACATTGAGACCGACGGCAGCATCACCTCTGTAAAAGTAAAAAAGAGTAGCGGTAACCCCCGCATAGACGCCGAAGCCGGAGAACGCTTATACCACACACAAAGGCAATGGAGCCCGGCCACTAAAGACGGTAAGCCTGTGCGCACACGCCCCAGCATCACGCTCACCTTCTCTAAACACAAATAAAATTCCAATAAATACAAAAATATAGGCAAGATATCTTGCCTATATTTTTTATCATCATTTTGAGAATTTTCTCTCGTCATCCCAGCAGAAATTCATCCACGCCTTCGTCTTTTGCTCGGCAGGGTTATCCTGTGGCACCCAGAAGGAGAAATCCCTGCCATCGTCGGGCAAGAACTGTTGTTTTACAAAGTGATGGGGATAGTCGTGTGAATATTTATAGCCGTCGGCATAACCAAGCTGTCGCATAAGTTGTGTGGGAGCGTTACGCAAGGGCAGAGGCACAGGCAGGTTACCCGTCTCACGCACCTTCTCGAGCGCGCTGTTTATACCCGCGTATGCCGAATTGCTCTTGGGAGAAGTGGCAAGATAGACTGTAGCCTCGGCAAGAGGAATGCGCCCCTCGGGCCAGCCAATCTTCATCACCGCGTCAAAGGCAGCATTGGCAAGAAGCAGGGCGTTGGGGTTGGCAAGGCCTATATCCTCTGCAGCAGAGATTATAAGACGGCGGGCAATAAATTCGGGAGCCTCACCGCCCTCTATCATACGGGCAAGCCAGTAAAGTGCCGCGTCGGGGTCGCTGCCACGTATAGATTTTATAAAGGCCGATATTATGTCGTAATGCATCTCCCCCTCTTTGTCATAGGCAAGAGGGCTTTGTTGCAAGCAACTTACGACCTTATCGTCGGTTACCACAACAGGCGACACAGCATCGGCCTCAACCACAAGTTCAAGAGTATTGAGCAATTTGCGGGCATCGCCACCGCTGTATCGCAACAGAGCGTCGGTCTCCTGCAATACCACTCCACGGGTTTTCAAGGCCTCGTCGGTTGTTATCGCATAGTCGAGCAGTTGTAGCAAATCCTCTTTTTCAAGAGATTTAAGCACATAGAGCTGGCAACGCGAGAGAAGCGGGCGTATAACCTCGAAGGAAGGATTCTCGGTTGTTGCACCAATCAGAGTTACAACGCCTGTTTCCACCGCGCTCAACAGCGAATCCTGCTGCGACTTATTGAAACGGTGTATCTCGTCGATAAAGAGTATGGCACCACCGTCACCCGAAAAAAGCGGTGAACTTTTCGCTTTGTCGATAACCTCGCGCACCTCCTTTACCCCCGACGACACAGCGTTAAGGGTATAGAAGGGGCGGTTCAGTTTCTTTGCAATTATTTTTGCTATGGTTGTTTTTCCCGTACCGGGAGGGCCCCACATAATGAACGAAAGGATGCGCCCCGAATCGACCATACGACGGAGCACAGCCCCCTCGCCTATGAGGTGTTTCTGCCCCACATAGGCACTAAAATCGGTTGGGCGCAAGCGTTCTGCAAGGGGTTTTGCCATAGCCTACTTTTTTATTAGCTCAAACCAACGATTTCGCCGTTGATATAGTCGATGTGGTTAGCCTGGGGGTCTTTGGGAAGACCGGGCATACGGATGATATCACCGGCAATGGCAACAATCATCTCGGCACCGGCGTTAAGCACAACGTCGCGTATCTGCAAGTTGAAGCCCTTTGCTGCACCATACAATTTCGCGTCGGCGCTGAAAGAGAACTGTGTCTTTGCTATGCAGACGGGGAACGATGTCATACCCAATTTCTCGGCAAGCTTTATGCGGTCCATCGCAGGCTTTGCGAAAGACACTGATGCAGCACCGTAGATATTCTTGGCAACCTTCTCAATTTTTGTAGCGATGCAATCCTCGTCGCTGTATGTAAATTCGAGTTTCTTCGAGGGGTTGTTGGCAATGGTATCCACCACAATCTGTGCCATCTCCACAGCACCCTCACCACCCTGTGCAAAGGCGTTGTTGATAACGAAGGGCAAGCCGAGTTCCTGCTCCACGTGAGCGCGAAGAAGAGCCATCTCCTCGTCGGTGTCGGTCGCAAAACGGTTGAACACTACAATTACAGACTGGCCGAAAGACTGAAGGTTGGCAACGTGACGGTCGAGGTTGGCAAGACCATTGCGCAAACCATCCATATCGGGCTCCTTAATTTTGTCGAGCTCTACGCCACCGTGCATCTTCAAGCCTTGTGCTGTAGCAACAATAACTGTTGCGTCGGGCTGGAGACCGCTTTTGCGGCAAAGGATGTTATAGAATTTCTCGGCTCCAAGGTCGGCACCGAAGCCTGCCTCGGTAATAGTGTACTCGCTGTGGGCAAGAGCCATTTTTGTAGCGAGCTGTGAGTTACAACCGTGAGCGATATTCGCGAAAGGACCGCCGTGAACCACCGCGGGAGTATTCTCGGTTGTCTGCACGAGGTTGGGTTGTATGGCATCCTTCAAGAGAACCATAATGGAACCGGCAATACCCAAGTCCTTAACGGTGAAAGGCTCGCCAGAGTATGTATAACCAAGAAGAATATTCTCTATACGACGACGCAAGTCATTCTCGTCGGAAGCAAGGCAGAGGATAGCCATAAGCTCCGATGCAGGGGTAATATCAAAGCCAGCCTGCTCAACAAGACCGTTTGTTGCAGGGCCCACACCTGTGATTATAGAACGCAAAGAACGGTCGTTCACGTCGAGCACACGACGCCATAGAATCTCCTTAAGACCGAAGCCCTCTTTTGCGTGCTGATAGAGATAGTTGTCGAGCAAAGCTGCAATCATATTATGTGCCGAGGTTATCGCGTGAAAGTCACCGGTAAAGTGGAGATTGATTTTCTCCATAGGCAATACCTGTGCATAACCGCCACCGGCAGCACCACCCTTCATTCCGAAGCAGGGGCCAAGAGAGGGCTCACGGAGAGCAACCACCGCCTTCTTGCCAATCTTGTTAAGACCAAGCGCAAGGCCAATAGAAACAGTTGTTTTACCAATACCTGCACGCGTTGCAGTGATGGCAGTAACAAGGATAAGCTTTCCCTTCTGTTCGCCGATAAGGTTCAAAGGAAGTTTTGCAATATACTTGCCATAGTGCTCAAGATCGTCGGCTGCGATACCCATCATTGCAGCCACATTTTCAATACGTTGAAGCTCGGTTTCGTGAGCTATCTCAATATCACTTTTCATAGTTTTTATAATTAAATATTTTAATATACGCGCATAATAGAGTGCGAAGATAGTGAATAAACTTCAAATGCCGGCCTAAAAATCCTCTATTTTTTTCAACCACAACAATTATTCCATTTTTCATAATTTATAAGCCACACAATAAGAGGAAATTCCGTTTTTTGTGCTATTTTTGTAAATTGTATTAAAAGCACGAATAAAAAACAAAAACATATATACAATGACCGAGATAAACGAAACTGAAAAAAGCGAGAAAAAGAGTGTCAGTTTTATCGAGCAAGCGATTATAAACGACCTTGCCGAGGGTAAGAACGGAGGAAAAGTACAGACACGTTTCCCGCCCGAGCCCAACGGTTACCTGCACATTGGGCACGCAAAAGCCATCTGTATGGACTTCGGTATGGCCGAAAAATACAACGGAGTATGTAACTTGCGTTTCGACGACACAAACCCCACAAAGGAGGATGTGGAGTATGTAGACGCAATTATGGAAGATATCAAGTGGCTGGGCTTCGAGTGGGCCAATGTCTACTACGCTTCCGACTATTTCCAGCAGTTGTGGGATTTTGCCGTACGCCTCATCAAGGAGGGTAAAGCATACATCGACGAGCAGAGCGCCGAGCAGATTGCCGCACAGAAAGGCACACCCACACAGCCCGGAACAAACAGCCCTTACCGTGACCGCCCGGCAGAAGAGAGCCTTGCACTCTTCGAGAAGATGAACACAGGCGAGATTGAGGAGGGTAAAATGGTGTTGCGTGCCAAAATTGACATGGCAAGTTCAAATATGCACTTCCGCGACCCCATTATCTATCGCGTGGTAAAGAGCGCACACCACCGTACCGGCACAACCTGGAAGGCCTACCCTATGTACGACTTCGCGCACGGACAGAGCGACTACCTCGAGGGCGTTACACACTCACTCTGCACCCTTGAATTTGTGCCCCACCGCCCCTTGTACGACCTTTTCGTAGACTGGATTAAGGAAGAAAAAGACCTGGAGGACAACCGCCCCCGACAGTATGAGTTCAACAAGCTCAACCTCAACTACACACTTATGAGCAAACGCAACTTGCTCATTCTTGTGAAAGAGGGACTTGTAAACGGCTGGGACGACCCCCGTATGCCGACAATCTGCGGTTTCCGCCGTCGCGGTTACTCACCCGAATCAATACGCAACTTTGTAGATAAAATCGGTTACACCACATACGACGCCCTCAACGACTTCGCCCTGCTCGAAAGTGCAGTACGCGAGGACCTCAACTCACGCGCCACACGCGTTTCGGCAGTTATCAACCCTGTGAAGCTGACCATCACCAACTACCCCGAAGACAAGGTTGAAGAGCTCACAGCCATAAATAACCCCGAAAAGCCCGAGGATGGCACACACACCATTGAGTTCAGCCGCGAATTGTGGATAGAGCGCGACGACTTTATGGAAGACGCTCCCAAAAACTACTTCCGCCTCACACAAGGCCGCGAGGTACGTTTGAAGAACGCTTACATTGTTCTTTGCACCGGCTGCGTGAAAGACGAGCAAGGCAACGTAACAGAAGTTCTCTGCGAGTACATCCCCGAGACAAAGACCGGCGAAAAAGATGCCAATCGCAAGGTTAAGAGCACAATCCACTGGGTGAGCCGCGACCACTGCGTAAAAGCCGAAGTGCGCCTCTATGACCGTTTGTGGAAAGCCGAGAACCCCCGCGACGAAATGGCCGCCATCAGAGAGGAGAAGGGATGCGACGCACTTGAGGCTATGAAGGAGATGATAAACCCCAACTCGCTCGAAATACGCAGCGAGTGCTACGTGGAGAAATACCTCGCCACACTGCAGCCCTTGAGTTACCTGCAGTTCCAGCGCATCGGTTACTTCAACATAGACCCCGCATCGACACCCGAGAAGCTAATCTTCAACCGCACAGTATCGCTTAAGGACACTTGGAGCAAGATTAAAGGAAAATAACAATCAAAACAATACCGGATGGACAATAAAAGCTATTTTGATTCACCGGAATTCCGCGAAATTCTACATAAATATGAGCAGACAAGAGCAAATAATGTCTGCTCATATTTCGGCATAGAGGACCTGCTCGACATCCTTGTCTATTACATTTTCCAGGACGCCATAGAGGCAGCCGAAGGTGTTTACGACCAGGCAAAGATTCTGCACCCGTCGGCACCCGAGCTCACAAAAATGGAGATAAAGCTGCTGCTGGCAAAGAACGAGCCCGAAAAGGCACTCACCATACTGGGCAACCTGGGTTTCAACGACGACGACGATGACAGCAAGTTGCTGCAAGCACAGGTATTCATTGCACTGAAGGAGTACAGAGAGGCAAGGGATATTGCCATAGATATACTTAACCAGCAACAGGTAACAAAAGAGATTGCCTGCGAAGCACTGGAGATTCTGCTCGACGGCGGTTTTGCACAGGAGGCACTGCAGATAACCGACTACGCACTGCACAAATACCCCGGGCAGAGAAACCTGCTTGAAGTTAGAGCTGAATGCCTGATTGAGCTACAGGACACCAATGGCGCTATAGAGATATACAACGAACTGCTCGACCGCGACCCATACTCCACCTTCTATTGGGAACAGCTTGCCCACATATACTATATGATAAACAAGTATGGCAAGGCTCTCGAGTGCTTTGAGTACGAACTTGCCATAGGCGAGGAGATAGACTACGCCCGTATGATGCAGGCTTACTGCTACTATTTTATGCGCGACTATCGCAGAGCAATGGAACAGTTCAACGCTCTTGCCGAGCAATACCCCTCTTCGGCTATGCCACGTTTCTACAAAGGCCTGTGCCTTTGGGCTACAGGGAAAAGAGAAGAGGCCCTTGGAGCCTTTGACAATGTCATAGAACTGTGTGATGAGGATAGCATTGAGGCAATGGTAGCACGCATAAACCGCGCAATAATACTATCGTGCCTAAACGAAAAGGACAGCGCCAAAGGAGCAATCTCGCTCGCGCTGCTTATGCACCCGAACAATATGAAACAGTTGCTTGTGGGCGAAGGCGAGCTTTACGACCTGCGCGATAAAGAGAACCTCACCTTCAAGGAGATGAACGTTATGGAGATAAAGGAGTGGAGTGCCGAAGAGTGTCTCTTCGCCCTTGCTATGCACCTTATAAAGTACAAGCATCACAAACTTGCAAAAAGCGTTCTTCTCTACGCACGACATATGAGCAAAGACCAGTCCGATATAGATGCAGGCCTCGCATACACAATGTACACGACCGGTGAAGAGGAGGATGCAAAGCCATACATTGAGAATGCCATAAACGGCAGGTCGAACCTGCTGTTCGACCTCTTTGGCCTTGTATATGACGCAGACACAAGCCTTGCGGGATTCCTTGATACAATAAAAAATAGAGCCAAATGAATCAAATGGCTCTATTTTTTTATATCCGGAACATTAAAGTTTACTTATCTGAATACTCTTTGATACGATTCTCCTCGCTCATCTTGCAGACAAGCAGATTGCCGTCGTTCTCCGAAATAATGCAGTCGTCCATACCAATTACCACCACACTCTTCATACCACGAGTATTTACAATACAATTGCGTGTGTCGCAGAAAGAGGTTTCGCCTGTACCAAGCGCCACGTCGCCATTAAGGTCTTTCTGAACCTGGTTATGCAACGACACCCAAGTACCAAGGTCGCTCCAACCAAAATTAGAGGGGAATACAAAAATCTCGTCGGCACGTTCCATAATGGCATAGTCCACCGAAATATTGCGGCACTCGGGGAAACGCTCGTTCACCATAGCCTGTTCCTCGGCAGTATAGTAATAAGGTGTCAAAGACTCGAAGATTTCGGCAATGGGGCCCTGATATACACGGAATGCATTCACAATGGTTGAAACATTCCAGATAAAAATACCGGCATTCCAGTAGAAATTATTCTTTGCCACATAAGCCTTGGCAGTGTCAAGGTCGGGCTTTTCCTTGAAAGAATCCACGCGGAACACCTCCTTGTTAGCAAGAGATGCGGTACCGAGAGCTGCCTCAATATAACCATAACCGGTGTCGGGACGGGTGGGCTTGATACCGAGAGTTAGTATAGCATCGGAGTCGGCAACAAACTTGAGCGACGAAGATATTATGCGACGGAATTCAGGCACATCGGTAACATAATGGTCGCTGGGAGTAACCACCATATTAGCACGGGGGTCTTTTTTCTTAATCTTCCAAGCGGCGTATGCGATACAAGGTGCAGTGTTTCTGCGACAAGGCTCCTGCAGAATATTCTCTTCGGGTATCATAGGGAGCTGCTCTTTCACAAGCGGAGCATATTTCTCCGATGTAAGTACCCAAACATTCTCCATAGGACAGATATCACCGAAACGCTCGACTGTAAGCTGCAGGAGAGATTTTCCACAGCCAAGCACATCTATAAACTGTTTGGGACGGTCGACCGTACTCATAGGCCAGAAACGGCTACCGATGCCTCCGGCCATAATAACAACGTGATTTGAATTATTCATATTCAATTAAATTGTGTGTAAAACACGGTTTATACATATAATAACATTTGCGAAGATAAAAAAAAGATAAAAAACAATGAATAAAGATGAGAAAAATTACCTCATAAAATGAAAATATCCTCCCACGCATTATCAAATGGGGGTACAAACAAAAAGTCATAGTGCCTGTTTCATAGAAAAGTATACGTAATTTAATATTTTCCCAAATATTTTCGTTACATTTGTGGAGTTTATGTAAACCGCTCCCAATGGAAAAAGTTGCCGACAAGATAGAAAGCAGGCAATGGTATGTTTTAAGGGTAACTTACCAGAGAGAGATTGCTGCAAAGGAGAAACTCGATGCCATTGGTATTGAAAGTTTTGTGCCAATGATACGAAAAAAAGTTGTCGGTACAAACGGCAAAACCGTATGGAAAAGGGAAGCAGCCCTGCATAACTACATCTTTGTACACAGTACAAGAGAGAAAATTGACAGCATAAAGAGAGAGTACATCCCTTGGTTGCGCTACGTAATATCGCCCGACAGAGATGCCACAAGCAAAGTTATGACCGTGCAAGAGAAACAGATGCAGAATTTCATAGCGGTTGCCGGCAACGAGGAGGAGAGGATATTATACCTGAACCCCGACGAGATAAACCTCACAAAAGGTGACAAAGTACGCATTGTGGGCGGAGTCTTTGAAGGTGCCGAAGGATTCCTTGTAAGGATAGAACACAAGAGAGAGAAACGAGTGGTGGTGAAGATTGACGGCATAACTGCCGTGGCTACAACTTCGTTACCCTCGGCCCTGATTGAAAAGATTAACTGATTAGTAATATTTAAACGTTCCGCACGTTATAAAATAAATACAACAAAAACTATGGACAAGATTTGCCATCTGTTGGTACCTTTTTTCGTGGCATTCATAGCCACTTTATGGGTACATCCAAAAGTTTTGAAAATAGCAATACTGAAAAACCTTGTCGATAACCCCGATGAGCGCAAATTGCAACGTCGCCCCGTACCGGTTATGGGAGGATTGGCAGTGTTCTTCGGCATTGTAGTTGGAATATGCTCTTCTCAGACTGTGTTCTTCAGCCCGGGAGTGTTCGTACTCATATCGGCAATGGTAATTATGCTATATGTGGGTACTATCGACGATATCCTAAGCCTGTCGCCATACACACGATTCGCTGTTGAAATAGCGGTGGTGGCATTCATTATGCTTGTGAACAACAACGGAATAAACAATTTCTGGGGCTTGTGGGGCATTAACGAGATATCAATGTGGATAGCAGCTCCGTTGACAATATTCGCAGCTGTGGGCATTATCAATGCAGTAAACCTCATTGATGGCGTAAACGGTCTCTCGTCGGGATTCTGCTTTATGGCGTGCGTTCTGTTTGCAATAATATTCTTCATTTCGGGAAACACCGTAATGATGATTCTTGCAACCTCTGCTGCAGGAGCAATAATCCCGTTCTTCCTGCACAATGTCTTTGGTTACAACACTAGAATGTTCATCGGAGATGGCGGAACACTGGTTATTGGAACAATGATGTCTATGTTTGTAATAAACATACTTAGAAGCGGCTCGCTGAGCGCAAACCTTGCCGCAAACGGTGTGGGACTCATCCCCTTTACACTCGCAGTGCTTGCCGTACCAGTATTTGACACCTTGCGCGTAATGTCGGCACGTATTTTGAGAGGAACATCGCCATTCAACCCCGACAAGACACACCTGCACCACCTTTTCCTTGAGATTGGTTTCTCGCACATAGGAACAACAGTATCCATTCTCTCACTCAACTTCCTTGTGATAGTAGCCTGGTTTGTAGCATACAAGTTTGGTGCATCGGTCGATGTACAGCTCTATGTGGTTCTTTCTTTGAGCGTTCTAATCACTTTTGTCTTCTACAAATTTACCGAGAAACGCTTGAAGAGCAATTCAAAGTGGCTTAAATTCCTGCAAAGCATCGGACATCTGCTGCAGATAGAGAAGAAGGGACTTTGGCAGTATCTACAGAAATTCATTGACAGATTCTAAATACAAAAAGAAAGCAACCTCTGGGTTGCTTTCTTTTTGTATTATTCAGTTTTTCTCCAAATTATGGTCAAGACGACCATACCCTATCAATTTATCGTAACGCGAGCCAAACTCCCGATGATAAATAAGTATGAGATACTCATTCTCTGTATCATAATTATCACTCTCAATATGCGACATAGTAGCCTTTGTAGCCCCGTCAGGCAACCACACATAGGCATAATTGTAGAGACCTGATTTGAGCATTCTTGTGGCCCTGTACACCCCATTCCTGTAATCATATTCAAGTTTGCAGCTTTCGTCGAAGCGGTTGTTGCAGAAATCGCCCAACAGATAATAGTTTCCACCACCCCTACGGGGTACATCGAGCGTAAAATGCACAAAAAGATAATCGGCCTCTATAAACGTGCCATACCCCTCGAGAGTATTCACAAAACAACGCCCATTCTCGTCGCGGCTGTTTCTGTGAAAAGCATAAGGATAGTCGGTATAAAGGTCGGCGTGATAGAAGGATTCAAAATAAGAAATGGTCTCAACACCCATACCCGGCACGCGAGGGTCTGTAAGCTCAAAACGGCGGTACTCATTACCTCCTTCAAAAATAAGAGCGCGATTGTTTACATATTGCAGAGAGTTGCCGGTTATGTATGTGGGTTTAAGCCCGGAAACTGCATTGTCGGTACGGCGGTTCTGGTAGACCACCGGAATTATCTCCTCAGCAGGATTCTGTATATGGTATTTGGGGTGATGCACCGTGAAGGATAGCTGCTGGTGCGCTTTATTCATATCAACATCGGTATTGCCGCTCGCCGAAGCACTCAACACCACACGCTGCTCCACCACCGAAAAACGATACTCGGCAACAACATCACCGCTGTTATCATCGTCGTCCACCACCTGCACTATGTAGTTTCCGGAGAGTTTCAGCGAAACATTATCGTTGGGGATGGTAAAAGTGTAGTTAGTGTAAAGCATTGTGGTATTCACGGAATTCTCCCAATCCTCTATGGGCATTCCGTTGAAGCCATCGAGGTAATCAATATCGAACAGCTCTGTTGGCTCCCAGTTGGCACGACAGTGAATTATCTTATATATATAGCGGTGATACGTGTGGGACATCTCGTCGAAGGAGAACTGCAGCACATCATCGCCGTGCAGGCGCATCACCGGCGGCTCGCGCCAATCGTCGTTCAACACCATCTGCATAGAACGTATTGAAGGGGAGAACGAGCGCATAAACTGCGCCTGCACACCCAAAACAAACAGCATCAACAAGAAAGAAAAACAGTATCTTTTCATCGGCACACATCATTTATCATAGCGAAGATAACCATTTAAACAGAAATATTCCCTATATTTACATTATTATTTGCACCACACTATGTTAAAGATATTTTTTATGCTGTTTTGCCTGCTTGCTGGCATTGTGGCTACAGCACAAGAGAGAATATACGAAAAAGAAGACAGCACGTTCATCACCCAAGTGATTGAAGGACACACCAATGCCTCACGCAAAGAGGCTGGCAACCAACTGCTTTCCATTGCTGCTGAATTTCTGAACCGGGAGTATGTTGCAGGAACACTCGATGCCCATAATGGCGAGCCGCTTGTAATAAGCGCAACGGAACTCGACTGCACCACATTTGTAGAAACCGTGCTTGCAATATACATTACAACAAAGGAGAGTGATGGAACTTTTGAAGCATTCAGCAAAAATCTTGAAAAGATACGTTACCGCAACGGGAAACGCGAAGGATACGCAAGCCGCCTGCACTACATAAGCCAATGGATTGACGACAGTGCCAAACAAGGTATTATTACAGAGGTAACAGAAGAACTCCCCCACAGCTCCTCCATCCTCAACCTCAACTATATGAGCACCCACCCCACCAGCTACCGTATCCTTAAAGAAAATCCACAGCTTGTAAAAGATATAGAAATGTGGGAAAAGCCTCACCGGGGCTGCAAAATGCTCTACATACCAAAAGAAACACTTTACAAGAGCAACAAGGAACTGCACATAAAAGATGGCGACATTCTGGCTCTTACAACCAATATTGAAGGATTGGATGTAGTGCATACAGGATTTGCTTTTTGGGAGAACGGCCAGCTTCACCTGTTGCACGCCTCGAGCGCAGCCGGCAAAGTGGTTAAAGAAGAGCGAAGCCTCTACCTGTACCAAAAGAACAAGAAAAGCCACACCGGAGCAAGAGTGTTCAGGGTAAAATAAAGAAACGAGGTGTGCGGCGCACACCTCGTTTCTTATTCTAACGTTTAAAAGGATATTATTTCAAAGTACCATTGTTGGCAGCGTCAATCATTCTCTGGCTGGCATAGAGATAAACCTCTACACGACGATTCTTCTGACGGCCTTCAGCTGTTGCATTATCGGCAACAGGAACTTTTGAGCCATAACCCTCGACGCTCTTTATCTGGGTCGAAGCTACACCGAGGCTCTTCAAATAGTTTGCTACAGAGTTTGCTCTGTTCAATGACAAGGGATCGTTTATGGCATCGTTACCGGTGCTGTCGGTGTGACCCATAATTGCAATGTCGGCATCGTTATACTCTTTAAGCACATTAGCAAACTGTGCAAGATCGGCCTTAACAGCATTGTTCAGGTCGTACTTGTTTGTAGCAAACAACACACCCGAATCAAAAGTAACCTTAACGGCTGTGAGGTTGTTGGCATCGGTAATAGTCTCCACTGTAGCGTTTTCAATCTCGGCAGCAGCAGCGGCAGCCTTGTCCATACGATGACCAATGATGGCACCTGTACCGGCGCCAACAGCTGTACCTACAGCAGTACCGATAGCCTTATTTCCTGCAAAGTGACCAACCAGGAGACCAAGAGCTGCACCACCGGCAGCACCAATCATACTACCCTTTGCTGTATTGTTCATACTTGCGCAACCGCTCAATAACATTGCCGCACACAAAGCGACAATAAATGATTTCATAAAATTCTTCTTCATTTTCTATTTGTATTTATATTTTATCGTTCTCACCAGAAAAACAGGTGCAAATTTAGTCATTTACGGATAGAAATACAATCCAACAGCCGTTTTTGATTGATTTAATGTGAAAATAAAAAGGAGATTGAATATAAATAGAGGAGCAGAAAATATAATATATAAATATATTTTTGTAATTTTGCCACAATATAACAAGCTAATAAACCAACAGATATATGGCAGAACTAAAAGAACTCACCAAACGTAGCGAAAGCTACTCGCAATGGTACAACGACCTTGTATTGAAAGCCGACCTCGCCGAGCAGTCACCCGTACGCGGCTGTATGGTAATCAAGCCTTACGGATACGCAATCTGGGAGAAGATGCAGCGCATCCTCGATGACAAGTTCAAAGAGACAGGACACCAGAACGCATACTTTCCCCTACTCATACCCAAATCGTTCCTCAGCCGCGAGGCCGACCACGTGGAAGGCTTTGCTAAAGAGTGTGCCGTGGTAACACACTACCGTTTGAAGAACTCTCCCGACGGCAGTGGCGTTGTGGTAGACCCCGCAGCAAAACTCGAGGAGGAGATGATTATACGCCCCACATCGGAAACCATCATCTGGAGCACGTACAAGAACTGGATTCAGTCTTATCGCGACCTCCCCATTATGGTAAACCAGTGGGCAAACGTAATGCGCTGGGAGATGCGTACTCGCCTTTTCCTTCGCACAGCAGAATTCTTGTGGCAAGAGGGCCACACAGCTCACGCCACACGCGAAGAGGCTGAAAAAGAGGCAACAACAATGCTTCACGTATATAACGACTTTGCCAACAACTATATGGCTCTGCCCGTGATTATGGGTGTAAAATCGGCCAACGAGCGTTTTGCCGGCGCACTCGACACATACACCATCGAGGGTTTGATGCAGGACGGAAAAGCACTGCAATGCGGTACTTCACACTTCCTGGGACAGAACTTTGCAAAGGCATTCAACGTGCAGTTTGTTGACAAGAACAACAGTTTGGAGTATGTATGGGCAACCTCTTGGGGTGTTTCAACCCGCTTGATGGGTGCGCTCATTATGACACACTCCGATGACAACGGCCTTGTATTACCTCCCGCACTTGCACCCATTCAGGTGGTTATCGTACCCATCTACAAGAACGAGGAGCAGTTGCAGAAGGTTGCCGACACCATCAACCCCATAATAAAAGAGCTTAAGGCTTTGGGCATAAGCGTGAAATTCGACGATGCCGACAACCGTCGCCCCGGTTTCAAGTTTGCCGAATATGAGCTTAAGGGTGTTCCCGTGCGCCTTGTACTCGGTGCGCGCGACATTGAGAACGGCACTGTAGAGGTTATGCGCCGCGACACACTCGAGAAAGAGACACGCTCTATCGAGGGTATCACTGCTTACGTAAAGGAACTTCTCGACGATATACAGAAGAACCTGCACAGCAAGGCTCTTGCTATGCGCGAGGCAAGCACACGCTGCGTAGACACATACGAGGAGTTCAAGACAGAGATTGAGAAGGGCGGTTTCATACTTGCACACTGGGACGGCACACCCGAAACTGAGGAGCTAATCAAGAACGAGACAAAAGCAACAATACGTTGTATCCCCTTCGAGTTCGACAGCACACCCGGAACCTGTATGGTAACAGGCAAGCCTTCGGCAAGAAGAGTACTCTTCGCAAGAGCTTACTAATCCCTTTATACATATATAGAAAAAAAGAGAGCCACGGCTCTCTTTTTTTCTATATATGTATATTCATTAATCCTTATCGCTGCCTGCCAACGCCTTTTTGCGCTCGGCAACCATTTTTTCAAACGCCTCTTTATGGGCGCGTGTTCTTTTCCATCTGTTATGAGTCCACAACCAAGAGGCTGGTTCACGACGTATATCAGCCTCGGCAAGACGGAAATACTCATTTGTAAGCTCATTTTCGGGCAGAACAGAGGCATCGTCCACCATCTTCATAAAATGCGCGTGGTACTTTCCGCGTTTCACGCGGGTTAGACGCATATAGAAAACAGAAGCCTTTACACGATGAGCAATTTTCTCGGTACCGGTGAACACCGCTGTTTCCTGGTTCAGGAAAGTCAAGAAATGGTTCATAGCCTCAACCTTCGGCAACTGGTCGGCAATGAAACCGTAGAGAAACTTCTGGTTATTGCGGGTAATCTCCATTATGCGACGCAAGGTATTCTTCATTGTAACATTATCGGCACCATACTGCCCACGCATATCCTTGAAAATCTTGTCGAAACGAGGATTACGCAGCTTGTGATATATGGCACCTACAACCGTATTATCGTCATTCATATGAAGCGGAAGGCTGGTTACAAATTCCCAGTTGAAAGTATGAGTCATATAGCACACGCAGGAACGTCCCTCGGCAAGCTTACGACAAACCTCATCCAAGCCTGTAAACTCCATACGTTCACGCACCTCGTCGGCACTCATTCCATAATACTTGATACTCTCAACAAAGTAATCACAAAATCTGTGGTAGAAATCCTTTTCTATTGCACGCAACTCTTTCTCGCTCTTCTCGGGGAAAGCCTTCTGCATATTTCCGCGTACCACGTCGCGACGATACCTTATTACATAATATAATAAAGGGAAAACCAAATCGGAGAGCAGATACAAAGCTCTCAATGGCAGCTTGTTCAGCAGATACAACAAAGCTATTGCCACAAAATTACCTAATTTAGACATACTGCTTAATTTATAATGTGATCCCGCTGGGATTCAAACCCAGGACCTTCAGAACCGGAATCTGACGCTCTATTCAGCTAAGCTACGGGACCAGAACAAAATGCGAACACGCACGCAAACAAACGAAAGATATAACATTTCCTTCTGTTATTTCACATCAAAAAAAGCATATCTCAGTTGCTTGGCAAGCAAAGATACAACAAAAAAATGGCATTACGGGGGTATTGTTAGTTTTTTAAAGTAATATCACATATTTATTTACTATATTACAGATATATTTCTTATATTTGCAACACCGAGATACCCAAAAGCCTCTCGGCAATAAAAAAGTACACCTATTATTAATAAAATAACGACAAATTGTCAAACAAATGAAACTTTACGAACTCCCATCGGCTTACACCCCTCTGCTTACACTCAAACAGACAGAGCTGGCAATTAAGCAGATAAAAGAGATATTTCAGATGAACCTGTCGGCAGCACTACGTTTGCGTCGCGTAACAGCCCCACTTTTTGTACTCCAGGGTACCGGCCTTAACGACGACCTTAACGGCTACGAACACGCAGTAAGCTTCCCCATACAGGATATGGGCAATGCTGTAGCAGAGGTGGTACACTCGCTTGCAAAGTGGAAACGTGTAACCCTTGCCGACTACAACATTGCACAAGGACACGGTATATACACCGATATGAACGCGATACGTGCACACGAAGAACTCGACAACCTGCACTCACTCTATGTGGACCAGTGGGACTGGGAAAGAGTAATCACTGCCGAAGAGCGCACAATCAGCTTCCTTAAAAAGATAGTAGAAGATATATACAATGCACTTCGCCACACAGAATTCACAATCAGTGAATACTATCCCCAGATAACACCCGACCTGCCCGAAAAGCTCACATTCATACACTCCGAGGAGTTGCGTCGCCTCTACCCCACCCTCACAGCCAAGGAACGCGAGGAGAAGATTACACGCGAGCACGGCGCAGTGTTCATCATTGGTATTGGAGGAAAGCTGGGCGATGGTGAGCCGCACGACAACCGTGCACCCGACTACGACGACTACAGCACCCCCAACGAAGATGGCTTTGAAGGACTCAACGGCGACCTTATGATATGGTCACACGTACTTGACAAGGCGATAGAGCTCTCATCTATGGGCATACGCGTTGACGAGAAAGCGCTCCTTCACCAGCTCAAGATTTCGGGTAAAGAGGAACGCAAGGAGCTCTATTTCCACCGCCGTATGTTGCAAGGCACACTCCCGTTGAGCATTGGTGGCGGTATCGGCCAGTCGCGTCTTTGTATGCTATTGCTAAAGAAAGCGCACATCGGTGAAATTCAGGCAAGTATCTGGCCCGAAGAGATGCGCCGTCAGTGCAACGAAATGAACATCCCTCTCATTTAAAGAAGAAAACAGATGGATGTAAAGATAGAAAGGAGCTGGAAAGAGGTTCTTGCACCTGAATTTGGGAAAGAATACTTTGAAAAACTCACTGAGTTCGTAAAAGGCGAATACAGCGGTCCCACCCCCATATACCCACCTGCAAAGCTCATTTTCAACGCTTTCGCCCACTGCCCTTTCAACGATGTAAAAGTTGTAATTTTAGGACAGGACCCATACCACGGGGCAGGTCAGGCCAACGGACTATGCTTCTCGGTAAACGACGGGATACCATTTCCACCATCCTTACTTAATATTTTCAAGGAGATTGAGGCCGACTGCGGCACACCCATACCGCAAAGCGGCGACCTAACCCGATGGAGCGACCAAGGAGTGCTGTTGTTGAATGCAACCCTCACTGTGAGAGCTGCAAGTGCAGGTTCCCACCAGAAACGTGGCTGGGAGGAATTTACCGACGCTGCCATACGTGAGCTTGCCACACGCCGTGAGAACATAGTTTTCATTCTCTGGGGCAGTTACGCACAAAAGAAAGGTGCATTCATTGACCGCAACAAACACCTGGTATTGACATCACCACACCCATCACCCCTTTCGGCCTATCAAGGATTCTTTGGCAACCACCACTTCAGCAAGGCCAACGAATATCTTGAACAGCACGGAAAGAGCAAAATCATATGGTAACAAAAAACGAGAGCCCCAAGGCTCTCGTTTTTTTATTCATTGCTATAAATATTCCGACTGAAATCAATACCACTCAAGTATACTGCCATTGTCGCGTTTTTCCCACTTCAAGGCATCGGCAAGCATCTGCGATGTTGCGCGGAAATTGAAGTTGAACGAGGTATAAGGTTTCAGCACTATGCTGCACGACATTTCAAAACAGTGGAGGTCGCGAGATATATTCATTGTGGTGGTAGTAAGCTCCTTATTCTCGAAATTATATCCCGAAGTGAAACCAATCTTCCAATTATCGGAAATTCCAATATTTCCCGAGAAGTTTACATTCTGTGTAAACTTGTAAGGGTAACGCATTGTTTTGATATTGATATCCTCGCTCCTGTCCTCGGTCATAACAATACCATAAGAAACCGAGAAGTTCCAGGGAATTTTAAACGGCATATAACCATCGTTGTCGACATCGGCATTCTTCGACTCGCCACGGGTGGAAGCCTTCAGCGATTTGCGCTCGTTCTTCTCTTCGCCCGATTCCTTCTCCACACCCTCTTCATCCTCGGTACCAGGGAGTTCTTCTCCATAACCAAAGAGTCTCTTTATCTTTTTCAAAGTCTCGTTATTGAAGGTGTACGAAATATTCTGGCTCATACCCTGGAAACGACCGAAACGACCATAGGACCACTCTGTTCTATCGCCGACAACAACCTGCCCCTTGTCATTGAATTCATAGGCATAGGTTGCAAATACAGCGTTAAGGCTGAAGGTATAGTTCTTGGTCAATCGAAGACGCAGACGGGTTGACAAGTTGCTCCAAGGGCGTGTCTTGGCGGCAAGGTTATACGAGATTGAGGCTCCAAGTTCATCTATAAGACTTATCTTCTTCAAAGAATCGCTCTTCGTGCGCCATTTCATCTCAAGGTTGTTACTCACGCTGAAAGAGATGCTTCCGGTTTTTCCCTTACCGGGAACGCCATAAAGACTACCCTCGTATGGTGAATACTCAACGGTTCTTATCTCGCCATTGTCATCCATATATGTATAGGAGTCGTAGTAACCATATCTGTCCGATGAGAAGTCGGGAGCATAGGTAAATGACACGCTGGGCTTGAAGACGTGGCGCACCATATGCACACGGCTGTTTTTAAGGAAGCCTGCAGGCTGGAAGAAACCATACAGCGTTGTATTCGCCGACACCGACATATTGTAATTATACACACGGTTGAAACCTGTTACAGTGTCGCGCACAACCTTGTGCTCAAGTTCATTCCACGACTGGTTTACCTTATTAAGATACCAGCGCTCTGTATAGTTTATACTTGGTGTGACATTAATTACCTTGAGGAACTGGAATGTCGCGCTTATGGGTATATTATGCTTCATACCATTGCGCCACTCCTTTGCCATATTCTTTTCAAACAATTCATCCTCTTTCGATGTAACGCCATTACTCATCTGGCCGGTGTACGAAACAGAAATCTTTTCATACCACTGCTCGTCACCCATACGTTTTTTCTTACGGAACGGATATTTCTTCGACAGCGAAACGTTGAGACTCGGGAATGTGAGGGTTAAAATGGAGTCCTGCACATTCTGCGAGATATTCATTGTAGATGAAATTGTAAGACCTATATTGGGGAATGTCTTTGAATAGCTGACACTCGAAGTTCTCACTGTCTGCGAATTGAGAACCGGGTTGTATATACTTGTGAGGTTTGAACGCTCGTAGTTCGATGTCGCATAGTTCACACTCGCCGAGAAATTGCTATTGGGGTGAGCCTTTGCATCCTGACGGTGGCTCCACACCAAACGGAAGTTCTTGCCAACGCCATAGTCGGGCAATCCCTTTTCGCCCTCCTTGGTAACAAGGTAGTTGAACGAAACATTGCCCGAGTAACGATATCTCTTGGCATAGGTGGATGACGCGCCAAGTCCCCAAGAGCCTTTTGTAAATATTTCACCGGTCAATTTAAGGTCGAGGCGGTCGCTTATGGCAAAATAGTATCCTCCGTCACGCAAATAGAAACCACGCTCCGAGTCATCTCCATAAGAGGGCATTATAAAACCAGAAGAATAACTGCTGGTAAAGGGGAAGAAACCAAAGGGTATTGCCAAAGGCAGAGGCACATCTTCAACCACCAGATAAGCAGGACCGAAAACAACATCCTTCTTGGGGCGCACTTTCGCCCTTGTCAGTGCAATATAGAAGTGGGGATGTTCGGCATCACAAGTTGTATATGCGCCACGACGGGCATAGAAGGCACCGGTGGAATCCTTTTTGGCACGCTCACCGGTCATAAAGCCGTCGCCCTGTGTAGTAAACACATTATTGACGATACCGCGCTTGCTTTTGAAGTTATAGCTTATCTTGTCGGATTCATAAGGTGTTTCACCATCCTTGAAAACCGGCTGCCCGATTGCAACTCCTGTGGAATCGACAACACCCATTGCTGTAACAACGCTGCTGTCCATATTCATCGTAATGATTTCCGCATCGAGTTGTATGTTCTGGTACTTCACCTTGCTATCGCCATACAGGTATGCATTTCCGGTGCTCGACCACACCATAGAATCGGATGATTCATAAAAGACGGGATCCTCCACGGAATCCTTTTTTTTCTTTTGGGGAACAGAATCGACACCCTGCGATGCAATAGAGTCTTTTGCAAGAGTATCAGCAAGGAGAGAATCCGACAAAGAGATATAAGCAGGCTGAAAAGGAGCCGAATATGCATTGCCACACAAAGGCATTGCCAAAAAGGCAAAAACCGCAATGATAAATGCAAGTATTGTATCTCTATTCATCGGCCAATTCACTCTATACAGGAGACAAAAATACAAAATAAAAGGGATGATACACTAATTTTATTATAAAAAAACACCCTCTTTGCAAAAAATAGTTTCTTTTTTCGCTGTGTTACATGAACATTTCGGCCCAAACATCTATTTTTTTTACCGATTCATCGGATATTTTACGCATACTCTCCCTCACTTGGTCAAGAGTGCGTGCTGTTTCAAGATACTTTGTTTTGGAATAGAATTTGTCGGCAAAACATATGAGTTGCTCTTCTATAGTAACGGGGGTAAAGTCGCGCAACGGCAAGGGCCATCCCTCACGTTCTATTATCTCTTTTGTAATACCGGTACCTGTGTGCCTTTCGCATACCGAGGCGTGACGCGGCAGGCCAATGGAACGCAACAATTCTGCCCCCAGATAACCGTGGCATATGTATGGTTTATCGCCGTTGCAGTATATGCGGGGCGCATCACAAAGGAATATTCCCAAATCGTGCAACATAGCAGCCTCCTCTATGAAGTTCACATCCATACCAAGTTCGGGGTGGCGTGCAGCCAGTTCCAATGACAAACCGGCAACCTTACGGGCGTGTACCATGAAGATATGCTTGAGTTCATTCTCGCAAGGATAAAACTTGTCAATAATCTCTTCTACCATATAAAATGCATCTTTGCGCAAATGTAGAAAAAAGAAATGAAAAGCTTGTCATTTCAATTCATTTACTGCAAGCAAAGTATATAATTACGTAAATTTAAACAAATTCATTAGAGTATTATTATAAAATTACTATATTTGCCCCGACATCCCGGTATATTACTGGTATCAACCACAAAAAAACGAACCTTGATTCACCGCATCAAACAAAAAGCACAGCAACTGCCACCGATAACCCTTGAAGAGATGTCGGGCATAAAGTTGATGAACCGCACCGATACGAAATTCGTAGCTACGCTCGAACAGTTGGATGCGTTCCTGCTTGCCGTGCAGGGCAAATATTTCATACAGGAGAAAAATGGTATGCGGCTTGCCGATTATCACACCATCTACCTCGACACTGCCGACTACAAAATGTATCGTATGCACCACTGCGGCAAGCAGGTAAGGGAAAAGATAAGAGTGCGTACCTATATGGACAACAACGACACCTTTCTTGAGGTCAAGAACAAGAACAACCACGGGCGCACAAAGAAAAAACGCATAATGGTGGAAAGCATTGACAGCCTCCACGCCGAAAGCGGGAAAGTAACTCCATTCCTTGCCGAATACGCCTGGTACACATTGGAAGAGATATCCCCGGTAATAGAAAACTGGTTCAACAGAATTACCCTTGTAAACATAGAAAAGACCGAGCGCCTGACAATAGACTTCAACCTGCACTTCCACCACCTGAAGAGCGATGGGCGCGAAAGGCTGAACAATGTGGCAATAATAGAACTGAAACGCGACGGCAACGTACCATCACCGGCGCTTGAGATTATACGGAATTTAAGAGTCAGACGCTCCGGATTCAGCAAATACTGCATTGGAAGCGCACTTACCAACAAAGAGTTAAAACGCAACAACTTCAAACAGAGGTTGACAATGATAGAGAAATTGGAAAAAACACAAAAAATATGATGGATTTATTTTTATCGATTCTTGCAGGCGGCGCGCAGACCGTGAACGCCATTGCAGCCCTGGGAGAGGATTTCATAACAGGGGCAGCCACTGATATACAGTTTGCAGGCGGCGCATTTTGGGATTTTGCCGGTATGAGCAACCTTATAATAGGCTTCCTCATTAACCTGCTGTTTGTGGGTATTGTCGTGCGTGGGTTCTACTACCCCAAATGCAAGAAAGGGGAATACTTTTTCACATTCCTGCTCATTGCAATAAGCATATTCCTGCTCATATACCTGCTAGGCGGTGTAAAACTCAAGACCGGCTTTGCTCTTGGTCTTTTTGCGATATTCAGCATCATTCGTTACCGCACGGAACAGGTGTCCATACGCGATATGACTTATCTCTTCATAATCATTGCAATGAGCGCCATCAACGGATTGGTAATAGAGGAGTTGTCATACTCAGAAATGATTCTTGCCAACATTCTTTTCATAGTTTCAATATGGGTATGCGAAAGCAATCTTGTAATACGCCACCTTTCCTATAAGGTTATAAAATATGACAACATAAACCTCATCACCCCCGACAAGGAGCCCGAGCTTATTGAAGACCTCAAGAAACGTACCGGCCTGGATATTGTAAAGGTGGAGGTTGGCGGCATAGATTTCCTAAAGGATGCAGCCATCATTAAAATGTACTACCGCCCAGCCAACGGGAACACAACTAATTCTGTAGACACAACCATTAAAGCACCCAGCGATGAATTCAAGATTAAACATTAAAAAAGCTTTCGCGTTATTCGCGGCATTGTTCCTTATACTGTCGTCAAACACTGTCAAAGCCGGCGACGAGGACAACCACGGTTTGTGGACATCTTTCGAGATGACAAAAAAAGTAAACAAGAAGTTCAAAGTGGGAGCCGAATTCGAGTTCCGCACAACAGACTATATGAAGGAGGTTGAGCGCTATTCAATAGGTTTCAACTGCCAGTACAAGATAAACAGCTGGTTGAAGGCATCGGCCGGTAACATCTTCATAATGGGCTACAACCCCGGAAAGTACAAGGAGCACTTTGATTCCGACAACAACGAACTCGACGGCTACAACTACGACCATTCTTATTGGGAGAAACGTAACCGTGTATTTGTTGCTCTTTCAGGCGAAATCAAGATAGGACGCGTTCAGATTTCGTTGCGCGAGCGCCTGCAGTACACACGCACACACGCCGAAATTATAGACGAGGACAAGTACCGTTTCGAGAAGGAAGAGAAAATTCTTTTCGATGAATATGGCGTTCCACTTTTCGACGAGAACTGGAATACCATCACCGAAACAACAATAAACTGGCTCGACAAGATTACCGAGGACGAAACCAAAAAGCACAAGAACAATATGGTTCTCCGCTCTCGTCTCACAGCAAAATGGGATATAAAAAACTGCAAAATAAACCCATTTGTTTCGGCAGAACTATACACACGCCTCGACCAATGGAGAGGTTTCGACAAGCTACGCTCACGCATAGGAGCATCCTACAGCATCAACAAGGACAATGCCATTGAGATTTATTATCTTTTTGAGAAAGCAGGGCAAAAGGGCAACGCCGACACCCACGCAATTGGCATTGGTTACTCACTTGACCTTTAATAGCCAAAACAATTATGAAGAAACACCTATTGTCAATAATGATAATGTTGGCGGCACTCCCTTTGACCGCACAACAGATAATGGTTGAGCTGAAGAACGGCAATCAGGATTATTGTGTAGCCTCGCTCGACGAGCTACAGAGCATAACATTCAACGGAAGCACCGTGAACATTGCCCACAGTGGCGGAGAGACCTATAGCGAAACTATGGGCAACATTGCCAGAATATACTTCGGCGATGATGCTACAGCTACAACACCCGGCGATGTGACCAACGACGGCAGTGTAAACGTTGCCGATGTAACATTTGTTGTTTCGGAAATTCTGAACAGCAGTTCGAACAGCAGTTCGAACAGCATTGCCGACATAAACAACGACGGCAGTGTAAACGTTGCCGATGTAACAAAGGTGGTGTCAATAATATTGAATGCCGGAGCTGCCAAAGCACCGAACAAGGCCTCATCAACAGCATCGTGCGTGCTTTACGTAAACAACAGCAACGCCACAAACCAGGCCATTAACACCGACGATGTGGAACAGATCACCTTTGATGAGACACAGCAGCTCGTCACCATCGAACTTACCGATGGCGCAGCAAGCACATTCGCAACCGGGCAGGTGAACAACATCTCCTACAGCAGCAACAATGGCACAACGCTGGTTTACAACAACAGCAAAGCTGTGTCGTTTGACACAGCCGACGGGACATCGTACAACGAAGTGACAGAAACCATCATAACAGACGAACTGAATGATGAGTCGGGCGATTTCGTAGAGAATTTCACCACATCAAAAATCATTACCATCGTATTCAGCAATGGTAAAGTAACCTGCAACAGCAATGTAAGCGATGTTACATACACCATCACAAACAACAGCCACATTGTAATAAATTCAACACGAAGCAAAGTGGGCTATGTTGTTACAGGTTCCTGCACTAATGGTTCTTTGAAAATTTACAGCGAAAAGAAGTTCCAGATACAACTTGCCAACCTTACCCTCACCAACCCTGCGGGCCCTGCAATAAACATTCAGAGCAGCAAGACCGCATATATAAAGAATTCCGGCAACAACACCTTGTGCGATGGCGCCACATACTCAGCGGCAGCCAATAATGAAAGCCAGAAAGGAACATTCTTCAGCGAGGGACAGTTGATTTTCGACGGAACTGGCACACTTAACGTAACTTCAAAAGGCGGACACGCAATCTGCAGCGACGACTACATACGCATACGTAGCGGAAACATCAACATTGTATCATCGGTAAAAGACGGATTCCACACAAACGATATTTTCCGCGTAGGACGTATGGCTGCTTCGGCTCCCACCATTTCCATAAATGCACAGGGCGACGGAATTGACTGCGAAAAAGGTGAAGTTATAATTGAAGCCGGAAAAATAACAATGAACACCGGCGGTGAAGCCATAAACGTTTCGTACAGCGATTTTGCCACCAACCCCACCATTACTCCCAATGCAACCATTAAGGGAGGATTCATAAAAGCCACCACAACTGGCGAGAAGGCTGCCATTATAAAGACCAGCGGCAATTTCACACAAACCGGTGGAATAATACAGGGCGAAGTAAAAGGAGACGGCTCTAAGATTGTGAACTGCGACGGAAACATAACCATTACAGCCGGTAAACTCACGGGCTTTTCTTATGGTTCTCTCAGCAGCGACACCACCACTGCTGGCGGTTTCAAATGCGATGGTGACATTCTTATAAATGGTGGTACCATTGCCATTGACAGCCGTGGCCAAGGTTCAAAAGGCATCAATTGCAACGGCAATATTGTAATAAACGGAGGCAAGACCACCCTGCTTGCCAATGCCGGAAACTTCATTGGCAACGGTTACGACAGAAAGACACGCGCAATAACAACGTATAATATTACTGTTGGTGGTGGAGAGGTATATACAAATGCGTATGACCACGCGATAAATGCCGACAACCTCAATTTCACTGCTGGTACAATACAGGCATACAGCAGCACCACCCAGGCTATATCGGGCAGCACACAGCAGTCCGGAGGTTGGCTGCTGACGCAAGATGCAGAATAACACCTGTTAACCACAAAATAAAAGCGCAACCCTTGGTTGCGCTTTTATTTTGTATCCTTTTTTGATTTAAATTAGGGGTGTACAAATGTACCAATCTCCTCGCCGTTCATAACCTTCTTGAGGTTGCCCACGACATCCATATTGAATACATAGATGGGCAGATTGTTCTCCTTGCACATTGCAGTTGCAGTAACATCCATCACCTTGAGACCACGGCTCAACACCTCGTCGTAGCTGATGTCATCGAATTTGGTCGCAGTGGGGTCTTTTTCAGGGTCGGCTGTGTAGATACCATCGACACGAGTACCTTTGAGCATTACATCTGCCTCAATTTCTATACCACGCAATGAAGAACCTGTATCGGTGGTGAAATAGGGGCTACCGGTACCGGCCGCCATAATCACAACCTTACCCTCTTCCATAGCCTCAATAGCCTTCCACTTGGTATAGAACTCGCCCACAGGCTCCATACGGATAGCAGTCAGCACCTTATTGGGAACGCCCGCAGCACCAAGAGCCGAACTCAAAGCAAGACTGTTGATAACGGTAGCCATCATACCCATCTGGTCGCCCTTCACGCGGTCGAAACCCTTGCCTGCACCTGAAAGGCCACGGAAAATATTGCCGCCACCAATAACAATACCTATCTGAACGCCCATCTCTGCAACCTCTTTTATCTGCGCAGCATACTCGTTCAAGCGTTTCACATCAATTCCATAACCCTGCTCTCCCATCAAGCTCTCACCGCTCAATTTAAGGAGAATACGTTTAAATTTTGCCATATCAAATATATTTATAAGTTTTGCATTTCCTTTTGCAACTGGTGGCAAATACCACCACGCCTACGACAAATATACGGTTTTTTCCCAAACAGTGCAACCAATAGTTAAATAATGCTATCTTTTAGCGCAAATAGAGAGACAGAGTGGGATGCGCTGAAAAAAAATGTTTACCTTCGCAAAAAATATAAATACCGATGCGACTTTTCAGGAATCCCAATACCACCATAGCAATACTCGCCGTCTACACTGCGATTATGTATGCTTACCTCTTGCCCAAAAACAACGAAATGACTATAAACGAAAAGGCAATCACTGTCGGCTCGTCTTGCTTCATCCTGGGAATATTGTGGTATCTGCTGCGCAAGCGCGACAAACTGCGCCGCGAACGCGAAGAAGAGATGCGCAACAAAAAGAAGTAAGAATTACAGCAACAGTTCCACCTCCTTGAAAGCATATTTCGTAACCGAGCCGTCGATACGTTTCAGGCAGACACGCCCGTCGCTTTCAACATCCACTATCTCTGCATCAAAAGCAGATTCCCCATCACGGTAACGCATAACACTGCCGTAACCCAAAAGAGCATTTTTATATTCGGCTGCCAGCGCATCATAGCTACCGGCCGACAGCACCTTGTAGTAGTGCATAAAACTATCGAGTAGCAGGGAAAGTACCTTGTCTATGTCAAATGCTGTTCCTTGCAGCATCTTCATAGATACAGGCACTTTATCCATTGGGGCAAAAACCGATTGGTTCACATTCAGCCCCACGCCCAGAACCGCCTGCTCCACAAGAGAGCCGCAACAATCAAATTCCACGAGTATGCCGGCGAGTTTTCTTCCGCCAACATATATATCATTGGGCCATTTCAATACCACGTCAATACCGAAGTTCCCCATTGCCCTGCGCACAGCAAGAGCTATCGCTTGTGAAAGGGCGAACTGCGACACAACCTTGAGCATAGCCGGGCGCACCATAATACTCAAAAGCAGATTATCGCCTGCTGCCGAAAGCCACACGTTTCCACGCTGCCCACGACCGGCCGTCTGCTCATCGGCGCGCACCACAACAAGCTCGGCACCGGCAGCCTCACTCCATAATTCAGAGGCCGACGCACGCGCATAGCTATTGGTGGAATCTATCACCTCGAAATGTTTTATATATATACCGGGGATGTTACAGGCCATATTTCTCACGCACATATTTAGGGAGTTTCTTCACAACCTCGCAGTAAGAGTGATCCACTAGTTCATAGAAAAGTTCGTCGGGCAGATGCTCAATGTCCAGTTGGTTCCAGTACCTCTTGTTCATATGCCAGGCTGGTTTTATCTGCCAATATCTATCGCGCAGTTCAATAGCAAAGTCCGCATCACACTTTACGCAGAACCACGCAACATTCTCAAGGTCGACAATTGCAAAAATCTTATTCTCCACCCTGAAGGCAAGCGTTGTCTCATCGAAAGGGAAATCCTCCGTAGCTCCCTCCTTGCCCAAACAATACAAACGCGCATCCTCTATATTCATAACACTACCACCCTGCCGAGAAGGCATCTTCAATATGCTCAATCTTATGCTGTTCGCCATCACCCACCACAGTGACAATGTCGAACCTGTAGTCAAGGTCAATTCGGCGCCCCTGCACATAAGCCTCGGCAGCAGTCAACAGACGCTCCATCTTTGCAGGAGTTACAGCATCGGCTGCATCGCCGAATGCTTCAGTGGCACGGCTCTTCACCTCAACAAAAACAAGCACGTCGCGATACTGGGCAACTATGTCAATCTCCTTATGCCCACTGCGCCAGTTATACTCGTGAATGGCATACCCTTTATCCAGAAGATAACGTGCTGCCAACATCTCGCCCTTATTACCGAAAAGATTATGTTGTGCCATAAAAACCACTATAATACCAGCGAAGATAACACAAGTTACAGCGAAAAACAAATCAAAATTTGCATTTCGGCACCAATTACACTATTTTTGTATCAACAAATAACAGAAGACTAAAAACAGCGAGAGATGGGTACAAAAAAGACAAAAGCACTGAAAGCTACAACCACAAGGGTGCAGCCGGTGCGTCATTCCCGCGTTGTATGCCTCGTAAGTGACGAGGAGATGAAGATAATCGACGACTATCTCAAGAAATACAAGATAAGCAACAAAAGCAACTGGATGCGCGAAACCCTTCTCTCGTTCATCTACAAAAGCCTCGAAACCGACTATCCCACACTGTTCGAGGAACACGATATGCGCCGATAAGCCAGCCCTATGACCGACATAAACTATATGAAACAGGCTCTTGCCGAAGCGCGTAAAGCCTTTGCCGAAGACGAAGTGCCCATTGGTGCAGTAATAGTGTGTAATGACCGCATAATAGCACGCGCACACAACCTCACCGAAACACTGAACGATGTTACAGCCCACGCCGAAATGCAGGCTATAACGGCAGCAGCCTCAAATATCGGGGGCAAATACCTTGGCGACTGCACCCTATATGTAACAGTAGAACCCTGCCCCATGTGTGCAGGAGCTATCGGCTGGTCGCAGATGGGCCGTGTTGTATACGGCGCGCCCGACGAGAAAAAAGGTTACAGAAAATACGCTCCCAATGTATTTCACCCAAAGACAAAAGTTGTAGAAGGTGTCTGCGCCGAAGAAGCCATTGCGCTTATGAAGGAATTTTTCGGGAAAAAGCGTCAGTAATCACTTATCGTCCTCAAACTCCTCAAAATCGACATATTCCCCCTCGTCTTTGTCAAACACTTTTCTGCGCTGTCCATCGGCTGCAGAAGTCCTCTTATGCCTGTACGACGTTGAATCATAAGCGCTCCCTTGCGCCGACTCTGAAGAGTTGCGTCTTCCTCTCCTGCGCCCACCAATGCTGAAGCCGAGGATGGAAAAAAGAACACGCACCAACGAAAATAGTATGGTGGGAATAAGCAGAATTACTAATAATGCTAATATTAATAGAAAAAATATAAAGGCCATATCCGGAATTTTATCTTATACAAAAAAACAACCGCAACAGTAAAACGGATTGCCCAACCTGCTCTATTATGCCATTTTTTTACGGATATACAATGCTGTAGAAAGCATCAGATACCAGGCGATGATTGCCACTGCTGCACCTATACCCAAGAAAAGCATAGGAATTGAGCAGACAAGGAAGATATAACGGATCTTGTTGCTTCTCCATCTCAAACTCTTGAATTTCAGCGAGAACATAGGTATAGGCGATACCAAGAGATAAGAGAAAAGGGTTATCAACCCTATCATAAACAGCCAACCGGCATTAAGTTCAGATATCCAACTGCCAAGACCAGCCACCAAAGAAGCCCAGAAAAGAGCATTGGCAGGTGTGGGCAGACCGATGAAAGTAGATTTCTGGCGGGTATCTATATTGAACTTTGCAAGACGCAGAGCCGAAAAGACCGCTATAACAAACGCATAGTAAGGCAAATAATCACCCACAGGCATAAGGAAAGCCGGCAGAGGCAATGTTCTCATAAATGAGAAAACAATCGCTGCGGGGGCAAGACCGAAGGTTACATCATCGGCCAACGAGTCCATCTGCACTCCCAGAGGGGAGGCAACTTTCAGCAAACGAGCCACCATTCCATCGAAGAAATCGAATGTCGCACCAAGCACTATAAAAAGAAGAGCCATCAAGAAATTGCCCTCAAGTGCCATTACACAAGCAATACAGCCCGAAAAAAGATTGCAACAGGTAATTGTATTTGGAATATGTCTCTTAATTGCCATAATATCCTTGTTTTAATTGAGTTTTGCAATTATAGTCTGGTTTCCAACAGTCTTTTGTTCAAGGTTCACACACACCTCTGCATCCAAAGGCAGGTAAACATCGACACGTGAACCGAACTTGATGAAGCCCATATGCTGGTCGATAAGGCACTCCTCGCCCACTGTAGAATATGTAACAATGCGGCGTGCCATAGCTCCGGCAATCTGGCGTACAAGAAGTTCTTCGCCATTTGCCATCTCAATAACCACCAAAGAACGCTCGTTCTCGGTACTTGCCTTGGGCAGCCAGGCTTTATGGAATTTTCCCTTTTGGTGCTCTACACGTTTTACCACACCGTCAACGGGATACCAGTTGGCGTGAACATTCATAGGGCTCATAAAAATAGAAACCAGAATGCGCTCGGCTTTAAAGTGGTCGGGCTCGTAAACCTTTTCAATCACCACAACCTTTCCGTCGGCAGGAGCAACCACAATGTCGTCCACCTCACCCTGGAAACGTCTTATGGGACTGCGAAAGAAATTTACCATCAACAGGTAAACAGCCACGGTAATGACACTTATCACCGAATTGAAGATAAACCACGACGGCAAAAAATACCACAGGGGAATATTCACCAAAAGCAGTATCAGAAGCGACACCAAAAGTATCTCTGTACCTTCACGATGGATTCTGATATTCCTTATCTTCTTGATCTTTTTGAGATTTCCTATCTTTTTCATGCCTTAAACAAGATATTACAAACACAAAAATAGTAACATTTTGTTAAACATCAAACAAAAAAACGATAAAAACACAACTATTGGTGCATATTCTTGCGCCAAGCACCGGCTGCAACACGGTGCGATTAAAAATTGTTGATAACTTTTTACGCAAAGTAGAATGCCAAATAAACAAAAGCTATTAACTTTAACAACTCTAATTTAATTAAGGATTAATAACGCCATATGCACGACTTTGTACACCTTCACGTTCACACGCAATACTCCATTCTCGACGGACAGGCATCCATTGCCCGTATCGTAGACAAGGCTATGGCCGACGGTATGCGCGGCGTAGCCATCACCGACCACGGCAATATGATGGGAGTAAAGGAGTTTTTCAACTATGTGGGCAAGAAGAACAAAGGCAAGAGCGAAGAGGAAAAGTTCAAGCCCATCATCGGTTGCGAGGTCTACGTTGCCGAGCGCCGTCTCTTTAACCGAGAGCTTAAGGAGGATATGCGCGGACACCACCTTATATTGTTGGCAAAAAACGAGAAAGGTTATCACAACCTTGTAAAGATTGTGTCAAAAGCCTGGTCCGAGGGTTACTATTACAACCCACGTACCGACAAGGCCGAGCTTGAAAAATACCACGAAGGAATAATATGCTGTTCAGCCTGCCTGGGAGGTGAAATTCCACAACTGCTTATGAAAGGCGAGCTGGAAAAAGCCGAAGAGGTAGCCTTGTGGTACAAAAACCTGTTTGGCGAAGATTACTACCTTGAGCTTCAGCTACACAAAGCCAATATAGAGCGAGCCAACCACGAAGTATACCCCCTCCAGGTAGAAGTAAACAAGCAACTCGAAGAAATCGGTAAAAAACATAACATAAAACTTGTCTGCTCCAACGACGTTCACTTTGTCGATGAGGAGAACGCCGAGGCGCACGACCGCCTTATCTGCTTGAGCACAGGCAAAGACCTTGACGACCCTAAACGCATGCTCTACTCCAAGCAAGAGTGGTTCAAGACAAAAGCCGAGATGAACGAAATGTTCGGCTACGTACCCGAAGCGCTCACCAACACTGTGGAGATATGCGACAAGGTAGAATTCTACTCTATCGACAGCGCGCCCATTATGCCCACCTTCGCCATTCCCGAAGATTTCGGCACCGAGGAGGGCTATCGCCAGAAATTCACGCACGAGGACCTGTTCAACGAATTTACCCGCGACGAAAAAGGCAACGTGGTACTGTCACAGGAAGAGGCTGAGAAAAAGATTAAAAAACTCGGCGGTTACGACAAGCTCTATCGTATAAAACTCGAGGGCGACTACTTGCGCAAAATCACATACGACGGAGCAAGGAAGTGCTACCCCGAGCCTTTCAACCAGGAGCTTACCGACCGCATTGACTTTGAGCTGCACATTATGAAGACAATGGGTTTCCCCGGCTACTTCCTCATTGTGCAGGACTTCATACGCGCAGCGCGCGAAGAGTTGGATGTTTCCGTGGGACCCGGACGTGGTTCTGCTGCCGGTAGCGTTGTGGCCTACGCATTGGGAATTACACGCGTTGACCCCATAAAATATGACCTCCTTTTCGAGCGTTTCCTCAACCCCGACCGTATATCACTCCCCGATATTGATGTGGACTTCGACGATGACGGCCGTGGCCGAGTACTCAACTGGGTAACCGAGAAATATGGCCAGGAAAAGGTTGCACACATCATCACATACGGCACAATGGCCACAAAACTTGCAATCAAGGATGTTGCCCGCGTGCAGAAACTACCCCTCGACGAGTCGAACAGATTGTGCAAGGCCATCCCCGACCGCCTGCCCGATGGCAAGAAGATGAACCTCCCCAATGCCATCGCTGCCGTGCCCGAATTGCGCGAAGCCGAGGCCTCGCCCAACCCAATACTGCGCGACACCATAAAATATGCGAAGATGCTCGAAGGCAACGTGCGCAACACCGGCGTACACGCCTGCGGAACAATCATCTGTCGCGACGACATAACAGACCACGTGCCCATCAGCATCGCCGAAGACAAGGAGACCGGCGAGAAGATGCTCGTTACACAATACGAGGGCAGCGTTATTGAGGAGACCGGCCTTATCAAGATGGACTTCCTCGGCCTAAAGACTCTCTCTGTCATAAAAGAGGCAATAGAGAACGTACGCCAGAGCCTGAAGATTGATATCGACATAGACACCATACCCATTGACGACCCATTGACATACGAACTGTACAGTAAGGGCAACACCATTGGAACATTCCAGTTCGAGTCGCCGGGTATGCAGAAATATCTTCGCGAACTGCAGCCCACCACCTTTGAGGACCTCATTGCAATGAACGCCCTCTACCGACCGGGCCCTATGGACTACATCCCCGACTTCATACAGCGTAAGCACGACCCCTCGCTCGTGCAGTACGACATACCTTGTATGGAGAAATACCTGAAGGATACATACGGCATTACCGTATACCAGGAGCAGGTGATGCTCCTCTCGCGCCTCCTTGCCGACTTTACACGCGGCGAGAGCGATACTTTGCGTAAGGCAATGGGTAAGAAGATGAAAGACAAGCTCGACGAGTTGAAGCCCAAATTCATCAATGGCGGTAAAGCTAACGGCCACCCCGAAAAGACGCTCGAGAAGATATGGGCCGACTGGGAAAAGTTTGCCTCATACGCCTTCAACAAATCACACGCCACCTGTTACTCTTGGGTAGCCTACCAAACAGCCTACCTGAAAGCGCACTACCCCTCGCAGTATATGGCCGGCGCACTCAGCCGAAACCTTGACAAGATTACTGAAATCACGAAGCTGATGCAGGAGTGCAAGAGTATGGGTATAAACGTATTGGGCCCCGATGTAAACGAGTCGCACCGCAAGTTCAGCGTAAACAAGAAAGGTGATATTCGTTTTGGTCTTTGCGCCGTAAAGGGTGTGGGAGAAAATGCCGTGCAGAGCATTATTGACGAGCGTGAGGCCAACGGCCCCTTCACAAGCATATTCGACTTTGTGGAGCGCGTAAACCTCACTGCCTGCAACCGCAAGAACCTTGAGTGCCTTGCCCTGTCGGGAGCATTCGACGAGCTACCCGGAGGCATAAACCGCGAGCAATACCTTGCCTGCAACAGCAAGGGAGAACAGTTCCTTGAGAGCCTTGCACGTTACGGCAACCTTTTCCAGACTGATAAGTCATCGGCACAGAATACACTTTTTGGCGCCGAAGAGATGCCCGAGATTCCCAAGCCCGAAGTTCCCGAGAGTGCCAGTTGGAGTACTCTTGAGCGACTCAACAGGGAAAGAGACCTTGTAGGCATATACCTGTCGGCACACCCGCTCGACGATTACACACTCATTCTCAATGAATTCTGCAACACCAAAGCCGCAGAAATGAGCGACATGCAAGCACTGCAAGGGCGTAAGATAACATTGGGCGGAGTAGTTTCGGAAGCACCACGCACAGGTTTCACCAAGAAAGGCAGCCCCTACGGCGTAGCAAAGATAGAAGACTTTTCGGGAACCGCCGAAATATTCTTTTTGGGCGACGAGTGGATAAAACGCCAGAACTACTTTATACCTGGCAATTTCCTATATATAAAAGGTGTCTGCACTCCACGCCGCTGGGACCCCAACAGTTTCGACTTCAGCGTAGGCAGCATAGAGCTTATGCCCGAAATAAAGGACAAGATGGTTAAAAGCATCACCATTTCGTTTGATGTAATGAGCCTCAACGACGAGATATACGAATACCTCACCACTTATGCCGAAAAGCACCCCGGCCCAAGCAAACTACAGCTCAACATAAAGGACTACGAACACGAATTCACTCTTGAACTGGTTTCAAAGACCCACGACATAACCGTGGAGTATGAACTGATAGAGTTCCTTAAAGAACAAGAAAACATAGAATATAAACTTAATTAATAACCTTTTAAATACTGAAACTTATGGCATTTAATGTAACAGACGAAAACGCACAGGAGTTTATGGCAACATCACTTCCCATCGTGCTCGACTTCAGCGCAACTTGGTGTGGCCCCTGCAAACAGCTTGCCCCCATCATCGAAGAACTTGCAAACGAGTATGAAGGCCGTATCGCCGTAGCAAAATGCGACATTGAGGAGGCATGTGACCTCACAGCAGAATACGGAATACGCAACGTACCCACCGTAATCTTCATAAAAGACGGACAGGTTGTAGATAAATTCGTGGGCTCAAAATCAAAAGCCGACGTACAGGCAAAGTTTGAAGCACTTTTAGGATAATACCACTATGCAGAACGACGAATTCAACATTGAAGACCTCGACGACGAGAAAACCATCGCCTACATACGCGAGCGTCTGCCCCAGGAACTGAAAGAGAAATTCAGCGACGACGAGTTTTACTACTTTCTCGACACCATCTATGACTACTACGACAAGAGCGGTATACTTGACGGCGGTGGAGATTATGTAGACATCGACATTGACGAGATTGCTCGATTCATTGCCAAGGAGGCAAAGAAAAACGGCATCGGCGAATTCGACCCCGAAGAGCTCTTCTTTATCGTTGAAGGCGAACTTGCCTACAACGGCGTCATTGACGACGAAGAATAATTTTGCTACGAAGCAATCCAATGAGGGCGGTTGCAACCCTTTAAAACAAAAACAGATGCGAGATTTTTCTCGCATCTGTTTTTATATATTAAATAGGTAACTTTTACAGCAACTTAACAAACATCTCAATTGCCTGATATTCGGGCAAGCCTATCTTGTCGAACAGCTGAGCTGTACCCTGCATACGATCCTCGGCACGTTGCCAGAACTCGCGCGCATCCTCGCCGGGGAAGGGGACAATATCCTTCTGTGAAAGGTGACGGAAGATTGCGTGACGTTTACGTATCATCTCCTCGGGGCTCAAGGGAACCGCCATATCGGCAACTGCCAAGTCCCACTCCTGCCAAGCACCGCGGTAGAGCCATATATGACACTCTTTTGCCCAAGGCTCCTCTTTAACCTCTTCCCAGGCACGCAATACTGCCTCAATGCAGACACGATGAGTGCCGTGAGGGTCGGTGAGGTCACCGGCAGCATAAATCTGATGCGGTTTCACCTCCTGCATAAGTTTCTTTACAATCTCAATGTCGGCATCGGTAAGCTGTCCCTTCTTTATACCACCCGTCTCGTAGAAGGGAAGGTTAAGGAAATGGGCGTTAGTTCTGTCGTCAAGACCTATTGAACGACAAGCCGCACGTGCCTCGGCACGGCGTATCGCACCCTTGAGATTGAGCAGGGCACGAGGCTCGGGCTCACCGGGTATTTTATTAGCAATAATCTCGCGCACCTCCTCGAACTTGTCACCAAAGCCCATCTCACGGGCTGTATCAATATTCTGCAATACCACATCGTCGTACACAGCTACATTACCCGAGGTCTCGTAGGCAACGTGTACATCGTGTCCCTGCTCTATAAGGCGGTTGAATGTTCCACCCATAGAAATTACATCATCGTCGGGGTGCGGAGAGAATATTATCACTCGCTTGGGGAAGGGAGTAGAAGGCACGGGACGGGTTGAATCGTCGGCATTAGGCTTTCCTCCGGGCCAGCCCGAAATAATATGCTGGACATCATTGAATACGCGGATATTTATCTGGTCGTAAGTATCCACACGTTCCAGCAAGTCGGAAAGAGAGTTCTTTATATAATCCTGGTGGGTGAGCTTAAGAATGGGTTTATCCACCACCTGACAAAGCCATATAACAGCTTTACGGATAAGTTTCGGTGTCCACTCTGTGGGAGGAGCTATAAGCCAAGGCTCTTTTACTCGTGTGAGTTCCTGTGCTGCAGCCTCATCGATAATAACCTTCACATTTCTGTGCCCCTGTAAATAAGTTGCAGGATAATTCTCGGAAACCTCGCCTTCGATAAGCTGTTTTGCAATCTGCGCCTTATCCTCGCCCCACATCATAAGCACAACCTTCTTGGCACTCATCACAGTGTCCATACCCATTGTTATAGCAGTCTTGGGTACTTCATTGGAGTTAGAGAAGAACTTGTTTTGTGTGCGGCGTGAATTGTAGCTCAACTGCACCAGACGCGTTGTGGATTTTGAATATGTACCAGGCTCGTTAAAACCAATCTGGCCAAGTTCTCCCACACCCATAATCATAAGGTCGACCTGACCGCGTACCATATCCTCATAGCTCTTGCAGTAGTCATTAACCTTATCGCGAGGCACTGTACCATCGGGGAAATGAACATTTGCAGGGGCTATATCAACATACTTCAAGAAATCCTCATACACACGGTGATTGCGGCTCTGGGGATTCTCGGGGCTCATCGGGTAGAACTCGTCAAGGCTGTAGACCTTCACTTTTTTGAAGCTTACCTCACCGGCCTTGTATCTCTTCACAAGTTCGGCATAAAGACCAAGGGGTGTACGGCCGGTTGAAAGACCCAACACAAAAAGTCCGTCGACCTTGTGGGCGTTTATCGCCTTTACAACAATATCGGCAGCATGCTTTGCTCCTTCGTCGGCAGTGGGGCTTATGAAAGTTGAAACCTTTTCAAACTTACAGATACTGTCAAGCGAAGCCGACACCGGCAGTTCACCTATTTTGGGAAGTACAAATTTTGAATCCATATTATTTAAATGTTAGTTATATAGTTTTTGTTTTTAATCTTATTTTTTCCAGTCCATCACAAGCGATGGTGGCTCGCCTTTATCGAGCAGTGACTTCATATAGCGCATATAAGGGTCGGAGTGACGGAAGAACATCTTATAACCCTCACACAATACATTCATATAAGGCTCACCATTCTTCGCATAGGCGAAACGGTGCTTGGGACACTCTCCTTTGCACAAGAAGTAGTAGTTGCAACGCTTGCACTCCATAGGTAGCGCCTCGCGCTTGTCACGCCCGAAGGCCTGCTGTTCCTCACTCCTGTACATATCGACAAGGTTACCCTCGGCAATATTGCCCAAGCGATATTCGGGGTAGACAAAATGGTCGCACGAATATACATCACCATTGTGTTCCACCACAAGACCATCACCACAGGTATCGCAAAAAGCGCATAAGGGCGGGGGTACACCGCACCAGTTGGCAAGAGTAATATCAAAGAGCTGCACAAAGCGGCTACCTACATCGCGTTTCACCCACTCGTCGAAAACGCTGCACATAAATTCGCCGTATCCCTTTGCGCTTACCGACCAAGGCGCCTCAACAGCATCCTCCTCGTCGGGCGACACAATAAGCGGACGGCGGCCGGGACGCTCTTTCACATATTCCACCACAGGGAGGAACTGCATAAAACTGCTCAACGTACGCAGGAATTTATACACTTCGGCACCACGCCCCTCGCTACGTTTGTTCACCGTAGAGAGAATATTGAATTCCACTCCCGAACGAGTGAACATATCCACGGTTCTCATTACACGGGAGAAGGTGGGGGCGCCACCGCAGTCGCGACGGAAGGCGTCGTGTATATCCTCGGGGCCATCGAGAGAAAGCCCCACAAGGAAACCATTGTCGGCAAAGAAACTACACCAGTCATCGTTGACCAATATGCCATTTGTCTGCAAGGTATTCTCAACAATCTTGTCACCGGCATACTTCTTCTGCAACTCCATAGCTTTGCGAAAGAAAGGCAGGCCTGCCATCAACGGCTCGCCGCCGTGCCAGCAGAAAGTTACATACTGCTGCGAAACGCCCTCTATGTATTGCCTTATATACGTTTCCAGCAATTCGTCGCTCATAAGCGGCATTGCGTTATTGTATATATCGGCCTTGTCGCGGTAGTAACAATAGTTACAATCGAGGTTACACGCCGAACCTATCGGCTTTACCATAGTGCCGAAGGAGGGCGCACGCCTCATCTTTGCAACATCGACGAGGTTAAGATTGTTCTTCTTGTTACTCTTCATTCTGCTTATTTTTCAATAAATTTCTCCTCGCCATAGAGTACCTGCAATTCGCGCAACAAGCCTTTGAGGCTGTCGGTCAGTTGCTCGGTTCCGGCTGTGCCGTAAATATTGCACAACTCATTCTTGTCTGCAACAAGGTCGAAAAGTTCCCACTCGCTGTAATCATCGCCATAGAAATGTATCAGTTTATAGCGTTCGGTACGCACACCATAATGGGGGCGCACTGCGTGCTCGTCGGGGAATTCATAATAGTGGTAATAAAGGGCCTTACGCTCGGGATTCCACTTCTCGCCCTTAAGCAGAGGCAAGAGCGACTCGCCGTGAATATCCTCGGGAATCTCCGCGCCGGCAAGTTCAAGAATTGTGGGAGCATAGTCGATATTCTGTACAAGCTGTGTAACATCGCCCCTCACGCCACCGGGAAGACGCATAAGCAAGGGGGTGCGGAAGGATTCTTCGTACATAAAGCGTTTGTCGAACCAGCCGTGTTCGCCCATATAGAATCCCTGGTCGGAAGTGTACACAATGAGTGTATTATCCATAAGGCCGTTCTCCTCAAGGTAATCGAGTACAATGCCTACGTTGCGGTCGACCGATGTTATCACACGCAAATAGTCGCGCATATATTGCTGGAACTTCCACTCGTCGAGAGCTTTTCCCTTAAGGCCTGCAGCCTTGAACTTTGCAATAACCTTGTCGTAGTGGGCATCCCAGGCAGCCTTTTGTTCGGCATCCATATTCTTGTATATTCTGCGCCCCCACTCTTCAAGGTCGGGACGGCTGTGTATGGTGCTGTCCTTGTCGGCCATCTTGAGGTCATAGACAATATCCATATCATTGGAGATTGACATCTTCTGAGCGGCTGCCGCCTTACGCCCCTCGTAATTATCGTAGAAAGTTTCGGGCAATGGGAATTTACTGTCGGCAAAGAGCTCCAGGTCGCAAGTGTCGGGCATCCAGGTACGATGAGGAGCCTTGTGGTGCAAAAGCAGACAGAAAGGTTTCTCTTTATTGCGTATGGAGTCGAGCCACTCTATTGCAAGGTCGGTTGTAACGTTTGTTGCATAACCTTTGCGCTGTATCTTTTCGCCATTCTTAATGAATGTGGGGTTGTAGTAATCGCCCTGACCAATGAGGATATCCCAGTAATCGAAACCTGTGGGGTCAGATGTCAAGTGCCACTTACCTATAACAGCAGTCTCATAACCCTGTTTCTGCAAAAGCTTGGGGTAAGTCTGCTGCCCCCCGTCGAACGATGAGCTGTTGTCGGTAAAACCGTTTGCAAGGCTATGCTTGCCAGTGAGCATACAGGCACGCGAGGGACCACTTATGGAGTTTGCCACAAAACTGTTTGTAAAGCGAACACCATCGGTTGCTATGCGGTCAATGTTGGGTGTCTGTATATATGTGGTGTCATACGCACTCAATGTCTGGTAAGAGTGGTCGTCACACATAATATAAAGGATGTTCATTGGTTTGTCGGCCTTTTTCTCATTACAAGAGACAAAAGGCATCATAGCTGTTCCCGCCATTGAAAGACACAGGAACTGTTTGGTTTTGCAAAGGAAATTATTCATAATTTTATTTGTGTTTTTACAAATTAAGCTATCTATACGCAAATATAAACTCATTATCGCAAAAAAGTAATTAAAAACTATAAAATATTATATATTTATGTTTTTTTGGCAAAAAAATAACGGCAAGCACGCTTGCCGTTATTTTTACGAATATTCAATTCCGTTAGTTTTTCCAACCGAGAGCCGATGCACCGAGTACCGCCGCATCTGCTCCGGGGAGAGAAGACTTAAGCACTTTCACCTTGTTCTTCCACAAGAAGACTACGTTCTCGTTCATACGTTTACGTATGGGCTCGAGCAGGAGGTCACCGGCATTGGCAAGACCGCCGAAAAGCACGATAGCCTCGGGAGCCGAGAATGCAATGAAGTTACAGAATGCATCACCAAGAACATTTCCTGTAAACTCAAAAATCTCTTTTGCTAGTTCGTCGCCCTGCATAGCCGCGTCGAAAAGCATCTTTGAAGTAAGCTCGTTCATACAAACATCGCGCAAACTGCTGGGAATGTCGCGCTCAACAAGCCATTTCTTAGCTGTGCGCACAATACCTGTAGCCGATGCGTAGGTTTCAAGACAGTCCACACGACCGCAACCACACTGACGACCCTCGAGCACGGGTGCTGTAACGTGACCAAGCTCACCTGCAAAACCATCGTGACCGTAAATAAGCTGACCATTAGCCACAATACCACTACCCACACCTGTACCAAGAGTAATGTAGACAAAGTCCTTCATACCCTGCGCAACGCCATATTTCATCTCGCCGATAGCTGCAGCGTTAGCATCATTGGTAACCTTTGTGGGTATACCGGTCTTCTTCTCCATAAGCCAGCCCAGGGGCACAATGCCCTTCCAGGGAAGGTTGGCTGCATTCACAATCTCACCTGTGTAATAATTTGCCATAGGGGCACCAATTCCGATACCCTCTATTTTTCCCTGCACGCCACACTCTTCGGCAAGTTTGTTTATCACACGGGCAAGAGTGTCGGTATACTCCTCAATCTCGGGATGAGCCTGAGTCTTTGTTGTATCGTCTTTAGCAAGGATATTACCTTTTGCATCGACAAGACCAATAACGGTATTTGTACCGCCAAGGTCAATTCCAATTACATACTTTTCGTTCATAGTTATGATTAATTTAAAATCTGTTACGATTAAAGTTTACAACTTTGCGAATATAAAGAAAATTTCATACAACACATAAATGATTGAGAAAAAAAACAAAAAAAGAGAGTTATTTTGTGTTTCATACCGCTTGGTATTATCTTTGCAGAGGATAAATGACAAAACCAAAAAACAAGCAATATCGTTATGAAACAGTTTCTTTTACTTTTAGTCCTTGCGCTTACCAACATTGCAGCGTCAGTGGCACAGACCGCCAGTATTCCTCCCATAGTCCCAATTCCCCAGAAAACCACTCCGGGGCATAAAGGCTGTTTCTTTGAAATTACTCCCGGCACAATTATTGTGGATTTGACCGAGGGTAGTACAAAAGATGCCATTGCAGAACTTGACCGCATTACTGAGACTGTTTTCGGCCAAAGACTCAAGAAAGCGACATCGGTGAAAGGCTCCGGCAACATCATCATCAGAAAAGACAACAGCCTGCCTGCCGAAGGATACAAACTCGACATAAGACCCGAAAATATTGTAATACAGTGCAGCACAGCTAACGGTGCCTTCTATGCCACACAAACACTCAAGCAGCTAATTCCCGTACAGGCCTACGAGACTCCTCTCGACCTGACTTCACTGAAGCTCTCCACCATAACAATAGAAGATGCTCCCCACTTCCCCTACCGTGGATTCATGCTCGACTGTTCGCGTCACTTCTGGAGCGTAGAAACCATAAAGGAGGTTCTTGACATTCTTGCATTGCACAAAATAAACCGCTTTCACTGGCATCTCACCGAAGACCAGGGCTGGCGCATTGAAATAAAGAAATATCCCTTGCTCACAAAGAAGGGCAGCCTGCGAAAGGAGACCACTACAGGACATAACGAAGGTTTCGACGGCATACCCTATGGCGGCTATTACACACAGAAGGATATAAAGGAGATTGTAAAGTATGCAGCAGAACGTTTCATTACAATAATACCCGAGATTGAGATTCCCGGACACTCTCTCGGCGCTCTTTGCGCCTACCCCCACCTTGGTTGCCGTGGCGAAGAGGGCAACTATGAGACCTGGTCTATGTGGGGTGTTTCGCCACAAATTGCCTGTGCCGGCAAGGAGAGCACATTTGAATTCTGGGAAAATGTATTAAAGGAAGTTGTGGAACTGTTCCCCTCGGAATACATACACATCGGTGGCGACGAAGCACCCCGCGACGAGTGGAAAGTGTGCGAGCTTTGCCAGAAACGCATTAAAGAGAACAACCTCAAGAACGAGGCCGAGCTGCAATCGTACGTTACGGAGCGTATAGAAAAATTCCTTAACAGCAAAGGAAGAAAAATAATCGGCTGGGACGAGATTCTCGAAGGTGGTGTTTCGCAGAACGCAACCATTATGTCGTGGAGAGGAGCTTCGGGTGGTATTAACGCCGCACGCAAAGGCAACTATGCCATAATGACTCCCAACAGCAACTGTTATCTCGACTACTACCAGACAGCCGACCGTACCGATGAGCCCGATGCCATAGGCGGATACCTCCCCTTGAGCAAGAGCTACGAGCTCAACCCATATGACAAGCTCACCCCCGAAGAGCAGAAATACATTCTCGGCGTTCAGGGTAACCTGTGGTGCGAATATATACCCACTCCCATGCAGTTGCAGTATATGACACTCCCCCGTTTGAGCGCCATTGCCGAAATCGGTTGGAGCAACCCCACTGCCGAAGAGAAAAAAAGCAACTGCTTTATAGAGCGTGCAAAACATCTCTCCCGTTACTATTCTGTGTTCGGATGGAACTTTGCAAAGCACTTCTACGAAGGTACCACTCCTAGCGAAACGGAGAAGAACAAATTCCGCGGTTGGTAAAACAATCCATAAAAAAAGCATCAAACCAAAAAGTTTGATGCTTTTTTATTGGCAATAAATCCTTTATTTCTTTTTCTTTTCAAGTTCGAAACGTTTAGCCATTGCAGCCTTGCTCACCTGGTTGTAAGCCTTTATCTTGCGTTCATACACCTTGACTGTTTTCTCATCCTTGCCAGGACGTGAGCGGTACAGTTCGGACTCCTCGGGATACTCCAAGGAGAGGTTCTTTATATCTGCTCTAAAGTGTTTCATAACCAAATGCAATTCATCCACAGAACCTGCATCCTCAACCAAATCTTTTGCGTCGTCGCACAAATCCTCATACTTGTCAATGTAGGTGTTGCCACACGAAACGACAAACAGCACCGACAATGCCAACAAAAATAGTTTCTTCATAATAATTCACTGTTTTTTATAAACACTCCCCAACCTTTGCCGGGGAGTTTTCCTGTGTGCAAATATATCATTTTTATCTCTCTCTTTGTAAAAAAAACAAAAAATATACGGGTTTGAATTCCAAAAATTTTGTTTTATATAATTAATTCCTACTTTTGCAGTAAACTGCAAATTTAAAAAAACTTTAACTTAAAACCATAATAACTTGAAAACGATTTTTACTTCGCTCATTTGCAGCATTCTGGCAACAGCCATAGCTTTTGCCGACGGTCCGTTCCGTAACCACAGGTACGACGCATTTAAAGTACTGCCCGTAAATTCGGAGCAGATAGTATTCATTGGTAACAGCATCACCAACATGCACGAGTGGTGGGAGGCTTTCGACAACCATAACGTGGTGAACCGCGGAGTGTCGGGAGCTATCACCGACGAAGGCCTCGCCAACATTGAAGCCATAGCTGCCGGTAAGCCCAAGAAGGTGTTTATGATGCTCGGCACCAACGATCTTGGTACTTCGGGAATTAATACCACCGAACACGTGCTGACCAATACAAGGATGATTGTTGAACGTTTCCAAGCAACATCACCCGACACAGAGCTATACATTCAGAGTATTCTCCCCAGCACAAGCGGTTTGCGCACACTGGAGATTCTCCGTGCTACAAACGACGCTCTCAAGGCTCTCTGTACCGAAAAAGAGATTACATACATAGACCTTTGGGATAGCATGATGGGAATAACCACCAACGCCCTATCTTACGACAACCTGCACTTGACTGCAGCAGGCTACCAGATATGGTGCAACACCATCGCCCCCTTGGTTGCCGACAACCCTACTGCAACCTCTGTCTACCCCACAAACACCGCCAGCCTGCAAGCCGATGGAGGATTGACCGGCGCTTATGGCATGAGAGCGACAGTGTTCAGTATGTTGCCCGTGAAAAGCGACGACATTCTTATCATTGGCGACGAAATGGTACACGGCGGCGAGTGGCACGAACTCTTGAAAAGCAGCAAAGTAAAGAGCCGTGGAACAGCCTGGGGCTATCCCGGTCCCTCTCTCGCGCAGGTACTTTCAGAGATTCCTGTCATTCTGCACAACAACGCTACACCGGCTCAGATATTCCTGTACACCGGTGTGAGTGACATAAACAACAGCTCAACATCTATTGAAACTGCCTTTACAAACTATAAGAATATAGTTGCGAAGATACACGAGCTGTCACCCTCGACAAAGGTAACCATTATGAGCCTCCAGCCCACCTCCACAGCCGCAACAAACACCGGTCGTGTAGTGCCCTTCAACGAGAAGCTCAAGGAGTATGCAGCATCAAGCACCACCGACAATATTGAATATCTCGATATCTATACCGATTTTGTAAGCAACAACACCGGTAACAGCAGCTACTTCAACGGCAATTACCTTTATGGCAAAGGCTACGTAAAGGTAGCCCAGAAGATTGCAAGCGCAATAAACGACAGCAACATCACTGCCATTACCGACCAGGAGGCCAACAACACCTATACTGGATTTACAAATCGCACTGCGCTCGGCAATGCAATAACAGCAGCAGCACAACTCCCCGAGGGTAACGGCACCGGAGAGTACACCACTACAGCCCTTGCCGATGTTAAAGCAGCCATAACAGCTGCGTACAACGCTCTTGCAACTTCCAACAACGCAAGCGACACTTTTACCGACAAAATTACTGCACTCACCAACGCAACCACAGCAGTATTGCCACAGATAAATATGCCTGTTGCAAGCACCGCAGGTAACGAGGTTTGGTATCAATTATACACACCTAACCGTGGAAGTCGCTACCTCTCCTCTATGGGAGCCGGCAGCAACGCAATAGGTAAAGAGCAGAACAACTACGAGCGCAGTATGTGGAAATTCACCTTGCGCAGCAACGGTACATACAATATAATCAACCGCAAGGATGGTTCTTACCTCAACCCCACAGCAAGCTACAACACTGCAATATCTACAAGCGAGACAGAACCGACTTCGGGATGGTCTTTGAGCTATTCAAACAGCGCAGGATTGTACATAATCAACAGCGGTACAGTACAGCTCAACCAGACACAGGAAGCACTCGGATGGAAAGTCTATAACTGGAGTGGTAACCAGGCTGGTACCGACCGTGGCGATGCCGGTTGTCAGTATAAGATAGCACTTGTAACAGGCGAGCCCGATGTTGAAACCATTCAGCCCAACCAGCTCGAAAACACAAGTAGCCTTGTAAACGGCTGGTATCGTATTGTTGCCGTTGCAGGCACCGCCAACGATATGACAAATGCCATAAACAGCGGCAAGAACCACATCGTAAACGCAACTGCGGAATACAAGCAGAATGCAAGCAACTACTACCCACTGAAATATGCAGCCCACAACGAGAGTAACCCCGTATTGAGTTATGTATATATAACAAAGAGTGGTAACAACTATTACTTGACAGCTCTTAACGGCCACAAGGTGAACGAAAACTTCACCGCTTCGCGCACAGAGCCCGGCACAAAAACAGCCATCAGCGGCAGCAACGGAGTGTTCACCATCGGCAAATCGTCGGCCTACAATACAGGCAGTGCCGAATCGCCCTATGTAGGTAAATACAGCAATTCAAACACCACTTATAACATCTTCAAGCTATCCGCAGAAGAGCAGAGCAAATACACTATATATAATGTAGTGATAAGCGGAGCCGAGAATGCTTCGGAGATTGGCAACGATGTAAAACTCGTATGCAACAACAGCGCGGTAAAAGGACTCACCTCGGTATATAACGGAGGATACTTCTTTGTACCCACAGGCACAACCATCACCGCTGCCGACTTTACCACAGCCGAGGTAACCGGCAAGACTCCCAAGACTACTATAAGCGGCAATACCATTACCGTTGAGTATATAACAGGCACATACGCCAGCCTCGGTGCAAAGATAGAGGAGGCAACTGAAGTGCTCGAGAACACCACAGCCGGCAACGACCCCGGTTGCTTCAAACAAAGCGAGCGCAGTAACCTGCAGGCTGCCATAAACACAGCAACCTCCAAGAACAACACACAAGGCTTGAGCGAGACAGATATTAACGCAGCCATTACTGCTCTCAACAACGCCATCAACGCCTACAAAGCTACCCGCAATAATGTCAAATACTCTACAGCCGGTAACGAGACCTGGTACTATATAGTATCGGCATCGGAACACGCTTATTGCAGCGGAAAGGCCATCAAGAAACGTGAAGGCGAGGCTTTGACCTATGCACAAAAGTCACTCGACCCCACTATGGTGTGGTGCTTCGAGAAGAACAGCAGCGGCAAGGTTGCCATACGCAACTACACCGGCGGATATATGTCAAAGATACAGGACAAGAACAACGCCGCAGCAGGTATGGTGGATGCAGCCGCATACAACTACACCATCACCCACTATGCCGATGGCTCGGTGGGCGACAGAGGCTTTACAATAAAATCGGATGCAAGCAGCAACCCCATACACGCACAAGAGGCCAACACCGTCATTGTTACTTGGGCGGCAGCAGCCAACAACGCATCACTTTGGGGCTTGCACGCGCTCACACCCGAAGAGGTTGAGTCACAGATATCAATCACCGGCACCAACGTTCAGCTTGCCAACATAGGTACCGGAATCGGCAACAAGGATGCAGCACTCTTGCGCATAACCTTCACAGCCGAGGGCCTCAACGGAACAAAGAACCTCGAAGGCATAAAGGGTACAATGAACAGCAACGCTGTGACCAAGGTGAGAGCATACAGCATCCCCGATATGTATGAATACCGTGCCGGCAAGGGCAACGCCACCCTTTTGGGCGAAGCCACCACCGGCAACAACGGTAGCTTCAACATAGAGTTCACCTCGCCCATTGCCCTGAAGACCGGCAGCAGCGACTACTTGTGGATAACCGCCGACATCAGCGAGGATGCACAAGAGGGTGATATTATCGACGCGGCAATAACCTCATACACAGTTGCCGGTGCTACAGTAGCCGAAACAAACGGTAACCCCCAACACTCAACCACAGTATTCCTCTCGGCAAGCACAGTTGAGTATCTTAACACTTACGACTCACGTTACTACCGTATACCCGCCATCACCACCGCCGTAAATGGTTGGTTGGTAGCCGTTACCGACAAACGTTGGGGCTCAAACGGCGACCTCCCCAATAACATCGACGTTGTGGCACGGGTGAGCAAGGATAAGGGTGCAACATGGAGCGAACCCGTTACCATTGCCGGTACAGCCGACCTCGGCGGCGACTACGGCCACGGCGACCCTGCAATCGTTACCGACGAAGAGACCGGCGACATCTTCGTGCTTGTATGTTCTAAAGAGGGATTCTTCTACGGCACACCCACAAGCCCGCAGCTCATCAAAGTAATCGTGAGCCACGACAACGGAGAAACCTGGGATGCCCCCGTGGACATTACCAACCAGCTCTATGGTGCCGGCTGCAGCGACAGCGAGCGTAGCACAATACACTCACTCTTCCCCAGTTCCGGTTCATTTATGCAGACAAGAGATGGTACTCTGATGTGTGTAGCACCCACACGCCCCACTTCAAACACCTCTCACGGAACCTTCCAGGCACGCATCATAAGTTCAAGCGACCACGGAGAGACTTGGACATTGAGCAATAACTACGCGATGCTCGATGCCGACGAATCGAAAATAGTAGAGCTCGACAATGGTGACCTCCTTGTTTCTTCACGTCACGCGTGGAACCGTTACTATGCAACCTCTAGCGATGGTGGAGATTCTTGGAGTGCCCGCGCAACCTGGAGCGACCTCTACGAGCCCGGATGTAACGGCGACCTCATACGCCTCACATCAATCTCGGCAGGTGCGGACAAGAACCGCCTGTTGCACACTATACCCAACGCCGGCTCACGACAGAACGTAACAATCTTCTTGAGCACCGACGAAGGAAAAACTTGGCCCACCAAAAAGACCATCTGCCTCAAAGGCTCGGCATACTCATCGCTCACCATACTCCCCGACGGCACAATCGGTTGCTACTACGAGGAGGACGGCCTGGAGGGTGGTTACCAGATGCGTTATGTACGTTTCTCTCTCTCTTGGATGACAAACGGTGCCGACAGCATAACCGCCGACGATGTTACAACATCCATTGAGTGCATCGAAGAGGTAAAAGCAGAGAATGCAGCAAACAACTGCATATACGACCTTATGGGTAATAAAGTTCTGCAACCTATTAAAGGACGCATATACATACAGAACAACAAAAAATTCATCGCCCAGTAAAACAAGAGGCATGCTTCATAATCAAGGAGAGCATTAGTTCTCCTTGATTTTTTAATAATACAAAACGAAATAATATGAAAAGATTCCTGCTCGCAACCCTGCTTTTTGTAAGCCTCACCATCGTAGCACAAGAGAAGATACGCGTAGCCTGCATAGGAAACAGCGTAACATACGGCTACGGACATAACACCCCCACCGAGACATCATACCCTGCGCAGCTTGGCAAGATGCTTGGCGAGAGATACACCGTTGGTAACTTTGGTAAATCGGGAGCCACCCTGCTGAACAAGGGACACCGCCCATACACCCAACAGGCAGAATACAAGGCGGCACTGGAATTCAAACCGGATATTGCCATTATACACCTCGGACTCAACGACACCGACCCGCGCAACTGGCCCAACTATCGCGACCAATTCATCCCCGATTACCTTGCACTCATTGACACCCTGCGCAAAGTAAACCCGAAGGTAGAGATAAAAATCTGCCGAATGACACCAATATTCCATTGGCACAAAAGGTTCAAGAGCGGTACACGCGACTGGTATTGGCAGATTCAGGAAGCCATTGAAGCTGTTGCAGAGATTGCGAAAGTTGAACTTATAGATTTCCAGGAGTTGCTCTACAACCGCCCCGACCTTATGCCCGACGCCCTGCACCCTAACGAAAAGGGCGCCACCATACTTGCCGAAAGAGTATATACAGCCATTACAGGAATATTCGGAAATGGACTGCTTGCACTACCTGCAATTTACAGCGACAATATGGTAATTCAGCGCGACGAGCCCTTCACGCTATGCGGAACGGCCGATGCCGGTGATAAAGTCACAGCACAACTGGGCAAGCAGAAACGCTCTACCATTACCTCAAGCAATGGAAAATGGGAAATTACATTCAAACCGCTGAAAGCCGATGGTAAAACCCACACACTCACAGTGGAGAGCAAAAAGAGAAAGATTGTTTTAGAAAATATCATTGTGGGCGAGGTATGGCTTTGCTCTGGACAATCGAATATGGCATTTATGGTTAAGGAGAGCTCACACGCACAAGAAAGCCTGCAAGGATGCGATGCCAGGAACATTCGACTCTACAATATGAAGCCGCGTGTCTATACCGACAACATAGAATGGAGCGTTGAAGACCTAGAAAAACTGAATTCACACCAATATTACCAACCCACAAAATGGGAGCAAGCCAACCAGAAGACGGTAAACGACTTTTCCGCCGTAGCTTACCACTTCGGAGCAATGCTCGCCGACTCGCTCGGTGTGCCGGTGGGGCTTATATGCAACGCCGTGGGAGGAGCTCCTGCCGAAGCATTCATTGACCGTAAAACGCTCGAATGGCACCCACAATTAGTGGATATTCTCTATAATTGGAAACAGAACGATATGATACAGGATTGGTGTCGCGGGCGAGCTGCACAAAACATAAAGAAGAGTAGCAATCCATTGCAACGCCACCCCTACGAACCCGCCTACCTCTACGAAACAGGCATCGCACCCATAGCGACATACCCTATTAAAGGAGTTATATGGTACCAAGGCGAGTCCAATGCCCACAATGTGGAGCTACACGAGGCAATCTTCCCCACCCTTGTGAAAAGCTGGAGAACAACGTGGAGCAAAGAGAATATGCCATTCTATTTTGTACAGCTATCAAGCATAGAGCGCCCGTCGTGGCCTCACTTCCGCGACTCACAGCGCCGCCTTGCCGCCAAGATAGAGAACTGCGCCTTTGCTGTATCGAGCGACAAAGGCGACAAATGGGATGTACACCCAAAGAACAAGAAGCCCATCGGCGAACGCCTTGCACGCCAGGCACTGCACAACACTTATGCAAAAAAACATATAACACCGTGCGGCCCCACCATTGAGAAAGCCGAGAGAAAAGGAAACTCCGTAATACTCACCTTCTCTCACGCACAAGGTATGAAAAGCAGCGACGGAGAGCCGTTGCGCACCTTTGAGGTTGCTGGAGAAAAAGGGAACTTCCACCCAGCCGAGGTTATTGAGATAAAAGGCAATACCATAAAAGTGAAATCTTGCGAGGTAAAGATACCTTACCGCGCACGCTACGGCTGGCAACCATTTACAACAGCCAACCTTGTAAACGACGAAGAATTGCCCGCAAGCACATTCGAGGTTAAAGTAAATAAATGACTAGTGTCATATACGACGAAAGAGGGTGACCTGTAAGTCACCCTCTTTCCTTTGTATATATAAATAAGTATCTTATTACTTAATAACGCCAAGCTCCTTACCCACCTTGATGAATGCAGCAATAGCCTTGTCGAGATGCTCGGGCTCGTGAGCCGCAGAGAGCTGAACGCGTATACGCGCCTGACCCTTCGGAACAACGGGGTAATAGAAACCAGTCACAAAGATACCCTCCTCGGCCATCTTCTGTGCAAACACCTGTGAAAGAGGAGCATCGTAAAGCATTACTGCGCAGATTGCCGACTGGGTGGGTTTGATATCAAAACCGGCAGCAAGCATCTTGTCGCGGAAATAATTTACGTTGTTCTGCAATTTTGTGTGCAAAGCATCACTCTCGGCAAGCATCTTGAACATCTCAATAGAAGCACCCACTACTGAAGGGGGCAAAGAGTTTGAGAAGAGATAAGGACGTGAACGCTGACGCAACATATCGATAATCTCCTTACGGCCTGTTGTGAAACCACCTACAGCACCACCGAAAGCCTTACCGAGAGTTCCGGTGAAAATATCAATGCGGCCATAGCAATCGAACTGCTCGGCAACACCGTGACCGGTAGCACCAACCACACCTGCCGAGTGCGACTCATCCACCATAACAAGAGCATCATACTTCTCGGCCAAATCACAGATTTTATCCATAGGAGCCACGTTACCGTCCATAGAAAATACACCGTCGGTAACGATTATGCGATAACGCTGTGCCTGCGCCTCCTGCAAGCAACGCTCAAGGTCGGCCATATCGGCGTTGTTATAACGATAACGCTGCGCCTTGCACAAACGCACACCGTCGATGATTGACGCGTGGTTCAAAGAATCGGAAATAATTGCATCCTCTGCAGTAAAGAGAGGCTCAAACAAACCACCGTTGGCATCGAAGCAAGCAGCATAAAGAATGGTATCCTCGGTCTTGAAGTAATCGGACACAGCCTTCTCCAACTGTTTGTGATAATCCTGTGTACCGCAAATGAAACGTACCGAAGACATACCAAAGCCACGCTCCTCCATAGCCTCCTGGGCAGCCTTTATAAGACGGGGGTTGTTTGACAGGCCCAAATAGTTGTTCGCACAGAAGTTAAGCGCTTTTGAGCCATCTTCGAGTGTAATCTCGGCAAACTGCTGCGATGCAATATTACGTTCTTTCTTATACAAGCCGGCAGCCTCAATAGCAGCCAACTCATCTTTCAAGTGTTGTTGAAAATTACCGTACATCTTTTTATATTTTTTATGTTGTTTTTAAATCTCATTTTTACGCCCACAAATTTACCTTTTTTATTATTAAACGGGCAACATTTGCACATAAAAAAATAGCCAGAAAGGTTTTTTAAACATTCTACTGTAAAAAACACGCATAAATATTTAAGAAAAGCCAACAACAGAATTTTAAAAGAAAAAAAAGATGCACAATAGAAGAAATAACAAAAAAAATAGCACTATCTTAGCGGAACAATTGTAACGTGAATACAAAAAAACAAATATAAAAACATAGAACATTATGAAAAACGTACTTGTAATCGGTTCTACCGGACAGATTGGTTCCGAGCTTACAATGACATTGCGTAAGCAAATTCCTAATGGTAATATCGTTGCCGGATACATCCCCGGCGCAGAACCCAAAGGCGAGCTACTCGAGAGCGGCCCCGCAGCAATAGCCAATGTGTGCGACGCAAAACAACTTGCCGAAATTGTCGATAAGTATGAGATTGACACCATCTATAACCTTGCAGCCCTTCTTTCAGCAGTTGCCGAGGCAAAACCCCTGCTCGCTTGGGATATTCAGATGAATGGACTTATAAACATTCTGGAGATTGCTCGCGAGAAGAAATGCGCAGTATTCACTCCCAGCTCTATTGGTTCATTCGGCCCCAACACACCCCGCGACAACACTCCGCAGGACACCATTCAGCGCCCCAAGACAATGTATGGTGTTACAAAGGTTGCAACCGAGCTTTTGAGCGATTACTACTTCACAAAATATGGTGTTGATACCCGTGCGGTACGCTTCCCCGGACTCATCTCCAACGTAACTCTCCCCGGTGGCGGTACCACCGACTATGCAGTAGACATTTACTACGCAGCAGTAAAAGGCGAGGATTTTGCCTGCCCCATTCAGGCCGGTACCTTTATGGATATGATGTATATGCCCGATGCCCTGAAGGCTGCTATCGACATTATGAATGCCGACCCCTCACGTCTTATACACCGTAATGCCTTCAACGTGGCATCAATGAGTTTCGACCCCGAGATTATAAAAGCGGCTATACAGAAATATATCCCCGACTTCAAGATGCACTACGAGTTCGACCCCGTACGCCAGGCCATTGCAGACTCTTGGCCCAACAAGATGGACGACTCTTGCGCACGCGAGGAGTGGGATTGGAAGCCCTCTTACGACCTCGATTCTATGACAGTGGATATGATAAAAACACTGCGCGAGCGTTTCGGCAAGTAAGAAACAGAGATTATATAAAGATTAAGGGAGTATCAAATGATGCTCCCTTAATCTTTATTATTGTATTAGCAATTACTTATTGAGATTCTTCGACAATTCAAGCATACGCACGATGGGACGCAGAGCATCTTCGCGTGTAGACTCATCGAGCTCCACAAAAGGCCACTCATACTTCAAGCAATTATAAAGTTTGGGCAGAGTATTCAAGCGCATAAAATTACACTCGTTACAAGCGCAAGGACCGGTTGAAGGAGGCACTGGGATAAACGTCTTTTCGGGGCAACTCTTCTTCATCTCGTGAAGGATACCGCTCTCGGTAGCCACGATAAACTGCTGCACATCGCTGTTGCGGGTATACTTCAGAATGTCGGCTGTTGAGCCAATGAAGTCGGCAAGAGCAAGAACACCGCTCTTGCATTCGGGGTGAGCAAGTACCTTTGCTTCGGGATAAGCAGCCTTCAACTCCACGATTTTCTCTATAGAGAACTGCTCGTGCACGTGGCAACCACCGTTCCACAACATCATATTGCGACCGGTAACGGCATTGAGGTAACCGCCCAGGTTCTTGTCGGGAGCAAACAGTATTTTCTCGTCTTTACCAAAGCTATCGACTACAGCACGAGCGTTTGACGATGTCACAACAATATCGGTAAGCGCCTTAACCGCAGCCGAAGTGTTCACGTATGCAACGACTTTATATTCGGGATGCTCCTTTTTATACTGCGCAAGCTCTTCGGCAGGGCAACTGTCGGCAAGCGAACAGCCGGCGTTGAGGTCGGGCAGAAGCACCAATTTATCGGGACAGAGAATCTTGTTTGTTTCGGCCATAAAATGCACACCGCACATTACAATTATATCTGCCGAAGTCTTTTCGGCCTGCTGTGCAAGCGCAAGGCTGTCGCCCACAAAGTCGGCAACATCCTGTATCTCGCCCTCGGTATAATAATGGGCAAGAATTACTGCGTTCTTCTCTTTACAGAGCTTGCGAATTTCTGTTTTAAGGTCAAAATCCTGGGGCAAAGCCTCATCGATAAAGCCCTTCTCTTTCCACTCTTGTTTTACCATTTTTCAACTAATTTTATTGCGTGAACGGCTGTACACCGCGTAAATATGTGCGAAGATAATATTTTTCTTATATATATTGTGTAATAATTTGCCAACAAGCTATAAAGTTTTTTTAAAAACGCATAGAGAAGTATACTCCGGGCGAGCCCTCGGGAGTAAATGTGGGACCCACCACAAGATTATGTTTCTTTGCAAAAGGACGCGTGTAGAGATAAGCACTGCCGGCTCCAATTGCTGCACCGGCAAGCACATCCCAAAAATCGTGTCTCTTCGCATAGACACGCCCCCACGCAACATAAGCACTCACAGCGTAGGCAGGAGCACCGTACCACCACCCGTAACGCCTTTGCAGGAAGGCTGCACCGGCAAAGGCAGCAGCCGTGTGGTTCGAGGGGAAGGCCTTTTTATCGCTCCCGTCGGGGCGTTCCTTCTTAACTATATGTTTTAGGAGGTACGATGTTGCCACTGCTGTTACACCACTCTCGGCAAGCTGCAGGAAACCTTTATAATCACCTTTTAAAAGAGAGACTCCGGCACCAACCGCTCCGGGAGCAAACATAAGAATGTCGGTAGAAGTATCCACTGCGCTACGACTCTGCGCCGACAAACGCGATGCAGGCAACAGCAAAAAGAATAACAGGCAAACTGCCAATACCAACCCACCTTTTACACGTAATATGTTACTTTTATCTGTATTCATCAAAAAACCTTATTTGGATAGAATAGAAGTTCTTCGGGAACAATCGCCGGAGATTCCAGACACTTTAACGATTGTTCAAGCTGCGCCACACTGCTCGCGCCCACAAGCACCGATGTTACCCCTCGCTGCGCAAGCACCCACGAGAGCGACATTGATGCCAAATCCTCACCGCGTTTCCCGGCTATTGCTGCAAGATTGTTCAGATAGGCCTGCAACTCTGGGGTAAGTTTATCCTTGCCGAGTGAACCGCCCCTGGCCATACGCGAATCTGTGGGAATTCCCCGCAGATAGCGCGAAGTGAGCAACCCTTGCGCAAGTGCCGAAAAAGATATAAAGCCAATGCCATTATCGGCACAATATTCGAGCACTCCCTCCTCCTGCACAGCCCTGTCGAGCAGGTTCAGCCTACCCTGAAAAATAAGCGGGGGTACATCACGGGCACGCAGATAATTGTCGGCATAACGCAACGCCTCCAAAGGCCAGCGGGAAATTCCGACATAAAGAGCCTTGCCGGCACGCACAATATCGACAAGAGCCTGCAAAGTTTCGTCGAGCGGTGTAACGGGGTCGTAACGGTGGATGTAAAAGAGGTCTACATAATCAAGCCCCATACGTTTAAGACTGCAATCAAGGCTCGACATAAGATATTTGCGAGAGCCCCAATTGCCATAAGGCCCTGCCCACATCTCGTAACCAGCCTTCGTGGCAATAAACATCTCGTCGCGATATGGAGCAAAATCCTCTTTCAAGAAACGGCCGAACAACTCCTCGGCAGCCCCGGGAGGAGGCCCGTAATTATTGGCAAGGTCAAAGTGTGTTATACCCCTGTCGAATGCATACCGCAACACCGCACGGCAGTTTTCAACATCGTTGCTTTCTCCAAAATTCTGCCACAACCCCAAAGATAGTTTGGGTAACAGAATTCCACTCTTGCCACACCTGCGATAGACCTTGTCGCTATCAGTGTATCTGTTTTCAAAAGCCATATATTTCTCCATAATCTTTGTCAATACTTAAAAGTGCCACCAACCTGCATTGCTGATACAGGCTATTACCACCAATGAAGAGATAACGCAAATTTATCATAATTTACAGAAAAACCGCATTTATAGCCCGAAAAATTACCGCAGTATTTTTTTTCTCCCTATCTTCGCTGCGCAAAAAACAGAAAAAAAAATGGAGCTTTCCTTTATAACATCGGTAATAGATTACTTTGCCGCACTCAAAATGCCAACCATTTTTGAGTTTGTGGGAACGTTTGCTTTTGCTATAAGTGGTATACGCCTTGCTTCAGCAAAGCACTTTGACTGGTTCGGAGCCTACGTGGTGGGTGTAGCCACAGCTATCGGCGGCGGTACGTTCCGCGATATGATGCTGGGCGTTACCCCCTTCTGGATGACCGACCCAATATATCTCTGCTGGTCGGGATTGGCTCTTTTGTGGGTTATACTCTTCGGCAAATGGCTCATACGCCTGCACAACACCTTTTTCATCTTCGACGCTGTGGGACTTGCCCTCTTCACAGTTGTGGGTATACAGAAGAGCCTCGACTGCGGTTTCCCCTTATGGGTGGGCGTGGTAATGGGCGCAATGACCGGTGCTGCCGGCGGAGTAATACGCGATGTATTCATAAACGAGATACCCCTGATATTCCGTAAGGAGATTTATGCTATGGCCTGCGTTATAGGCGGTATTGTTTTCGGCATTTGTATGTGGCTTGGAGCTGAGACTCTTGTAACCCACACCGTGTGCGGCATAAGCGTGTTCCTCACCCGTGTGCTGGCAGTAAAGTACCATATATGCCTGCCAACGCTCAAAGGGAGCCACGTACAGGACGAGGAATAATAAATATTCATATAAATCAAAAAGAGTCGGCTTTTGCCGACTCTTTTCTTGTTGTATTCATTTATAATTGCCTCACAAAACAGCCTTTACAATATAAAAGAGCAACACTGCACCATAGATAAGTTTCAAGGCAGTGGTTACAATAAAGGCAACAAACGAAAAGGAAGCTACCTTAAAGGCTTTACCACTACGACGGCAAGCTATATACTCGCCGGCAAAAGCACCTATAAAGGGGCCCACAATAATACCCAAAGGCATAAAAAGAAGCCCCACGAGCATACCTGCCAATGCCCCGCGCACACTCTCACGCGAACCGCCGCTCAACTGTGTAAACCAAATGGGCAACACATAATCGACCACTGTTATTACAATCATAATTATGCCAGAAACCACCAGGAATGGCGTAGAGATTTCCGCGTCGTTGCACAGGAGCAGAACCAGCACCCCCAAATAACTTATAGGGGGGCCGGGAAGCACTGGAAGCACCGCTCCCAAAAGCCCCACGGCTCCACATAAAAGAGCAAGTGATATAATAAGATATTCCATTATTTTATCAATCTTTCGGGATAAATATCGTTCCACCAACGGGCATCGTTCTTGAGCCAACGCTCAAACCACGCCATAATACTGTTGTGCCACAAAATGCGCTTGGGAACATCGGCAATAAAATGATCCTCGCCATCGACACGGATAAACTCAACGGTTTTACCCAAAACACGCAAAGCGTTATACAACTGAATACTCTCGCCTACAGGCACATTAGTATCGGCTGTACCGTGAAGAAGCAAAAGAGGAGTATTTATTTTGTCGGCATTAAAGAGCGAACCTTGCTTGATGAAAAGTTCGGGATTGTTCCAGGGATAGCTCTGCGCTGCAGCCACGGCGTTGTAACCAACGCCCCAATAACCCTCGCCCCAATAGCTTGCGACATTACTGATACCGGCGTGCGATGCTGCTGCCGCAAAAATATCGGTGCGTGTCTGCAAATATTGAGTCATAAAACCACCATACGAAGCACCAAGGCAACCAATGTGTTCAGCATCGACATACTCAAACTCCTTGCAGAAAGTTTTTGTACCCTCTATAATATCGTCGGCAGTACGCTGTCCCCAAGCATTTACGTGACGAGCCGAGAACTCCTGACCATAACCGATGGTACCGCTGGGGTTCACAACAAGTGTCACATAACCGCGTGACGAGAAAAGTTGCGCGGCGTAAGGGTTGTCCATATTCTGAACGGTGGGAGTTGTACCACCATAGTAATAAACAATAAGAGGATATTTCTTTGTAGCATCGAACGAGGGAGGGAGGCAATAATAAGCATCAATCTCAGTACCATCCGATGCGGTGAAAGACCAATCGTGTATAGTTCCCATCTCTATTTTCTCGAGATTCTTGGCATAAGGATCGGCGATGAGAGTACTCTTGCCCTTACGCACATCGCAGAGATAAGCAGCAGGTCTGCTGCTTGCCGTTACGCTTATATATGCGGCAGTTGTAGCTCTGCTGCCTATTGAGAATGAACGAACACACTCGCCTGTCAAAGGCAACTTGTCAAACGACTTCTTTGCAGGGTTGTAAGAGTATACTGGCTCACGGTCGCGGTCGCTGGTCTTGAAGTATACACAACCATCCTTGCGGCTCCAGCACAAGAACTGCACAGTGGGAGCAAAGTCCTTTGTTATAGGCTCTATACTCTTGTCGGAACGGTCAAGAATGAATGCCTGTGTATCATAATTGTTTGCAATGGGGTGTGCTCCGCAGTTCTTGCCTATACCACCGAAAGCCTCGGGACCACCGGTAAGGAGCACCTTTGAAGCGTCGGGAGAGAAACGGGCAACACCACCGAAAAAGTATTCATCGACAAAGAGAGTATCCACAGCAAGTGTCTGCACATCCATACAGAAAAGTGAATTCTTGCTGAAAGGCCATTTGTCATCATCGGGTTCACCGCAAGAATAGAGGATGTAACGGCTGTCGTCACTTATATCACACAAATTTGTAGAGCGCAAGCCCACTGTCAAACGCTCACGCACACCTGTTTCAAGGTCGTAACGCCATATAAAGCCACGACCACGGGTTCCGGGAATGCGGTCGCCACGGTTAAGGAGGCGATGCACGGGAGCCTTGTCACCCTCAACCTGCTCTGTTATCACGAAGTAAAGGGATTTTTCGTCGGGAGCCCAACGGAATGAACCGCCGGGAACGTGGTCGGCAACAATAGTCTCCTCGAGGGTCGCAGGGTTCACAAGGATAATCTTCTCACCCTCGTCAGACACAGCCTTGTAATACAGTTGCGAGGTAAGAGGTGTCCACGAAGGAACTTTACTACCCGCAGGATATGTGGTGATATTCTTACCACTCTTAACATCACTCAACGCTGTGTACGAGTTAGCACGCTGGGCATTATGGAACTCCTGGTATGTGGTAAGGAGATAACGGCCATCGGGCGAGATGCTTACCGACTGAATGTAATTGCCGTATATAGTCTGTGGCAGGAGATAACGGCTTTTAAGGTCGGGAGCACAAGCGATATTTGTGATGCTGTCGCCATCGGTTGTTATTACAGCTTTAAGAGCCGGAGCGCAAGAATCGTTCTCGGTAACCAGCATCTTCACCGCCACGTTATAAAGAGTCTGCGGCTCCATACGCAATGGGAACTCGCAAGAACCGGCATTTTTCAAAGAATCCTCCACGCTTATTTTGTCCTTCTTCATCGCACCGTCTACATACACCTCAAAGCGAGAAGGAGATGTAAACTTCAGTTTAGCATTGGCAAAACGGTCGGCACGCAAGCCAGCTGTAAACACATAAATATTATTACCGGCAGCTTTTTCAAGCTTAAAGAAGCCAGTAGAGTCACAGTCGAGAATTACAGCCTCATCGCTGTCCAATGCAAGCGGTGTGTGTGTTTTCATCATAATTTTTGCTGCATCGTGTTTCTTGCCCTTTGTGTCAACAGAGTCGGTAAAAAGAGCGCAACGCACCTTTGCAGGAGGAAGCAGCTTCATACGGGTAAAATCATCGGCTTTTGCCACCACTGTAGCAAGCATACACGCCATTAAAGCGTAAAAAAGTCGGTTCTTCATTATTTTATCTTTTTAAAATATAGTCAAGGATTATTCTGCACTGCCCTTAATGCGCAGTTTTGCAAATATAATATTTTAGCAAATAATTATATAGATAAATATTAAATAAAATGCCTTTTTATTTTAAGACTCCGAATATTTGGATATTTTTGCAGAAAATGCAGTCATATCATTTGTAAAAACAAAAAACCAAAAAATATGAAAAAAATCACACTCTGTCTAATTGCTTTATGTTTAAGCTTTTCGAGTTATGTTCTTGCCGACAGCACGATTAACCTTACACCCACGCCCAAAAGCTTGACAAAAAGCAGCGGTAAACTTACGTTGCCTTCAACTTTTGGAATTAACACAAACAACCTGCCCGACAGCATTGTTGCCGAAGCTGAAAAATTTGCAGCGGTAATTGAGAAAGTTACCGGCTACACTGTAACTATCGGCAATGGCGAGGGATTGATAAACCTGTCGAAGTACAACAGCGGCGAGAGTATCGGCGACGAAGGATACAAGCTCGACATTACCACCGAGAAGATAAACATTTCGGCAAACACCACAGCCGGTTTCTACTATGCTTTCCAGAGTATCAAAAAAATGCTCCCCGCCTGCGTAATGGCCGAGGTAAAGGATACAAAAGTTACGGAATTCTCTTTGCCCGCAGTGAGCATCACCGATGCTCCCCGTTTCGAGTACCGCGGCTTTATGCTCGACGTGAGTCGCCACTACTTCACCCTCGACGAGATCAAGCGTATGATAGACGTGATGTCATACTACAAAATGAACCGCTTCCACTGGCACCTCACCGACGACCAGGGCTGGCGCATAGAGATAAAAAAATATCCCCGCCTTACAACCATCGGAGCAGTGCGCCACAACTCGTGGAGCGTAGACCCCACATACGGCGGTTATTACACCAACGAGCCCTACGGCCCCTACTTCTACACCCAGGACGAAGCACGCGAAATTGTAGCATACGCAAAAGAGCGCCACATTGAGGTTGTGCCCGAGGTTGAGTTCCCCGGACACTCTTGCGCAGCCGTTACTGCCTACCCCGAATATAGCTGCTACCCCAACGGCAGCCACAGCGTACAGGTAAACGGTGGTATTTTCAGCGACGTGCTCAACGTTGGTAGCAAAGCCACCCTGCAATTTGCAAAAGACATTCTCGACGAGATAACCGAGATATTCCCCTACTACCAGATACACATAGGTGGCGACGAGACACCCACCTCGGCTTGGCAGAACAACGCGGAGTGCCAGGCAATGATGGAGGAAAAAGGATTCTCTAACATACGCGAGCTGCAATCGAACTTTGTGCGACAACTGTCCGACCACCTCTCTCAGAAAGAGGGTGACAAAAAACGCAGTATCATTATGTGGAACGAGAGCCTCACAGCAAGCGGTACAAACGACGAATTGATAAAAGGTACCGGAGGTATGATGATGTGCTGGGAGAGCGGACAGGTACAGCCCTGCGCCCTTAAAGCTGCACAATATGGTATGAAGTCGGTAATCACCCCTTGGGGCCCCTACTACATCAACCGCAAGCAGAGCACCGACCCCGGAGAACCCACCGGAGCAGGATATGGTGACGACACCGTGGAGAAGACATATAACTACGTGCCCGTGCCCACAAGCGTACCCGCAGAATTGCAGAAATACTATGTAGGCGTGCAGGGAACCTTCTGGACCGAACACGTACAGAGCAACTATCTGCTCGAATACCTCGCCCTTCCCCGCCTTATCGCCATTGCCGAAACAGGCTGGACACCGGCTGCGAAGAAGAACTTCACAGACTTCTGCGAGCGCATAACAAAAGATACCCTTCTTCTTGATTACAACAACTACGAATATGGCCGTCACTACATAAACGACGGAAAAGACAACTCAAAAGTTATGCCCGAAAGCTCAACCGAGGAGAAGAAAGTGTGGTACCGCATAATAACCACCGCCACCGACAACCGCGCCGGCAAATGTATTGAGCTGTTGCGCGAGGGTTCACCCACCATCGGCACCGGTAACTCACGCGCCAACCGTTTGTGGAACGGTGTTGTAGCACAGGAGGGAGAAGCTGCATACGACTACCAGCTCTGGGCTTGGATGGAAGACCCCAATAACCCCGGCCACTACGCAATGGTGTGCAAAGCCAAGCCCAATGGTTCGGTAAAGAGCACCCCCACAGCAGAAAACAACACAGGCCGCTGGGATTACGACGACAGTAAACGTCATTACGATTTTGTTCTTGGCGACAGAGCATACGCAGCCAACGGCAGCAACTACAACTACAGCATACGCAGTACCAAAGTGTCAAACACCAATATGTGTATGAACTTTGCAGGCCCCGGACAGACCAACTCAATAAACCTGTGGAGCGACCCTGCCGACGGTAACGGCGGTATCTGGGAATTCAGACCAATAGCCACACAGGCACCTATCGTTGTGGACTATCCCGAAAAAGGCAGTTTTGTACGCATAGCCAACAATGTTGAGAGATTCAACGGCTGGGCAATTATAGACGACGGCAAAGCAACAGCCACAGCCGCCGCAGCCGAGTATGCAGCCGACGTATGGGAGATTGTAACAGCAACAGCCACCGACGCGGGACAGAACATAACCCTGCGCAACGTAGCTACCGGCCGTTACATCTCGGGAACAAGCGCGCCTATCGCGCTTGGCACAACAGCTGCAACCCTCACAAACGTGTATAACCCCCTCACCGGCGATTTCACCATCAATGCAGGCAGCAGGGCCATATTTCCTATGCCCGAGCGTTCAACCACCAACCCCAACACTTTGAACACCGGTGGTATCTACCCACAAGGTTCAGCCTGGAAGTACGAAAAGGCATACCAGATAACATACAATTGTTACGACACCAACAACAAGCTCATTGGAACATATTACCAGGCAGCCAAGGCTGGAGAAAACTACACCTGTAAAGCCCCCGAGATTGCTAACCACACAGCAAAAGAGTACGAAATTACAAGCTCGGCAACAGCGCCTGTTTTCCCCAACATTTCGGCACACCAGACTGTAAAGGTAATCTACGAGCGCACCTCATACAATATTACATATATCTGTAAAGAGGCACGCGGAGGCCTCATCGGCGAGTACAGCAACGCTTGTACCATAGGCGAAGCCTTCAACGTGGAGTACCCCGAGATAGAATTCTTCACCTTCGAGGAGTGCGAAACACCCGAGGGTATTTTCACACCCACCGCCGACACCACCATCGAGGTTATCTACACCACTGAGGGTAAATGCGGATTCAAAGCAGTGGGCAACCCCGTGACAAGCGTTAAGAGTGGTACAAGCTACCTCATACGCAACGCGCACAACGAAACAAGCCGCAGCGGCTACGTTTCGGTAAAGAACATTGGTGGCGAGGTAACCACAACAAACGGTGTGAACGAAGGAGAGCCTAAATATATATGGAGCCTTACAAGCAAAGGCAACGGCTATACCATCGGTAACGAATATGGTTGCTACATACCCGCGCTCAACCGTGGAGGACGCATATATGCAGCCGAAACAGGCGATACCTTTACCTTCGCACTGAACGACGACGGCACAACCTTTGCCATCAAGGGTAGCAACGGTTACTACTGGAACGCCAACGCCAACAACACCCTCACCGGCTGGGACGGCGGACACCCCATAATGCTTTACGAGTATTACGTACTCCCATACTTCACCGTTACATACAACTGTGTAGACAGCGAGGGCAACACTCTGCTGAGAGGTTCAACCGAGGTTAAGGCAGGAGATTCATACAACCTGATAATCCCCGAGTTTGACGAATTCAATACAATTGTCACCGATGCAGTCTACGAAGAGCTGGCAAAAGTTTCAAAGAATATCACTGTCACCATCACATACAGCAACGGCTCAACAAGTGTTGATAGCATTGTAGCCGAAAAGATAAACGACAACATCTATTACGACATTTACGGTCGCCCGCACAAAACACCCGTAATTAGCGGAATCTACATTTACAACGGTAAAAAAATCTTTATAAAAAAATAGCAAAAATGGCAAAAATAATATACAAGACCCGCGGCACCTGCTCGCAATTCATAGAGGTGGAGGGAGAGAACGGACAAATTACAAACGTCACCTTCTACGGCGGTTGCGACGGAAACCTGCAAGGCATAGCAAAATTGGTTAAAGGTATGAAGTACAACGAGGTTATCGAACGCCTCAACGGTATAAGCTGTAACGGTAAGTCCACATCGTGCCCCGACCAATTGTGTCGCGCTGTGGAGCAGCTTATGCTAGAAGATAAGTAACTTAAACTATGGCAAAGAAGATACGCAACAACGAATACCGCGCGCGCAACGAGGAGTTTATGAAAGCACTGCACGAGAGTGACGAGCAGTACTACGAAATTTCACAAGGCGTGCTCTGCAAGATAATAGAAAGCGGTACTGGAGACAAGTGCCCCAGAGCCAACAGCGTTGTAACCGTTCACTATAAAGGCTCGCTAATAAACGGCAAGGTATTCGACAGCAGTTACGAGCGTGGCTACCCCGAGGCATTCCGCCTGGGCGACCTCATAACCGGCTGGCAGATTGCACTCACACAGATGCACGTGGGCGACAAATGGGTTGTATACATACCATGGGAATTAGGTTACGGCAAACAGGGTAACGGAAACATTCCCGGGTACTCCACCCTTATATTTGAAATGGAACTTGTAGCAATTATGTAAAAAAGTACAGTATGGAATTACCTGACGACCCTATGATGCTTTACAGCACAATAAATATGAAGCTACGCGACTTTTACGGCTCGCTCGACGAGTTGTGTGCCGACCTCGATGTGTCGCGCACAGAAATTGAGGAAAAACTGCGTGCCGCAGGCTTCGAGTATAACGAAGAGCTGAATAAGTTCTGGTAAAATATATTTAGAATAAAGTTGTAGGGCTATCCGTTTGGATAGCCCTACGCTTTGCTAGGGATTGAATAAAAAGAACCTTTATAGTCAATCTCGATTTTATTCTAAAAACGCCCTAAGGTTATATCAAGATAAAGGCGCAGACCATCAATGGTATTGGGGAAGCAGATGCGCCCACCCGATGCACGGAACATCTTTTCCATAGAAATAGAGATATTGCGTTCGTGAGAGGGGAAGCGTTCATAGTCGGGGGTAATTACTTGCAAGGCAGCACCGCCCACACCCAACATTTCACAAAAACAGCAAGCAGTCTCATAAGTGTTCACAATATTTTCGGCACCAAAATTGTATACACCGCCCTGTATTGTAAACGTTATAGGCAGATACTCCACAACCTCCTTTATCCACGTTATTCCACGATACTCACGCACGGGAACGGCAAGAGGCTTGCGCTCCTCAATAGCAGTGGCTATATTATAGACAAAATCGTTATGATTGGGAAGCTCATCGCGACGGGCATCATACATCCAGGTTGCACGCAATATCACAGCTCGGGGAGAAATTTCGGCAATGCGTTGCTCGGCTTCAAGTTTGTGACGGCCGTAAACATTCTCGGGAGCAACCTCAACATCTTCGCTCAAAAGCCCTAACGAAGTGTTGCCGTTATATACCTGGTCGGAAGAGAAAAAGACAAATTTTGCACCGCACGCAACTGCTGCACGGGCAAGTTTCACAGCACCCTCCACATTAACTCTGTAACTCTCGTCGGGATGCTGCTCGCAATACCAGGTATTCGATATTGCTGCAAGATGCAGCACCACATCGGGGCTGTTATTCTGCATATAACGCTCCACCGAAGCAGCATCGGTAATATCCATCTCGCCGTGCGAAGGAGTGAGCAATATATATTCGTTGCACCAACGTTTTACAAAACGGCTGCCCACAACGCCACTGGCACCTGTAACAAGAACTTTCTGCATAATTCAAATTCGTTTATATCGCGAAGATAAGAAATTTTATTACATATAACAACTGCGGGCAACAAAGCGCCCACCTTTTACCAAAGGAATATTCAACAACAAATGGAGGATTTTTAAATATTAGTCACACATTCTTGTCAAGTTTTCGCAATAAAATATTATTTTCGCACATAAACTAACAGGAATAATATGAAATCACTGCGTGAATTATTCAGAATAGGCCTTGGCCCCTCGAGCAGCCACACTATGGGCCCCAACCGTGCTGCAAAAATATTTGCAGAGCGTTGCCCCAAAGTAGACAGTTACAGGGTTACGCTATATGGCAGCCTTGCCGCCACCGGCGAGGGACACATGACCGACAAGGCCATAATTGAGGTACTCGAGCCCATCGCACCTTTGGAACTTGTGTGGGAACCCACTATATTCCTCCCCTTTCACCCCAACGGAATGAAGTTCGAAGGCATAAAGGATGGCAAGACCATTGATGAATGGAAAATATACAGCGTGGGAGGCGGTGAGCTTGCCAACGAGGAGACCACAAAAACAGACGCCGACATATACCCCCTTACAACCGCACACGAAATTATGGACTGGTGCGACGAAACAGGCTGCTCCTTCTGGGAGTATGTGGAAAAATATGAGGGTCCCGAAATTTGGGAATACCTTGCCGAAGTGTGGCACACAATGCAGAGCACCATACGCCGAGGCTTGGAACACGAAGGCGTGCTCCCCGGCGGCTTGGGCATACAACGCAAAGCAGGGCTCTACCTTTTGAAATCGCGTTCCTACAGCGCATCGGTTGCAAGCAAAGCAAAAATCTATGCCTACGCTCTCGCAACCTCGGAGGAGAACGCAAGCGGCACAACCATCGTTACAGCACCCACCTGCGGTTCCTGCGGTGTGTTGCCAGCAGTGCTCTACCACCTCTCGCAGTCACACGAGAACAGCGAAGCACGCATACTGCGCGCTCTTGCCACAGCCGGTCTCTTCGGTAATATAGCAAAAGAACACGCCTCAATTTCGGGAGCCGATGTTGGTTGCCAGGGCGAGGTAGGTGTTGCTTGTGCTATGGCGGCTGCCGCAGCTTGCCAGCTCTTTGGCGGAACAATCAACCAAATAGAGTACGCCGCCGAAATGGGACTCGAACACCACCTGGGACTCACCTGTGACCCCCTTTGCGGCCTTGTTCAGGTACCCTGTATAGAGCGTAACGCCATCGCCGCATCACGCGCACTCGATGCCTGCACATACGCAGCTCTCTCCGACGGTAAGCACAAAATAGACTACGACCGCATTGTGGAAGTAATGAAAGAGACCGGGCACGACATACCCAGCCTCTACAAGGAGACCTCTACCGGCGGTATAGCAAAAATTGATGTAAAAAAACGCAGAAAAGGATAACACTTAAAATAACCATTATGAAAAAAGCCCTAATACTTTTTGCTCTGCTGCTTGCAACCTTCACAACCTACGCGCAAGAGAGCAATGTAATTCACATCACAAAAGCAGAGTTCATAAAGAAGGTTTATGACTACACCATTAGCGACAAAGTGTTGCACTACAAAGGCGACAAACCCGCCATCATAGACTTCTACGCCGACTGGTGTGGCCCCTGCCGCAAGCTCTCTCCCATACTCGAGGAGGTTGCCACAGAATTTAAAAAAGATATTTATATATATAAGGTAAACACCGACAAGGAGCCCGAGATTGCCAAAGCCTTCGGCATACGAGCCCTGCCGACACTACTCTTTATTCCATTAGAAGGTGAACCGGAAGGCAACGAAGGCTTTCTCACCAAAGAACAACTTTACGAAGCTATATACAAAGTCCTTTTAAAAGAGGAGGATAAATAAACACCATGAACGATTATAAAAAAGTAACATTCAGCGTAACCCCCACCGAGGAGGTTGCCACCGACATACTCGCCGCACTCCTTGCCGACGAAGGCTTTGAGACATTCGTGCCCGAGGAGAACGGAATGACCGCATACGCCCCCGCAGCAGAATTTAACGAAACAACACTTGCTGCCGTTGTCGAGAATTTCCCCATAGAAGGATACAGCATCACATACACAACTGAAGATATCGAGGGCGAGGACTGGAACGCCGAGTGGGAAAAGAACTACTTCCAGCCCATAATAGTGGACGACCAGTGCGTGATACACAGCACATTCCACACCGATGTTCCCAAGGCAAAATACGAGATACTCATCGACCCAAAGATGGCGTTCGGTACAGGATATCACCAGACAACCTGCCATATGATACGCGCCATACTCGCAAGCAATATGCAGGGATGCAGCGTGCTTGATATGGGTTGCGGAACCGCCCTGCTTGCCATACTCGCAAAAAAATGCGGTGCCGGCAATGTTGTGGCAATAGACATCGACGAATTTGCCTACGAAAATGCAAAAGAGAACATCGTGCTCAACGGAACCCCCGACATTGAAGTACGCCTCGGCGGTGCCGATGCCATACAGGAGAGCGACGATTTCGACTATGTAATAGCAAACATAAACCGCAACATACTGCTTGCCGATATGCAGTACTACACAGCCCGAATGCACAAAGGCTCCACCCTTTTCATAAGCGGTTTCTACACCGACGATATAGAGGTGCTGAAGGAGGAAGCCGAACGCCACGGTTTAAGATACGAGGATTTTGCCGAAAACAACCGATGGGCAATGATGCGACTCGTGAAAGAATAAACAAAACAGGGAGCGGAAAAAAGAAAAACCGCTCCCTGTTTTGTTTATCTATAAAAACGAGTAGTATGGAACAGGAATTTTTGTACGACATCTGCGCCTACACGGGCAGCGTCGCAATGATTTTGGGTTATCTCCCGCAAGCCTTCAGAACAATACGCACACGCAACACCGATGGTATCTCCCTCCCGGCTTTCCTTATGATGGCTGTAGGAAGTTTCTGCTTTATGCTGCAGGGGTTCATACACAAGCCCGACATTATATGGTCGATAGCACTCACCAACCTCGTAACCACCGTCTGCAGCTGGATAGTCTTTGTAATAAAAATGCGTAACGACTATTTCGGCAAGCCCTGATTCCTTTCAGCAGCACGGGCATAAAGCCTTGCCACTATAGCACCGCTGATGTTGTGCCACACGCTGAAAATAGCCCCCGATATTGTGGCCAAGGGATAAGCCGCAAAATGCATTGTTGCCAGCGACGATGCAAGACCACTGTTCTGCATACCCACCTCAATGGATATTGCAGCACGCTTCGATAGCGGCAGACCAAGCACCCAGCCAACAAGGAAGCCCAATCCAAGCCCAAGAAGGTTATGCAAGGCAACAACAAGGAATATAAGCCACCCGCCATTGAGCAATTTACCAGCCGTGTGCGAAACAATAATGGCAACAACCACAGCAATCACCAACGACGAGAAAGCCGGCAAATAAGGAGTAACACGGGCAGTTATGGCAGGGAACAGCTTCTGCACCAGGAAACCGCCTAAAATGGGCGCTATAACCACGTAAACAATAGAGAGAAGCATTGCCGCAGCATCCACATCCACAAAAGTGCCGGCAAGCAACAGGGTGAGCAAAGGAGTGAGCAATGGTGCAAGTATTGTAGAAACCGCAGTCATACCCACCGAAAGAGCAAGGTCGCCCTTTGCAAGATAAGTGATAACATTAGACGCCGTTCCACCCGGGCAGCAACCAACGAGTATCACACCCAAAGCAAGATCCACCGGCAAGGCAAAAACCTTCACAAGCAACCAAGCAAGCAGCGGCATAACCGTGAACTGCGCCAAGCACCCAGTAAAAATATCTTTAGGGCGCGAGAATACCACGCGAAAATCGCCAGGGTCAAGTGTGAGCCCCATACCGAACATTATAACCCCAAGCATAGGATTTATGGAGCGCATCTCCACAAAATCAAAAGCCTCAGGCACCGCTAACGAGAAAATACCTGCCAATAGCACAATTACCCCCATCCAGCGGGATATAAAATCACATATCTTTTTCATAGAGTAAAGGATTCTGTTTACAGCCTCTGCAAGCAGTATAAAGTAATAAAAAAAGACCAACCGATGGTTGGTCTTTTTGTTGGTTGTGATTCGCCTGGACTCACTCTGTGACTCGCTTGGAATTATCTTGATTCCGTTGGAAAATGCAATCGACCAAGAAGAAAAGCATTTTTCGCGATACCATTCCACAGCGGTTTGTGAGGCCATTTTTATCTAAAAATCAGGGGTCTTACACTCACTTTTTCCGGTGTAAAATTGTCCTTAATTTTATCTCGTTTTTCAAAGTTGATTTTTATCAAGTACGCATATCAAGTACGCATCGTTTGATTGTTTGTTAGACAAAGGTACAAAAAATGATTCAAATATAAAAACCCCGCTTTATCTACATTCTTTCCAGCCTTGTTAAACCGGGTCAAATATGTTATTTTTTTGTATTATTCTGCAAAAAATCTTATGCCAAAGGTCTTTTTCAACACAAATAAGACATCTATTTTTGCAGTAAATTATACAATACAGCAATTTAGAAGCTGTTTAAAATTATATCGCCAAGTTTTTTATAGAGCAAGAATAGAATGTTTATTTATTTTTAAAGGGCGCATAGCGGGCTATGTAACCGCAAAAAAGAAAGAAACAGGCATTATTGAACATAAAAAACGGCGAAACTATCAGCTTCTGTAAGAAAATATTTTTTAGAAATTTAAACAGCTTCTTAATACCACCTCGAAAAGCCTATGTTGAAAAGTGCCGACATAAAAGCTCTTGCCAAGCAAGTTGCATTAGAAATGTACGCGTTGAATGATGAGGTGTTGTCAATCTCGGACGTAGCTATAAAATTGAGCAAGTCCGAAGCTGCAATCAAACAAATGTGCTATAGAGGACAGTTACCCTTTCATAAACAACACAAGACATACTATTTCAGTAAAAACGAGATAACGAACTTACTTTTGAAAAAAGTGAATGTTTGAGAATTCCCCAATCATCAAAGACCACTATGTGAATAACTTAGTTGTAATTACGCAAATTATAAAGTCTGTTATTCTTTATGTTAATTGAATATACTTATTTCGAGATCAGAGATTCATATACCAGATTTCTATCATGTAAATTGCAGTCAACTGTAATAAAAATACAATCAAGTAATTCTTTATCGGCTGTATTCTAAATCAAATATATCCGAAATCTATACTTAGGGCTATTTTCCTATAAATTTAAATAAGGATAGTGTAGGAAGAAAGCAAGAATATTGAAAAACCTTCATTTGTGCATTGTGACGGTCTTTAAGAAGTGCCTAAAGGAATTCTGTTACATGCTTAGTTAAAGTCTATGCCGTTCTTCAATCGACAGAACAACGATGACCTTATCCTTGCCATTCAGACAGCCGGTGTTGTGCGTGGGCGCAACGGTTTCCGCAAGGACAAGGGCGGTGAAAAGTTGGACGAAACGGAAGAGAACCTGCTTGAACACCGCACCGACGGCACCGATGCGTTTGATACGCTGTATATCGGTGTAGAGAAGTTTCCGTATAGAGAAATATATCCTGTTTCTGCAAGTGGGGTTTTGTAAAACGTCTCACTCCTTACCTTTTTTCTTGGTAAATACAAGCTGCAATGCTGTGTCTTTGATTGTCAATAGCTCTATGCCGTTTATTTGGGCGAGGCTTTCCCTCAATCGCCACGTAAGGGCATTGTATCTGTTGTTCACATCCTTTTCGTTTATAGTCCATAGCCTTTGGCAAAT
>JAZRMX010000016.1:0-22381 GCA_045647885.1 Bacteroidaceae bacterium
CCATATGCCATCTTATAGCATATTTTTCTTTGCACCAAGAGAATTCTTCAAGAATTATTTGATAAAAAATATTGAAAAAATAAACGATTTTAAAAAATACTATTTTGAGCACTATCTTAACGATTGTTGTATACAATGGAAAAAAGATGGCTTTTCCTGGAAGGAGTTCTTTCTACCAATAATAATTTTAGGGCAAAGTGGAACACAGGGTGTTTACTACAAATTCAGCTATATAATGTATATAAAACAATTTATTCGTTACATAGCACATCGCATAGGAGTTTACAGGATTTAATATCCCCTCTATTTGGGCACAATTTGTTGCGAGAATATTGTTAGCCATTTTTGGCTATTTGTAAAATAAATAAAACTTTTTCAAAATTTATAAAACAATTAATACATCTGAAGTGTTTAAGTGTAAAAGTAACACCATTACACTTATGACAAATTACGAGCGAGAAGTTGTAAAGGCACAAAAACAACTTTATGCGTACGCAATGTACCTTACGCACAACCCCGACCGTGCCAACGACCTTTTACAAAACACATCCCTGCGTATACTAACAAACGCTCATAACTACACCGAGCAAAATTCTTTTAAAGCGTGGGCTAAGGTTATTATGCTACATACATTCTATAACAACGAGCGTATAACAGATACCTCCACCCGCCCAATTATTGTGGGTTACGACGACGTGGATGACTCTTATTCAGTTGTTGCTGAAGGTCACGAAGAATACAAAAGCTACGAGATAATAACACTCATAAACAGTTTGCCACAAGAACAAGCATTGCTGCTTCGTCGCCGTGTAGAAGGGTATAAATATGAAGAGATAGCCGAAGAGTTCGACATACCGGTGGGCACTGTAAAAAGCGCGCTGTTTAATGCAAAGAAGCGACTGAAAAGATTGCTGGAGCAATAAACGCTTTCCCCATTGGTAATAGATTGTACAACCTCCCTCGCTTGCGGGGCGAGGTTATTAGGCTTTACATCAGGTTGCGCACACGAAACGAACATTCTAACACCAACTATAAAATGCCAAACCTCACTTTAGCCATCTGCGTTTATAACGCCGAGAAATACATTAAAGAGACCTTGCAATCTATAATGGCACAAACAATGCAGGATTTTCACCTGCTCATTGTAAACGATTGCAGCACCGATGGCAGCGTTGCCATCATTGAGAAGTTCTTCAAAGAGAACCCACGACAGTACAAGGTTGTAAACCTCCCTGTAAACGGTGGACTAAGCGCAGGCAGAAGGTTTGTTGAGGAACACGCCAGCACTGAATACATAATGTTCGTAGATGCCGACGATTGCCCTCATCCCACACTTGTGGAAAAACTATATAACAAAATATCGTCGGACAACGACCTTATAGCCGTGGGTTGTCACCTTGAATATATGGATAGCAAAGGAGGGAAAATAAATGGTGGTATTTTTCTTGGCGAAACAACCAAAGAGGCATTCTATACAAAAGCAGCAAAAGAGAAACTGATCTTTATGCAGCCCACTGCTATATACAACCGTGAGATAGCATTAAGCGTAGGTGGCCACAATATTACAGGGTTCCCCGCAGGCAAGCCACGCTACCAGGATCTCTGCGAAGATCTCGACCTTTGGACCCGTATGAGCGACCTTTACACAGAGGGAAAAGCCATTATTGTTATTCCCGAAATACTTTGTCGATACCGCAAGCACGAAAGTGCAATGTCGGCTAATTCCATTGGTATGATTCTGCGCATGCGACACATAAAGAAAAACCTTAAACTGCGCCGTCGGGGAGAGAAAGAGCTCACCTTCATAGAATTCAAAGAGAGCCTTTCACCCCAAGAGCTCAAAAAAATAGAGAATGATGCAACCGCCGCCGATGCTTTGCGCCAAAGCTACTATGCACTAAAGAAAGGCAGAATATTCACCTTCATTGGCAAGCTTGCAACATCAATATACAGCAATCCCGGGTATTTTATTGACAAGTTCAAGCACAATATTTTGAAACGGAAATAAGACAAAAGAACAAAAGAGTTCTAACAACGAATATAAACATCTATCCCCCTCGGCTTTCAGCCACTCACCCTTGATAAAGGGGAGAGTAAAAATCCGCCACTCACTGAGGGGAGGTGGCGCAAGCGAAGCACAGCGACGGAGGGGAGAAACCTATATATAAAAGGATGGATAGCAAAAGCATCTTGTTAGAAAAAAGAAGATACTTAAGAAAGAATCTTACTCCCGAAGAGGCTGTTTTATGGAATTGTTTAAAATCAAAACAAATAAAAAACCATAAATGGAGAAAACAACACCCCATTGGAGCATACATATTAGACTTCTATTGCCCAAAAACGAAACTATGCATAGAGCTAGATGGTAAAAACCATTATAGTTTCCAAGGCGCAAAGGAAGATGAGATAAGAACAAAGTTCTTAAATAATAAAGGTATAAAAGTCCTTAGGTTTGAGAACCAACTAATTTGGAAATCCTTGGAGGAAGTACTAACTATTATAGAACAAGAGCTAAATAACCAAGACAAGGCGAATAAAGAGTTCTAACTACGAAAACAACCATCCCCCTCGGCTTTCAGCCACTCCCCCTTAATAAAGGGGAGAGCAAAAAACTCCGCCACTCTCAGAGGGGAGGTGGCGCAAGCGAAGCACAGTGACGGAGGGGAGAAAAAAGAAATGATATAAACGCAATATTATGAAACAAACAACAACCACACACATAAGCGAAATAATCGGTTTCTTGAACCAAAAAGCCGATTATGCAGTGCTACGAAACTTCGAAGGGCTGCCCGACAAGAACAACAGCCGCGACATAGATATAATAATCACGCGTGAGAGCTACAAGAAGATAAAAAAAGAACTTGTAGAACTTATAGACACGAGCGGGTGGAAAATTCTCACATACCTGCACAGCGACCGCCTGATAACATACGTTTGCGCCACAACAACCGAAGAGGCGACAGAAATTGTGCAGTGGGATTTCTTCTTCGACACATCTGTTTGGGGCATACAGCTTATGAGCGCCGAGGAATTCCTCGCCCACAAACAATTCAATGGTTTTCTCTATTATGTGGGTGCAGAGGGGCAATTCCTCGATAAATACCTGTATAACAGAGCTGTAGGTAGCAAATACCCCGAAAAATACCGCGCCACTCGCGAAGCTGCCGAAGCATCACCCATTGTCAAAGATAAACTTTTAGCCATTTTTGGCTATTCTTCAACGAATGAGTGCGACAAGGTTATTGGCAAGAAATTATTGTTTGCCGCGCTGTGGGCAAACGCTAAAAAACGCCCATTGGCACTAATTTGCAGCATAATATATTTCTTGTACACCTTCATTGGCAACTACATCTGCTCACGCACAGGTGTAAGCATTGGTTTCACCGGCCCCGACGGCAGTGGAAAAACCACGGTAATTGATATGTTGCTCGAGAGAATAGCCCCCGTGTTTAAAACAGCCCATAAATACTACCACTTCCGCCCCACACTCTTTGGGAACTTGGGCGATGTGGCACAGCAAGCCGGTATAAAGAAAGAGGTGGACCGCGATTACAGCAACCCCCACCGCGGTGGTAAAACAGGCCGTTTAAGCTCGCTTGCACGCCTTGTTTACTACTCCATAGACTACATTGCCGGTTATTTTGTTAAGGTAAAAACCGCTATACGCATTACCCGCGTAGTTGTTTTCGACCGCTACTATACCGATATCATTTGCGACAGCCGCCGCACACGAATATACTTGAAAACACCTTTCCTCTATTGGTGGGGCAAACTGTTTATCCCCTCCCTCAATTATAACATTCTGCTCACTGCAAGCAGCGATTCAATCCTAGCCCGCAAACGCGAACTCGACAAAGAGGGAATAGACACCATAAACAGCAAGATTGACTACTTGTGCAACAAGAAAGGCTACCGCAAGGTACTCAACGAGAAAGCACCACAAGTAGCTGTGAACGAGATACTAACATACATCTTTGAGGAGCAGCATAAAAAGAACTTAAAAAGATTGAAGTAAAAACAATGAGTACGACAAAAAGAATAGATTTTATAGACCTTGCAAAAGGAATTTGTATCTTCCTGGTAGTCGTTGGGCATTGTGGAGCCGCAATTCATTTACCCGGGTACGATATAGTAAGAATGCCGTTATATTTTATACTTTCGGGGTTGTTCTTTAAGATATACGGGGGGGTAAATGCATTGATTTACAAAAAGATAAACAAAATTTTAATCCCATTTATCTTCTTTTACCTTTTAGGTTGTGTTGTGTTTTATGCTATAAAATATTTTGCTCCGCAATTTCTTATAACAGATGCTCGAGGAATATTTGATATCTTTGACAACCGCCAATTTTTCAATGGCCCCATATGGTTTCTATTGTGTCTGTTCTGGTGCAATGTCTATTTTGCGATTATACAATCATACATAAAGAAAGAAGAATATCGCATCGCTTTTGTAACCCTGCTTGGAATTGTTGGTTGGTGGTTGGGATATAGGAATTACTTTGTACCCCTCTTTATGGATGTAGCAATGACTGCTATGCCATTTTTCGCTTTCGGTTATTATTTGAAAAAAAGCAACCTTTTATACCCTAACAAATGGGATAAGTACAATCTGCTTTTTGCCTTTGGCTTTTGGATGATATCCTATGTCTTATGCACAACCACGAATTACAGGCTATCGCTACATTATAATGGAATAAATGGGATAAGCACATATTTTATTTCCATAGCATCGGTATTGTCAATACTATTCCTCTGCAAAAGCATAAAAAAGCTACCCTTCTTCTCATACATCGGAAGATATTCAATAGTACTTTTATGCGTGCATCATATGATATATCGCCCGGTTAAAGTATTACTGCAAGCAATTAATATTGAAATAATAGACAACAACTATTTCGTTGCTATAATAACACTGCTATTATCTACATTGTGTATACCACTCTGTATAAAATTCATACCGTGGTTTGTAGCGCAAAAGGATTTAATAACTTCATATGAAAAATAAAGACTTAAAAACAAATCAAATGCCATTTATTTCCATAATCACAGTTTGCTGGAACAGCCAGAAGACTATTGAGCGCACAATAAAATCAGTCTTGAGCCAGAAGTTCACGGACTACGAATACATTATTATTGATGGAGGCTCAACCGATAGCACAATAAACATAATAAAAGAATATCAACCACTTTTTAAAGGAAAGCTCAAATATAAGAGCGAACCCGACAAAGGCATATACGATGCGTTTAATAAAGGCATTAAGCAGGCAACAGGAGAATATGTATGGCTTGTAAACAGCGACGATTATATAGAGGAGAATGCACTACAGGATATCTATGATTTTTCTCAAGCATACAAGAGTGGCGAGGAGCCAATTATATCGGCCATAATGAATGTTAGAGACGAAAAGGAGAATCTGTTATACCAGGTAAAATCTTCTCCCGAGAAGGTTGAAGCGGCATACAAGAACAATACAATGGGAACTATTCACCCGGCAACCATAGTTCCTAAAAGAATTTATGACATAGTAGGCCTATACGATATCAACTATAAGATAATTGGAGATATAGATTGGTTCAAGAGAGCGTACAAAGCAAATATGCCTATAGCCTTTCTTAAAAAAGAATTAACAAATTTTAGCACAGGGGGGGTCAGCACTGGTTCCAACGATAAAAAAAGTATCAAGGATAGGAAATACCTCATTAATAAATTCTATCCCAACATTTTTTCGCGCACATACCATTTCTTGAAATGGTTAATGATATTTTATCTTGTAAAATACATAAAACGATAAACAATGACCACCGCAAAGCATAAAATATTCATTTCGGCCTACGCTTGCGAGCCCGGGCTTGGCAGCGAGATTGGTGTGGGCTGGCACTGGGTGCTAGAAATGTCGCGTTACTTTGAGCTATGGGTGCTCACCCGCGAGAGTAACCGCCACACAATTGAGCCGTGGATAGCCCGGCACCCCGAATACAGCGGAATACATTTCCTTTACTTTGACCTGCCAAAATGGGCAAGGTTCTGGAAGAAGGGGTTGCGTGGAGTGCGCACATACTACAATATATGGCAATTCTGTACAAACAGTATTGTAAAACGCACGATGCGCGAGAATGGAATAAAAATATTCCACCACATAACATACGGCAATGTACTGTGGAAAGTCAGCTCCTACGGGCAGAAACAGTTCTTTGTATGGGGCCCTGTGGGTGGTCTGGAAACCATTCCTGCCGAGTACAGCAACCACTATGCACGCAAAGCACGTGTTATTGAATGGGTGCGCCGCGCAGCAATCAAGTTGTTACCCCTAAACTTCGGCTTTAAGCAACGTTGCAAGCGTGCCGACCTAATTCTGTGCAAGACAGAGATTACACGCGACCTTATACCTGCCAAGCAACGCTACAAAGCTGTGCTGTTTACCGATGTTGCCGTGGAAAATATAACACAAGCCACAACTGCAGGGGAGGGTGCGAAGGATTGCACAAACTTTATCACCGTAGGAAGGCTCGATGCGTGGCGTGGTTTCGACCTTGCAATAGAGAGCTTTGCACGCGCGGCAAAGAGCAACGGCAACATACACCTCACCATAGTGGGAAAGGGTGGCGACAAGGAACGCCTTGTGGCTCTTGCAAAAAAATTGGGTGTGAGTGAGAAGATAACATTCACCGGCAAGGTGGAGATGGAAGAGTATTACCGCTTGCTTGCAAAGAGCGACGCTGTGATAAACGCCTCGCTAAAGGAGGGCGCGGTAACCGTTTCGTTCGACACTCTGGCAATGGGCAAGCCACTCATCTGCCTCGACACCACCGGCTACACACGCTATTTCTCAAACGACTATGCAGTGGTTATTCCGCGTACCGGCCGTGAGCAGGTTATTGAGGAGATGAGCGCAGCCATCACACGACTCTGCAACGAACAAGAGAGAAATGCCATTGGGGAAAAGGCAAGAACTGCTGGTAAGAAATTTACCTGGGAAGCACGTGGAAAAGAGTTCTGCGAGCTGCTGCAAAGCAAAATATAAATAATTTAGTATTTATGAAAGCAAAAGAAAGAAACAGCAATATTGAGCTCTTGCGAATTATTGCAATGTTTATGATTTTGGGCTTACACGTAAATATGTTGGCATTAGGGCTCCCCGAACAAATAGATTTAAAAGAAAGCCCTATAAGTTCTTTTACCCGTATTTTCTTTGAGCAATTATGTATCATTGGGGTAAACATATTTGTCCTTATATCCGGGTGGTTCGGAATAAATTTCAAAACGAAAGGATTGTACAATTTTTTGTTTCAATCACTCTTTTTCTCAATAGTTTTGTTTATTCCATTTGCTATTAGTGGAAGTATAGACGTAAATAAGATAAACATATTATCAGCATTTCTTCTATATAAGAATGCGTATTGGTTCGTATGGGCATATTTGATATTATACATTTTATCACCGGCCTTGAATTCATTTGTCGAATATGCCGATAAAAAAATATACAAGAAAGTTTTAGTTCTATTTTTTATAGTACAAACTATCGTTTTTGTTTTTACAAGTTGTGGATTCTTTTACAATGGTGGTTACGATCCATTATTCTTTATAGGTCTTTACCTATTGATGAGATACATTCGCAAGCACTGTATTGAGTTTAATAAATTCTATTTATTATTGACATGGGGTATTTGCACCTGCATAAACATATTACTTTACTACACCGGAAACAGCACATTAACAACCATCTCCTTAGCCTATGTAAATCCTTTAAACATAATCAGTGCAACGGCAATTGTTCTATTATTCACAAAAATATCCTTAAAAAGCAATGCCGTAAATTACATTTCTGCATCGTGCTTTGCCGTTTATTTGGCTCACATGCATTTTTGTATCATAGATTATTACAAGAGTGTTGCAATAACAACTTTTAACAATTATGGGGGGGTAATATATATAATACGAATATTACTTTTCATTACAATTGTATTTGCAACATCGGTACTGATTGACAAGGTGCGTATCTCGGCTTTCAACAAACTTTGGGGGCTCATCGAAAAAAGGAAAAATGTTACTCGATAAAATTCTCACACACAACAACGAAGGAGCGTTCCTCCGCTTCGGCAACGCCGACGGAAAACACTGGGTGGTGCCTGTAAAAAATATGCAGGTAGCACTTAATCTGTACCAGCCGAGCGGTGTTAAAGGGAAACTGGTAAAAACCTTATTGCCCTTCCTCTATTGGTTGTCGCCCGTTCGCAAGGCTATAAAAGCCGAAAGCCTCAACAGCACACTGCAGGATGAACTTAAAAAGCTATTAGAGAAAATATTCGGCGAGAATATTGAATTCTCCATATTCGAAGGTACACCCTGCGTACACCAGAAAACAACCATACAACTGAGCCGTGGCAAAAAGATACTCGGTTACTGCAAGGCGAGCGACAACGAAGAGATTCTCTCGCTCTTTGAAAAAGAGAGTACCCTGCTACGCACGCTCGAGCAAAAAGGGGTTACAGGCATTCCACGAGCTCTTTTCTGTGGCACGTTAAGCAACGGGTTGCACATATTTGTGCAAAGCACCACAAAAACCACTCGCTCAAAGGTGGTACACCAGTGGGGCGCATTGCAGGAAGAGTTCCTTGCTACACTGCACGAAAAGACAAAACAGACCATTCTGTTTGAAAAGAGCGACTATTACAGGACACTTACCGCGCTACAGGAGCACCTCGACTGGCTGCCTGCAACCGCCGACAGGGTGGTTATAGAAACCACAATAGCAGGGGTTCTCGCAAAATACCGTGGCAAGGAGGTGGAATATTCGGCTTGTCACGGCGACTTTACCCCGTGGAATATGTTTGTAGAAGAGAAAGAGCTATTCGTGTTCGATTTTGAATATGCCGCACTAACCTACCCCGCCGGGCTCGACCGTTACCATTTTGAATTGCAGACAGCAAATTTCGAAAGAAAGCTCACTGCAGAGCAACAGATTGATTATTTAATGGCCTGTAAGTGGGTGGAAAGGGAAAAACTCATTATGTACCTGCTCGACATTATGTCCCGCTTTACAATTCGTGAAAAAGGCGAGGTTAAAGGGGATGTTGCAAACTCCTTTACCATCTGGAATAAAATTCTGACAACCTTTACCAAGTTAGAAGTATGAAACTGATATACTTTCACCTGTTCAACGACTATAGCGGCAGCCCCAAGGTGCTGAAGAACCTGCTGTGCAACCTGCAGGCACAAGGCGTAGAAATGGAGCTTATTACATCGCGCGGCGGCATTCTCGACGAAATACCACACAGCCCAAACTTTAAACGCCGAAGTTACAGTTACCGGTTCAGCAACCACGCTATTATAGCAACCATAAAGTATTTCGCTGCGCAGGTATACACGTTCTTCGTAGCTCTTGGCTATGCATTCAAGAAAGATACTGTTTTTTACATAAACACCATTCTGCCGGTAGGCCCTGCCATTGCCGGCCGCCTCACAGGGAAAAAGGTGATATACCACTACCACGAGAACGCGATGGTGAAAAGTGCCTTCTACCGTGCGTTGGCGTGGATTATGCAGAAAATTGCAACAGAAATTATATGCGTGAGCAGTTACCAGCGTTCCTTTCTTAAAAGAGAAAAAGGGGTGCGAGTAATACCCAATGCACTTGAAGAAGAATTCATAAAAAGCCTCTGCCCCGCTCCCGAAAAAGCCTTTGAACGCAAAACCGTGCTTATGCTCGGCTCGCTGAAGGGTTATAAAGGAACACAGGAGTTCATACAACTGGCCGAAAGGATGCCTCAATACCGTTTCGAGTTAGTACTCAACGAAACACCGGAGAAGATATATTCTTTCTTGAAAGGAAACAGGATAAAGAAAACAAGCAATCTTGAGATATTCCCACGACAAGAGAATGTAAGCTGCTTTTACAACCGCGCATCCCTTGTACTCAACCTCTCCAACAAGAATCTTGCAATAGAAACCTTCGGGCTCACAGCACTCGAAGCAATGTCGGCAGGGCTGCCCATAATAGTCCCCACAGTAGGCGGCATAGCCGAAATGGTGGACGACGGCAAAAATGGATACAAAATAGACGTACAGGATTTAGATAAAATAGAAGAGAGTATAAAAAATATTTTATCCAATCGGGAATTATACTTATTTTTGTCAAACGAAGGTTTGCAGCGCTCAAGGACATACTGCGTAGCAAAAATGGCCGGAGAGGTTTTAAAAACAATTAGAAACAGTAAAAGCGACGAATGAAAAAGGTTGCGATTATAGGCATACAGGGCGTACCAGCCAACTACGGGGGGTTTGAAACTCTCGTAGAGAATATCATCGGGGACTACCGCTCCGAGGGTTTGGAGTATACCATATATTGCAGCAGCACCGATATGCCGGAAAGATTGCAGCAACACAAAGGTGCAAAACTCAAATACATTCCCCTGCGAGCAAATGGCGCACAAAGTGTCCTTTATGATATGGTGGCAATGTTGCGCTCCATCGTGGGTTACGACACAATACTTGTACTGGGCGTTTCAGGCTGTATATTTCTGCCCATTCTGCGTCTGTTGAGCCGAGCAAAGATTGTGGTAAACATCGATGGTCTTGAGCACAGACGCGATAAATGGACAAGCCATATACGCAAATTCCTGCTCTTCTCCGAGATTATGGCTGTAAAATTCGCCCACACCATAATTGCCGACAACAAAGGAATTGCCGACTATGTAAAATGGCGTTACAATAAAGAGGCAGAACTCATAACATACGGCGGCGACCACGTGATGACCTCCGTACCAGAGAAACGACAAGAGGAGATTCTCAAAAGTTATAACCTCGAGAAACACGGCTACTCAATTTCAGTGTGCCGCATAGAACCCGAGAACAACTGCCACATAACCCTCGATGCATTCTCCAAAAGCAACAAACGCCTCATCTTCATAGGCAATTGGAAAAAGAGCGAGTATGGCCGCCAGTTGAAGGAGAAATACAGCAGTTGCAAGAATATCACACTGCTCGACAGCATATACGACCTTGAGATTCTTTACAGCTTACGCACAAACGCCGAAGCGTACATACACGGGCACAGTGCCGGTGGCACAAACCCTTCACTTGTAGAGGCAATGTTCTTTGGTCGCCCCATACTTGCTTATAACGTTGTGTATAACTGCGAAACCACACACCACAAGGCTTATTACTGGAGCAACAGCGAAGAACTGCAGCAGCTACTGCAGCAAAAAGAGCTCACCGGCGAAGCTACAAAAAAGATTGCCGAGCGACACTATACCTGGGAGAAGATTACCAAAGAGTACGAAGAACTTTACTAAACCCACTACCGATATGAGTATAATTAAAGAGATTAAACGCCGCATAACGGAGTTCAAATACCGTTGCAAGGGTGTGGAACTTCACTTGGGCAAGAACAGCCGCCTGAAACACTGCACACTTCTCAACAAAGGAAAAGGCAACAGAATTTTCATTGCCGACAACACCCACATTGAGTATTGCAAGTTCTCATTCTACGGTTCGGAGAGCACCATAAGAATCGGCAGCGGAGTTATAATGGATAATATGGAATTTCACTTCGAAAACAAGAACAACGAAATTACCATAGGCGACAGGACTGGATTTGCCCGCAACATACAGCTTGCAGCTTGCGAGGGAACAAAAATTACCATCGGTAACGACTCTATCTTCGCCCACGACACACTTATAAGAACAACCGACTCGCACTCCATACTCGATGCCAACGGAAAAAGAGTGAACCACGCACAGGATATTGTAATTGGCAACCACGTGTGGGTGGGGCTTGGAGCTCTCATACTTAAAGGTAGCAAAATTGCCGACAACAATATTGTAGCTGCAAAATCAATAGTTTCGAGCAAAGCACCATACGAGGAGAGCATAATCCTTGCCGGCAGCCCCGCAAAAAAGATAAAAGAGGGCGTTAAATGGGATAGAGATTTGCTGTAAAACATTTTTAAGCATATATAAATAAACATCGTCAGCACCATTGGTGCTGACGATGTTTATTTATATATAGTTCCCTATTACTTGCGCTCAAGTTCCTGAAGTTCCTCCATCTTTTTACCGGCAAGGAACTCGTAGACACCACAAAGGTGCTCGCGCACACGGCCGTGACCAAACTCGTAGACTTTTGTCACAAGGCCATCGAGGAAGTCGCGGTCGTGACTCACACAGATGAGCGTGCCGTCGAAGTCCTGCAAAGCCTGTTTAAGAATATCTTTTGTCTTGAGGTCGAGGTGGTTGGTGGGCTCGTCGAGAATGAGCAGGTTCACCGGCTCAAGAAGCAACTTCATCAAAGCCAAGCGGGTGCGCTCGCCACCCGACAGCACTTTCACCTTCTTCGAGCTTGCCTCGCCACCGAACATAAACGCGCCCAAGAGGTCGCGTATCTTGTTACGGATATCACCCTTTGCCACATCATCTATAGTCTGGAACACGGTAAGGTTCTCGTCAAGCAACGACGCCTGGTTCTGTGCAAAATAACCAATCTGCACATTATGGCCAAGCTGCAAAGAGCCCTCGTGCTCTAACTCCTTCATAATACACTTCACAAGTGTTGATTTTCCCTCACCGTTTCTGCCCACAAAAGCAACCTTGTTACCGCGCTCAATGGTGAGCGTTGCACCCGAGAATATACGCTTCTCGCCGAAAGCCTTGCCCACGCCCTCCATAATCACAGGGTACTGCCCCGAACGTGGCGAGGGAGGGAATTTAAGCCTCAATGCCGATGTATCCTCCTCATCAACCTCAATAATCTCGAGTTTCTCAAGCATCTTCACACGGCTCTGCACCTGCAATGTCTTTGAGTAGGTACCCTTGAAACGCTCAATGAAGTCCTTGGTCTCCTGAATCATCTTCTGCTGCTCCTCCCACTGCTTCATCTGCTGCTCGCGACGCTCACGGCGCAGTACAAGGTACTGTGAATAGTTCACCTTATAGTCGTAGATACGTCCCATAGTAACCTCTATGGTGCGTGTGGTAATGTTATCGACAAACTTACGGTCGTGGCTGATTACAACCACCGCCTTGCCGTTGTTGATGAGGAAATCCTCGAGCCAGCCAATAGACTCAATGTCGAGGTGGTTGGTGGGCTCGTCGAGCAGAAGCACGTCGGGGTTGCGAAGCAGCATCTGTGCAAGCTCAATACGCATACGCCAACCGCCCGAGAACTCGCTTGTCTGGCGGCCGAAATCCTTTCTCTCAAAACCCAAACCGAGGAGAGTCTTTTCCACATCCTCCTCAAAGTGAGTCATATCAATAGCGTAGAACTTCTCGCTCTTGGTAGCAACCTCTTCAATGAGAGCCATATACTCGTCGCTCTCGTAGTCGGTGCGAGTAGCAAGCTGGTTGTTAAGGTTCTCAATCTCGGCCTCCATTTCATAAAGGTGGCTGAAGGCCTGCGAAGCCTCCTCGAACACCGTGCGGCCATCCTCGGTCATCAAGTGCTGCGGAAGATAAGCAATAACCGTATCCTTGGGAGCAGACACAGCACCGCGCGTTGCCTGACGCACACCTGCAAGAATCTTTAAAAGAGTACTCTTGCCGGCACCGTTCTTGCCCATAAGCGCAATACGATCCTTGTCGTTTATCACAAACGAAACATCACAGAAAAGAGTTGTGCCGCCAAATTCCACGGCAAGCCCGTCGACTGAAACCATACGTTATAAAGGATATTTTAAAAACTCCCGCGAAGATACAACATTTCTGCGATAAAAACGAGAGAAAAGCCCCCGGCCCTCACTTGCGCCATTAAATTATATTGGTTACTTTTGTGGAAAACAAAATAGAACAATGAAAGCAATGATATTCGCGGCAGGGCTCGGCACCCGCCTGAAGCCACTCACCGACACACTCCCCAAAGCACTTGTACCAGTGTGCGAAAAACCGCTCATAGAGCACGTAGCACGCAAACTGCAAGCCTCGGGCATAGACGAAGCGGTGGTAAACATACACTATTTTGCCGACAAGGTTGAAGAGTGGGTAAAATCCCAGCCTTGGATAGCCACAACAAAAGAGGGAAAAAGCGAGGGAAAGATGCTCTTGGAGATTAGCGACGAACGCAACCAACTGCTCGAGACCGGCGGTGCCGTGCTGCACGCACGCCGTTACCTGCAGGGCTGCGGCCGTTTCCTCATACACAATGTAGATATTCTGTCGAACTGCGACATAAACAGCTTCGCATCGCAAACACGTGAAGAGGCTCTTGCCAGCCTGCTTGTGAGCGAAAGAAAGACCACCCGTTTCCTCCTTTTCAACCCCGAGGATATGCGCCTCGTGGGATGGATGAACACCGACACAGGCGACCACCACGTAACCTCGCCCGACATTACACCCACCCAGTGCCGCGCGCTCGCCTTCTCGGGCATACACATATTAAGCGACAAGGTTCTTGGGTTGATGGAGGAGTATGTGAAGGAGAAAAACCTCCCAACCGACGAGAAGAACGGCACACGCTTCCCCATTATGAGTTTTTATATGTGGGCTGCAGCCAAACACCCCATCTATGGTGTAGTGGCCGACAACCTTGAATTCATTGATGTGGGCAAACTCGACGCCCTCAAACCAGCCGAAGAATTCGTGAAACGAGCAAAATAAAAGCAAATATGGGCGACTTTAAAGTCGCCCATATTTGCTAAGCATTGAATAAAAAGAGCTATTTTAGTCAATCCCATACACTCTCGCTAACCTCGTGCCAAGGAGAAGGAACCGGTGGCAACCGTTTTTCCATCAAACGTACAAGAAACAACGCCACAATGGAGAAGAACAGCACAGTCACCACCTCGCCGGTAATGCCGGCCGGAACATCGGGTTCCTCACTGCCCCACAACAACGCCACGATAACAGCCATAGAGTTATTAAGGATGTGCCCCGCAATAGCAGGCAACAAGCTGCCCGTGCGATAATACATCCACCCGAAACCCACTCCCAAGCAAGCTGCATAGAATATCTGAACGGGATTAGCGTGAATAACGCCGAACACCAGCGCAGCAACAATAATTCCCACCCACGGGTTCTTAAAGTAACGCATAAGCAATCCCTGTATGGCACCGCGGAACAACAACTCCTCAAGCAAAGGAGCCATAACAGCTATAGAGAGAACACCCGACACGCTGTTCATCATCATATCAATCTCGCCCTGCAGGTTGTTTTCGAGCCCCAGCCACACAGCCACTATGTTAAAGACAAACATCATACACATTATAATGAGGATAGAAAGCAGCAACACTTTGCCCTTTACCTCGCGCAAGAAACCGCGCCTAATATGCACATATTTGAACACCAACAGGTGAGCTACCATAGCAATCCCCGACAACAGCATAGCTACTGCAAGCCCACTCGCCGCATAACCGGCCATCTGCGCCGTAGGCTGCTCGCTGAAAACCTCATAAGCAACCGGTTCCACGCACAAGTCGTAAGCAAGGTAAGCAAGCACCTGCCCCGCTGCCATAAAAGCAAACTGATAAAGAAGGAAATATGCCACAAGCTTTGCAACCAGCACAAACACCGACCATTTTTTCACACCACTCTGCTCCATAATACAATTAAATTCCACGTTTAACACGCGCTACATCCACGCCAATCTGCAAACGCAAAGCATCAACACTCTCAAACTGCAGTTCGTCGCGCAAACGGCGCACAAAAGAGACAACTATCTTCTCGTTATAAATATCGGAGGAGAAATCCAGAATATGCACCTCTGCCGTGCGCACATTAACGCCTTGCAAAGTGGGCTTTACACCAAGATTCATCACCCCCTTATATGCTTCACCGGAAACCAGCACCTCCACCTCATAAACACCATCGCGAGGAAGCATCTTCATATCATTGCTCAAAGTGATGTTTGCAGTGGGAAAACCAATGGTACGCCCAAGAGCCGCTCCGTGAGCAACAACACCTTCAATGGAATATACACGCCCCAAAAGAGCCGCGGCAGCCTTGACATCACCAGCGGCAAGAGCTCTACGCACCTGCGACGAGCTTATCTTTTCCCCGTCAGGAGCATATTGCGCAGTCTGGAAGACATCAATACCGAGAGCCTTGCCATATTTTATATAATCATCAATACCCTCACCCTCCTGCGGACAACCAAAATGGTGGTCATAACCCACAGCAAGCAACTCCACGCCAAGTTTCTCCTTCAGAATCTCTTTCATAAAACGCTCGGCAGTCATAGAGGCCATTAAACTGTCAAAATCGAGCAGCACACAACGCTCCACGCCCATCTGCTCCAGCACAGCCACCTTCTCTTCGTTTGTTGTGAGCAGGAAAGGCTCGCTTTGCCCACCAAAAATCAAACGAGGATGATACATAAAAGTTATCACACACACAGGCAAGCCACGCTGCGCAGCAGCATCACGCAACTCGTTTATCATAGCAACGTGCCCCTTATGCACACCATCGAACGAGCCTATTGTAGCCGCCACAGGCATAGCCTTTACATTATCTATATTAGTTATTATTTCCATCGCAAATTACAAATCATTCATTAAACGCTCTCCCCAAGCCGAATTTCTCTCCACCAACAGAGGCTCTATACCCACGCGGGCAGCAGCCTCGCAATTAACGTCGGAATCGTCGATAAAAACAGTCTCCTCAGCCTGCAGATTCGCCTCGGCAAGCACACGGCGAAAAATCTCCTCGTCGGGCTTGCAGAGATTCATTTTATATGAGAGGAAAACCCCGTCGAAGTAATCCTCCACGGCACGCCCCTCGAGCGCGCAGATATTTCGTGAAATAACCTCCCAATGTATCGCATTGGTATTGCTCAAAAGAAATACCTTGTACCCATCCTTGCGCAACTGCGACAAACGTTGCCACTTATACAGCGGCAATTCACCGATAAGCGCACACCACGCATCAAGAACGTGGGCACGCAACGCACCCTGCGGCATACTCTTCACCTCCTGTGGCAATAGCGTGGTTATGTAGGCAACAAGTTCGTCTGTGGATATTCGACCGGTCTCAAAAGCCAACATCGCTTTATTGGCAAGAGAATGTGTTTCGGTGAGCATATCCTTATCCATGCCCAAGGCGGCAAAAGCAGCAAATGTACGCTCGGGATGAATATCGAGCAGAATGCCTCCTAAATCGAATATTATATTTTTCTTTTTCAACGTCATAAAATAAAGACCTATGGCTCCAGATAACTATTCTTAACTGCGAAGATATATTTTTTTTCGGAAAAATCTTGTTTCTGTAAATAAAATGTATTACTTTTGCAACGTATTTCAGAAAAGAGATACTCGGGCTTTTAGCTCAGTTGGTTAGAGCAACAGACTCATAATCTGGAGGTCCTAGGTTCAAGCCCTAGATGGCCCACGAAGCGGATAACGAAAGTTATCCGCTTTTTTTGTTGTTAAACAAGTCTTTTTCCCGTTTGTGCTATTGGGAATTTTCCTGTACAACAGATATGGCAATATGGATTGCGATACAGCATTTGCAATTTGCTTTGATGACCTTAATTTAGGCACACATCTTGACATTCCAACAAATATGCCATATTATAAAAAGGGCTGGACTGAGTACTATATTGTAAATCTTATTATTTTTGTGGTACTTTACCTGTTGGCTCTGTTTGCTAATTGGTGGATAAAACGGATTATCAAAAAACACGCATAGCACAAATATTTAATGAAACGCTTTCTATTGTTCCTTTGTCTTCTCTCTTTATGCTTGGGAATAGTCTATCTGCATTTTGAGAAAAAGGTAACTCGATTTGACTTGCCAAAGGGTGAACTAAAATGGTCGAACAAAAGACCGCAAAATGCCAAGATGTGTGTTCCAGCCGCTTTTACTGATGAACAAGGACAAATTCTTGGGGCATACAGGATAAATGGAAAGACCTATGAAGCAAACAAGACAATGATAATGAGAGTCTCCTTAAAAGGGGATATGTTCTTTATCAGTAGGAAATGGATGGGTGACAATGGTTTTCAGCAACTGACATTGGTTAACAATTCAAAAGCAATGAAGTTCCACGATAAGCGGAAATATATACGCAGAGCTTTGTGTAAAGACAAGGACGGTGCTTTTATATTGCAGTCCAATTACCCAATGACAATGTCCGATTTTGCTTTAGAATGTGGCAAACGCTGTACCAATGCAACCTACCTGGATATGGGAGAATATGGTTACGGATATATCAAAAACGGTTTTTTCACAATACCTCTCTACATTTGGGGATACTTCACAAAGCATAAACAGACAAACTGGCTGTATATTGAATAGAATTTGTAATGAAACGTTCGCTTCTTGCAATCATATAAACAGCTATTATTCTGCAGTTTATGCAACACATTCAGGATTATTGACAACAGCCAACCCGGTGATATTAACACCAAGACACACACCTGGAATCTTTGTATAGACAAGGAGGGAACGACAATGTTCTCTCCATTTTTATGTTTCCCTCGCCCGGTAAAATAAGATTTTGATGCGCACGCTTGCAATTTTCACTTTTTTTGCCCATTTTTACAAAGATTTATGTGCGTGAGCGCGGAAGAGCAATGCACAAAACCGGCAGAGATAATTGATAACTAACTACATATTAACTATTATGATTAAAAGAATTTATTTACTTTTGATTGTTTTATGTGCTTTTATCGGTATAAAGGCACAGGCTCCCACGTTCTCAACCGAGGCAGAACCCGTGTGGTACTACATCCAGTTCAAGACAGGAGGAGCAATTCTTGGCGACCAGGGTGACGGAAGCAACCTCGCCACTATGAAAGCCGCTGCAAGCCCCAACCAATGGGCGCTCATCGGTAATTCAAGCAATTTCTACCTGAAGAGCCGTTGGGGCAATTATGTCTACTTTGCCGACGGCCGTTTCAAGGCAAGTTCCACAAACAAGACAGAGCTTAAGCTCATCAGCAGCCCCACCAACAGTGGCTACTATGAGATTCAGCGTACCACAGAATCCAATTCAATGAACCAGCACGGTGGTTCAGGAGTGGGCAGAGAGCTTGGCGAGTGGGGTGCAGGCGACACAAACAACCCTCTCTCATTCATAACAGAGATGCCGGCTCCCGTACCCAACATCTTCAGCTATGACGATGCTCCCGTTTACTACTACCTGCAGTTCTGCAACGGAGAGAATGTGTTGATTGACAACGGCAATGGTGCCAACATTACCACTGCAGCCATCAGCAACAACACAAAGAACCAGTGGATACTCATCGGTAGCCCCGATATGTTCTATATGAAGAGCCATGCCGGTAACTACGTTTACTACAATGGTTCGTTGTTCACAACATCGGCAACAGAAAAAACTGCACTCAAACTTGTTTCAACAGGCAATGCCACATATTCAGGCGCATACGAGATACAGCGTAAAGACCAGTCAAAGAGTATGAACCAGAATGGTTCTACCTCGGCAGGCGCAACCATTACAGAGTGGAATGCGGGCGACAACAACAACCCCTTGACAATAAACCCCGCGTCGCCCATTGTGCCCCAATTCAGCACAAGTGACAATGAGCAGATGTATATCCTCCACTACACAAAGACCGACAAATTCCTTACAACCGCAGCTGCTGGTGAAAAACCCGCTCCTCAAGCACCTATGGTGAAGAAGGAGAATTTGTGGAAACTAATAGGTACTAAAGACAATTTCCAGATTCAGGGCAGCAACGGCAAGTTCCTCTCTGTTTCGGGAACAAACCCCATTATGTCCGACACCGAATATGCCGCAGGATGGAAACTCGTGGAGACAAACATCTCAAGCAACCCCTACAAATGGGAGATTCACTCGGCCGACGAGAGCCTCACAAAGAAGAAACTGCAAGGTAAAGCAGCCGGCCTCACCCTGCAGAGCACAAACGTGAGCGCATACTATGTGGTGGAATTCGTTACCCCCGAGGAGGTAAAAGCTATGCACGACGACTTCAACGTAACAGGCATAGAGAACTATACCCCCGAACATAAACACACATTGTGGTACACAATACCTGCATCACTCACAGGCGTAAGCAACCCCTGGATGGAGTACTCTCTGCCCATTGGTAACGGCCAGTTCGGAGCATCGCTCTTCGGTGGCATACAGTACGACAGAATCCAGTTCAACGAAAAGACACTCTGGAGCGGTGGCCCCAGCCAGTATGGTATATACGAGAACTTCGGTAACGTATACGTTGAGGATATGAGCTACGAGTTCGGTTATGAAGCTACAAACGGCATCACCGACTACTACCGTCAGCTCGACCTCGAGACTGCAACAGGAACCGTATCTTACAAGAACAGCGACAAGAGCGTATCATACAAACGCGAATATATCGCCAGCTACCCCGACAAGGCAGTAATCTTCCGCTACACAGCAAGTGAGGATGGCAAAATAAGCCTCCGCTTCACAATGGAGAGCGGTAAGCCCGGTATTGTTGCCGAGACAACCTATAGCGACGGTTGCGCCGACTTCAGCGGTTCATTGCAGACAATCAGCTACGCAGCACACCTGAAGGTTGTACCCGACGGCGGTAAGATGACAAGCAACGAGAAAGGCATTCTTGTTGAGGGTGCAAACTCCGTATTGGTTATTCTGGTAGGTATTACCGACTTTGTAGCCGACCAGATATCACACGTTTCGGGACGCAAATTCCTCCTCCCCTCCGATGCAGCGACACAGGCAGCAGAGGTGGCATCACAAGGTTGGGATGCAATATACGAGAAGCACATTGCCGACTATGCACAATACTACGACCGCGTATCGTTTGAAATTGCCGGAACCGAGAACGTAATGCCCACCAACACAATGGTCGATGCTTACAACGCCGGCAGTATGAGCGGCAACCTAATGCTCGAGCAGCTCTACTTCCACTTCGGACGCTACCTCGAGATTTCATCGTCACGTGGTGTAGACCTCCCCAGCAACCTGCAGGGTATTTGGAACGACCGCTCTGACGCTCCATGGCACAGCGACATCCACGCCAACATCAACGTACAGATGAACTACTGGCCTGCAGAGCCCACCAACTTGAGCGAAATGCACGTACCCTTTCTCAACTATATCATCAACGAGGCGTCACAGCCCGAGTGGAAGGAGAGAGCTAACATTTCGGGACAGGCACGCGGCTGGACCTGCCTCACCGAGAACAACATCTTCGGCGGTATCAGCGGCTTTGCACCCAACTACGTTATTGCCAACGCTTGGTACGTAACACACCTGTGGCAGCACTACCGCTACACACTCGACAAAGAGTTCCTTGCCAAGGCATTCCCCGCAATGCTTGGAGCTGCACAGTTCTGGGCCGACCGTATGATTCTTGCCGATGATGCTACCTACGAGTGCCCCAAAGAGTACTCACCCGAGCATGGTCCCGGCAGCGAGAATGCCGTAGCACACGCACAGCAGCTTGCCTGGGAGGCTCTCGACAACACCATCAAGGCAGCTAACATTTTGGGCGGCGTTGAGGCCGGCATCATCACAGAGGCCGACTACCAGCTCATCACCGACCGTTTCAGCAAGATGGATAAAGGACTTGCAACAGAAACCTATACAGGCGACTGGGGCAGCACCTATAACGGCGTGACAACCGGCAGCAAAATTATCCGCGAGTGGAAGTACAGCAAGTTCACCGCATCGAACGATAGAGGACACCGTCACATGTCACACCTGATGGCACTCTATCCCTTCGGCCAGATTACACCCAGCAGCGACCTCTTCGAGCCCGCAATCAACTCAATGAAATTGCGTGGTGACGAATCAACCGGTTGGTCAATGGGTTGGAAGATTAACCTTTGGGCACGCGCATTGATGGGCGACCGCTCACACACCATCCTCAAGAAAGCATTGAAGCACTCAACATCTTACGGAACCAACCAGTATGCAGGTGGTATCTATTACAACCTCTACGACTCACACGCGCCCTTCCAGATTGACGGAAACTTCGGTGCAACATCTGGTATTGCCGAGATGTTGTTGCAGAGCCACACCGACACCTTGCAGATTCTCCCCGCATTGCCTTCGGCTTGGAGCGCAGGAGAGGTTGAAGGTCTGAAGGCTGTGGGCGACTTCACAGTAAGCATCAAGTGGGAGGAGAGCAAAGCCGAACTCATAAGCATAGACAACAACCAGGGCCAGCCCCTCTTTGTAAACTACCCCGGCCTTGAGAACGCTACATTTGTTGTAAACAACAGAGTGGCAAGCGCACAGAAGATAAACGACAACGTTTACTGCGTACCCAGCAAAGCAAAGGACAAGGTTGATATCTACTTTGGCGAAGTACCCGAGGATGTACAAACAGGCATCATAGGTGACATCACTGGCGACGGCATTGTTAACGTAGGTGACGTAACAAGTATTGTAGCTATGATTGTAGACGAGTCTTTGGCAACAATCAATGGCGATATCAACAACGACGGTGTAGTTAACGTAGGTGATGTTACTTACCTT